>NZ_FXTH01000006.1 GCF_900182555.1 Fodinibius sediminis | reverse complement strand
TGCTTGGCAACCCCGCCGTAGTGCTTGGCCATCACCGTCGTGATCGCCGCCGTCGTGGTCGTCTTCCCGTGGTCCACGTGACCAATCGTTCCTATATTTACATGTGGCTTCGTTCGCTGATATGTCTCTTTTGCCATGAGTACAGTGTTTACAGTTAAATGTTACAATCACATCGATGTTTATTGCAGCACTTCGTGAGCCGTTAGTCGGAATTGAACCGACGACCCCTTCCTTACCATGGAAGTGCTCTACCCCTGAGCTATAACGGCTTGGTGCATATCCCAGCGGGATGAGCGGGCGACCGGAGTCGAACCGGCAACATTCACCTTGGAAGGGTGACACTCTACCAATTGAGTTACGCCCGCTTGTCCTAAACCCCAAATCAGAGCCTCATAACAACTGCAATGAATGGCTGCCTGTTGGAACTTAGCGTTGTGGGGGGAGCAGGATTCGAACCTGCGAAGTCTCACGACAACAGATTTACAGTCTGCCCCAGTTGGCCACTTTGGTATCCCCCCAAATGAGTTCAATATGTCAAGTATCGGCATTTGCGCTTGCACTCACAAGCAACCTCCCGATGCGCTATATGAGCCGGTGGCCGGAATCGAACCGACGACCAACGGTTTACAAAACCGTTGCTCTACCGCTGAGCTACACCGGCTTATCGAGACAAAATATCTGCCTGCTTACCCAACGCACGGGTTTACATTTCAGCCTCCTGCCGAAAGACTCGAAAGCTAAGCACAGTTTTTATTTTTGTCAACAATCAAAGACAATAATTTTTCTTTTTTTCATCACCGCGCCGGCAACCATAAAATCACCGCCTATTTTCTGTAATAATGAATTCCAATTCGTATCAGCGCATACAGGACGACAACACCAAGGATCACTTTTCCATAAATCGAAAGATATTCTCCAATCAATCGCCAGTTCTCGTGCACGACCCATCCAAAACCGAGCAAAATACCGTTCCACAAAACAGAACTTATGGTTGAACACAGAATAGTGGAGCTGATGCGCGTGTGACCAAGACCGGCGGCCAGGGAGATGACCGATCGCGTTCCGGCCAGGAAACGGTTGGCCAGCACCACTCCCATGCCCCACTTCTGCATCCAGGAGCGCACCTTGTTGAGATATTCCACGGGGATATACCGAAGTACACGCACCCCTTTCTGCTTTTGCTCTATCTGCTCGCCCCAGCGGTGACCGATCCAGTACATCGTCATGAACCCAAAGACAGAAGCCACCGTTGTCAATATCAGCACGGGGACCACCCCGACTACCGACTCTGCGGCCAGATACCCCCCGAAGGCCACAAGAACGTCGCCCGGGATGGGAGGGATGACGTTCTCCAGGTAGGCAATGGCAAGAAACACCAGGTAGATACTTGCCGGGGGCAGTGTCTTGATCAGTTGAATAAGCTCCTGCGTAAACTGTTCAATCATACCTTCTCTTGTATCAACAGGGCGACGGCACGCGCCGACATTCCCCGTTCTTCTCCTTCAAATCCCATGGCTTCGGATGTCGTTGCCTTGACCGATACCTGCGAGCGGTCTACCTGGAGGTCATCGGCGATGTTCTGGCGTATCCGCATCACATAGGGAGCCAGCTTCGGCTTTTCCGCCACCACAGTCGCATCAATATTAGCTACTTCATATCCCCTTGCCCTGACCATTGCAACAACTTCCCGCAGGAGGTTGCGACTGTCGGCCCCTGCATACTGCTCATCCGTATCGGGAAAATGCTGACCGATATCGCCCAGCGCACAGGCCCCAAGGAGGGCATCGGAGATAGCGTGAAGAAGCACATCAGCATCAGAATGCCCCTGCAGGCCCTTTGTGTGGGGAACCTCCACGCCTCCCAGAATCAGGGGCCGCCCCTTTTCGAGACAATGGACATCATATCCGTAACCGATACGCATGGTCATTTTCTGTTTTTTGCTATGAGTAAACTCGCCAGTTCCAGGTCCACAGGATAGGTAAGCTTGATGTTCATGCGCCCCCCTTCAACCATTTTTACCGGATGCCCCATACGTTCGATGAGAGAAGCGTCATCGGTAGCCGTAAAATCCTCTTCTTCAGCACGCCTGTAGGCTTCCGTCAACAGTTCTTTCTTAAAAATCTGCGGCGTCTGGGCCTGCCACATCTGGGATCGCGGCGGTGTCTCCCTGACCATATGCTGGTCGTCAAGATGCTTTATGGTGTCTCGCGAGGGAACGCCCAGAAGAGCGGCGCCCACCTCTGAAGCTGCCTGACAACATGCCTCTATATGCCTGTGTTCCACAAATGGACGGACGGCGTCATGGACCAGCACAAGCTCTGCTTCATCAGCAATTTGGTCCAGGGCATTGCGGATCGAATGCTGCCGCTCGGCTCCGCCGACCACTGCCAAGCCGTCAATATGATCTGGAAGGATCGTTTTCAAAAGATCCCGGGTATCCTCCAACAAAGCCTCCGAGGTCGCCACAACGACCTGCCGCAGCGACGCAAGCGGAATGAAAGCGCTTATGGTACGCTCCAGAATAGTACAACCCTCGAGCATCAAATAAGGCTTTGGAGTCTCCTTCCGCATACGGCTGCCCGACCCGGCTGCTGGAATAATAAGTGCTTTTGGGTCCGCCATCTAGATGATCAGCATTGAATCTCCAAATCCGAAGAAACGGTAGTCATTCTCCTTTGCCTCCTCATAAGCTCTCATGACAAAATCATAGCCGCCGAAAGCCGCACCCAGCATAAGCATGGTTGACTCGGGCCGGTGGAAATTAGTGATCACACCTTCGGTAATCTTGAAATCGTAGGGAGGATATATAAACTTGTCGGTCCAGCCCGTGCCCGGCTTGGAAATACCGCTTGCCGTGATGCTCGTCTCGATTGTTCGCACAGCCGTAGTACCACATCCAACCACCTTGTTATCCCTGCTCGCCAGGGCTTTGTTGATCTTGTCGGATGTCTCTTTGGAGATATGATAGTTCTCGGAATCCATCCGGTGCTTGGTCAGATCCTCCACCTCTACCGGCCGGAACGTTCCCCAGCCGATATGCAGGGTGATGGGCAGCACTTCCACGCCCTTGTCTTCCAGCTTTTCGACCAGTTCATGCGTAAAGTGCATGGCTGCAAAAGGAGCCGCAACCGATCCGCGCTCCTTGGCAAAAATAGTCTGGTACTGCTCCTTGTCCTCTTCCCGCGCCTCCCGTTCGATATAAGGGGGCAGCGGCATCTCTCCTATCTCATCGAGAAGCTTGTAAAGCTCTTCGTTGGTCCCTTCAAACAAAAAGCGGATGGTGCGTCCGCGCGAGGTCGTATTGTCGATTACCTCCGCCATCAGGTTGGGACCAAAATACAGCTTATTGCCAATACGGATTTTTCTTGCGGGCTCTACAAGCACGTCCCAAAGCATATTTTCAGGAACCAGCTCACGCAGCAAAAAGACTTCAATATCGGCATCCGTCTTCTCCTTCTTGCCCTTCAGCCGCGCAGGAAACACCTTGGTATCATTATAGATAAGGACATCACCCTCATTTAAATACTCGTGGATATCCGAAAACTTTTTATGGGTAATGCTCTCATCTTCGCGATCCAGAACCATCAGCTTCGAGGCATCGCGCGGCTCTACCGGTTCCTCGGGAACATTAAAATCATCTGTCTCAAACTTAAAGTCGGTTAGTTTCATTAGCGAACTATTGCCTTTTAATTGGTTTTATTAACCCGTATTTTTATTAAATTCAAAGCTTTCAAATATACTCTTTTTTCACCCGCAGGACAAGTTCAAAATTTCTACGGAGGTGTGCCAGAGCGGTCGAATGGGGCGGTCTCGAAAACCGTTGAGCCGTTTTTACGGTTCCGGGGGTTCGAATCCCTCCACCTCCGCACCGTTAGCATGCCCCTCCCAACGAGGAAGAATACCTGCCGGGCCGCCGGGGCTGCCCCCCCGTAAAAACGACCTCAAAACCCTTTCTTATAGATTGATACTTTATTATACTTAACCACAGGGTCAATGCGTTATACCAAGCCTTATGAGTTTAATTAATCTGGGATCTTGCATTATGAAAAAAACATCACTTCTCTCATTTCTGGGTGCATTCTTGACACTGACAATCGGCATCCAGTCGTTGGCACATGCTCAGCTTCGAAAAGATACCCATAACAGCACGGAACTGATGGGGCCCGTTATCAAAAAACAGGATCCAAGCGAGGGAGCCAACCTGGGGAATTTGTTTAACATGCAGATGGATCATTCCTATTCCATGATGTTTGGAAGCGCTGGCGGGCAGATGCAAAATATGAACGCCTATACCAACACCATGCACTTTTTCTTCACCGATAAACTGACCGGCCGGGTAGACCTCTCCCTCTTGCACTCTCCTTTCGGCAACAGCTTTATGTCGAATGGCAACGGGATGAATACCGAATTTTTGCTGCGCAATGCCGAGCTCAGCTACCAGATCAGTGAGAAAAGCAATATCCGCATTCAGGTGCAGCAAATGCCTGACAATTACTACGGAATGAACCCCTGGGGCATGGGCGGCAGCCATTACAACCCTTTCTATTCAAGGCATAATATTTTTGATTGATCCGGGCTGTACCGCATGACTTCAAGCAACAAGGAATCTAACTCGTTTGCTCTCAATGCTGCCATCGGTTTTCTCAGCCTGCTGCTGGTATTGTTGCTGTTCGGGCTTTTCACCCGGCTTGTTTATCCCCGCATAGAAAACCAGCGTACAGAGGAAAATTCCAAGCTCATTGGCAAAATCATCCAGCTTGAAGTGCTCAATGGGTGCGGCGTACCGGGGCTTGCCAACACCTTTACCTCTGCCCTCCGTAAAAACGGCTTCGATGTTGTGGAAACCGGCAACTTTAAAAACTTTGACATGACCGAGACCGTCGTCATTGCCCGCACCAGAGATCCCAAGAATGCACAGCGGGTAGCTGATGCACTGGGAATAGATCCCGAAAATGTTTTTATAGAAGCATCCGAGGATTTTTATCTCGATGCAACCGTTGTAATCGGATCCGATTACAAATCTCTAACACTCAACTAAATTTCTATGAACAATACGTCTCCTCAAGAGGACCAACAATTTATAAGCGTTGACAACACTAAAACGGCCGACTCGGACAAGCTTATCGAGGTCATCACTGATGCCATGCTCGACCGCAAGGCCGAAGATATTACAGTGCTGGATGTCCATGCACTCACCACCCTGACCGATAAATTCGTGGTATGTCATGCCTCGACAGATGTCCAGATCAAAGCCATCGCCAACAACGTTGTCAAGGAAACCCGTGAGAGGCTGGGCGAGAAACCCTGGAAAGAAGAAGGACTCGAAAGCCGGCGCTGGGTTATCCTCGACTATGTCAATGTGGTTGTGCATATTTTCAAGGAAGAGCTGCGCGAATACTATGGCCTTGAACGGATGTGGAATGATGCCCCGGTGCAGAAAATCCAGGATAATTCTTGATTGATGCTCAAATTTTACCTGTTTTCAGCCCTATCGCTTATCCTTCTCGGCGGCTGTGCCTCTTCCGAGCACAAGCAGCAGACGGATGATGGGAAACCGGCCTACCCTGACCTGGTAGAACTGAAAGATCCCGAAACAACACCGCATCAGAATGGAAAGGTTTATGTCGACTCGGTCAGACAGGTCACGGTCAAATCCCGTGAAGCACTGCTGATCTCCGGAAGCCTGGCCGATGGCTGTACGCACCTGGCCTCGATCGACCATCGCATTGCAGGTCAGACACTGATTATTGAGCTTTCGGCCTGGCGCAACGCCGATCGCATGTGTACACAGGCCCTGGTCCCTTTTTCTTTTATCTACGACAAGTTGAAACCGGAAGAACTCAAAGAATACTCAACAGCTACCATTAACGGCCAAAAATATTCTCTCTGATTCATGAACAAGCGTGTACTGGTTACCGAACCTATCATTCCCTCTGTCATTGACACCCTCAAAGAACATTTCGAGGTAGAGGTTGGCGAGCGCGGAACCTACAACGATGAACAGGCCCTTATCGACGCCATCCCTGAGTATGACGCTCTTCTGCCGATGCTTTCCAACCCCGTCACCGTAGACGTTATCAATGCCGGCAAGAACCTTAAAATTATAGCCAACCATGCGGTCGGCTATAACAATATTGACGTGGAAGCGGCCCACAGGCAAAACGTGCACGTAGCCAACACCCCCGGGGTACTCAGCGACTCCTGCGCAGAGTTCACGATGGCCCTGATGCTGGCTGTAGGCAGGCGGCTTTACGAGGCCCAACGCCACCTGCAGGACGGAAACTTCGACGGCTGGGACCCACTTGGATTCCTGGGCATGGAGCTGCAGGGCAGCAGGCTCGGCATTATTGGAATGGGACGTATCGGGCAGGCGGTGGCGCGGCGGGCCCGGGCGCTGGGCATGGAGATTCTGTATCACAACCGGAGTCGGCTTGCAGCGGATATCGAGGACCCCCTGAGTGCGGAATACTGTGAAGAGGTTGCCGATCTGGCCCGCCGCGCCGACGTGCTAACGCTCCACTGCCCGCTTACCGAAGAAACAACCCATTTGATAGACAACCGCATTCTCTCGATAATGGGCGAGGATACCATCCTGATCAACACGGCCCGGGGCCCGGTTGTGGATGAAGCCGCCCTTGCCGAGGCCCTGCATGAAGGGAAGATTGGAGGAGCCGGTATCGATGTTTTTGAAAAAGAACCCGAGGTACATCCCCGGCTAAAGACCGCGCCCCGTTGTCTTCTGACGCCTCATATAGCCAGTGCCAGCCACAAAACGCGGGAAGCTATCGGCATGCTGGCGGCCAACGCTATTATCGGCATCCTCCAGGGGGCTTCACCTTCTGACATTCCCAACTTGATTGAACCTTAAATTCGATTCATATTCATTATGTCTGATGAATCGATAATTTTTACATGGAATATTCTCTGGATAAACGTCGCTTGTATTACCTGTTGGGAGCGACCCTGATAGCACTGCTGGTGCTTCTTCTTGCTCTTGAAGGATGGCGGTATGCCGTAAAACCATCGCAGTCCGGCAACCGGCAGCTGGTGCAGCAGGAACTGGCCAATGCCGCTGAAACGTTCAGTGAGAAGCAGCAGCGGCTGCTCGACCGTTCCGAGGAACTGTCGCTGGCCCTGCAGCCCCTGTTGCTGAACAACAGTGCCACCTCCGAACTCTATAACGCCCTGGAGCCCTATTCCGACTTCTGGAGCATTTCACTGTACCAAAGCAAGAAACCTGTTGTATGGAAAGGCTTTGCACTGGATAACCGTACATCGGAAGACCCTTTTAATAATTCGCGTGAGCCACAGGTTTTGCTGCGCAAGAAGAATAACATCATCTACTGGGAATGCCATGTCCCATTCAGCATCAAGCGTGATGAAAAGACCGTATGGTACCGTCTTTTCACCAGCTATCGCGTTGAACAGAGCAACCCCCTGGCCATCGGTGATCAAAGTGAGTTCAACCTGTTCCATTCCGGTCGTTCGTCGGAAAATTCCTATCTGCTCGATTTCAGTCTTTTCAGTCCCCCCCCGGAAGATTTCACCGCGGCACACCCGCTCACCAACCTCGCCGGTGATTCGGTGGGTGTCGTGTATGCCAGTGCTGACAAATTTCAACAAAAGGAAGCAGAATGGATACAGGATAGCCGCTTCTGGCGCTCGATATTTGCCGTATTTTGCGTTGTCGTTCTCATCTCTTTTTTCTTTGCTGCCATCGATTATATCAGCTGGTGGGCCAGCCTGTTCATTCAGCTTGTTTTCATTGGCCTTGGCTGGCTTATCTTCACCCATTATGACCTCCTTTCCTATTGGATGCTTGCACTCACGGAGGCTTCAGGGGCCACACCCTCGTGGACCCAGACAGTTGTACATCTGAGTGATACCTTTGCCCATGCCACCTTTGCACTGCTTGCATCCATTGCCTTTACACGAAAGATGCCGTTCTTTAACCGCAGTATCAGTGCGCATTCGTACCTGGGCACAATGGTCCTCGCCAGTTTGGTTGGCATCATCAATGCCGTCACCCTTCCAGTCGTGTTCGACTGGATTTATCAGCAGACGGTCGTCAGTAATATCCCCCTCCTGGACCTCCGTATTTTTCCCTACTGGCGCACAATTGTACTTTATCTAATCGTGGGGTTGAGTATTTTTGCCCTTGGGAACCTCCTTATTTCTCTCAATCTGCTGCTCTTCCGCACCACGCATCACCAGGTCAAGCTCTCAGCTTCCGTACTGTCAATATCGTTCTTTATCAGTCTTTTTATTTCCCAGCTGTTTATCTACGACCAGGCCGTGCTGAACTGGTTATTTCTGACAGGCACCTGCAGTTTCATCATCATTACAGGCATGGCCCTGGGGTATGCCCGCAATATCGCATGGATCGCTTCCCTTTCCCCATTGCGGAAAGTCGTTCTCGGGAGTATTCTTATCGCCGCCATCAGCATGCCGATGTTCTACCAGGCCTATCTTAACCATCTGGATGCCGAACTGATGCAAACAGCCAGGGAATATGCCCAGGAAGAGGACAGCCAGGCCAATGAGTTGACAGAACAGCTTCTGACTACACTGGAAGGGGAATTTAATTCCATCACTTATGAGGATATTCAGGAAAACCGGTCGGCGTTGCAGGCCCGTTTCACTGAAGTCATCCAGCGTTTCCTGGACCCCAAGCTGAATGTCTACTCTTTCGATCTTCAGCTCGTCAGTAATTCTCAAGAACTCATCGCCGACTACTCAACCAATTTAAACTCTCCTGACTGGACCAACATCTTTAATATTTCTGCCCTGGAGCTGGTAACCGAGATCCAGCAGATCACCAAGTCTACCATCCGGCCAATCGTGCAGCAGCCGAACCTGATCAACCAACAGGACTACCAGACCTTCTACCGGGGCTGGATTCCGATCTTTGGCTCCTCGGAATACACTCCCCTGGCCTGGATCCTCTGCTCCGTATATAAGGAACGGCCCCAGTTCAACAAGCCCCTTCGGGCGGTCATGGCCTCCCTGACCTACGAAGACTGGAATAATGCCTACCTTATGCAGCGGTATGAGGACGGCAACCTTGTTAATACAACCCACAAAGGGTTTACAGGCTATTTCCCCAACTATCAACAGCTGGACAGTCCTGATTTCGGGCAAACGAACACCGATTCGGTAATGTACTATAACAACCGGGCCAGCGACTCTATATACCGCATGCTGCTAAAGAAGGAATCGGATGATACCATCATCAAGATAAGTACTACGCTGGCTGAGTACCGCGTAATCCTGTTCTCTTTCTTCCGGTTTAGTTTTACCCTGCTCATTGCCGGATGCCTGTTTGCCCTTCTCATCCAGCTGGTCAGCCGGGGGCGCATCCCATTTTTGGGTGAAAATAAACGATTCCAGGATCGCATCCTTGACAGTTTCCTGCTGGCTACCCTCATTTTTCTGGGTTTTCTGATAGGCACCTCTCACTATGCCATCAAACAACAGAACCGGGAAATCGTACGGCAGGAACTGTTCGATAAACTCCGGCAGCTGGCCACTTCCATCGAAGCGAACCAGCGTACCTTCAGCAGCAACAATCTGGATGCATCCCTTTCGCTGGAATCACTGGCCACCCCCTGGAATGTGGATGCCACTCTGTATAACGACAACCAAGCCCCAAATGGTCATCGGGTCCGGGCAACAACCACGCCCCAGATTTTTCAGCAGCATCTTCTGCCCGCGGCACTGCCGTTTGAAATTTACAACCAGCTGTACGTCCGCCAGCAGCGTGATGCTTACTCAAACGTGAACCTGGCCGGACAGTCGCTGCTCATCGGCTATCGCTCAATCCTTAATAACCAGGGCGAAACGGTAGCAACAATCGCCATTCCGACCTTTCTGGAATCTCCAAAGTATGACCAGCAGCTCCTGGAGACCACCAGCTACCTCATTTTAACCTACCTGCTGGTATTTGGGTTGTTTATTCTGGGCTCGGTATTCATTTCCAAATCATTAACACGCCCGCTAACCCACATCCAGCGGGGACTCAACCAAATCTCCGGGGGCGACCTGGATACCACCATCCCGGTTACCAGCAAAGACGAAATTGGAAATTTGGCCGAGGCCTACAACCAGATGGTCTTTAAACTTAAAAAACTGCAAAAAGAACTGGCGGAAGCTGAACGGGAAGCAGCCTGGAAAGAGATGGCCCAGCAGGTAGCTCATGAAATCAAAAATCCTCTCACCCCGATGAAGCTTAACGTTCAGCATCTGGAACGACAGCTTAAAACGGATAAATACGAGGGGCAGGAACTTAAAAAACACATTCAAAAAATTACCGGAAATCTCATAGAGCAAATACAGTCGCTCAGCAACATCGCATCCGATTTCTCCAAGTTTTCCCAGCCTATTGAAAAAGATTTTACTGTCATAGATCTCGGGGAGGTGTTAACATCCGTGGTTCAGCTGTATGAACACGACCGGCAGCTGAACATAACCCTTGACATTCCCGACCAACCCGTGGAGATACGCGGCATCGCTGACGATCTGAAAAGGGTGTTCATCAACTTGGTGAAAAATGCCTACGAAGCGATGGATAAGGAGGGTACTATTTCACTTACCCTTTACCGTGAGCAAAATAACGCCTTTATTGAAATTGAGGATAACGGCCGTGGCATCCCCGAAGAAAACCGCAGCGATATCTTTGTCCCCAGCTTCTCCACAAAATCCGGGGGCACTGGTCTCGGGCTGGCGATCTGCAAAAAAATTATCGAAGCCCACGATGGCAGCATCTCTTTTGCCTCGGTGGAAGGCGAAGGCACCACCTTTGTCATTAAGTTGCCCCGGAAGCAGGGATAATAATTCCGCCCCCCTATCTTTTACGCCGCAGTTTTCGTACCATTAGCGCTCCCTGACAAGTTAGCTGAAAAACCCAATCGTGCTTTCGTATCTACGATCAGAAAAACACCATCTGCGCAAAGAAGCGAGCCTCACTCTCAAAATAGGTCTGCCTGTCATCATTGCACAGCTTCTGCAGATGTCGATGAACTTTGTGGATACCGTAATGGCCGGCAACCTGTCTGCGCAGGACCTTGCCGCCGTAGCTGTGGGAGGCGCCGTTTTCATGCCCCTGATCATGCTTGCAGCCGGCATTCTGATGGCCGTCACTCCCGTTGTGGCCCAGCTCATAGGCGGCCGCAATTTTAAGGAAGTCGGCGTCAATGCACGGCAGGTGCTCTGGCTCAGTCAGATTATGGCCATCCCCATCTTTTTTATGATCCGCAATTTAGCGTTTGTAATGCACTTCCTGGAGGTTACTCCGGACATCATTCCCATAGCACAGGGATATTTGGATGCCATATCCTGGGGCGTATTTGCCGTTTGCGGATACATGGCCCTCCGGTTTTTTAACGAAGGCATGTCCGTCACCCGTCCTGCCATGTATTTTGCACTCCTGGGAGTGGTAGTAAATATCGGTGGCAATTACATTTTCATGTACGGGAAGCTCGGCTTTCCCCGGATGGGTGCGGCAGGCTGTGGTTACGCCTCGGCCCTTGTCGGCTTTGTGATGTTCCTGGGGATGCTTTTGTTCACGATGACCTATCGGCCATACCAGCGGTTTGAGATTTTTTCCAACTTCCGAAAACCGGAATGGACCTACCTCAAAGAATTGCTCCACGTGGGGGTCCCCATCGGTCTCAGCTCAACGATGGAAGTCACCATGTTTGCCCTGGTCAGCCTGCTGATGGGATCACTGAGTACCATCGCTGTTGCCGGTCACCAGGTTGCAATCAACTTTGCAGCCATGACATTCATGGTTCCTTTCGGGCTGTCCACGGCCATCACCACGCGGGTGGGCAATGCCATAGGCAAGGGCAAGATCCACGAGGCCCGGCGTCGCGGATATATCGGCATATCCCTTGCCACCTTTTTCATGTGCATGACCGCGGTCATCATGTACCTCTTCCCGGACCTCATAACCAGCATTTATACACAGGATGAGGCGGTGCGGGAAGTAGCTGTCAGCCTGCTGTATATGGCTGCTATTTTCCAAATTTCCGATGGTCTCCAGGTCAGCGGCTACGGGGCTCTTCGCGGCCTCAAGGACACGAAGATTCCCATGGTCGTCAATTTTATTGCTTACTGGCTGGTCGGACTGCCCCTGGGCTACTATCTGGGCATCATACGCGGCATTGGTCCCCAGGGCCTTTGGATGGGACTCATCGCCGGACTCACCATCGCCGCTATTCTTCATAACGTTCGATTTTACTCGCTCACCCGGGGCTGTTTGCCTAACCGAACCCCCTGATATTCAAATTAGGATTTGGGGATATTTAGTTTCAAATTTAAGTAGTTTCGTGTCAATCCTCCTTAACCCCAGCTGGATGTCAACCTTCATACACAATATTGCTACTGCTGTCCCCCCGCAGTCTTATGCACAGACGTTTCTGCGCGATCAGATGAAAGAATATCTGGGAGACCGGGAGATCACCCAGCGCATCATCCACCGGATCTATTCAAAATCCGGCATTAAAAAAAGACACACGGTCATCAGGGACTTTGAAGCCAACGGGGATGCACGCCTGTTTTTCCAGCCGGACGGCTCCCTGTCCATGCCTTCAACCGGCACCCGCAACCAGATCTATACCGAGGTAGCCAAATCCCTTTTTGTTGAAACGGCGCGCAAAACCATCGCCCAAAACCCCCGGATTGACAAAACAGATATCACTCATATCATAACCGTTTCCTGCACGGGTTTTTTTGCACCTGAACCCGGTTTTGAAATTATCAACCAACTTGGGCTCGAGGCAACGACCGACCGCTACCATATCGGCTTCATGGGGTGTTTCGCTGCTTTCCCGGCCATGCGCATGGCCCGTTCATTCTGTGCATCTCAGCCGAATGCCACAGTACTGGTCGTATGCCTGGAACTCTGTACACTTCACCTGCAGGACTCCACCATACCCGACCACCTTATTTCGGCTTCGGTCTTTGCCGACGGTGCTGCAGGAATGATTATCAGCAGCCATCCCCCAACCGGTTCGGCCCTGCGATTCGATGAGTTTTCTACCTCCATCGCACATAAGACCGAGCAGGAGATGACCTGGACAATTGGCGACACCGGCTTTGAGATGATGCTTTCAAGCTATGTGCCCGAAATCATCCAGTCGAACCTGGCAAGTGCCCTTCAACCGCTGTTCAGTCAATATGACTGTCAGCCGGGGGCCATCGAACACTGGGCAGTACACCCCGGGGGGCGCGCTATCCTTGACAAGATCGAGCAAAATTTTGAGCTTTCCACCAACCAGCTGGCAGCCTCGCGAACCGTTCTGGCCAACTACGGCAATATGAGCAGTGCCACCATTCTCTTTGTCCTCGACGAACTGATGCAGCAGCCGCAGGAGAACCCCCATGCATCCATCCTGGCGATGGCTTTCGGCCCCGGCCTCACCATTGAAAGCGCCCTGCTAACAAAAACCAATGCCTGATCCTCATGCCGCTGTTCCTTTCATCACGCAATAGAACCGGTAAAGAGCGGATGGATGAACCGGACTGCCATCCGCTGAAGCTTGAAAACACTTACCGGCAGTTTAAAAAAATTAATGGTCTTCTCTCCCAGTGGCGCTCTATTTATCAGAAGGAATTGCGTCCCTACCTCCAGGCAGCAGGACATGCTCGCTTGCTGGATATCGGCTTCGGCGGAGGAGATATTCCACTCAAACTGGCAACATGGGCCGCCGGAGATAAGCTGGACCTTCATATTACTGCTGTGGATACGGACAAGCGTGCTTTTGACTTCGTAAGTAAGCAATCACACCCTGATAATATATCGTTTCTCAACTGTTCAGCAGAAAAACTGGCCGGAGAAGGCAAAAAATACGATTTTGTTATTTCCAACCACCTGGTTCACCATCTGTCCAAAGAGCAGCTCCGCACCTCCCTTTCGGAAGCACGAGAGCTGAGTACGCACAAAGTCATCTTCAATGATATTCGGCGCAGTGATCTGGCTTATTTGCTTTTTAGCCTGCTGACGCGGCCACTTTTTCAAGATTCCTTTATTATCCGGGATGGACTCACCTCCATAGAACGGAGTTATACCCTCACCGAGTTGAAGCAAACCGTCCCTAAGGGATGGCAGGTACGCAAACTGTTCCCCTTTCGACTCCTCTTGACCTATCACCATGCCTGACCCCCCCTCCCATACCGTTCCCGTAGCGATTGTGGGCGGTGGCCCTGTGGGACTTTTCCTGGGTATCTGCCTGCAAAAAGCCGGTGTCCCGTCTCTGATCCTTGAACAACGAGCCGCACCGAGCAGTAATTCACGGTCGCTCGGCATACATCCTCCTGCTCTTGAACTTTTTAAAGATCTGGGCATGGCGGATCAACTGATATCCCGGGGTGTTCGCATCAAAAAGGGACATGCTTACTCCAGTACCGGCAAAATGGGTTCCCTTTCCTTCGACTCATGCCCCCCTCCCTTTAATTTTATCCTTTCCCTGCCGCAAAGCCAGACAGAACAGCTGCTTGAACACGAGCTTCGCCGGCTGAACAGCCAGTCGATCATTCGTAAAGCCAGGGTGACCGGCATCAAGGACCGTAACAACAAGGTAACCCTCACCTATCGAACCCCCGAGGGCGAACATACCCTGAGGGCACAGTACCTGATCGGATGCGACGGCAAGAACAGTTTTATTCGCCAGCAAGCCGGCATTCCTTTTGAGGGATATTCCTATCCTGACACCTATGTGATGGGGGATTTCACCGATAATACGGAATTTGGAACCGATGCCGCTGTTTTTCTCTGCGACGAGGGTCTCATAGAATCCTTTCCCCTGCCCGACAACCGGCGACGATGGGTCGTTAAAACAGGGCGCTACCACTCCTCCCCCCGGCGAACCATCATTGAAGAGGCGGTCCGCCAACGGATTTCTCACTCCCTGTCCCACACCGATCACTTCATGCTCAGCAGCTTTGGTGTTCAGAAACGAATAGCCCGGCCTATGGTACAGAATCGGTTGATCCTGGCAGGTGATGCCGCCCATGTGGTCAGCCCCATTGGCGGACAGGGGATGAACCTGGGCTGGCTGGGAGCCCGGCAACTTGCTGATTGCCTCAGAACCATTCTTATTTGTGACCTGCCCGGCAACGATCTTCTGTACCGGTTTCAGCAGGATCAAATAAAGGCGGTGAACAATGCCATCGCGCGCAGTGAATTTAATATGCGGCTCGGTCGGAAGGCCCCATTTCCGGCTCTGCGAAACGCCACTGTTTCCTGGATGCTGCTTCCCCCTTTCGCACCCCTGATGGCCCGGCTTTTTACCATGCATGGCCTCCGGCGATGGATTATCTAACACTGATAAACGATACACCTCCTTCGGCCTATTTTTAGCTGCCGTCGATCAATAAAAAAGCCCGGCCAGTTATGGCCGGGCTCTAAAATAACTGTTTCCTACCTGTATTCAGGTATTAGTTTTCCTTCTTATCTGCCTTGTGGTAGTCACGCAGCACATAATGCAGGATACCTCCGTTGCGGTAGTAATCAATTTCAACAGGTGTATCAATACGGTTAACCGCTTCAAAAGAAATGGTTTCGCCATTTTCCTTGGTTGCCGTTACGGGCACCAGCTGTCGCGGTTCCAGATCATCCGATACCTCAATGCTAAAGGTCTCAGATCCATCCAGTCCCAGGGTATCCGCCGATTCACCCTCTTTGAACTGCAGAGGCAGCACACCCATTCCTACCAGGTTGGAACGGTGGATGCGCTCGTAAGAGGTCGCAATCACAGCTTCCACACCCAATAAAATAGTGCCTTTGGCCGCCCAGTCGCGCGAAGAGCCTGTTCCATACTGAGAACCGGCCAGCGCCACCAGCGGAGTACCATCCTCTTTATAACGGGTAGCGGCGTCGTAAATGGTCGTCACCTCATCATCAGGGAAGTAGGTTGTATAGCCCCCTTCCGTTCCCGGTGCCAGCTGGTTCTTGAAGCGCACATTGGCGAAGGTTCCCCGAGTCATCACCCGGTCATTTCCGCGACGAGAACCATAGGAGTTAAAGTCAGCCGGTTCCACGTCATGCTCCATCAGGTACTCCCCAGCCGGTGTGTTGATACCGATGTTGCCGGCCGGTGAAATATGGTCCGTTGTAATGGAGTCACCGACTTTTACCAGCGCCCGTGCTCCTTCGATCGACTTAATGGGCTCGGGATCCTCGCCCATATCTATAAAGAAGGGAGGTTCCTGGATGTAGGTAGACTCGTCTTTCCATTCGTAGAGTTCGCCTCCGCCTACGGGGATAGCATCCCATTCTTCGGATTTGAAAATGTCGCCATACTGCTTGTCAAAAAGCTCCGGACGAATAGCACTGTCGAGATGCTCAGTAATCTCTTCAGAGGTTGGCCAGATGTCTTTCAGGTAGACATCGTTGCCGTCCTTGTCCTGTCCGAGCGGCTCGTGCTCCAGGTCAATATCCACGGTACCAGCCAGGGCATAGGCTACAACCAGCGGCGGAGAAGCCAGGTAATTGGCCTTGACCCAGGGATGAATTCGTCCCTCGAAGTTCCGGTTGCCCGAGAGCACACCGGCTACAATAAGGTCGCCCTCTTTGACTGCTGCCTCTACGGCCGGCGGCAGGGGACCCGAGTTACCAATACAGGTTGTACATCCATAACCCACCAGGTTGAAGCCCAGCTGATCCATATAGTCCGTAAGACCTGCCTCCTCAAGATAGTCTGTTACCACACGCGATCCGGGGGCCAGGGATGTCTTAACGTAAGGGGGTACTTTCAGTCCTTTTTCGATCGCTTTCTTTGCCACAATACCGGCACCCAGCATCACGCTTGGGTTTGAGGTGTTGGTGCAGGACGTAATAGCCGCGATAACCACGTCTCCGTGCGTCATCTCTATTTCCTGTCCATTCTTGAAGATTCCCTTGTTGGCCAGCTTTTCCTGGCCAAGGTTGAAGCCCATCGTCGGATCATCACTGGTAAGGCTGCTCTCAAACGTCTTCTTCATATTGGGCAGCGTGATACGATCATGCGGCAGCTTTGGTCCTGCAAGCGATGTCTCCACTTCACCAAGATCAAGTTCCAGGGTGTCACTGTACACCGGATCGGGAGTATCGGCAGTGTGGAAGAGCCCCTGCGCCCGCATATAGTTTTCAATCAACTGGACTTGCTCCTCTGAACGGCCGGTACGTCTCAAATACCGCATCGACTCGCTGTCCATCGGGAAGAAGCCCATGGTAGCCCCGTACTCAGGTGACATATTAGCGATCGTGGCGCGGTCGGGCAGACTCATGTTCTCCAGCCCATCACCATAAAATTCAACAAACTTGCCCACAACACCATGGCGACGCAGCATCTGGGTTACCGTCAGCGTCAGGTCGGTAGCTGTAATACCTTCGCGAAGCTTTCCGGTGAGCTTCATGCCCACTACTTCAGGAACCAGCATGTGAATCGGCTGTCCCAGCATGGCTGCTTCCGCTTCAATACCACCAACGCCCCAGCCTAAAATTCCGAGACCGTTGATCATGGTCGTATGTGAGTCGGTACCGACAAGCGTATCGGGAAATACTACGGTCGATCCGTCTTCTTCCTCCCGGCTGAATACGCCCTGTGCAAGGTATTCGAGGTTCACCTGGTGCACAATACCGCGTCCCGGTGGCACCACCCGAAAATTGTCAAAGGCCTTCTGTCCCCATTTCAAAAATTCATAGCGCTCGCGGTTACGTTCAAATTCCTTTTCCACATTGTGCATGAACGCATAGTCCTGGCCAAACTCATCGACCTGTACCGAGTGGTCAATCACCAGGTCCACAGGCACCTGCGGATTGATGGAGGTCGGATTCCCCCCCATCCGCTTCATGGCCGACCGGAGGGCGGCAAGATCAACGACTGCGGGCACCCCGGTAAAGTCCTGCAATACCACCCGCGAAGGCTTGTATGGAATTTCTCCTTTCGGATCTTTTGCATTATAGTTTGCCAACAGTTCGATATCCTTGTCGGTAATAATGAAATCATCATGCTCTCTCAGTACCGACTCAAGTAAAATTCGTATCGTAAAAGGGAGTTTGCTTATGCTATCATATCCAAGCTCTTCCAACTTTTTCAGACTGAAAAGCTGAGCTTTTCCGGAACCGGTATCGAATTCGATTTTCGTATTTTGAAATTTATTCTGGGTGCTCATCGGTTCTAAAGTATTTAGGTTAATCCGTAGTTCTATTCTTAAATGCTTGTTTTTTCCTGCACGAAAGTTACTATTTATTTTCCAGAATATCTTATTCCGATCTGGATTTATATTCTTTCTACGAGGACCCTAAACAAATCTATTTCATGGGGTTACAAACAATCCCCCGGGAGGTGGAACATTTTACAACCGAATTCCATTAATATAATATAACGGATGCTATCGCTGCTGGCCGTGGGAATAGGATAACAAAGGCCCTGCAAACTCTTCTAAAATAAGCGCTATTCATCTTCAAAGGTCAGGCAATATTTTAGAATAAAAAGGGTTGGAAAGGCTACAACCAGCAATAATAACTCAGCAAACATTATGTGTACAGGCAGTTTTCCCTGGCCAGTCGGCAAGGGAACGATGGCCGAGCAATTTCGCGGCCATGCATGGAGTGAAACATCACTTGGTTCCATCAGCCAGTGGCCGGAGAAACTAAAAGCCACCGTTGATATCATATTACATGCCGACACCCCCCGGGCCGTTTTTTGGGGGACAGACTTCACCTTCCTTTACAATGATCGCTGGACAGACCTTCTTGGCGACAAACACCCTTCCATTCTGGGTACGTCCCTGGAGAAGACGCAGCCCGCCTTATGGGAAAAGATTAAATCTGAGCTGAAGGCGACCCGGGAAACAGGCGCTCCCCGGGAGCTGAAAAATCTTCAGCTCCCGGTTGGCAGGGAACAGGATGATGACACAGCCCTATTTAACCTGCGTTTCACGCCCGTTTTCTCTGGCACAGGAACCGTGGCTGGCATCATTTCAAAAGCCGCTCTTGCACCAATTAATCAGGAATTTGATCAGCTGTACGAGAGTTCCAGCTTTCAAGATGAAAAAGCCCGTTTACGTTTACTGGCACAGGTTGTACAAAATTCGCCTCATTTCATCAGAGTATCAGACACAGAGGGCAATCCGCTCTTTATCAATGAGTCGGCCCTGCAGCTGATAGGCATGGACTGGCAGGAGGCTCAAAAGACTCCGGTCCATGAATTCTTTGTTGAGGAGGAACGGGAATATGTTGAACAACATGTATTGAAATCGGTAGTTGAGAATGGCTCCTGGTCTGGTGAACTGCACTTCCAGCATGCAAAGACCGGGAATAAAATACCGGTCTTATACTCCATATTCAGAATTGATGACCCCCAGACCGGAACCCCCACTCACTTTGCTACCATCACCCGCGACCTTACCAAACAAAAGGGAACCGAGCACAAGCTTCGCAAGAGCGAGGAACTCTACAAAAGTTTATTCGAGTCGATGGACGAAGGCTTTTTTCTCCTTGATATGCTGTATGATGTCAGCGGCAGGCCGGTTGATTTCCGGTTTGCGGAGGTCAACCCTGCCTTTTCAGCCCACTCCGGGCTGGATGCCGGCGATGTTGCAGGCAAGCGGGTTAAAGAAGTACTGCCCGATATCGAAGATTACTGGATCGAACAATACGGCGAAGTGGCAAGGACGGGTGAACCGGTCCGGTTCACTGATTATTCCCAACCCCTCGAGCGCATTTTCGATGTGAATGCTTTTCCTATCGCCCCCCCTTCAGATCACAGGGTGGCTGTTCTTTTTAAGGATGTTACCGAACAAGTAAAAACGAAACAGAAATTGCAGCAACATAAGAACCGGCTGCAAACTGCCCTGGAAATTGACACGGTTGGCGTGCTCTTCTGGGGTCCCCGTTATACCCTTACCGAAACAAACCAAGCCTTTCTGCAAATGAGCGGCTTCGGCTATGAAGAAGCTATCGGTAAAAGCTGGAAGGAATTTACTCCCGACGAATACTATACGAAATCTGAAAAAGCGATAGCAGAGCTCAACGACACCGGCTCAACCGACGCATATGAAAAAGAGTATTACCGCAAGGACGGATCGCGGTGGTGGGGATTATTTGCGCCGCGCCGCATCAATGAAGATGAAGTGGTGGAATATGTTGTTGACATAACGGAACGGAAACATCGTGAAGAAAGAGAGCATTTTCTGCTGGAACTCAATGACACACTGCGCCCCCTCTACAATCCGGACAAAATACTGGAGGAAGCCATGCAACTGCTGGGTGATTACCTCGATGTCAACCGGGTTATATACCTTAATAATAAGGATGAAGACCAAAAATTCATCATCAAAAGTGACTATACCAGCGGGGTTTCCAGCATAGCCGGAGAACACCTCTCGGATAAATTTGGGACCTCGATGTGGAACCAGCTCAAGTCCGGTAATACCTACGTTGCCAATAACATACCAGATGACCCGGCACTGAGCGGCAAAGTCAAGAAGAATTACAACAAGATAGAAACCGCAGCCAAAGTTGGGGTCCCCCTTGTGAAAAATGATAAGCTGGTGGCTATTCTTGCTGTTCACCAGGCCGAAGCACGTGAATGGACGGAACAGGAAATGGCCATCGTCGAAGAAACAGCCGAGAGAACATGGGCCTATGTCGAACGGTCGAAGGCAGAACAACAATTAATTGAGCTGAAAAACACCCTCGAAGACCGCGTCAAAAAAAGAACGAGGGCATTGAAGTCGTATCAAAAAAAATTGCAGTCCCTAACCACCCGCCTGAACAAGACCGAAGAACACGAGCGCCAGCGCCTGGCTTCGGAACTCCATGACAACCTGGGCCAAATGCTCACCCTAGGGAAAATATCCCTGCAGAACATACAAACAGAGGACCTATCCGGGGAGGCCAGTGATGAAATTGCAACGGCAACCGGTATAGTCGATGAAGCCCTGAATTATACCCGGGAGCTCATGACCGAACTTAAACCGCCTCCCGGCTCCGAGCAGGAAGGGATAAAAGACAGCCTGGAATGGGTGGCCAACAAGATGGAAAAAAATGAGATGGAGGTAATGCTGTCCTATGATGATGAAAAGATGCCCCTTACTGACGAGGTCCAAACTTTTGTATACCAGTCCGTTCGCGAATTACTGTTTAATGTTTTAAAACATGCCGGCGTAAAAAAAGCCCGGGTGAATGTCTCTCGACAGGAAAAAAATATACGGGTATCCGTCGAAGACGAGGGCACGGGGTTTGAAATCGGGGCCAACGATCCCGAGCCGGACGCCAACGGGGGGTTTGGCCTGTTTAATATCCGTGAACGAATGGACTGGATCGGCGGCGATTTTGAAATTCACTCTGAGCCGGGAACCGGCACCCGGGCTGTCATTTATGCCCCCTTAAAAAAAGACCAGCCCGATGCTGCCGCGCTGCAGGGCAATGAGCTCACGCCCCCCGCAGAGCCTGAAGCCCCCCCCGTCCACTCTGAAAAGATCGATATTCTGCTTGTTGACGATCATGACATGGTCCGAAGGGGACTTCGCAACCTCATAGAGGTTCAGGATGAACTTATTATTATAGCTGAAGCCGGCAACGGCAGGGAAGCCGTAGATCTGACCAGAGAACTGCAGCCGGATATCGTTATCATGGATGTCAACATGCCTGTTATGAATGGTATTGAAGCCACCGAGATACTCTCTGAGGAATATCCCGAAGTGCAGGTAATTGGACTTTCGCTGCACGACCAGAAAGAAGTATCCCACAAAATGCAGCGGGCCGGGGCCTCGGCCTACCTGACAAAAGATGAAGCCTTTGAAACCTTAACCGGTACGATCCGGAACATATTCCAGGCAGACAGAAGTTGATTTATGTACTCATAACGACGCATTTTACTATGACGTCCGGACTCCTTCTTCACCGCCGGGAATTCATCCGTATCCACAAAGAGCAGTACCCTTAATTTTATCATTGCAAATTGCTCAAAAGAAGTCTATTTTACGGGACTTCATACAAAAGCAATTTTTAAACAATTTTTAACTGTGGATACTAATAGTTACAAGACCTACTCTGCTAAAGCGAGTGATATCGAAAAGAAATGGGTTCTTGTTGATGCTGAAGGACAGGCCCTCGGACGCGTGGCTTCCAAGGTGGCAACTTACCTGAGAGGCAAGCACAAGCCCGAATTCACCCCGCACATGGACACCGGTGACAATGTCGTTGTAATTAATGCCAGCAAGGTTACTCTGAGCGGCAACAAATTGCAGCAAAAAGCATATTTTCGTCATACCGGCTACCCCGGAGGGGAGCGCTTTACTTCGGCAGAAGAGATGCTGGACAATGATCCTTCCTTCCTGATTACCAATGCGGTAAAGGGAATGCTGCCCAAGAACAAGCTTACCAATAAGCTGATGACAAATCTAAGGGTCTATGCTGGTCCAGTACATGAACAAGAAGCACAACAACCTGAAAAAATCGAGCTTTAATAACGAATGGAACAGAAAAATTTCATCGGAAGAAGAAAGACCTCTACGGCGCGGCTGTACATCAAACCCGGATCGGGAGAATTTAAGGTAAACAAGCGATCGCTGGATGAATACTTCAGTACGAAAGCACATCAGAACGTTGCTTCGCTGCCACTTGATGTCACTGAGTCCAACGGACAGTTCGACATCAAGGTAACCGTTCGCGGCGGTGGCATTACGGGACAATCCGGAGCCATTCAGCATGCGCTCGCCCGCGCACTCGATGATCATAACGAAGAGTGGCACAGCGTATTGAAATCGCACGACCTGCTAACCCGCGACGACCGTATGGTTGAACGCAAGAAGTACGGACAACCTGGTGCTCGTAAGAAATTCCAGTTCTCCAAGCGTTAATATTGTACGCATACCGCTTTCTTCTTTACAACACAATTTCCTAATCACACATACGCAGCGACTCAGTGCGCCGAGTGCTCCGGCTTTTCGCCGGGGTTAGCGCCGGGTACGACCTGCGTAGAGGACTAACTCAAACACAAATCACCCTAACTATGCCTAGTACACCCGACTTAGAAAAACTATTGAAAGCCGGTGCCCATTTCGGACACCTTACCCGCCGGTGGAATCCCAAAATGAAGGAATTTATCTTCATGGAGCGCAACGGGATTCACATCATTGACCTCAAGAAAACGCAAAAATATTTCCAGGAAGCACTGGAGGAAGTAGCCAAGCTTTCCCGTGCCGGAAAGACCATTCTTTTTGTGGGAACCAAGAAACAGTCTCAGGATATCATCAAAACGGAGGCCATACGATGTGGCATGCCCTATATCACGCATCGCTGGCTGGGCGGCATGCTGACCAACTTTTCCACGGTCAAGAAAAGCATCTCGCGCATGGAAGAGATTGACCGCATGAGCAAGGATGGCACCTTCGATGAACTGACCAAGAAGGAAGCCCTGATGCTCGACCGTGAGCGCGAAAAACTCGAGCAAACCCTGGGTGGCATCGCCAATATGGGTCATCTGCCGGGTGCTATTTTTGTGGTAGACACCATCAAGGAGGATATCGCCGTCAATGAGGCGGTGAAACTTAATATTCCGATTGTTGCCATGGTAGACACCAACAGTGATCCCGATATCCCGGATTACATCATTCCCTGCAACGACGACTCCGCGAGAACCATCCAGCTTATTGCTTCAAGCATCGCCGATGCTATTATCGAAGGAAATGCCGAACGGGAAGCACAGAATGAAGAGGAGCTGATGGAACAGGCAGCCAAAGAGGCACAGAAAGCGGAAGAACAGGTGAAGGTAAAGAAAAAAGCCACCGGAAAACGCCGCTCTCGCCGAAAAAGAAAATCAGATGATTCTTCCGGCGAAGAAGAATAGATGACCCTTTATTGATTTAATCCACAACCAAAAATTTAAACAGCATAACTCAACATGAGTATTTCTGCCAAAGACGTAAAAGAACTGCGTGAACAAACCGGGGCGGGCATGATGGACTGCAAAAAAGCCCTCCAGGAAGCAGACGGAGATTTTGATGAAGCCATTGAGATCCTTCGGAAAAAAGGACAAAAACTATCTGAAAAGCGTGCCGACCGCGAAGCCAACCAGGGATTGATTCTCACTCGCCTGAGCGAGGACGGAAGCAGGGCCGCCGCTATTGAGATCAACTGCGAAACCGATTTTGTAGCACGCAATGAGGATTTCCAGAACCGGGCTCAGGAATTTCTTGATCTCGTTTATGAGAATGAGATTAACTCCGTGGATGAATTGCTGGAAATCAAACTTGATGATCTTACCGTAGCCGATCACCTAAAGGATATGGTTGGAAAGATCGGCGAAAAAATAAAATTCAGCCGTGCCCTGTTCGTTACCACAGATGGCCAGTTTATTTCCTATATCCATCCCGGCAACCAGCTCGGCGTAGTCGTTGAATTCGAAGGCGACATCTCTGATGATGATATCGCTAAAGACGTGGCTATGCAGGTGGCCGCCATGAACCCTATCGCCGTCAACAGAGAGGGAGTCGACAGCTCGGTTGTGGAAAAAGAACTTGATATTGCCAAAGAGCAGCTGCTCAATGAAGGCAAGTCTGAAGAGATCGCCGAGAAGGCAGCCCAGGGCAAGTTGCGCCGTTTCTATGAAGAACGCGTTCTGCTGGAACAGAAATTTGTCAAAGACAACAGCATGTCGGTGGAAGCATACCTTAAAGAAAACGATATGCCGCTGGTGAAATCCTTTCACCGGCTTCAGCTCGGCGAAAAGTCGTAAATACCCCTATTCTTTAAAAAAGGCTACCAATTCGGTAGCCTTTTTTTTATGCTTAAGAGATCCTGATTTTAAACCGGGTTATGTAAATTATCAACAGCAATAAAAATGGGATTCTAATACAGTGGCCAACAAGTACAAACGAATTTTACTCAAAATAAGCGGCGAAGCCCTGTTGGGAGAACAAGGACACGGCATTGACGGTGATATCCTGACCCAATACGCCGATGAGATCAAATCTGCCCATGACGAAGGTTATGAAGTCTCCGTGGTCGTCGGCGGCGGCAATATTTTCCGCGGCGTCAAGGGAGCCACCGAGGGCATGGACCGGGTGCAGGGCGACTACATGGGCATGCTGGCGACCATGATCAACAGCATGGCCCTCCAGGATGCCCTGGAACGCAAGGGCGTGCACACCCGCCTTATGTCGGCTATCCGCATGGAAGAAATTGCCGAACCCTATATACGGCGCAGGGCCATCCGTCACCTGGAAAAGGGACGGGTTGTCATCTTCGGCGCAGGTACCGGGAACCCCTATTTTACAACCGATACGGCAGCTTCTCTGCGTGCCATCGAGGTCGAAGCCGATGTCATATTAAAAGGCACCCGCGTCGACGGTATTTTTGACTCTGACCCTGAAAAGAATCCGGATGCCCAGAAGTTCCAGACCATTACCGGCGAAGAAGTGCTCGACCGCCGGCTCTCTATCATGGATCTCACCGCCTTTACGCTGTGCCGCGAGAATGAGACGCCCATCATCGTGTTCAATATGAACATAGTAGGCAACCTTAAAAAAGTTCTCAACGGAAAGGAAAATATTGGCTCCACGGTAGTTTGGGAAGATTCATAGATTTCTTAAATTCATTCTGATCTTTTACCTGCACCATAAGTGATTAAAATTAAAGTTTGATCTATTATGATACCATCAGAGCTACAGAGCATCATTGACAGTACCGGAAAAAAGATGGATGAAGCCATCATCTACTATAAAAAAGAACTCTCCCACGTTCGGGCAGGTAAAGCGCAGCCCGCACTGCTGGATGGCATCAAGGTTGATTATTATGGATCCCAGACGCCGCTGAACCAGCTGGCCAACGTGAGTGCTCCTGAATCGCGGCTGCTCACGGTCCAGCCTTTTGACAAGTCGGCCCTGGAGGATATTGAAAAGGCCATCATGTCGGCCGGACTGGGACTGAATCCCAGTAATGACGGCAATATTATCCGCATCCCCTTGCCTATTCTGTCGGAAGAACGACGCAAGGAGCTCGTGAAGCGTGTCAAGGAAATTGCCGAAGACACCCGCATATCCATTCGCAATGCCCGCCGGGAAGCCAATGACGAGATCAAGAAGAAAGTGGAGCAGGAATCACTTCCGGAAGATTCAAAATATGAAGCCGAAGAGGCTGTGCAGGAGCTTACCGACCAGCATACCAAGCGGGTGGATGAACTGCTGGAGAAGAAGAAAGAAGAAATCATGACTGTTTGACGAAAATCCCAATATCCAAGATAGAAAATTCAACTACCTTGCGCCGTTTCCCCTGCCATACCAGTGAACGGCTGTTTGAATTTTGCTATTTGGCACTTTTAATGCATGTATATATCCGAACTGGAACTTCAGGGCTTTAAGAGCTTTGCCTATAATACCAAAGTCTCCTTTGACAAGGGAATTACTGCGATTGTAGGCCCCAATGGCTGCGGCAAATCCAATATTGTGGATTCCATGCGCTGGGTATTGGGTGAGCAGCGCCCCACCCTGCTGCGTTCCTCAAGCATGTCGAACGTAATTTTCAATGGAACCGCCAAAAAGAACGCCCTGGGTATGGCGGAAGTATCGCTTACCCTGATCAACAACAAGGGACTGCTTCCCACCGAGTATAATGAAGTGACCATCGCCCGCCGCCTCTACCGATCCGGCGAAAGCGAATACCTTATCAATGGAACAACCTGCCGGCTCAAGGACATTAATGAGCTGTTCATGGATACGGGCATGAGTTCGGATGCCTACTCGGTGATTGAACTCAAAATGGTTGAAGAGATCCTCAACGACAAGAACAATGACCGGCGAAAACTGTTTGAGGAGGCCGCCGGGATCACCCGATACAAGGAAAAGCGCAAGCGCACCTTCCGTAAACTCGAGGATACACAAAAGGATTTGCAGCGGGTGGAAGACATCCTGGTCGAGGTCCGGAAAAAGACTAAATCGCTGGAACGCCAGGCAGACAAGGCCCGCAAGGCCAAAAAATACAATAAAGAGCTTGAACAGCTGGACAAGGCGCTCAACAAGCATGAGTTCAGTAAAATCCAGGAAGAACTGGAGCCGCTGAAGGAACGCATCGGAAATGCCGACAAGGAGAAAAAAGAGATTCTTTCCAAGACAAAAAAACTGGAGCAGGAAGAAGAGGCCGCCCGCGAGGCACTCTCCGAAAAGGAGCGCAAGCAGTCGGAAGCCCAGCGCCGCGTCAGCCAGCTGCACTCTAAAATCCGGGATACCGAAACCAACCTCCAGATTACGCGCGAGAAAATCAGCAATGAAGAAGGCGTCATTGAGCAGTACGACAAGGATATCGAACAGAGCGAACAGGACCTGAAAGACCTGCGCGAGGCGTTTCAGAGCAGCCAGGCCAAGCTTGAAACGTTTGATGAAGATCTCCAGAAGGCCGAAAAGAACCTGGATGATTCGAAAAGCCGCTATAGTGAAATCCAGAAACAGTTTACAGCCGAACGTAAAAAATTAAACAAGCTTGAAAAAGAGTTCTCCAGCACCAACAGCGAACTCAATAACCTTCAAACCAAACGCATTAAAATAGAGTCGCGACTGGAGAATACCGAGGGCGACCTCCTTCGGATCCGCGAAGAAATCGAGGACCTTGAAGACGAGATCGCCAATTTCCGCGGGGAGAAAAAGATGCTCTCCTCAAAGCTCGATCAGGCCACTGAAGACCGGGACAGCCAGCAGCAGCAATTGCAGGAGGCCCGGGAGAAGCGGGAGAAGCTGAGCAGCCGCCAGGAAGAGCTGAAGGATAAAATACGAAGCCAGCAGAGCAGCCTCGACTCGGTAGCGTCTGAAATTCAGCTGTTGCAGGATATTGCCAGCTCCAACGAGGCGTTTCCCTCGAGCGTACAGTTTCTGCTCGAGGAACACAGCGACCGCTTTCCCTTTATGGATGTGGTATCCAACCTTCTGTCTACTGATGAAGAGCATGCCGTTGCCCTGGAAGCTGTGCTGGGAGAGGCCCTGAACTTTGTAGTGGTGGACACACTCCGGGATGCCCGGGAAGCCGCCCGCCTGCTCAAGGAGCAGGAGAAGGGACAAGCCACCTTCATTCCCCTCGACAAGCTGGCCGACTCTTATCCGGCTGAAGAAGGCTCCATGGTGGAGGTGGTGCATACTGAGCCCCGTTTTGAAGCGCTCAAAACCTTGTTGCTGGGACACACTTTTGTTTTTGACAGTGTGGAGAACGCCTGGCAGCACATTTCCGGCAACCGCCAGACCGGCGTCACCCTCGAGGGGGAAGTGATTACCAGTGGCCATTTTCTGCAGAGCGGAAGCAAGTCCCAAAATGCCGGCATTCGCGTGGGACTGCAGGATAAAATAACCAAGCTTACCGAGCAAAGGGACAAGCTGACATCGGAGATCGACGGCTCCCGGGAAAGGCTGCAGCAGGTAGGCGAGCAGTACCAGGCCATCAAGCTGAATGAGCTGGAACAGCAGCTCAAAGAAAAAGAGAAGCACCTGCGATCCATAGAGAACAAGATCAACAGTTTTGAGTCCAGGATTCAGATCTATGAGAAGAATATCGGGGAACTCAGGGATCGGCGCGAAGCGCTGACCAGCAGCGAGGGTTCTGCGCGGGATGAACTCGACCAGCTGCACCCGCGGCAGAAGGAGCTCCAACAGAAGCTGAAAAAACTCCACAAGCAGCAGGAGGAGAAAAAACAGACGCTCCAGGAGCTGGAAGAGGAGCGTTCTATAGCCCAGAGCCGCTATAATGATGCCCAGCTGAAACACCAGGATCTGCAGAACAAGGTGGAAAACCACGAGCGGGATATCCGCCGGGCCCAGGACGGCATCAAGAACCTGAAGAAGCGGCTGAAAATGCGCTCAGAGAAAACAAAGGAAGCTAAAAAGCGCATCACCAGATACAAATCCTCGATTGAGCAGCTGGAAGATCAGTTCGAAAACCTGAAAACGAAAAAGCGGGAAGCTGACAAACAACTTGAGCAGGCCGAGGAGGCCTCCGGCAAGCAGCGTGGACGCATTAATGAGATCGAAAAGGAACTGAAGGAAGTGCGCCGTCGCAAAGAGGTGAACATGGAACTGGTGCACCACCTGGCAATGGCCAAAGAGAAATTTGAGATGCAGATTGAGAATCTCTCGGATCACATCTGGGAGACCTACGGGGTTCTGATGGACCAGATTGACGAGAAGCTGCCTGAAGATACCGAAGCGGATGAAGCCAAAAAACGCATCGCCTGGCTGAAACAGAAGCTCAAAAAGATCGGGGATGTGAACCCCCTTGCAATCGAAGAGTACGAAGAGGAAAAGGAACGCCTCGATTTTTATGAAGAACAAATCGGTGACCTCCACCAGGCCGCTGAAGAGCTCCGTGAAACCATCGACAAGATCAACAAAACAGCCACGGAACGTTTTAATAGGACCTTTGAGAAAATTCGGGTAAACTTCCAGAAGGTCTTCCATACCCTCTTCAACGATGATGACTATTGCGACCTGGTCATCGACCAGGAGGCCGAGGATCCCCTTGATGCAAGCATTGAGATCAAGGCCAACCCGAAGGGTAAGCGTCCCTCCACCATCAACCAGCTGTCGGGGGGTGAAAAAACACTGACGGCCATCGCCCTGCTCTTTGCAATTTACCTTGTAAAGCCCTCGCCCTTCTGTGTACTGGACGAGGTCGACGCCCCCCTCGACGACGCCAACATTGAGCGATTTGCGGCCATGATCAAGCGTTTCAGCGATGACACCCAGTTCATTATCATCACCCACAACAAAAAAACGATGAGTAAAGCTGAGATGATGTACGGGGTGACGATGCCGGAGACCGGTATCAGCCGGCTGGTTGGGGTTAAGCTGGACGAAGTGGCCGAAGCATAAGCCTCCCCTCCGGCTGCTGCTCCCGCCGTATCCTTCCGCACAGTACCATAATTTCAACCACAACGCCCTGATGTTTCGCCCCAAACTTCGTATATTGGGGATTCACTAAAAGTCGTCAAGCAAGGTTTCCCGAGAGAACCCGAAAAACAGCACGTGCACCATGGGGCGAAAAAAATTCAACATTCCAGACATCTACCAATCTCCCATCATCCGCAAGGTAAAAGATGCCAACAAGGTGATGGACCCGCGCAAAAAAGACCTCGAGCCAAGCGTCCTTGATTTCGGTCCCGTGCAGTTTTATGTACCCCGTCATTTCGGCTTCTGCTACGGGGTCGAAAATGCCATCGACATTGCCTACGAAACGGTGGAGCAGCACCCTGACCGGGATATCTACCTGCTCAGTGAAATGATCCATAACCCCACCGTCAACGAAGACCTGCTGGATCGGGATGTCAAGTTCCTTTTTGAAACGGACGGGACAGAACTGATTCCCATCGAATCGCTCGACGAGGATGATATTGTCATCGTACCCGCCTTTGGCACCACGCTTGAAATTCAGCAGCGGCTCCGGAAGCAGGGCATCGATCCCTACCAGTACAATACCACCTGCCCTTTCGTAGAGAAAGTATGGAAGCGCGGCAAGCAGCTGGGCAAAAAAGGATACGCCCTGGTCATCCACGGCAAGCACCGCCATGAGGAGACGCGGGCCACATTTTCGCACAGTGCGGACCATTCGCCCTGCGTAGTGCTTCTGAATCCCGAGGAAGCACGGATCCTGGCTGATATCTTAACCGGCGCACGTCCAAAATCAGATTTTGAAACCTACTTCGGACACAAGAGTACTGAAGGCTTTGATCCGCACAAGGATCTTGAACACTTCGGAGTTATCAACCAGACCACCATGCTGGCCACCGAAACCCAGGAGGTGATGGATATCCTCAAGCAGGCTGCTATTGAACGATACGGCAAAGCCGACATCCTGGATCATTTTGCCGACACTTCCGACACCCTTTGCTATGCCACCAACGAGAACCAGTCGGCCACCCTTGCGCTAGCTGAAACCGATGCTGATTTCTCCATCGTCGTCGGTGGGTACAACTCCTCAAATACCATGCACCTGGTTGAAATCCTGGAACACGCCTTCCCCACTTATCACATTCGTGATGCCGGTGAATTTGAAGGCCCCTCGCTCATCAATCATTTCAACCAGTGGGACAAAGAGATGAAGCAGACTGCAGACTGGCTGCCCGTTCCAACTGGCGAAGAGGAGCCCGTGAAGATAGGCATTACCTCAGGCGCCTCCTGCCCCGATGTACTTGTTGATGAAGTAATCCTGAAAATTCTCTCCTATTTCAATACCGACCGTACAGTAACAGAGGTGATCAAACCATTTGAGGAAAAGCTCCAGGAATCAGGATAGCTATTCTTTCGGGATAGGCACGGGCTTAGTCGTCAAGCACCATGAAGTAGGCGACCCGTTCCGGCTGAAAAGAACGAATCTTAACATATTCATTGTCCGACAGCTTTTCTACGCGGGGGGATACATAGCCTGTTGTATCCTCCTGGATCTGATCGTACGTTAGATAAGCCTCAAAGAGCTCTTCATTTTTTATATCGGCGTACTCATCAACGGGTACATCAAAGGTCACGGTAATAGACGAGGGGCTGTAACTTATTCGCCTGCCTTCGGGCAGATTGCGTGTTTCCAGATCAATCGTTGTTTCTCCTTCAGTAAACTGGTCAACCGTCCCGTTAATTCGAACCTCACTCTGCGACAGGCTTATAAGCTCACTTCTTTTCAGTGTGACGCGCTCTGAAATATCCGCTGACACCTCGCTCAGTGTCAGAGAATCGGTAGGCCAGGCTGTAATTCCTTTCACCAGGGATACTGCTCCGCTGATCCGTACACTGTCCGGATCCACCGTTGGATCCCCGATAAAGCCATACTGCCTCTCGAAAGAGATATCAACCACGGGCTTGACCGGCACTGTCTTGGATACCCGCTCCTCCAGATTCAGTGTCAGCATCAATGGCTGTACCTTCTGCACATTCACCTCGGATATGGCATTCATCTGGCGCTGAACCTGATCATACAGATTAATTTCAGAACCGGTAACATTGAGATTTACCGAGGGCGGGTTATTGTAGATACTGATCAGCTTCCAGCCTTCGCCGGTAATGCTGACCGTAGCGCTTTTGGGCAGCTCCTGGGCCAGCGCCCGGTCATCGGGCATGCCAACGGCCACAATGGGAAGATCAACATTCAAATTATAATCCCTGCTCAAATTCACCATGAACCAGAGACAGACAGCCAGAATAAGGGATACAGCAAAAACAACAATGCGTTCACGCCCCACATCCGCAATCTCATCCTCATTCGACTTCTGAATGAGATTCTCCCACGTCTCCGAAAATTTCTGCTTTATATTTTCCAGCACTGGCAATTGCATAAATAGTGAAACTTCTCAGGCTAATATAAACGGGCACGGTCTGGTTTGCAATAGATCATGGCCGAATTTTACGAGCAGGAAACAGTCCATGAATCGCCTCTCAAGAACAAGCGGGCAGTCAGGAGCGGACAACAATCTCCCTGATAATTTTCTCGCCTACTTTGTCATTGAGTTTTTTTGCAATGCTGAAGCGCTTCATATGGATTTCCTGCCGCCAGGCAGGATTTTTTACATGGACCACCAGATTGCCGTGTTCAAAATGGACATTTTCCGTTTCATCCGCTATGCGTTTGCCAACCGTCTGTTCCCAGATTGACAGGATCATTCCGCGCTTCAGCCGCTTGCTGTGCGGATAGTCATCCAGGAAATCCTTGAGCGCATCTTTCAGCAGCTTGGGACTATTTGACCGATATCGTGCCATATTCATTCACCCATTTTAAATATTACAGCGGTGTTACCTGCCCCTGTTCCACCCGGTACTTCCTGTTTTTTTCCCCATCGAAGGTGACGTACTCATCAAAAGGGATCGGATTGGCGGCCGTGACAAAAGTTTGTCCGGCATGCTCGATCAGCGCATTCAACAGTACCCTGGTCCGCTCAGCATCCAGGTCGCCAAAGACGTCATCCAGCAAAAAAATAGGCAGATCATCCAGTTCATCTGAAAAATACAAAAGCTGCGCCAATTTCAAAGCCAGGGCAAAAAGACGGTGCTGCCCCTGCGAGCCGTACCTGCGAAGCTCGAAATCATCGAGATAAAACACAATTTCATCGCGGTGTGGTCCCACCAGCGTAAGCTCCCGTTCCATTTCATGTTCCTGCTCGTCCCCGAGCGCCGCTGCATATCGTTCCCGGACGGTTTCTTCTTCTTCCGAAGGCTCACAAAAGGTTTGATATTCAAGGTGCGGCTTGTGGCGCATCCCGGAGATGAGCTCGTACTCTCGTGCCAGATAATCCTGGAACCGGTTCAGCACTTCCGTTCGCTTGGCTACAATGCGCGTGCCATATTCTATAAGCTGGACATTCCAGGGTTCCAGGTATGTTTTAAGCACCTCGCGGCTGCCCCGGAATTCCTGCAGCAGTTTATTTCGCTGCTTGCGGGCCTTGCGGAAATCCAGCAAATCCTGCAGGTAACGGGGGGAGAGCTGGCAGATAAAAGAATCAATAAACGAGCGGCGCTCTTTAGGCCCCTCGCTGGTCAGCTTCTTGTCGCCCGGCGCCAGCACCACCACCGGCACCATCCCAATCAGGTCGGAGAGACGATCAAGGGGGCTTTCATTAACAAAAATCTTTTTGCCCTCTCCCCAGGAGTATGAGCAGCCCACATCAAAGCTGGTTCGGATACTGCCCTCGAAATGCCCTTTGATCATAAAGAACGTCGCATCGTGATGTGATACATAGCGGTCGCTGTTGGTTACAAAACTGCGACTCATGCACAGGTAGTGGATAGCATCAATTAAATTGGTTTTACCCGCCCCGTTTTTTCCGACAATGACATTCAGGTGGGGAGCCCACTCAACGGTTGTGTCGACATGATTACGAAAATTTTGTAATCGCAGGCTCGTATTGCGCATATAGGTTGACAGGCTGAAAATAGTACAGCGAAGGGGTTCCCCTCCGCTGTACTGTTGATATAATTACAGGCCGAAACAGCTGCAGCTGTTAGAAGCCGAACGTATCGCTTCCCATAAAGATCGCATTGTCACCCAGCTGCTCTTCGATGCGCAGCAACTGGTTATACTTGGCAATACGATCGGTTCGACTCATGGAACCCGTCTTAATTTGTCCGGCGTTGGTCGCCACAGCCAAATCAGCAATGGTCGTATCCTCGGTCTCACCGGAACGGTGTGAAATGACGGCCGTATAATCGTTCTTGTGTGCCATCTCGATGGCATCCAGTGTCTCTGTAAGCGTGCCAATCTGGTTTACCTTGATAAGGATGGAGTTAGCCACTCCCTGCTGAATGCCTTTGGCAAGGCGTTCGGTGTTGGTCACAAACAGGTCATCACCCACCAGCTGTACGCGGTCGCCAACAGCATCTGTAAGTTTCTTCCACCCATCCCAGTCATTTTCGTCGAGGGCGTCTTCAATAGATACAATGGGATACTTGTCGACCCAGCTGGTCCAGAACTCCACCATCTCTTCATTGGTCCGCTCGCTGCCGTCGCTCCATCGGAACTCATATACCTCTTTTTCGGCATTATAGAATTCCGCTGTAGCGGGGTCGAGTGCGATGACGACTTCCTCCCCGGGAGCGTATCCCGCCTTTTCAATGGCCTGCAGGATTACTTCAACCGCCTCCTCATTGGAGTCCAGATCAGGTGCAAAACCGCCTTCATCTCCCACAGCCGTATTATAGTTTTTAGCAGACAGCACGCGCTTCAGGTGATGAAAAATTTCTGATCCCATACGTACAGCCTCGGAAAACGTATCCGCACCGCTGGGCATAATCATAAATTCCTGCAAATCCACATTGTTATCCGCATGCGAGCCTCCGTTGATAATGTTCATCATCGGCAGGGGCAGCACTTTGGCATTAACTCCGCCGATATACCGCCACAGAGGGATGTTAAGTGCGTTGGCCGCGGCATCAGCAGCGGCAAGCGAAACCCCAAGGATGGCATTGGCTCCCAAATTACCCTTGTTTTCCGTACCGTCTATTTCCAGCAGCAGATCATCAATGGCTACCTGGTTAAACACTTCCACGCCCCGCAGTTCACTGGCTATAGCCGTATTTACGTTCTCCACGGCCTGTGTTACTCCCTTGCCCAGGAATTTCTTGGAATTGGAATCGCGGAGTTCAACCGCTTCATGTTCTCCGGTGGAGGCCCCCGATGGGACCGCTGCCCGGCCCATAACCCCATTGGTCAGCACAATATCAACTTCTACCGTGGGGTTCCCCCGGGAATCGATAATCTGGCGTCCGATAACTTCGTCTATTAAACTCATACTCCTTTAATATTAATGATATGTATTGATTTCGGTGAAATTGTTTCGAAAGGTACAAGGATTTTATCTATGGATAAAGGGAAAAAGAAAGGCGTACAAGGTGCAGACTCAGCATACCGGCTGCCACAGAAGGTATTACCGCCTCCAGGCATGCTGCCCGCTACCACATACCTCCGAAGGTGAATTTGATCTGCGGGGTACCAAAATATTTCTGCGCATCAAAATGCGGTCGCTGTTCCCCCTGGTCATTGAATATAACCGGATTGCCGTTCTCATTATAGCCATATGGACGATAAGGCTCCATTATTTGCAGTCCCTGGCTGAAATAATAGAAGAAGTAACCAAATTCAACCGTGGTACGTGTACCAAATGAACGGCCCAGATCGGCCCCTATTTTCAGCTCACCGCTGTACCCCCACTCGGTTTCCCCGTCACTCCATCCGGTAAAGAAATCGTTTATGCGCTCTGCTCCCCTGATGAAGCCAGTATTGGGATCTACATAAATGCTGCGAAATCCGCTGCCGTCAGAATCATTGACATAGGGATAGACAAAAGCCATGGCGGGACCGGCTGCAGCCCCCACAAACAACCGGAAGTTATCTTCAATCTGCCGGGCGAAGATACGTTGCTCCACCCCAAACAGGAAGGGAAAAGCAAAACCTCGCTTGTATTTATTGGGAATGATGCGGTCGCCGGTAAAAAAACTCTGGAACGTCTGCTCGCTCACATCCCGCAGGCCCGTAATACCCGTCTGGAAACTGACCTCCGTATAATCGCTCACTACCTTCTTGAAGTAGCCGCCCACTCCAAAGCCGAAGTTATTGAGCATAATATCAAAACCAATGCCCGTATGATAGCCCTCGCTCAGCGGCGTTCGGGGATTGGGAGCAGTAACCACATCCGGCTCTTCCAGCTGAGCATAGGCGGCATTGGAAACAGCTGCCAGGCTCACCATCATTACAAATGCAGCCAATACCTGTTTAGTCCTGATTTTTTTCATGGGTGAATCTTCCTTGATCTTTCTGCAACGAATAACCACATATTAATTTAACCAATAGTATCCCAAAAAATTATGAATTATTTAAATTTTACTTGAATAAATTTGTATTTATATACAAGTAAATTTGACTCTGGGTCAATAAAGGCGTTTATTCAGGCTGTTTACAACCGATGTAACTCACCAACCGAAGTAAATATATTATGAGTTCTGTAAGCAAGTATGTTGTTTTCGGACCTGCCGACACGCTGCGACGCATGCCGGCGCAGCTGTTCAGCAGCATCGAGCCCAAATATACCTACAGCTATGAATCATCTAATCATAAAGATGAAGTTCATGTTGCTGTATTTGAAGAATATGAAAAACAGATTAATGCCAGTGTCACCCTTACGTGCATTATTGAATTTACCGGCAAGCAAAATCGGTTTATCCTGAAAAAAACAGGGGGACGTATGGGCTTCAGGGGCAGTTCGCTTGACGAAGAGAAACGCACCATTGACGACGAAGTCACTGATTTTATTCTTGATTTTGCCAAACGATTTGGTCTTACGGTCCAGCAGGAACAGGATCAGGAAACCGAAGAGGACGACTCTTAACAACCCTTACCGCTGCACATGAGCAACAAGGTGAAGGAATGGACGGTCCTTTCCATGTTGGAATGGGCTACAGATTATTTTAAGTCAAAAGATATTCCCGATCCACGGCACAGTATCGAATGGCTGCTTGCCGAAACGCTCAATATCAAGCGGCTGGATCTCTATCTTAAATACGACCGACCGCTATCCCCGGACGAACTGGAGGAGTTGCGCCCCATGGTCAAGCGGCGTGCCAAGCACGAGCCCCTGCAGTATATTATCGGGTTTACGGACTTTGTAAATGCTCGTATCACTGTCTCCCCGGATGTCCTCATCCCCCGCCTCGAAACCGAACAGCTGGTTGAGATCATCCTTGATCGCCATTCCGATGCAGATAGTCAGCCCCTTGCTATACTGGATATTGGAACAGGGTCCGGATGCATCCCCATTGCTCTCAAAATGGAAAGACCTCAGTGGCAGCTCTACGGAATGGACATCTCTGCCGGGGCCCTGGAGGTGGCCCGGCGCAATGCGCGGGAGAACGAGGTGGAAGTCACCTTTTATGAGGAAGATATTCTGAGTGACGAACACCACTCCCTGGATCCCCCCCTGGATCTTGTCGTTTCAAACCCTCCCTACATTACCGAAGGCGAAGCTGAAGAGCTGGAACCCCAGGTCCGGTCCTACGAGCCCCACCAGGCCCTGTTTACCAGTGACATGGACCGAATGTATGACCATATCATTCATTACGCCGAAACAAATCTCGCACCCGGGGGATGCCTCTATCTCGAGCTTCATGAAAAATTCGGCGGACAGGTACAGCAACTATTTGATCCCTCATCGTGGACGACCTCTGTGCTGAAAGATTATGACAAAAAGGAACGGTTTTTAATCGCCCACCTGCAGTAGGAGAGTACTCATCCCCACCACCTGACTCTGCCATATTGACCTGTTCCAAAGCGGCAATACTCATCCACAATTTAATGTGGATAACTTGTTGAAAACTTTTTTCTGCTCCATTATCTCCCATTACAAAAAGGTGAAATCAATGTTAGCGGTGCATTAAGCACTGTCAAGTCATTTTTGATAGAAAAGCTATAAAATATTTAACTTACTGCGTGGCAAAAAGTTACAATGTTTAGAGTAATGTGGATAACTTTTGGATAACGGGGAGATATTTTTTTGACATCTGCCGATGAAATTGCCATCTTCATTTCACCCTAAATAGTGACAGCATTCAAGACGTGTGGATAACTACAGGGCTTATTTGCACAATAACACATTAATTTTACAGGAGGTCTTGGGACGTTGAGTACTCTTTCTGCCGAAGCTGCTTGGGAGCAGTGTCTGGAAATTATTCAGGATAATATTAGCTATCAGAAGTATAAGTCATGGTTTGAACCGATAGATCCCGTCAAGCTCGAAAACAACACACTGACCATTCAGGTTCCCAGTCAATTTTGGTATGAATGGCTGGAAGAACATTATTATGGCATGCTGCGGTCGACGCTGGCCAAGGTTCTGGGTGAAGATGGAAAACTTGAATATTCGGTCGTACTTGAAAAATCTGAAAATGAGTCCGATAACCGGTCGGTACGCCTGCCCCAGCGACCAATGCCCCCCGACACCAATCAAAGTCAGGAAATGCGTGGCTATTCCGAGCACAGCCCGGGGAAAATTGAAAATCCCTTTGTCATTCCCGGTATCCAAAAAGCAAAGATAGATTCCAACCTCAACAACAATTATGTTTTCGACCGGTATATTGAAGGCGACTGTAACCGCCTTGCCCGGTCCGCGGCCATGGCTATCGCTGAGAATCCTGGCAGCAACTCCTTCAATCCCTTTTTTATTTATGGGGGCACCGGGCTGGGCAAAACCCACCTTATCCAAAGCATCGGAAACAAGGTCAAACAGGAGTACGGCAACGACCTTGCTGTGCTCTACATCTCCTCGGAGAGCTTTACCAACGAATTTGTGCAGGCCATCCGGAATAACCGCGCCAGCGAATTCACCATGTTCTACCGGCAGATCGATGTGCTGATCGTCGATGACATTCAGTTTTTCAGCGGCAAAGAGAAGACGCAGGAAGAATTTTTCCATATTTTTAATGCGCTGCACCAGGACGGAAAGCAGATTATCCTGAGCAGCGACCGTGCCCCCCGCGAAATTCCTGACATTGAAGAGCGACTTATATCCCGTTTCAGCTGGGGACTCAGCGCCGACCTTCAGATCCCGGAGTATGAAACCAGATATGCCATTCTTGAACGGAAAGCAAACGACAACGGCATTGAACTCTCGCACGACGTACTCGAATTCATCGCACATAATTTTAAATCGAACGTGCGCGACCTGGAGGGAGCGATCATAAAACTTCTGGCCTTTGCCTCCCTGCAGCATGTAGATGAGATTGAGCCCCAGATGGCCAAGCAGGTGCTGAAAGACATGATCAAGGAATCGCACACTTCCATCTCCATTGAACAAATTCAAAACTACGTGTGCGACTACTTCGGAATCGATACCAACAAGGTGCGCGAGAAAACCCGCAAGCAGGAAATTGTTGAGGCGCGGCAGATTGCCATGTATCTCTCCAAGCAGTTTACGGATTCAAGCCTCAAGACGATCGGCCTTCATTTCGGCGGACGGGATCACTCGACGGTCATTCATGCCATCTCCACTGTGGAAGAACGCATGCAAACCACGGCCAAGCACAAGCGAATGGTCGACGAACTCCATCAAAAAATTGAAATGGCCACCATCTGATATCCCATGGATATGGATACCCTGACGCTTAAAAGTCTCAGTTTCAAGGCCTTTCACGGGTATTACGAGGAAGAACGTCAACAGGGAAACCACTTTGAGATCGACCTGGTGTTCCGGACAAACCTCCGGCCGGCCGGCAAAAGCGATCGCCTGGAAGATACCATCGACTACCAGAAGGCAACCGACATTGTCCGGGAGGTAATGGAAGGTCCCTCGCAGAAACTAATTGAAACCCTGACCAAACACATCGGTGACCGCCTGTTTGCCGCCTTCCCGCGGGCGGAACAGCTTGAGGTTGCCGTTCGCAAACTCGCTCCACCGCTCGACATAGAAACCACTTATTCCGAAACACGCATGTCATGGCAACGGTCGTCGTAGCAGTCGGTTCCAATATTGGAGATCGCCGCCAGCATCTCGCCGATGCCAAGCGCTATCTCAGCGCATTGTCGGATGCTCCGCTCCGGGCCTCTTCAATCTATATCACCGAGCCAATAGGCCCTTCTTCGCGGGATTTCTTCAACGCCGTAGTAGCCCTGTCCACCGCAGAAAAACCGGAACCGCTCATCAAGAAGTTTAAATCGTTTGAAGCCGAACATGGCCGCTCACCCGATCATACGCGCTGGAGCCCACGCACCATCGACCTCGATATTATTTCCTATGATGACTTGGTGATCCAAACGGATACTCTTATCATTCCGCATCCTGAATATCACAGGCGTTTGTTTGTGCTGGAGCCCCTGCAGGAGCTGTTTCCGGAATGGCAAGACCCACGGACGGGTCAGCCCGTGGAACGGCTTCTCATGCAGGCCTCCCCCATGCGCATAAAAAAAACGGATTTACGTTGGTAATACTATGGAGAACCAATTTGAATTTATTGCCATTGAAGGCGTTATAGGAGCGGGCAAAACCTCGCTGGCCAAACTGCTTACCGAGCGGCATAACGCGCGGCTGGTCCTCGAGCAGTTCAAGGACAACCCTTTTCTGCCCAAATTCTACGAAGACCGCGAGCGATATGCCTTTCCCACCCAGATGTCCTTTCTGGCCAGCCGGTTCAAGCAGCAGCAGGACATGCTGAGCAAAGATCTGTTTCGTCAACTGACGATTTCCGACTACATTTTTGAAAAGGATCGTATTTTTGCCCGCCTGAATCTCGAGGATGATGAACTGGCCCTCTACGATTCCATCTTTGAAATTATGACGGGCATCTCAGCCAAACCCGACCTGGTTATCTATCTGCAATCGTCGGTCGACCGTCTTATGGAAAACATACGGCAGCGCGACCGCAATTATGAGCGCAACATCTCCCCCTCCTACCTCCGCGAACTCAGCGAAGCCTATAATCATTTCTTTTATCACTACAATAAATCCCCCCTGATGATCATTAACACATCAGAGATCGATTTTATTAGTAATGAAAAACACTTAGATTATATAGAAGAGCAAATTTTTGAGCAGCCTATACGCAATAATACACATATTCATATTATCCCTGATCAACTGTAATGATACGCACACTCCTATTTTTAGTACTGATGTACCTGTTAATCAAGTTCATCAGTCGTCTTTTTTTACCATCCGGATCCAGTAAAGATCGCAGGCGAGGTTCCAGTTTTATCCACCAGACCTTCAGCCAGTTCCAACAAAATCAAAAGCAGCAAAACGGAAGCAGCAGGCAGCAAGGCAAAAACCACTTTGAAGAAATAGAGGAAGCCGAATACGAGGATATTACCGAGGAGGAAAATTCAGCCTCCAAATCGTCTGATTAACGCCTGAACTTTGCTTATCTTTGGAGCGAACACTGACTACTACTGACGCAGATCACATAACAGTACATTTAATTTGAAAGCAGTTATTTCGCATGAACTTTGAAGAACAATTAGAAGAGGGACTTTCCCTGCTCCATGAAGGTGATTATGACCATGCACTGGATATCTCCTACCAGCTTCAGAAAATGGAACCCCAGTCGGCTGATGGGTTCCACCTGGAAGGCATGGTATTCCAGAAGCTCAACCAGTGGGAAAAAAGTATAGAAGCGCTCGACAAGGCCATTAAACGCGAACAGGAAAAAAGTGGCTTTTACAATCTACGCGGCTTTGCCAACCTTCAGCTGGAGAACCTGGAGAAGGCCAAGGAAGATTTTAACCAGGCCATAAACCTGGATGATTCGCCGGCGGCCCATCGCAACCTGGTGCTCTACATGATTATGAGTGACGATGGAAATGAAGCCATCAGCTACCTTCTGGATCGTATCCGGAATAACCCGAAAGATGTAGAGAACTGGATCCTCATGGGCGACTTGATGCAGCGCGCCGGACAGGGAGCCAAGGCCCGCACCTACTACGAGCAGGCACAAAAGATGGATCCCGACAACGAATACGTCAAAGAACAGCTGGCCGAAATCTAATCATATACCATTCACTATACGCTCTCGGAGGCAATTCGAATCAATCAAAAAAGCCCGGCCTCAAATCTTCTTTTTTCAGTTTTACATATTGGGATTTAAAGGCTAAACATTTATATTGGGGCTCTTGATTTCAGATCCCTTCAGATGCCCTGGTGGCGGAATTGGTAGACGCGCTGGCTTGAGGGGTCAGTTCCCATTTCGGGAGTGCTGGTTCGACTCCAGTCCAGGGCACTTAAACCCTTGCAAGCCTTTGGCTTGCAAGGGTTTTTTATATTATCCATCCAAACTTGTGCCTGCGGTCATCAACATTACTCCTCCGGTACCCACTTTATAATAAGTCCGCATTCCAAACAGAAAGATACAGGGTAGCCCCACCCCGAACTACCGGCCACCGCTTATCCCATATACCCGTCCTCCATCTCCGAATGCTCGCGAAAGGCCGTGGGCTTATCCTCCACCTCGGTCATGGTTGCTTCGGTCAGAAGCAGTGTCCCCGCCACCGATACCGCATTTTCAAGGGCAATACGCACCACTTTGGTAGGATCCACGATGCCGGCCTGATAGAGATCCACAAACTGGTTGACAGAGGCATCGAATCCTGTTTTGCCATCCCCTGCAATCATCTTTTCAACAACCACTCCGTCATCGGCACCGGAATTTTCAGCAATCTGCCGGGCGGGGGCCTCGAGCCCGTGGCGCAGGATCATCACGCCCGTCCTCTCATCTCCATCCGCCTTCCGTGCCTCCTCTTCCAGCGCCGGGATGGCCTGCAGCAGAGCCAGTCCCGCCCCCGGCACAATACCCTCTTCTATCGCTGCCTTGGTGGCACTGATAGCATCTTCATACGCTTCCTTCCGGCTTTTGAGCTCAGTCTCGGAAAGGGCTCCCACCCGGATCACCGCCACCCCGCCCGAAAGCTTGGCCAGGCGTTCCTGCAGCTTTTCCCTGTCGTAATCCGAGTCCGTTATCTCAATCTGCCTGCGCAGTTCGGCGCAACGCCCCTCGATGGCCGGCTTCTCGCCCGCTCCTCCAATGATGGTAGTTGTATCTTTGTCGACAACCACCCGCTGTGCCTTGCCAAGGATCTCCGGGGTGACATTCTCCAGTTTCATCCCCAGCGACTCAGAGATCAGCTCTCCCCCGCTAAGCAGGGCAATATCCTGCAGCATGGCCGTTCGGCGGTCACCAAATCCCGGGGCCTTGATGGCGACACAGGACAGCACGCCCCGGATGCGGTTGACTACGAGGCTTGCCAGGGCTTCACCGTCCACATCTTCGGCTATCACCACCAGCCCCGACTGTCGCTTGGCAATCTCCTCCAGCAGGGGAAGAAGATCTTTCAAACTGCTTATTTTCTTGTCGTACAGAAGGATGAGCGGATTCTCAATCTCTACTTCCATCTTCTGCGGATCCGTGACAAAATAAGGGGACAGGTAACCGCGGTCGAACTGCATTCCCTCCACTACTTCCACCAGGGTCTCCGTTCCCTTCGCCTCTTCCACGGTAATGACACCCTCGGGACCAATCTTATCGATGGCTTCCGCCACCAGGGCGCCGATGGCCGTGTCATTATGAGCTGAAATGGTGGCCACCTGCTCTTTCTCCTTGTGGCTTTTTACAGGCCGCGATATCCCCCTGAGTACCTCTACAACCACCTTCAAGCCGCGATCCAGCCCCCCGTTTCAGCTCAATGGCACTGGCCCGCGCCGCTACATTCTTTAGTCCCTCGGCAAAGATAGTGTAGGCGATGATAGTGGAAGATGAGGTCCCATCCCCAACCAGGTCGCCCGTTCGTTCGGCGGCTTCCTTCAGGACCTGGGCCCCCAGGTTTTCTTCCGGATCTTTCAGGACCACCTCCTTGGCAATCGTGACCCCGTCGTTGCAGACAAGCGGTTTGCCCCATTTTTTTTCAATCAGTACAGATTTTGATTTTGGGCCCAGGGTTACACGCACTGCATCATAAAGCGTGGTCGCCCCTTTCAGTATTTTTTCACGTGCATCGGTTTGAAACAATAATTTCTTGTGCGCCATATTTCCCCTGAAGGTCGTTGATCTGTTTTGCTATTTTAGCTACAAAATACAGGCTGTGCCAAGAACAGGATGTAAGTATCCATTGCACTTCTCGGTAGGGGCAGAGCTTACAGCTCCGTCTCATGCTGTCTACATGTGGTTCAGCATCCGGTCGATCAGTTCGGTCTGCTTTCGTGCTATCTCCCTCACATTTGTGGGATCTCCGTCCACCAGCATAAGCACCCGGGCCAGCGGGGAGAGCTTCCAGTCTTTGTATACGTAATCGGGACCGCCCCGGTATACCGGGAAGAAATGTTCTTCGGTGGAGAGATCAAGCGTTTTAAATATTTGCAGACTGTGCTGTACGGAATCATCAACTTGTGCGAGCTCCCCTTCCTCTACAGCCAGAAAATGGCTGGCATAATAACTGCACTTCTGATGGGTTACCGCATCGAGGAACTCTTCAATTGATTTAAAATTGTATTCATGTAAAACTGAAGGCATGCTTTTCGTTTCCATCGGCAAGTAGATCCTGTAACAATAAGAGTTAGTACAATCAAACTTATGGTTAAGGCTAAATATTTTATCCCAGGATTCAAGTAGGTGGATTACCCCGGCACGACGTAGGGAATACTTGATCCTGCCGGGGATGGACGCTCCTTGCTCTTGCTTTTATCCCTCCCCGTCCTCTTGTAAATAAGGTAACGCCCTACATAAATGTTCGGAAATCCCCATGGAAGACATCCGGCCGATAATAGTTAAAATCTACCATTAGGTGTGAAGTAACCTCCATTTAGCCAACTATTATGATTGAAGAAAAGCCAGAACCCGCGACCCGTATCAGCAGCCTTCCCGCAGACCAGTTATACCGCACATGCACCTTCGACGGATTCTCCTTCGAAACCACCGACGATCTTGAAACGCTTGACCATCTCCTGGTCGGCCAGGACCGGGCCCTCACCTCGGCCGAGTTTGGCATCAAAATGCAAAAAGACGGTTACAACATGTATGCCCTTGGACCGGAAAATACCGACAAGCGGAACCTACTGGAGGAACTCATCAAGAAAGAGGCCGCAGAGAAACCCGTGCCCAGAGACTGGTGCTATGTCTGTAATTTTGACAATGAAAACAAACCTGTTGCCCTGGAGCTGCCGGCAGGCCGGGGCGTCAAGTTCCGGGACATGATGAACAGTTTCTGCGAAGATCTTCCAAATATTCTGACCTCGGCTCTTGAAAGTGAGGAATATCAGAACCGGCGACAGACCGTCGAAGAGGAATGGAAAGCCCAGGAGCAACAGACGTTTGCCGACCTGCAGGAACAGGCCCAGGAAAAGGGATTGACAATCCTAAGCACCCCGATCGGCTACTCCTTTGTTCCTATCAAGGAAGATCGCATCATGACCAATGAGGAAATAAAGGAGCTTTCGGATGAAGAAAAGCAGCGGCTGGAAAATGAAGCTCAAAAATTTCAGAAGGAGCTGCAAAAGATCCTACGCCAGGCACCCAAGCGGCAGCGTACATACCGCTCGATGCGGGAAGAGCTGAACAAGGAATTTGCCGAATTTTCGGTCCGGGGGCTGATCGAAGAGGTTGAAAATGAATTCAGCGACCTGCCCGAAATTCTGGAATACCTCAAGCAGGTCCAGCAGGATATCATCCTCCACGTAGAACAGATTGTCAATCCCGGAAGCGGAAACCCCTTCGTTCGCGGCAGCGACTTTGACAGCAGCAAATCTCCTGCCGAACACCCCGTACTGTGGCGTTATACCGTCAACGTGATGGTTGACAACACCGACACGGAAGGCGCCCCGGTGATTTATGAGGACAACCCTACTTTTATCAACCTTATTGGTCGGATCGAACATCTTTCCGAGATGGGCACGCTAACCACCGATTTCACCTACATCAGACCCGGAGCCCTGCTGCGGGCCAACGGCGGGTACCTGCTGCTGGATGTAAACCGCATACTCACGCATCCCTTCTCCTGGGAAGGGCTGAAGCGAGTGCTGCAGAGCAAGAAGCTGAAAATTGAATCACCGGGAGACATGTACGGGCTGTTCAGTACTGTTACGCTGGAACCCAAGCCCATCGACCTGGACATCAAAGTGGTCCTGATGGGAAGCCGGCTGCTGTATTACCTGCTCTGTGCCTACGATGCCGACTTCAAGACCCTGTTCAAAGTGGATGTAGACTTTGCAGATGAAATTGACTGGACCCCCGACAATCAAAACCTCTTTGCCCGCATCATTGCAATGCTGGCTCAGAAGCATGAGCTCAAACCGCTCAACCGGTCGGGCGTGGCGCGCGTTGTCGAACATGCCTCTCGGCTGGTCAGCGACAATGAAAAAATGAGCACCCATTTTCGTGATGTCATCGACCTGCTCCGGGAAGCGGATTTCTGGGCGCAGCAGGAAGGTCGCCGGGTTATCAACAGGGAGGCGGTACAGAAAGCCATCGACCAACAGCTCTACCGGTCGGGACGATTGAGAGACCAGGTTCAGGAGTCCATCCTCAGGAAAACAATCTTTATTGACACCGACGGCGTCAAGACAGGGCAGGTTAATGGACTTTCGGTCATTATGCTGGGCAGCCTGGCCTTCGGCCACCCCACCCGCATTACAGCCCGTGTCAAGGTGGGACGGGGCGAAGTCATCAATATCGAACGGGAAGTTGAGATGAGCGGTCCCATTCATTCGAAGGGTGTGCTTATCCTTTCCTCCTTTCTGGGAGCCCGTTATGCCATTGAAAAGCCCCTTTCCCTTTCCGCCAGCCTGGTATTTGAACAATCCTATGGCGGTGTGGAGGGCGACAGTGCCTCCTCAACCGAACTGTATGCCTTGCTGTCAGCCATCGCAGAGGTTCCCCTGAAGCAATCCATCGCTGTTACTGGTTCCGTGAATCAGCATGGAGATATCCAGCCCATCGGGGGCGTAAATGAAAAAATCGAGGGTTTCTTTGATATCTGTAGCAAGCGGGGACTAACCGGCGACCAGGGCGTCCTGATACCCGACGCAAACATCAAAAACCTGGTGCTGAAGCAGGAAGTAGTAGGCGCCGTTGGAGAGGGGAAATTCCATATCTATGCCATCAAAACCATCAATGAAGGTATGGAAATCCTGACCGGCATCCAGATGGGAAGCCGGGACGACAGCGGGCGCTATCCCAAGGGGTCGATCAACTTCCTGGTGGAAAAAAAGCTCAACCGGTTCGCCTCCATACGCCGGGAGTTCGGCACCTCAATCAAAGAAAACGGCAAAGCTGAAAACACCTAGAAAATGAGACTATCCTCCATATTGGTTGCCCTGGATCCCTCCGGCTCCACTGCCGGATTTAAAGCTGCGGCTGAATTGGCCCGCCGGTCGTCTGCAAAGCTTCAGGCCCTGTATATTGAAGACCAGGAATGGTTCGAAGCCTGCCAGCTGAACTTCACTCAGCAGACGAGCAGTTACACAGGAGAACTTATCCCTCTTACCGAACAGCACATCCGGGAACAGTCGGAGGCCCTGAAAGCACGGCTGCAGCATGTATTTACCCAGTACAGCGAATCGCTGAAAATACACTATTCCTACCAGTCGGTGCGCGGGACTATCAACAATGAAATCATGAAGGCCGCAAGCCAGGTGGACCTGGTCGTTATCGGTCGCAATGCCCAGCCCTTCGGCCGTCGTGCTTCTGTCGGAAGTACGGCCCATTTCCTGGCCCGGAACAGCCCCGCACCGGTGCTGGTATGGAACAACGGAGCCTCATGGCCCCATAATGTCATTGGGATCTGTACCACTCCGGAGGAAAGTGCCGAAGTCATTCGCTGGACGTTCGGCCTGAGCCGGCTATTGCAAAGGGATATGCATCTTTTCTGGCCTTATCCTTTCCATATTCCTGAGGGCTGGCCCTTCCTGAAGACGGAGCCGGGAGCCCCAGAAGCCCCGGAACTTTCCGGCTCCAGTATCAGGGACAAAAGTGAAGTCCACCGCCATATGGACGTGGAATTCCTACGGTCTCACCGCAATGCCATATATCTCGTTCAGCGACAGGAGTCGCAGCCCAATATCTCCAGCCTTTTGGAAGAACTTCCCAATTCCATCCTCCTGCTGTAGCGGATGAATCCTCTTCAGATCAAGCCGATGACAAGATACAGGATAAATGTTATTCCACCCGTGACAAGAGCATAGGGCAGCTGTGTTTTAACATGGTCAAGATGATCGCAGCCGGCAGCCAATGAGGACATGAGCGTAGTATCGGAAATAGGAGAACAGTGATCGCCGAATACCCCGCCCCCGATGACGGCTGAGAGTAGAAGAGGGACCGCAAGCCCCAGATCCAGAGCGAGGGGAATACCAATGGGAATCATGAGGGCAAAAGTCCCCCATGAGGTGCCGGTGGTAAAGGCAATGGCCCCTGAAGCCAGAAAAATAAGGGGAATAATCAGATACCGTGGCAAAAAAACGCCGATGAGCGAAGAAATGTAGCTCCCGGTGCCCAGATCCTGTAAACTCATTCCCAGCGCAATGGAAAGAAGAACGATGGTAACCAGCGGCAGCAGGTTACTCATGCCTTCAAATGAAAGATCCACCAGCTCCCTGTGGGTGTACACCCCTTCAAAGCGAAGCAGCAGGTATCCCACAGCTATGGCCAGGGCCGTAGCCCAGAGCACCGAGGTAGCCCCCTCCCCTTCCATGATATTTCCATCCCCGGTCAGCCACAGGAAAAAGAGGATCCCCCCCGTCATTACAGCCAGCGGAACCAGCATATACCGAGCATTGGTCGGTGGTTCCGTGTCATCCATATCCGTTTCCCCATCATGGGTCTCCAGTTTTTTCATCGGCCCGTATACCCTGCCTGTCAATACCGTATAGAAGACAAGGCCGAGCGTGAGGAGAGCATAAAAATTCAGCGGGATCGTTGCAGCCAGAACGGAAACCGGGTTTTCAATCTCGTAATTGCCAATCAGCCCCAAGAGATAGGCTCCCCATCCGTTCAACAGAATAAGAACGGCCACAGGCGCACAGGTTGAATCAACAACATAAGCCAGCCGCTCACGGCTCATGTCAAACTTATCGAAAAGCCCGCGCGAAAGGATTCCCGCCGTAAGGATACTCAGATTGGTCTCAATAAAAATAAAAATGCCCGTGATGGTCGTCAGCATACCCACTTGGCGCGGCGTCTTGGTCAGCCCGATCGCCGAAAGCCGCTGTACCAGGGCGCTTACCCCGCCCGAAGTCTTGATAAACTCGATCAGTGCGCCCACCATAAGGCTGAAAAGCAGCACGCTGGTATTCGATGGATTTTCAAAAACGGTCACCAGTCGCTCCAGCAGCCCGGTAAAGGCGCTGCCGGGATGATAGGAGGCCACCATCCATTCCGACAGAAAGAGGGCAGCCAACAGCGATAAAATCACTTCCCGCCGCCACAGGGCTATTCCTATGGCAACTATCGGCGGTAAAATGACGATCCAGTCGTTCATGAATAGAACTCGAAGTTAATTAATCGATACGGATGATACTGAAATTTACAGGTGCTGCCAACCGCTATTTCACGCATGATGCACTCAAAACCATACCACTGAGCAATCGGGAAATTTAACATTATCATGCTATTGGCATGCCGCCGAATAGTTGATATTAATAAGCAGCATCATTAAATCAGACCCAAGCAGGAGGTTGTTATGATTAGAAAAGTATTTGTTACGACATTATTTATTGCATTTTTTAACGTGCCGCTGGCTGCGCAATCTACCTATATAGAATTAAGCTATCAATCGTTTAAACCCTTTGTTCACTTTCAGCTGAACCTCGGTCACTCCCACCGTTACTACCGGGATTCCTATCAGGCCGCCTACCTGAAAGGCTATATGGACGGGGTTAACGATGCCTATTACAACGATTACCGCTTCTACGACCTGGTCCGTGATATCGACATCTATGAGGCCGGGTATCGCGATGGCTTCAGAGACCGCGGACTGCTGATCCGGCTGCGGGGACGGGACTGGTATCATCGCCACCGTTTCACCTACAACGACTACCATTCGCCCTATTATTCCGTACAAATATGGCTGGATGGACTGACTTTTTCGTTCCTGCGCGCTCCAAGACACCGCCTGCCCGATCGATGGGCCTACCACATTCACCCCAAAGTGAGAAGATACCGGGCCCGCATGCAAAAAAGAAAGCATTATGCCCATATTGAAAAGCGGTATCGAAAACGCGTCAAGCGGTTAAGAAGAAATGCCCATAATGCACGCTCGCGATACCGCAGGCAGAAGGGACGAGATGCCTACCGGTCCGGAGCCGTAAAGCGCGCTTCGAAGGTGGACCGGAGCAAAGCCCGAAAAAAAATTCGCGGAAAACAGCACCGAAAAGGACGCGGAAACTCCGTATACCGCTCACCTAAAAAACGAAAAATTCAAAGCCGGTCCCCCCGGCAGTCCAAGCGTCGGATCCACAAGCGAAAAAAGGTGAGGTCCAACCGGACAAAAAGATCCAGCCGCAAGGCCCGCATCCAAAAGCGGCACAGCCGCAAGCAGCGAAAGGCGGTTCGCCCTGCCAAGCGAAAATCGGAAAATCGCCATCGCAAGGTCCGTCAATCAAACAGTAGCCGGAAAAGCCGGGGCACGGTCCGCAAAAAAGGAAACAGCAGGAAAAGCAAAAGCCGGCGCGGAGGACGCAGTCGCGGGCGCGGTAACTGACAACTTTCTTCGGAGGTACAAATAGCAGGGATTGTCTCGCAAGGGGCAATCCCTGTTGTCATTATATACCTCTCATCCTGATGACAACGGCCTCACGGCCATTGTTTCCACACAAAATGGTTGGTCCCGTAAAATCTTTTAACCGGCTGAACAGCGGACAAGGCGAGATCAAGAGGCAAGTCAGGATTTTGCCCGGTACAGAAACGAATTCATATAATATTCAATTAATTGTTTTATCATCCATAATTTAACACCAAAATTAAGATTAACGACTACTGCATCATGGTTATCATTGTAGGGGCTGGCCCCATCGGACTTGCTACGGCTATTGAGCTTCAGCGCAAAGGGATTTCTTCGAAGATCATCGAACGGGGCAGCCTGGTCAACAGTATTTTCCATTATCCCAAGGACATGACCTTCTTTTCAACCTCCGAGCGGCTGGAGATCGGAGAGGTCCCTTTCATCTCGCATAATCCAAAACCCACGCGCCGCGAAGCCCTCGAATACTACCGGCGGGCGGCGGAAAGCTACAACCTGGATGTGCACCTGTACGAAGAGGTCCAGGCCATAGACGGCGAGGATGAACAGTTCCTTGTCAAGACCGACCACGGGCAGTATGCAGCCTCCAAGGTAGTGGTGGCGACCGGATTTTATGACATTGCGCGGCTGATGAACATACCGGGTGAGGAGCTGGACAAGGTACGGCACTATTATGATGAGGCCCACGCCTATGCCTGGCAGGACGTACTGGTAATCGGCGGAGGGAACTCGGCCGTGGATGCAGCCCTGGAAACCTATAGGGCGCACGCCAATGTTACCCTTGCTGTTCGAGATGGCCACATTAAGGACACCGTAAAGTACTGGGTGAAACCGGATATTGAAAACCGTATCAAAAATAATGAAATCACCGGCTATTTTAACACAGAGGTACAAGAAATAAAGCCGGATGAAGTTGTGCTCAAAACGCCGGACGGCATCAAGACCATCCCCAATGATTTTGTGCTTGCAATGACCGGCTACCAGCCTAACTTTGAGCTGATGACCCGCTTTGGCATCGCACTGACCGATGACAGCAAACGTATGCCGGTGTACGATGATAAAACGCTCGAAACGAACCGCCAAGGCCTCTATGTTGCCGGTGTCGTGTGTGGAGGAATGGATACCAACAGCCTCTTTATTGAAAATACCCGCATTCATGCGGAACATATCTCCAATGATATCAGCCGCAAGCTGGCCACCGGTCAAAAGAAACCATCTCTCACCTGACCATCCATTATCGACTGCTTCCGCCGGGCCAATAGGTGGAAACCACAATCCCTGCCATGGTAGTCAATTACTGTTACGTGCTTGTGTTCGCCTGAGCACTGATAACAATGCGGTGGGAGCGGAATAATCTACTGAGGAGGGTAAAAAAAGAGAGGGTAAGCAACCTGCATCACGCCGCTACGACCTCCTACCGCTGCTACCTTCCGGTCCTGACGGAGTTGAGAGGGAGCTGGCTGCGCAGGGCCTACCCTCGAAGTCCTAAGATACGGGATCCAATGGGTGAATGGCAAACAAAAATCAGGACTAATTTCCCTTCCTGCCTCCTGTCTCCATAATTCGGAACATTTGCAGATCAAAAAAGTATCTCCTAACAGCATGCCGGGATGGGCCTGTACGCTGCTGTATTTGGAAAGGAAAAGAAAAGTGGAGCTACGGGGACTTGAACCCCGGACCTCTTGCATGCCATGCAAGCGCTCTAGCCAACTGAGCTATAGCCCCAATTCGAGTGTGCAAATATAAGTGGTTTATTGAACTAATGCTAACATTTTATGCATTCCTTTAATCAAGGGTCGCTGTTTGATATTTTTTTGAATCAAATATTTTTTGCCTTTGATTCTGTACAACCACATATTTAGTACCTTAAATTCTAAATTTTTTACAGGAGATTATCATTATGAAAAGAGCTCTCAATATTTTTTTAATATCGTTTATGTTAATAGGCGGTACACTCGTACAATATGGGTGTAGTTCGAGTGAAGAGGTGGTACAAAACGTTGATACTGATGGCGATGGGTTGACCGATGCACGGGAAAAAACCCTGGGCACGGATCCCAATAATGCTGATACCGACGGCGACGGATTAACGGACGGGGATGAAGTGAACGAATACGATACCGATCCCCTCGAAGCCGATTCTGACGGTGACGGACTCTCAGACGGAGAGGAAGTCAATTCCTACAACACCGATCCCAACGCAGAAGACAGTGACGGCGATGGGCTGACGGATGGACAGGAAGTAAATGAATATCGCACCGATCCCAATGCCGTCGACAGCGACGGCGACAGCATCAGCGACTATGATGAAGTGACGGAACACAATACGGATCCCAATAACGCAGACACTGACGGCGATGGATTTACCGACTCCCAGGAACTCGAACTGGGAACCGATCCCAACGATCCCAAGGATCCGCCCTACCTGCGACAGAGCGACCTGGATGTGGTTAACTTTGATTTTGACCGTTCCAATATCGACCAGGCAGCAGCCCGCATCCTCAGGGAAAACGCAAAAGCCATCATGGGCGCAGCGAAATTCCATGTACGCATTGAAGGCTATACCGATCACGTGGGCGGCGACCAGTACAACCTGCGCCTCAGCCAGCGTCGTGCCGAAGAGGTAGCCCGATTCTATATCAAGAACGGCGTAGCTGAAAGCCGACTTACGGTCCGCGGTTTAGGAAAAGCACCTGTTCCCTGCATGGATCAGGATCCGGGACAGGGATGCCGCAAGAACCGACGTGTGGAAACCATACCACTGAGTCCGTTCGACATGAAACCGGCAGCCAACTAACCCTCTGCGTATTTTCTCAGTAATTTTCCAAGGCGGCCCTGTCAGCAGGGCCGCCTTTTTTTATATGGCGTGCCCGCGAAGCTGAACCCATCGCCTTTCGCCCTTGATCTCACACATGAAAGCCTTTGCTCAACAGCAATAAAAATTTGGATATCCCGTTAAAAACTGGCTAACTTGCGTCACTTAAATTGTCATCTTCTCAAACAGCTTTGTTGACTGATTACATCCGACATACAGGTCTCCTATTACTTTTGGTCTTCACCGGATCAATCCTGTCCCGGACGGCCACTGCCGTATATCAGGTTCACCAGCTACCCGAGCTGACAACAAAGGCAGTGCAGTGGTCTCCCAACTGTCCAAAGAAAAACCTCTTTTCTTTCGGCAAGGTGCAAGAGTCCAAAACGGTTTTTGATCTCCCTACTTCCGATCCTGATACCGGGAAAAAGATCAGGATCAATAATTGCAATTCAAGTATTCACCTGATACCGGCGCATGCCATGCCATCGCCTGAGCTGCACAAAGAGTATTCGCTCATAAAGCATCTGACAACCCTGCACTCCCAGCTTTTTGTAATACGTATACCCGACCCCCCGCAATACGCTTAGCACACGGGCAAAGTATATCATATCCATCTGTCGAGGCGCCGATCTCCCTGGATACAGTATGATTCTTCCTTCTGCACACCTTTGCCAGTCCGCAGGGCATACCGGGCATTATAAACCGCAAACACTCTGAAACCCGATCGCCCATATATACACTAAGCGAATTAACGTATTTTCTCATACCATGAAATTCATCAGTACACACTTGATACCAGCAGTTATTCTTTTTTCACTTATGATCGCCTCCTGCGCGGCCGACCGTAAAAACAGCCAAGTCCAGTCACCGGCCGTCACGGCTTCCGCATCATATCCGGCTGAAGCTTCCCGGACCGATACGAGCCGCAAACTCAAAGACGCCCCGGACTTCACCCTCGAAAAAATGAATGGCGAGCGCTTTACACTTTCCGACCATGAAGGCAAGGTCGTCGTACTCAATATATGGGCTACCTGGTGCGGCCCTTGCCGAAAAGAGATCCCTGACTTCGTGGAAATACAGGAGGAAATGCGTGAGGATGGGGTTCTTTTTGTAGGAGTCTCTCTTGATGAAGAGGGCTGGGAAGTGGTTCGTCCCTTTGCCAAAAAATATAAGGTTAATTATCCCCTGGTAGTCGATGACGGCTCTGTCTTTGATGGCTATGGACCATTTCGGGGAATCCCAATGACTTTTATCATCAACAAAAAGGGCAAAGTGGAATATGTCGCTCCCGGTATGGTCAACAAAAACATGATCAAGCCGGCCCTGGAAAAACTGGCCAGCCGCTAGCGTATTTGAAATGAGCCGACCAGGGTCATTCCAAGAACAGAACAAAGAATTTAAATACACACCAAGATGAATACAGAAAACAAAAATAAGAAATCTTCAGGATTTAAGCGCAGCCTATTGGAATGGCTGGGCATAGCGGCCGTAGTGGCTATCCTCTACCTGACCGGTTTACATACCGAAGTTCTGGGTACGATGCAGCGCGCGCTGCTGTGGACCGGTCTTTTCGATGCCAATGCACACGAGGTTACCACCGTGGAAGGGCCTTTTCTCTCAGGGGATAGCCAACAGCTGTCCCTGGTTACGCCCAAAGGCGAACAGCGAACTCTCCGGGATTTCGAGGGCAAGGTGCTCTTCATCAATGTCTGGGCCTCCTGGTGCCCTCCCTGCGTGGCGGAAATGCCAACTATTGAAACCCTTTATGAAGAAGTGGGAGAAAATGACAATATAGAATTCCTATTGATCTCACTCGACGAAGAGCCCGAGAAAGCGGTGAATTTCATGAAAGGAAAAGAATTTTCCATGCCCTACTATTTTCCGACTTCAGGAATGCCGCAGGTGCTTCAAAGTCCCTATATCCCATCCACCTATGTGATTTCCAAAAAAGGGCAGGTCATCTACAAAAAAGAGGGCATCGCGGATTACAGCGCACCGGAATTCCGAAACTGGCTGGTCGGCATAAGCCAGTAAAAGCGTCCTATATCCAGCGGCGGACAGCCGACTGGTAACGGCGGTAGGCATCGCCGAATTTCTCAATCATGATTCGTTCTTCGGGAATAATCTGAAATCGGTTCATATACCAGACAAACAGCGGGATCAAAAGCAAGCTTGCAGCGCTTCCCAGGTAGAAGCCCCAGGAAAGCAGGACACAAGCCAGCGCCAGGTACATCGGGTTCCTGGACAGCCGGTAGACGCCGGAATCAACCAGCGAACTGGCCTTTGCAGGCTTATGCGGGTTTATGGTCGTGGCATGCCTGTAAAACTCCAAGAGCCCCAGAATACCCATCACCACCCCGGCCGACGCGGTGACGACAGCCGGCCAAAACCACAGCCCTCCACGCGGCCAGTACATGGGCAGCCACTGCTGCAGCGCCCACATTATGATACCGAAACCAATCGCAACTGCAGCGGGCGGTATTTTAAGTTCCAGATTCATCTGTTTTCACAAGAAATTCTGCCAGGCTGACCAGGTCCTGTTCAAAGATGGTGATATCAGTCGGCTGGATCCGGATTCCCGGCTCAGGCAACCTGCCGAAAACTTTTGCTTCTTTCCAGTCCTGTCTCAAAGTTCCCAGCTCAGCGTCCCCATGGCCCATCGCCCGGGCATGCGGGCGCCCAGTATATCCTGGTAGCGTTCATCAAATACATTATCAACCTCCAGGCCCAGAGTCACATTTTTATAGAAGGTATAGCCTATTTTTAAATTCCAAACGCTGTAGCTCGGCGATTTATACGCACTTATTGCTTCGGCACGGTCTGTTTCACGCTGTTTCCAGAGTCCATTAAGGGCGACCTCCAGGGCTCCCTGCTGCAAGGCCAGCATCCCGTTCACCAGGTGCCGGGCGTAATTGGAAATATATTTAGAAGCAATTTTTTCCTTGTTCAACGCATCGGCAAAGGTGTACCCAAGGCGGCTTTTCAAGATCCAGCCGCTCCCGACTTCCCTGTTTAATGAGAGTTCCGTTTCTATACCGGCTGTTCGTACGCTGCTCAGGTTATTGGCATAGAGGTACTCGGTATCATCAATCAGGTTCTCGTTATTGCGGATATTGCCCGAGTTCGTAAGCACGTAATCAATCAGGTTGGAGGAAGACCGGATAAATCCAGTAGCAGAAAACCGCAGATTCTGTACGGGAAACAGATCAAGCCCGGCTTCGCCTGACCACGACCGCTCCGCCTTCAGCCAGGGGTTCCCGATATTTCGCCCCCCCGCTAACGGTCCTTCAAGATTATTGGATATATACCGCTCCGTATAACTGGCAGAACGGATACTTCGCCCCCCGGAAGCCCGAAGGATCCATCGACTGCCTTCATACGATGCACTAAGCTGGGGCATCAATTCGGTCCCGTAATTCTCGTCATGATCGAGCCGCAGACTCCCCGTCAGCGTCAACGGATCGCGGGGCTTCCACTGAACCATTGAAAAGCCCGCATAATGCCAGTCGTTATGGCGTCCGCGATCGTTGCTGCGGATAAAACGATTGCTCATCTGGGCCCCATATGTCCATTCCCAACGGGAGGACAGTGATCGGTACTGATAGAGCTGAAGATTCAACAAATTCGTGGTATGATGATTGGCCGGGAACTCCGGGTTGAAAACAAAATCATCGGCATTGTGCTTGAACGATCCCTTCAGGGTTGTCACCTGCCGGTCGGACTTTTGGGTAAGCTGCAGCTGATTCCACCAGGCCGTAACCCGTTCGACAGCCTCATCATAGGGACTGACCGTATAAAAATACCGGGCATTGAAATCCCGGTCATCGTAGGCCGTACGGGCTGCAAGGTCCCAGCCGTGCCCGAGATGAAAGCCCGCGGACAAGGATGCATTGCCAATACTGAACCGATTCCTATACCCTTCACCCAGTGACTGTCCGGGCGTATGATACCACATGCCCCCGCCCCCTATGCGAAAGTTATCACCACGGTGAAAAAAACCGCCCTGGCCCATCTTAAGCTCATCCTGGCCATAGCCGATTCGGGCATCCGCACTGGTCACCTGCTCTCCTTCTGAGTGAGCAAAAGTGCGCGTAATAATGTTGATAACCCCTCCAACCGCATCGGCTCCATACTGCGCGGCTGCCGGCCCGTGCAACACCTCGATGCGCTCGATCTCGGAGGGAGCCACCGGGATGTTGGAATTGAAATGCGCCGTAAGTGGATCATTGATGCGTACGCCATCCACCATCACCAATACCTGTGAAAACGTGCTTCCCCTGATACTGAAGTCTGACTGGGTCCCGAAAGCGCCCCGGGACTGTACTTCAACACCCGATACATACCGAATCACCTCATCAACCGTATGTACCGGCATACTCTGAATGGTTTTGTATGGTATAATCGTCAAGTTGCGACCTGAAGCTGCCGCCGTCTGGGGGATCCGGCTTGAAGACACCACCAGCTCCCTGGAAACAACCATCGTGTCGAGGGTTTCGGCCTGCTGTGCCATTACGGGCAAGGCACAGAATACCAGCCAAAGGGCAAAGGCATGAATGATGATGCCCTGTTTTTGGAAGGGAAAAATGTTCGGGAAAGAAATCATAAATAAAAAGCTATCTTATTGATATGTTAACTGGGATACTACCATTAAATCCCGCCGAGAAGTTATCATGATTTTTTCCACAAAAAAAGGCTGTTTTCATAGATATTTCCTATGCCCCGGTAGTCTGAACAACAGCGAGGACCTTCCGGAAAGGTGTACACTGTTCTCCCAGCCCATCAGCCCATCCGTATTACAATAAGCCTCTTATCCCTGGAACTATAATCCCCTTACTCTTCCATGGCTGGATAAGAAACCCTGGAGGTGATATATAGATAATTCGCATTAAACTACTCTGCTCTCTTTTCGGACGGCTGCCCGTCGCGGTGCTCGGCATAGAGATCCACCTGGATCTGAAGGGGCGTTTCCTCCTTCCATGCACCCACATGGATATGCGGAGCTCTTGAATTGCCATTATTCCCCACCCGGCCGATAACCTCGCCGGCCTTGACCTGTTCTCCTTCTTCGACCTCAATCTCGCGCACATGGGCATAAATAACCACGGTGCTGTCCGCACGTTGAAAGAACACCAGTCCCGGCTGCGCCTCCCGGTTCATCACTCCCGGCCTGTTGGTCGTATCGGGATGGTTGACTCTCGTGATCCTCCCGCTGATAGGAGCCAACACCTTTTTGCGCCATCCGTACCAGTCTTCATTGGTAAGGCCCTGCCCTTTGAAACGACGCAGAATGCCGTGTTTATTTATTTTAGCTATGGAAAAGTCTCTTGCGATCTGGTCGCCGAGCCGCAGGTCTGAATTATAGGTGTGTTCCGAGCTCACAATATGATCATCGGCGATAACAGGATGAATGAGGACCGTCTGGGTCAGTGTATCAGGGGCCGTCTCTATTTCCGTCTGGGCCTTTGCCTGATTGGCCACTATCAGAGCGGTAACCATGACAATGCCTGTGAACCACCGGCTACAAAAGATGTTCAATGTGTGCATATGTTTCGTCTCCTTTTAAAAATTGAAACTGGTTTACCTAAGGCACACGAAAACAGCAGCTTATTGTTACACCGGGATCAGCCTCGGGCCCAACATTAAAAAGCTTCTCCGAATTGCAGATAAAATCCAATCGACTCTTTATTAAAGCCAACATCAATCCGAAGGTTTGTCGGGTCCTCCCTGTTCAGGTTCAAACGCAGGCCTGCACCCATCGTCCATTTGTACGTAGCAAAGCTGATATTTTCAAACCGCCTCCAGACTTCTCCTGTAGCAGCAAAAACGGCAATACCAAGTCTGCCCCTTAAATTTTGCCTTAACTCTGCCTGTGCCTGCGCTGCATTTTGGTCACGGTACCGGCCGCGGTAGTAGCCCCGGTTGATACGATCACCACCCAACAATGCCATATCACTGAATGGAGGGGAACCGGAATGAAGCTGAATTAAAGCCTGTAGCGCCAATACGGATCTGGCCTCCTTCTTCAGGGGCACGTATTTACGTGCATCCAACTCGTAGAGCATATAGTAATGAGAGTTCCCCGACCAGGCCGGCTGGCCCAGCAGCGTTATTTGCACAAAGTGATTTCTGGTAGGCGTCATATTGCTGTTGCGGCGGTCCCATCTCGCGATCCATCCGCCCCCCGCAGTCACCACTCCTTCTGCGCCCCGGACATCGGGAACAGCTATTCGATTTCCTTTCGTATCCTCAAATGTCAGATTATACAGTTTTGACCAGCGCAGATAAGGTCCCGTAAAGAATCCGGCTGCAACCTGCCTTAATAACTGCTGTTCCAGATTCACCTGGGTATACAGCACCGTGACCTCATCATCTTTATCGGTTGATGGTCCCACGCCCCAGTAACTCTCAGGGAAATAGTTGACAAAATAATTGCCGCTTGCTATCCACGTTTCACCCGTCCATACAATATCGGGAAGCATGCTCAACAGAATCTGTTTTTTGACTGTATAGATCGCCGAAACCAGGACACTTGACGATCGGGTTTCAAGTCCAGCCGAACCCATCTTAAACTGTGCGACCGCAACGGCCCCGAACATGAATCCAGTTTCCGGGCTCGATCCTATGGCCGGAAGAAGAAGAATCTTGTTTTTGTATTCAGATTCTGAGACAGCCGTACTATCCTGGGCGCTTCCAGGCTGCAACACTGCAAGCATCATTAACAAGGAAAAAAGGATTATCGCCCTGATTTTTCTCATGGCTGCTGCCGTTCTATTTGTTGCTTAACCCGTATTACCTCTCGGTTAAACCGTACTGTTTCAGCAATAAAGGGAGTATGAGCGGAATGCCTGAATGATATCAGGACCTTGCCCCGAGGGGCTTGAACAAACTGATAATATTCCTTGACCAGCACACAGGGCGTATTATAATCGTGCACGCCGGTGAAAAAGAATACCGGGATCTGAAGTGTATCAATTTCAGTAAACAGGTTCATCTCTCTGGTTTCGTTCCACATCGGACCGCTGCCTCGGCTGGCGCCTTTCAGCCATGCTATATAGTCTGAAAAACTGTATATGGCGGTTCCCAGCGATTTCCAGAGGAGCTTAAAAAATGGGGCATCCATCCCGCCGCCAAAGGCATCCTTCATTTTTGCAAATTTCACATAGCGATCGTGCTCCTCAAAAGGGGGAAGACCCAGTTCAGCAAGCTTTCGCCTGTCTTCTTTTGCTCCCTCTTTCTCTACCTGATTACGCAGCCACTGGTAGGATATTTTATCGGCTCTCTGCGGGTGCACCACTTGAGCTACAGAGATGAACGCCCTGTAATCCCCCGGATAGCGGTAGACGGCCTGGATTCCCAGCGTGGTACCCCAGGAATGACCCAGGAGGTAGATCTTTTCGCGGTCAAACCGTTTTTTCAGATACTGCGTCACTTCATGAACATCCAAAACAAATTGCGCCATCTCCATCGTTTCTTCCGCAAAACCACGATGATTGGATTTTCCTGCTCCCCGCTGATCCCAGTGAACAACAATATACTCTTCTTCCAGCTCACTGGTAAAAGCATCGTGTATGGGCATCTGGGCGGCTCCGGGTCCCCCATGAAGCCAAAGCAAAACTGGATTGTTCCTGTTTGCACCCCTGATTAAAACCCACTGTTGCATCCCTCCAATTTCGATGGCAAGCAGCTCTGCCACACCGTCTCCCGGAATGTTCTGCGTTGTACCCCTGCATGAAGATATAATCAGCAAAAGAACCAAAAAAGTCCCGGTAGGCATCGCCAATCCGACTATCTTTTTCCCCATAGCTTCCGATATTATTTCCATCCTCTACACCTGTTGCACATCCGTGATGTACCATCATTTACCGGGTATCAGCTCAATATCCCAGAAGCTGACATCACCTCCTCCTCTCATTCAGTAAGGATCCACATGTGATGTATGCATCGGCTTCCATTTCATCAAAAAAGCTTTGTCGTCCTTCCTCATAACCCGGTAGGCAGCAACAGAGACTGTAATTGAAAACGGAAATCCGGCACCGACGCCAAGCGGGGCGATACTTATCAAAAAGATGATGATTCCCAGGCAAGCCAGCCTGACCCACCAGCCCTGGAGCAGTATGCCAAGGGCAATAAGCCCCTGGCCGATGGCTATAGCACTTACCATAATCGTAATATGATCTTTGAACCAGCCCTCGATAAAGTCGCTGTACAAGGGAATGGACATAGTGGCATATTCCAGATACATTTGAGGAGATTCAAAGGCCGTAGTGAAATTATACCAACACGCCCAGCCAAACAGCAGGGAAAAGAGCCCCCTTGCAAGTTTTGGCTTTTTATAAGCAGCCCAAAGTATCAGCAGACCGATGACATTGGATACCGCGCACGGGATAAGATATATCTCCAGTCCTTTCATTGTATATTACTGATGACCGCTGGTTTTACGCCGGGCTATCTCAGCCTTGATTGTTTCCGGTATATCGCGGCATGTGCAGTTTTGCGCATGCTGAATATGCCATTCAATTCGCTGTTCCAGCGTTGGCTTCTCAGGCATTGGATGCTTTTTGTGCCATCCTTTATTTATAGTCATATCTCCCTGTTCTATGGATGTATCGGCTTTCAGGTTCAAAAATATCAGTTCCTGCTGCACCCCTCCAGGGTACAAACCCCAAGAGCGGTGTAAGGATTTAGCGCCTTCGTTTGTGGAGTATCCACAATTCTGCCTGTCTTATAATTTGGAACTTTTGGCCGCTCGCCCGGGATCGGCGGCGGGAGTGTTGTTCGGTCGCCCGTTGCGATACCACAGCATGAGTACGCCCCCCACGCCGGCGATGACAAGTCCCACATCCTCGTAGATCGTGAGGTGCAAGGCGGCGGAAAAACCGATCAGCGACCAGAAGGCCGGTATGACCAGCAGCCACAGCGGCACGCCCCCCCGGGCCTGGAGGAGCACCCCAAACGTGAATATGGTAGTAGGACACGGGGCTACACCAAACACCGGCGATTCGGGGTAACCATGCCCCAGCAAGTAGCCGAGAACCGGATAGATAACCATCGCGTAGAGGATAAACAGCATCCCCGTACTCCCGTAGCTGTCTCTGTGGAATCCATAGTAGAGTTTTACTTCACTTCGACTGAGCATCACAAAAGCAATCCCCTGGACCATAAAAAAGGTGCCGAATATATAGGCCGCAGGATTTATGGCGGCAAAAAAAACCATGTGATAGGCCACCCCCATCCAGATCCAAAACAGGCCAAGAATGCTGTTGATATAGGTATCTGCCGATCCCCGCCTCTTGTTGACCAGTAACCACAGGATCACACCCCCGAGCATATACCCGACCCCCTGGGCCGGCCAAATGGCCTGATTGTACTCCCGGAACACTTGCAGAAATTGTTCTGTGGTAAAAGGGAAATCCCCCATCGCTGATGTATTGAAATACAAGTTACCATCCATCATACGCCTTTGTCAGACCGGAAGGGGAAGGGATACCTGCTAATTCGTTGTAAGGTAATCGCCTACTGCTCACAGCCGGGAATACAAACATACGATTACAATTGGTACAGGTAATGCCCTACAGCTGCCATTTTGAAAAATGACTATTTACCGGCATAACCATAACCAATTATTAAAATAAGCGTCTGATGAAAAATCCAATCTTGCTACTCCTGTGTTCCGCGGCCCTGTTTGCCGGCTGTACCAGCTCCGGAGCGTTTCTCTCAGCCAATCAAACTATCGTCAATCTGAACGAGGGCAATTATACCATTGCAGCTCCCGGCGTGTCAGGCGAATCGGAAGCCGCCTACCTCCTTGGGTTGAGCTACTCCAATGGATTTGCAGCTACTACACTGGCCATCGCCCGGGTGGAAGGCAGCGGCATGCTGTACGCCGAGGCACTGGAAAACCTGTGGGCAAACTACGAAAGCGACCATGGCCCGAATACCGACCGCAAACTGGCGCTCACAAATGTACGCTACGATACCGACATCCTGAACCTGATTCTGTATACCAAAGTAAAAATTACCGTCCGGGCAGATATCGTCGAATTCGAATAAATGCTACCTCACAGGTTTATTGAAGAGCAATGCAAGAGTGATTATTCCTGTTTTACCTGGATACGGCAGAATCAATGAACAGATGAGACGCGTACTGGCTATACCCATGAGAAAACTATTCGTCATTCTTTGCGTTGCCATCATTTCCGGCTGCGGCAGTGTGAGCAACCCGGAAGCAGCGATTGACACTCTACAGGATCGACCGGGGATAACTCCTCTCCAGCTAAAGAATATAGCCCGTACCCTCCGCTGCTATCCCAACCTGACCCAGCTTTCCATAGCTTTTATTAACGACAGGAACAGCATTTTTTACGGAGCCATACGCAAGAACGACACGTTGAAGACCATTCGTAATGACACCGCTGCTTTTGAAATTGGCTCCCTGTCGAAAGTGTTCACATCAGCCCTTCTTGCGGACCTGGCATACCGCGAAAGGCTGTATATAAACCAGTCAATCCAGGATTTTTTGGACTTCCCCCTTAATGGCTCCGCCCGTATTACTTTCAAAGAACTGGCCAATCATACTTCCGGACTGCCTCGTATTCCACCCGGCTTTGTCTGGGAATCCCTCGGGCACATGGACAATCCCTACAAAAATTATGGGGAAGAGAAACTACGCCAATACATGCGTAAGGAGATGGAACCGGAACATGAACCGGGAACATTTTTCCAGTATTCCAATATCGGGGTGGGCATGCTCGGCTATGTGCTCACCCAAGTTGAAGAGCAGCCCTATGAGTCCCTTCTCCAGCAGAACCTGGTTCAGCCGCTGGGGATGCGGCATACCACAACAAAGCGTTCCCTGGTCAAAGGACAGCTTGTAACCGGGCTAACCAAACGGGGGCAGCCGGCTGCAAACTGGGACCTGGGAGCACTCCCGGGGGCAGGAGCTATTCTATCTACCGCCGAAGACCTGGTAACATTCGGGCAAACTTATTTTAACCCGGCAGCCCACCCGATGCAGCTGCAGTAGCTAAAGACGTTCAGCATAGATGCACATATGGATATCGCTCTCGGCTGGTTTATCCTCAAGCGGGGTTCCACCCGCCAGTGGCTCTGGCATAATGGAGGGACCGGCGGCTACCGCTCTTCCATGGTACTGGATACCGGCAACCGACAAGGAGTCGTCGTATTGTCCAACATCTCATCCGGTCACCGGGATGCAGCGCGCATTGATTCTTTGAGTTTCACACTGCTCCAGCACATGGCGTCTGAGACAGATTCACCATAACCCCATAACAACCAACTATACTGAACTTTTTATTCCCTGATTACCCTGCTCCACGGTCTTATACATCTCAGGGGGAAAGCCTTTCAGCTTACAGAAATCGAACAGCTGAGGTTGCCCATATCGAAACCCGCCGGTCTCTTCTGGCTGCTCGGCTCTTTTGTTGATGATAGCAGCAGGCCGTACCTACCTTCTTAAGATTGCCTGGTGGTGGATAATAGGTATCGCTCTACCCGTCCTTTCACAGATGCTTATCGTGCTTTATTGGCCGGTTGCCAAATACGGTATATCAGCCAATATCCTCATTGCCCTCTTTCTATGGATCAGTCGCCATTACCAGACTTCGGCCTGCGGTCCCCCGGCTGTGAAAACTGTTTTTCGACGGCATTGAGACAGAGCCTGTCAAGCTTAATCTGGTTGGAACAGTGCGGGATGGTATTGCATGTCACCACCCGGCTGGTATAGGCCTGCATCAACTTTTGATAGGCGCTGCCTGAGAAAACGGCATGTATGCCAATACAGACCGGGGGCTTCATGTCCGCCTCTTCCAGTAGTTCAACCGTTTTCAGCATGGTTTCTCCTGTAGAAATAATATCATCCAGCAGCACCGGGGTATGATCCCGGTAATGATCTATGTCGGGCAGCCTTATTTTCACCTCCCGGTCTCCGCGACGGGCTTTTTCCAGGATCATATAAGGCGTTCTGCTCTCATCAGCCACTTGGGATACCCATTGTGCACTCTCCTGGTCCGGGCCGATAAGCACCGGCTTCTCTACATGCCTTTGAACCCAGCTTGAAACAGGCCCCGCAGCATGTAAGATGGTGGTCGGCACCCGGTAAATGCCGCCAAGTGTGGTTCGGCGGTGCAGGTGCGGGTCGATAGTGATCACCGATCCTGCAAACCGGGAGAGGAGTTCAGCAAAATATTTTGACGTCACCCCCTCCCCCTCCTTAAACTGCCTATCCTGGCGCATATAGGCCAGGTAGGGAGCCAGCAGGCAGGTACTATGCCCCCCGAGATCCGTAATGGTCTGTGCCAGAAAGTAGAGCGGCATAACTTTGCGATCCGGGCGGTCGAGGGTGCAGATCAGGATACACCTTCTTCTTTTAACCTCGGTACAGAGCCGCACGTAGGTTTCGCCATCCGGGAAAGATCGAAACTCAGCCTTTCCCAGCTCAAGGGATCCCATTTCTGCTATTGAACGGGCTAATCGTTCATTTCCCGGCAGGGCAAACAGGAGCGGTTTCATGAGGTTATCTCCAGAATATCGGGTTGAGTGTCAATATACTCTAGGGCATACTCAAGCGTGCCCCGGGTTTCGGCATGGACAGTAAACAGCGGCTGCCCGCTCTCCACCCTGTGCCCGGGCACTGCCTGAAGCATCAGTCCTGCCGTGGGATCGTGCGGGGCACCGGCCAGCTTTGCTACTTTGGCCAGTCTGCGGTTGTCTATGGACAAAATGAACCCGCTGTGTCCTGCTTTTATCTCACGGGTATATGGAGCCTTTCCGGGGATCCTGAATCCCCCCTGCGCTTCACAAATGGCATAGAACTTTTCCCACGCTTTGCCGCTGCGCAAAATGGCGTCGGCTCTGGCCGGACCATCCCCTTCAGCCGCCTGTCCCGTCAATTCCAAGAGACTGCCCGCCAGCATCAGCGACCGCTGCCTCAGATCATCCGGCGCGTCTTGATCATTCCGGAGTACTGAAAGAACATCCGCAGCCTCCAGGGCCGGCCCGATACCACGCCCCACCGGCTGTATACCTTCGGTCAGAATAACCTTAACCTTCAGATCGATGGCATCAGCGACCAGTTCAAAATACCTGCTGAGCTGCTGTGCTGCCTCGGGGGTTCTTACTTTGGCTGTCGGACCAACGGGCATATCAATGACCACATGGGTAGAACCGGCAGCGACCTTCTTAGAGAGTACCGAGGCAATCATCTGCCCCTCACTGTCAATATCCAGTGCCCGTTCCACCCCGATCAGGATATCATCGGCGGGACTTAAATTTACTCCGGATCCCCAGACCACGCATCCCCCCACCTGTTCTACTACTTGCCTAACATGATCCATAGAAAGATTCACCGGGGCCATGGTTTCCATGGTATCAACCGTGCCTGCCGGAGATGTAATGGCCCGGGAGGACGTCTTGGGAATCGCAAGACCTGCAACAGCCGCAATGGCCACAATAATGGGCGTCGTACGGTTGCCCGGAAGTCCGCCTACACAATGCTTATCAGCAATAATCTCCCTGTTCCACTGCAGACGTGAACCCGTACTGACCATCGCCCTTGTCAATGCTATGATCTCGTCAAGCTGAAGCCGTTCTCCCGCACAGCTGGTTACAAAAGCCGCCAGCTCAGGTGTTGAATACTTGTGGTCGATGATATCGGCAATAATCTGATCGTAGTCCCCCCGCTCCAATGTCTCACCGTAGATTTTGGCCCTGACTCTGCTCATGGATTGAGCCGGCTGCAGGTGGCTGAAATGGATTTCATCCCCCTCGCGGGCCTCGAGCTTGTTCCATGCGCTCGTTGACAAGCTTGCCTCATCCCGGGCAAGGAGATCCGAATGGATAACATTCAGCGTAGCAATAATGGTCGTATTGCCGACCCTCACCATCACTCGCGTAAGCGCTTCAAACCCCTCGGAGATGCACACCGGGCAATCGGAGCGCATATAGACTACAAACTCCTTCTGGGTATCGATACCCAGCCATTTCAACCTCAGATTCGTTAAACCACTGTCCATAACATACTCTCTACAAGGGTAACGTTGCTATATCATAAAGTTCCGGTATCTCCGACTGCCAGTCAAAAACATCTTTCAATTTAACGCGCAGCGTATCTGAAGCCTGCGCTTCACCGTGAACGATAAACACTCGTTCCGGCTTTTCAGTAATTTCAGCAAGCCAGTCAAGCAACTCCCGCTGGTCGGCGTGCCCGGATAACCCCTCTAGATACTCAACACGGGCCCGCACCGGGTGATACTTTCCATAAAATTTCAACTCTCCCGCCCCCTGCAGCAGCTGTCGGCCGCGTGTCCCCTCAGCCTGGTAGCCTGCCAGCATAACCGTTGTTTCCGGACGGGCTATATACTGCTGCAAATAGGTAAGGACCCGCCCGCCGGTGACCATCCCACTGCCGGCAATGACTACTTTGGGACGCGGATCATCGATAATGTCCCAGGTTTCGCGGTAGGATTGAACTACACGTATTCGATAACACATCTCGGCACACTCTTCAGAACTCAGGGTGTGCCAGTCGTGGTGCTTGTGAAAGAGCTCCAGCACATTAGCACCCATCGGGCTGTCCATAATTATAGGAAGCGAGGAAGGCAGTTCGCCCCGTCGATCGAGCTGCCATAGCAGATACATCAGCAGTTGCGTTCGTTCCACGGCAAAGCTGGGAATAATTACCGTTCCCTGCCTTTGGACTGTATCATTGACCACCTGTTTTATCCGCTCCATGATATCCTCATCCGGATGGAAACGGTCGCCATAGGTACTCTCGATCAGAAGCACATCCGCTTTATTCGGCTTTTTAGGTGCACGCAACAATGGATCCACAGGACGTCCCACATCTCCTGAAAAAACGATCCTTTGTCCCGGGACATCCATTTCTATAAAAGTGGCCCCTAATATATGCCCGCTGTACTCGAATCGAATGCGGAGATCAGGATCAATATCTATCCACTTTCCCTCCTCCTGAATCTCAAAAAGGGGGAGTGTATGTTCCACATCATCGGTAGTGTATAAAGGTAAAGCCGGCTGATGTCTTGTAAAACCGGCCTCATTAGCCCTGTCCGCATCCTCCTCCTGGATTTTAGCACTATCGCGAAGAATAACCTCAGCAATGTCAAGCGTCGGCGAGGTTCCCCAGACAGGTCCCCCGTACCCCCGGCGCACCAGGCGTGGTAAAAACCCGGTGTGGTCCAGGTGCCCGTGGGTAAGCAGCACAAGGTCAAGCTGCGAGCTGGGAACAGGCAAGTCTTCCCAGTTCAACGTGCGCAGCTTTTTGACCCCCTGGAATAAACCGCAATCAATAAGTATTCTTTTCCCCTCAAGCTCGAGAAGGTACTTTGAACCCGTTACCGTTCCGGCCCCGCCGAGGAAATGTATGTTGATGGTATCAGCCATTGTTCTGTTGATTAGCATTGCATATGTCCCGTGCCTCTTCGCGTACTCGTACTTTTTTCAGGGCATCTATGTTCAGATGACTGAGCACCTGCTCGTCCTCACTGAGTTGCATGCAGAATACAACGTCACGCTTCAGCAACTCCTGTTTTTCCTTCTTGCCAAGAGACGAAAGACAGGTTATGGGATGAAGATTCACGCGGCTGATCAGATCTTTAAGCCCTTCGTGCCGGGGATAATCCCAGCTCAACAGCTTTAGTCTCACACATTTGCCATACTGCAGGGCATGCTGGGTAAATCGCGTATTCGTAACCACCCACCCGCGGTGCAGTTTATCTTTGTGCCCGGGTAGACTGCTCCATTTTTTCTCCAGATCCTTGAAGCGGGATTGTATATAGAGAGGGACCTTGACATCTGATTTATGGCCCTGGTGATTATGAAATTTACATTCTATCATAAAGCGCTTGTCGTCCTTTTCAGCAATCACATCTATTTCATGAGACACGCACTCACCCTCTACAATCACCCCTGTCCGACTGGTATATCCAAGCCTTTTGAGCATCTCGCTCACAAATTTTTCAAATGGAAAACCGGTGGGACCAAGTTCCAGGATGGCCTCCTTGAGCCTGTAGCGCCCGGCCAAACGATCCGAGGAGTGCCGAAGCCGGCGAAAAGCCTCCCGGTATATTTTCTGCGTAGAAATACCCTCATAAAGCAGATCCCCCATAGAACGTGCTATCTGGTCTATCGTATCCTTATCGGCACCTGCACTAGCCAGTGAGCGGCGCAACTTTGCCTCATTGTATTCTTCTTGCTCTCCTGACGCCTTGATAACTTTCATATCACTCACTTCTCCCTCCTCTTCAGAATTCGCTGTATTCCAAGCCGGCAAACAATACTTCTGTCTACAGCACTTGTAAAACTGCACTCAATAGTTATGAGAATCTTTGTATAAACATATTACATACTCACAACTAATATTGCTACACCCATATGCACAATTTTGTAAAATCAGGGCGTATAAACCTGCCAGCATCAACATGGGAGGTATAAAAATAGCCTGTATCCCTGTCTGGCGATACAGGCGATTAACTACAATGTTTTTTGATCAAAGCTGCAGCAAGAATCAGGCTGCCGTACGTTTAGCTACCCCTTCTGTTCTACAGCTATTCGATTTGTCCGCGCACTTCGCCGGAGGGATGCTGCGTCGTATGAACATTCACATAGGTATTTCCGGCTTCCATTTCATCAATCAAAGCATCCAGTGTCGCTCCCTCCAATGCCCCTGTAAGATCATCGGCTGTAATTTCGCCTTCAGCCAGTACTCCCTGGAAGGGTCCCTCAATAAGTTTCGGGGGAGGCGAAGCAGGGTAGAGCCAAACGACCACGCCCCCGTTTTCATCGGGAGGTGCAACGTGTATATGAGCCATCAACACATTCTCGATATTGGATACTAAGAGTTTATAGTAAATAGACGTGCCTTCCTTGTTTACTTTGAACAGGGCCTGTCCCTCGGCCTTTGTTTCAACGGGGGGAACTTCGTTTCTACCCTTGAGATGAGTGCGGAAATTGCGCTGTTCATGATCGGCTGCTATATGAGCCTTTCCCTTGACCTCCTGCAGGGCCGTGGCTTGTTCCTGCCCGGGCTGCGTGGATTTGACCGGTTGGTCTTCGCACCCATACCCCGTCAATAATGTACCTGCCAGTAATCCGATGATCCATCCTTTATTGGTCTTCATAATAATCCCTCTTATTTATTCTGGTTTGTGACATGATGTGCAATCCTGCCTTATCTCCTACAGCTATTCCCTTTAACCGTTAACGAAGACGTGCTGCTGCAGCGGCAAGGATTAGCAACACCTTTCTAGTCTATACAGAAAACCGGGTGCTGGGGTTGCCTTACCCTACAGATTGGAATCCCGGAACAATACTTTCTTTATTATCCAAATCAACTTGATTCGCTAACCTGCTATTAATACATTAGTTACAGATAAATACAAGAGAGAGCCATTGGCGGGGCGTCATTTACGGGGATAAACAGACACCTCTATAATCGTTGAGCAAAGAAGACCTCTTTCCATTCGCTCGCTCACTAACATCAAAATCATTCAACGGAGAATAGTTATGAAATCAACACAATTGCTGTTGCTGTCGGGAATATGTTTAGCTGCAACTTTTTTCACATTGAGCTGTGATAACAGAATAAGCAGTTCAAGTGATTCAACTACAGAGATCGAATCGATTGAAAAAAAGTCGAATACCAGCCATGCCCCGGGTGGAACGGCCTCTTGTAAAAGTGCTGGCGACACCGGCCAGACGGCCCTATACGTCAACCAGTCCGTAAAAAATGCCACCATCAATTTTACAAATCATGATTGCGACATCGCGATCTATTTCGATGAAAATGCCCCTGAAAATGCCATGGTACAGAATACCACCATTATTCAAGAGACGGGAAATAGTGGAGAAAAAACCGGTATATGGAACCAGGGTGGAAATGTTACAGTGCATCATTCAGCGTTTTCGACAGATTTTGCAGGCCAGTATATCCCCATTCGATTTGAGGATGGGGCCCGGGGAATGGTTTCTATGAACAAAGTGACTGGCAACCACCGGGTTGCCATAGTGGTGCGCGGCGCTCTTACCGAAGTAACCATCAAGGGTAATACCATTGCCGGAAGCGGCCCAAAAAAAGGAGACTGGGCTGAAAATGGCATCCAGGTAGACGGGGAAGCCACAGCTGCTATTATTAATAACGACATAAGTGGCCATTGGTGGGATGGCGATTCAAATTTCGCTTCATCCGCAGTCTCTATGCTTGGCGCATCGAACTCCAGGGTCACGAATAATACTTTTCAGAATAATGAAGTGAGCATTGTTCTCTTTGGCACGGGAAATAAAGTTACCGGCAACAGCACAAGCTCTCAAATTGTCAGTCAGTCTGAGTTTGATTTCAAAGCCTACGGTGCCTGGATAGGGGGCAGCGACAATCATCTGGCCGGAAACACCTTCAGCAGTCCCCCGGGGACCGGTGCTGTGGGAATCTACATATTTCCCGGAAGCCCGAACGCCAGGGTAACCGGCAATCACGTCCACGGCTTTACCACTGCTATCTTCGACGGTACAGGGGATGCCATGATAAAAGGAACGCCCACACCCCTGCAGGGGATATAAATAGGAGCCGCTTTATTCAGCTGTGTTCAATTTTTCAAAGGGGAGGACCACTTTTACGGGTCTTCCCTTTCCTGAAATCAAAATAAGGATAACCTTCGTCTATTGTACGACCCGGCCTATACCTCAGCAGTCCCATATCTTACATAACATTGACAGTATCAAGATGCCTTGGGCAGGCTGAATTTAAAGGTTGTTCCCTCTCCCTCCCTGCTCTCTACCGCAATTTCTCCGTCCTGCTTTTCCAAAAATTCCCTGCACAGCTGCAGGCCAAGTCCGCTTCCGCTTTCGTTATTCGTGCCAAGCCGCGGTTTACCGCCCTCTGAAAAAAGCCACTCCCTGTCTTCTTCCGAGATGCCGATCCCCTGGTCGGCGACCTCAAACACAACCGAGCCGTCTGTATTTTCAGCTGTGCGTACCACCACATCATCCCCTTCGTGGGAAAACTTGATGCTGTTCGACAACAGGTTCCGTACTACAAGCGAAAACAGGTTCAGGTCAGCCTGAACCTGAATATGGTCGGGGACCTCATTTCGCAATGATATTTTTTTGCCCTGCGCCTGGAACTCAAAGTTCTTGATTACCTCCTCGACGATGTCATGCGCTTTCAGAGAAATCGTGTTGACTTCCAGTCCTGACATTTGCTCACGCGCCCAGGCCAGCAGGTTATCCATCATGTTGATATTCTGGCTGATGCGCATTTTCAAGCTGGTACTCACCTCTTCAACCTCCTCCCTGCTTAACTTTTTCCGTTCCAGCATCTGAAGCATAACCTTCATAGATGCCATCGGTGAGCGCAGGTCGTGCGAGATAATCGCCAGTATTTTATCCTTGACCTGATTGAGCTCCCGAAGCTGGCGTTGCTGGGACTCGAGTTTTGCATTGGCCTTTTTCTTCTCTGCATTATACCGCGACAACAGCAACAGCAGTATGGATATGATAAAAATAATGGCAACGGTACCCCCTATCATCCAGTTCTGGACTGCAATACGCGCCTGCTGCTGCTCCTGTTTCTCCTGCAGCAGCTGGTTGATTTCCTCCTGGCGGCGCAGCCCCAGTTTGGTTTCCGCTTTTTCAATCTCCTGTTGGCGGGATACATTCTGCAGGCTGTCTGATATCACTACAAATTTCTCGTGGTAGTTCAAGGCTTCTTCATACGCACCCTGGCTTTTCATCAAATCATACAGGCTTTCCAGGGCATCCCGCTCCAGCGGGGCGATACTTATTTTCCGTGCAATGTTTAACGCCCGTTTATAATAGTTTTCTGATTTCGAGAAGTTGCCCCGCAATTCCGCCACATTGGCCAGCCCGCCGTAATTATAGATTAATCCCTGCGGGATACCCGCTTTTTTACAGTACTCCAGCGACTGCAGGTAATACGCTTCGGCCTTGTCCAGTTCTCCCTTTTTCTTGTAGAGCTGTCCCATATTATAATAGATCTGGAAGGGAGGAGTGTTCTTTCGTACTTCTTCATCCAGCTTAACAGCCCGTTGATACAGCGAAATGGATCGATCGAAATTCCCCAGTTGATCCTGGGAAATCGCCAGGTTGACAACGGAGCGCAATAGCCCAACCCGGTTATTAATCTGCCTATTCATTTTGATTGCCTGCTGGAGGTGGTGTTCCGCCTCCTCGTACTGGCCATAATTATTGTAAGCCACTCCAATATTATTGAGGGCCGTCGCCAGCAGGACACTGTCGGCGGTGGCTTCTGCAATGTCGATGCTTCTGAGATAATGATTGAAGGCAGAACCGAAATTCCCCGTTTCCTCGTGTACCGTTCCCTTGTTCAGCAGAATCCTGCCATATATCCGGGGCTGGCGCACCGAGTCAACCAGGGCGCTGGCCTCCTCCTGCCGGGCAATCGCCTCTTCATACCTTCCCATATCCATGTATGATCGGCCCAGCAGCGTTAAAACCTCGGCTTTTTTTGCCATTTCTGAAAATTTATTCAACAACCCGGCGAGTATTTTTTCGGCCGAATCGGGGTTATTATTGCTCAGGTAACTGTCGGCCAGCTGGATCTTCACCAGCTGCTCAAGATTGGACTTCCCCACCGATTCAACCACCGGCTGGGTTTTTTTAAGCAGTTGTATCGACTCCTGTATCTCGCCCACCTTCTTCAGGGAATCCGCCCGCCCGACAATGAGCATGATACGGTCGTTCATCGAAAACGCCTGAGCCTGCTTTTCCGATGGCGCCGGTTGCTGTTTTATCTGCCCAGGTGCAGAAAAAACAACAACAAAAAGAAATAATATCAAAGAAACCAACCGCATATTATCCAAATAACCTAACGTCCTTTATTATCGCTCCAATAAACCTAAATCCTGTGGTTTTTACCAAAATAAATTTCATCATCTAACATATCCTGTCCATTATTTGAATACTATTGGAGATCTGTTTCATAAAAAGCAATAGATATAGATCAATAAAACTTCACCATGTGGATATTCTGGAGATGCTGGTTATTATAGCTATTCTAAAAATTTATATTGACAGAATAAATTAAAGATTCCGCGGAACGATAGGCAAATGAAATAAATTATCGATAACTCTAAAATCCATTTATCGATACAGCTGAGAATGAAAGTAAGCATGAGTGCAGGAATTACTATTCTGAAACGATAACCCATAGTTAACTTTTAACACTACTTGAACGTCACTATGATCATCCTGGTAATTGAGGGAACCTACCCGTGGTACAGAGGGGGAGTCAGTGAATGGGTGTCACAATACCTGGGAGCATTTGAAGATACAGAATTTGCACTACTTCAAATTGCCACTGACCCCTTCAGGAATGCTTCCATACAAGACGCCCTGTATGAGGTCCCGTCTCATGTGACTCATTTTCTTCGGTTCCCACCCCCCATAATCGATATTGACTGGGAACAGGATATGAAGGACTGGGCCGCAGAGTCTGTCCGAAGAATAGATCGCAGGATTATCGATAATGCGAGCTGTGTGCATGTCGCCAACACCGGATTTGCAGGATGGCTGGGGATGGCCCTGGCTCAGCAGTATGACACCCCCTTGCTACTGACCGAACATGCCCTCTACTGGAAAGAGGTCGATATGGGTGCCGTAGCCCTGGAGTGCGGATATGAGATTTCAGAAGCCCATGGCGGAAAGAAGTTTATCTCTCATCTTTTCAGAAAGACGGCCCAAAAAGTATATCAGGCATCCGATCTTATAATCTCAGTTTCTGAATGCAATATGGCCGACCAGCGGTTGCTGGGTGCCCGTGATATAGCGTATATTCCCAATGGGGTGGAGGCCTCCTGGTTATTGGACGAGAAACCCTGGTCCGGCATGCTCACGCTCGGATGGATTGGCCGATGTGCTGAAATGAAGAATCCTCTGAAATTTATTGCCCTTGCCCGGGAACTCGGTGAAAGGGCCCGGTGCGTCATGATGCTGTCCGATGCCGGTGAAAAACAGCTGGCGCAGAAGGTCTGTACGCTTGCAAAGACGATCCCAAACCTGACACTCATCTGGGACCAACCTGCCAGGGCACACATCGATACCATGGATGCCCTCTGTATCACCAGTCACAACGAATCACAGCCCCTGGTTTTATTTGAGGCTCTCTCCAGGAGAATACTCCCCGTGGGCTGGCGGGTCGGTGATGTTACAGAAAAATATGCGGTAACCTTTGATGATGCCTGTCCCATTCCCGTCTTTGCCGATGCTGTTTTGCAGCTGTGGGCAGACAAAAAACAATGGCGCGAAAAAGTTGATCACTGCCACCGGAGGGTCAAAGAAAAGCATACCTGGCGCATCATCTTTGAATCCTACAGAAAAGAACTTTCCTCCTGCCTGACGAGCAGTGCCCGGCCGTCATAAATTCCGGGGCTTAATATTTCGAAATACACTGGACTCACCCACTACCTGTCTAAGTTCGTTCAATTTTTCCCGGGACCGGTGCCAATCGCTCATTTCCCCCGTTCCAACAATATACAGTCCCCGTACGGGATCAATGCTCAGGGAAATTTCATACTCATCAATTTTTTCCCGGATGCCAGCAGCGAACTCCCGGGCATGATCCCTGTCTGTAAAAGAACCGAACTGAAAACGATAGGTAACCGGCACCATATTACTGTCAGCATCCGTCGAATAAACAGACGTCGCATGCTCCATCGCGCCGTTTTTGTCCCTTATCCAGCCTGCCGCTTTTTCCCGGCTTGCAAAGCTTTCGTCCCCCCGTAGAACAATTTGGTTTTGTTGTTGGTCGTAAAAAAGGCTGGCTATAATATTGTGCTTCTGCTGATGTCGCCTGACCAGTGCGATGGCTTCGGGCAGGGTCTCCTCGCGGCCCAGCTCAACAGAATAGCTCTCCCCGGATGCTTCCCGTCGTACCTCCGTTCGGGGGTGTACCACAAACTCAACACCAGTACGTACCTGCTGTTCCAGGGGAGGGTGAAGTTCTACCAAGGTCGTGTCTTCTGCGGCCCTGAAGGTTGAATCTGCAGGATGCAACCAAAGTCTGTACGCCCCCTCAACCATATTTTCTATAAAAAAAGAGCCATCGTAGTACGTCTTTACCATTCCCTCTCTCCTTCCATCCACCCTGCGGTAATAGACCCGGTGATTATGCAGGCCAACCGAAGCCACGGAATCGGGCAGTGAAATTTGTCCAAGAATATGATACAATGGTGACTGCGTTCGTCTGCCGGCAAGATCTGGCAAAACAGTCTCGCGGGTTGGAAGGGACCGGTCGGAAGGGCTGCGGCGATCTTTTCTTTCGGGTTCGGGGAACCCCCGGGGAATGTCGAACCGCAGCGAAAAGCTGAACTGGTTGGATTGATAGGCCTCACTGCTGGAAAAATACCCTCCCAGCTCAATGGATGCATAATCGGTGAGGGGGGCGGATACAGACGCATTCAGGGAGCCGAATACCGGGGTATCCTTGTCATGATTAGCCCTGGTCTGGATCCGGATATCGGTACTGCTTTCCGGAAGTACATACGAAGCTGCGAGCCCCCCGCCGGATGTAATCAGGTTATCTGGGGTGAAGTAAGGAATTCCTGAATTGCGGTGCACCGTGGCATCTGCGTAAGAGATGTATGCCGTAGGCGAAAGTTCGACCAGTCCGATATCAAAAGGAAAGATAAACCCGGTCATCCCTGCCTCATAGTGGAACACACGGTCGCTGTAATACCGTGCCTGCCCCGATAGGGCGGTTCGGAAGTACTGATCCACCCATCGGTCCTCTCGGTAAATCGTCGTCCGCAGCTCTTTGATATCGGCCTCGATAGCCGCATTGGTATACACAGGATTGAAGCTGAATTCACTGCTTGTGTACGAACGGTCGCCGGCATAAGCAAATCCTGTTTTGACTGACGAAAAAAACCGGTCGCGCCGGTACTGCACCCCTCCCCCCATATGAACCTGCAGGCGTTCTTGCATAAAACTCCGGCCATAGTCATAATTGATCTTGTATAGCCGTTCTTCCCGAAGCTGACGGCTCACCCGCGAACCTACAAACAGATTGGAAAGGGCCAGCGTATGGATGCCGCTGCCGCCTGATTGCAAACGGGTTCTGAGCCCGGCCTCGGCAACAGTATTGTCAAAATTGTCGGTCCGGTATGAACCGTAGGGATTAACACTGAATCGGTGATTAGCCGCATATTGCTCGTACAGCTGGCTTCGAAGTGTATCGTTAAAAAAAGAGGGATAAGACTGGTACAGATCCAGACGTTCCTGGTAGGGCATGTATCCCACTTCCGTATGAATAACCCTGTCGACACTGTCCGGCTTCTGATTCTCCAGGAAAGGACGCAAAACGGAATAGGCTTCCTTGCGAAACCCCTGGTACAGCAGGTTCAGTCCAATATATGAACGCAGAGAATCGGATTGCGGATTCTGCTGAAGCGCCCTGAGGCCCCGGGATCGGAATTGCGCTGAATCAGTATCCGCCCGCAGTTGCTGCCAATAAAACCTGGTTGACGGATCAAACACAAAAGCCCGGTCGGCCCACTGCACGGCTCTGACATAATTCTGCTGACCGGCATATAGGTACGCCAGCTCATCAGCAAAAGGCCGCAACTGCTCATAGGTCCGGGGTGGAAACTGCTCCACGAGTTCCAGCGTGGCCTCAGTGGAATCGTACCAGAACGATCGCTGGAGCGTAAAGGCATAGAGCGTATCCGACCGGGGGACCGTACGGATGAGCTCCTGTGCCGCATTCTTTGCAATATCCCATGTAGAATCGGTGGCAAAAGTCCAGGCCACCCGTTGGTTTATATCGACTCGCTCCGGGAAAAGCTCATGTTCGCGCAGCAGCCAGGTACGCTGAGTTGGCAGATCCGGCCAGCCGTACCGGCTAGCAACGGTATCCCTGAGTTGCAGCGTGGTCGTATCCGGATACTGGGGCCACCGTCGTTCCAGGAGTTCCCAGGAGGCTTCCGGCTGTCCCTCCCAGCCGTAGAACGTTAACAGCCGTTCAATCTGCATGGGATCCCACTGCCGTTGATTCAGAATACGCTCCTCGAGCAAGGGGATCACTGCTTCGGTTTGATCGATGCCGGCAGCGACTCGTACAATCTCAGCCAAAAGCTGATCAGACTGCGGATTTTGTGCATAGGCTTCCTTAAGACTGTCCAGCCCCCGGACGGTAAAGGAGAGACCGGGATTCTGGACGTTGTTTCTGACCTGCTTGTAATTCTCAACCTGTGCATTTAATGCTTCAATAGTCAGGGACCGGCTGCGGGAACGGGATGGGGACAGCCGGGGCAATGCCAGACCTGCCTGTTCCGTGGAAAACTGATAGAGATGCCCCTCCCATATCGATGTTTTGGCAAAGTCAATACTCAGCTCCCGCACCAGTTCCTGCATCTGCGGATCGTCTTCGCCCGGTACATACATGAACCAGTATTTCGTACCGGAACCGGGCACCGATTCAATGGCTCTTAACCGCACAGAATCCTCCGATATTCTATACTGATACGGTGTATGCTGCAGCTGCCTCACTATTTCTGCGCCCCGGTGGGCCGGCAGGAACCGAAGCAGCGGGTACCAGTCTCTTGTATCCTCGAGCCGCTTTTTAAACAGGGGAAACAACCCTGTCCTGCCTCTTCCCAGCCCGCTTTTCCAGCCCAGATTCAGCGGATTCCTGGGATCAAACTCCTCATATTTTCCTCCCTCATCCGTGTCATATACATCATCGGGATGAATAAAGTGATTCCAGACCCCATGCTGCAATAGTTGGCCGTGCTGGGTGAAAATTGACCTGTTCAGATTGTAGTATCCATCTGTCGTCCGTGGATAGGTGTAAAGAGCCGGCGCATAAGGATCCTCCCCGAACCCTCTGCCTCCTCCCTCGGCCACCCTTCCCTGTTTGATGGAACTGAGAATGCGCAGGGCCGGCATCCCCTTGACAAGATTCCTGATCCCTGTAGAATCTATAATATTGTGCGGCGGTATATAGGTGACGGGGTAATCGCCATACCCCTCAATCAGCCACATGCGCCGGGCAGCTTCAGCAGCCAGGAACATGTATCGCGGCATTTTCCAGGGCGCCCTTTCCAGGGAAATGTGATTATATCCGTGAAATCCCAGCTCATGACGGCTTTGCATCACATCCTCGGTAAGCAACGGGCTCACATCACGAACTTCGGGCTCGGCTTCAACTTTACCAATACGCCATTCGTCAAAGTTAAAGGGCGGCAGCATTCTTTGATTATAGTTGAATACCAGGGCTGTTGTGTAGGTAATCCGGAGCGAATCGGCCAGCTCTTTCATGTCCGGCCACCAGATATCATGCACAAACTCAGCCTGTGTGATCCCGTATTCTTCCGCAATGGGCTGTTCCAGGGTGTTGTAGTAGGGTGCGGGAAAATCATCCAGGAAAATGGTTGATACATTACTCACCGGGTATGGGATACCCGGCAGGGTTCTGAGCAGGTTTGAGAAAAAGGCGTGCCTGAAAAGAAAATTGCCAAATGTGTAGCTGTTGTACAGGTATACCCGACCACCGCCGATACGGTGCTCCGTTATCACCGGATAGCTGCGCGGGGATGTCGCCGTCGCTATGACCTCTACCCCCGCTTTAAAAGTGTCCCCTGAAAAGCCCCCGTGGGCATCACTCCAGCCCAGGGAGTCAGCCTCCCCCCTGAAACCGGGGAAAATTTCCCTGTCAAAGATCACCCCTCGTGCTGTTGAGTCCGTCTGTGGTGCCACATTGGGCCTGATGCCCATCAAGAACATCAGCTCCGGGTTCCAGATGGGCCGGGTGATAATCATGTTATTGCCGGCATTCACATAAGGGACAAACTCACGGATATAGGTCGAATCACTCTGCTCTGGGTTGGTTGTCAAAAAGGTCGTCCGCGCCGTTTCGGGTATGGAGGCCGGCGCCGATTGCAGGTCAGTCGCACTGTAGGGTAATTTTGAGGAGGCCAGTATCTCTTCAAGATGATCAAACATGACAACACTGAGCGAATCATCCGCATCGTATACAATATGCACCAGCGGGGCTGATTCCACGGCCGGACCGGGGGCCGCTTCCAGAGGGATCGGATTTGTCCTTTTGTCACAGGCCGCCATTGTCCCTGCCAGGATCAGACCGATAAGGATATATTTTATCATAGCCTTATTCATTGAAAAGCGGGAAAGGTTCGTTGGTCTGTACCCTGAACAGTTCCGGATTTATCCGGGAGGTTCCTGTCTCATACTTCAACTCATAAATGATGCAATGCTCATTTTCGTAATAAAGCTCAACCGTCCGTCCCGGCTTCCGGCGGTATTCCCGGACCCACTGGTGCATCCGCCGCATCATATCCTCTCCTCCCACAACCATCTGGTGCTGAAAGACATAGGGGGCCTTGGCAACAAAAAGGAACATGCTTGGACTGGGCCGGTATTCAAACTTTATTTCCCTGATGGGTTCATCCGTAGTTTCCACTTTTTGAGCATACCGGGAGTCAATCCGGCTGAAATTGTTGAGAAAGAAACTGTAGCTCATAAATGCATTGCGGTTGGTACTCAGGCTTTGCATGATTTCGGGTCCAACCACCGTGTAGGTGTATGGAATCCGTGTGGTTGCAATCTGGTAATAGGACTCAAAAAAACCAGACGGCAGGGTTGGCGGGACCTCCGTTTTCCGGGGAAAGTGATACTGCACATAGGTAGCCCCGGTAATTGATATCAACAGAACCGGAATAGTGGTCCACGACAACATTTTTTTGGACGAAAGGTCATGCACGAACCGAACCACGTTAAGTGCTATAAGCCCATAAAAGACAGCCGTAATAAATGAAAAAAAGCTGAGCAGCTGATCATTATATACCCAGCTGAAACCAGTATTCAGGCTCGGATGATAAAGCAATGCCATGGAACAGAAGACCATGAACAGGAAGAGCTCCAGCAGCCGAGACTTTCGCCCTTTCAGCACCAGGATGCCATTCAGCAGAATAAACCCCAGACCGGTCCAAAAGCCGTACCACAAAAGCGGCAGCTGGATCCCAGAAAGCCGGGAGCCCGGATTATAGATCTCCGGGTTAAAGAACTGCCAGAGTAAAAAAGAGCGGTACGACAGACCGTAATAGGAAATAAGAGTAGCATAAATGGTAATAACTGCAGCTGTAGCGCCTATTAACATGCCTGCCTTCCCGATGCTTTTTTGCCAGCCTGCAACCACCAGGAAATAGGTACAGACCACAGCCAGAAGTGGCAGCAGAATGTAAACGAATATAAACAGGTCGATCGAGGCCACCGCCAGGAGTGACAGACTGAATAATAGTCGGTAGCTGAATTTTGCAGAGATATAATAGAAGCTGTACACACAGGGAATGGCAAAACTTATCGCCAGGGTGGCCTTGCTGTAGTAAAGCCCGGGATCAAAAGCATTGTGCATGACCAGAATTGGCGCAACGGCATAGACAATGACCGCAAGCAGTCCAGCGATATGCGAGATTCTTCTGTCTGTCCGGGCTGCCCATTGAACAATCTGGTAGATAAAAAAACAAAGGATAAAGACGGTCAGGCTTTCAACGAGGTGTAAAAGCAGTTCGGGCTGTATCTGGGTCACCTGGCTCGTAAAACTGAGCAAACCATAGAAACCGAAAGGTTCGGGCAGGAGAGAAGACAGATTCTGCAGTCGGAACTGTTTAATATTCTGCAGGGCATAGAACCACCCGGTTGTGGCCGGTACCGGATCTTTGACAACCGGAATCAGCCGCAACCCACCGCCCAGCAGGGCTGTCATGAACAGGGAGGTATTAAAAGGCTTTCCTGTGGATATACCTGTAAAAAGACGAGGGAAGGTTATTGCGGATTCGCCCTTTTTCCACTTGTTAATGAAATTGGTCAGGCGTTCGATTTTTTTTATCTGCCAAATCAAAAACCGGGAATGACCTTTCGGTTTTCCATGGGCCCCGGATGCCGGTTCCCCCCGACCCTTGTCACAGCCGGCCCTTTTGCGACCCACCACCTGAACCGTGGCAATAATGGCCAGCAGTGTGATGAGGATTCCTGCCAGGTCGTAGAGTCTAAAAAGAGCCAGCCCTATGACAATGGGGAGAATCATGGACCCGATAAAGCCCCAGTAAACCAGTACCCGCTGTCCAATCCACGGACTGTCGGAGGACAGTCGGAATGCCCGCGGCAGCAGGCTAAATAGGATATAGCCCCAGAACAAAAGCCGAAACTGGGCAAATAAGAGATCAGCGGTAAATAGATGTATCATAGTGCCTCATTCCTTCCTCTCTCCTGTTTAATAGGCTGAATAGTAGTAGTAATGCAGGTTCTTGAACAGCTTCCGTGTGTCGTAGGTCGTAATCGCCGCAAAGGTGATTCCCCCGGCCACCAGCCCCAAGACAGCATACTCATAGGAAACCATTCTGCTCGAGACAAAGCCAACAAGAATATTGATGAGAATGGCCGAAGTTATAGCCTTGACAATCTTTTGAGGGCGGCCAAGTGTAAAGAAAAACAAGGTATTCAACAGGCCAAAGGAGGTGAAGAGGTACCCAATGCTGGCAAGCCAAAAAACCTTGGTCAGTATCTTACTGGAAAAAAAGTCCTTCACAATCTCAACATCACCTGCCAGATCCTTCAAGCTGGTCACCAGGAAGTAGCTGCCCAAAATTGAGATAATCCCGACAACCATGAGTAAAACCAGTTGACGCACATAATAATGCCTGAAAAAATTCTCGAAATCTTTCTGGTATTGGATATCTGTTTTTTTCTGGAAGGGCAGTATAAGGTTTGAAAACCTGTTGATACTGTATTCCAGGGAGGCAGTAATAAATACAAGGCAGATCAGAGCCCAGTCCATCCCCAGTTCGTAGGAGGTATCGAACCAGATAATATATGCGGGCGGCGGAGTTCCCGTCGACCAGGCCATGATGCGGTCTATAAAGAGAAAAAGGAAGTAACAGGTGCCATAAATAAAATACCGGTAATTATTATAGTACCTGACCTCAAAACGGGGCAGGCCCTGCCCGGTTGTACTTTGGTCACTCTCGGCCATTAGCCTGTTGAAATAGATAAATCCATACAGGATCATGACCAGGGAAGAAACGAACATGCCAATCCAGTGAGCGAAATAGATGCCAAAATCATAGCCATCCATGACCACTACTAAAACGATGGTACCCACAATGACACTTAACAGAATCATGAAATTCTTCTGCAGGGCGTACAGCACCGTCGAGGAGAGCAGCCAAATGCCGATAAAAAAGGCATAAACCGAACTCAGGATCATCAGCTGGTGTGGAAAGAATGGAATCACAATATTCAATGCATAAACCAGTACGCCCATTCCAACCAGGGAAAACAGCCCCGTAATAACATTCTTGCTGGCTACCCGGTAGGACAGCTCATAATTTTCCTGCCCCATGTAGAAGGATATTTCCCGGCCCGTTACAAGGTTGATCCCCCCTGTCGCGATAAAGGCGATGATGGTTCCTATAGCCACGACCGTGGCCTGTAATTCATTGAAATAAAGCCATGCCCACAGTGAATACCCGATAAAAATCACGGAAAGAATCTGCGAAAACATCGGCGCCATAAATATCAAGCCGGATCCGTAATATTTTAAGAAGGCCCCCACCCGCTCCCATATCTGTGCCGCCGACAGGTTAAACGAATGCTGGTGCTGCTTCGCTTCCTTTTCCCCGGCGATATCCTCCTGAATCTGCTCATACACTCGCCCGGCTATGCCAAACAGCGTAGCGCTGTCCATCCTTTCCCGTAATTTCCGATCCGTGATTCCCATCAGTTCCAGCTGGATTGCCACGGCATATTTCGAGGTGGGGTTGGGCAGATGCCGACGTACCCTGCCGCTCAGTTCCTTGATGAATGCGCTGTCTATTTTTCGGGTCGTTATACCTCTCACAGCCTATGCATAGCTTAACATATTCATCTTCTGCCGGTCGTCGGGGATTCCTTCCATCCGCCGAACACTGTGGTAGTTTTCGAGGTACTTTGATATGGTGCCAGCGGAACCAAACTGCTCTATGACTTTTTTTCGACTCTTCTTGCCGAGCAACTCGCGTAATTCATCGTCTCTCAAAAGTTTGACAACCCCTTCGGCAAGCCCCTCCACCGATCTCGGCTCCGGTATGATTCCACAATCTTCGAGCACTTCCCGAACTCCGCCTACATCTGTGGCCACTACCGGACAGGCACAACTCATGGACTCCAAAACCGTGTAAGGCGCTCCTTCCGATATGGAGGTCAGTATGGATAGGTCCGCCTTGTTGTAGACCTCCACCGGATTATCATGGAAGCCCTTGATAAAGAAATGATTCTCAAGGCCCAATTGCTCGACCAGCCGCCTGCAATCCGCGGCATAGGATTCATCCACGGTCGTGTCCCCGTAAAGCAGGAATTGGACCTCCGGAATCTCTTTTCGGACGGCTTTGCATGTACGGATCATTGTCTTGATATCCTTAAGCGGAAATAAGTTTGCCAGCCCCACCACGGTTGGTCGCACGTATTGTTCCTCTGCCGGCACGCTGCAGGGCCGGAATTTATCAATATCCACCCCATTGACAACCGGTTTGATCTGTTCAGCTTCCGCCGAAAATTCCTCCTCCCAGCTTCTGTGAATGCTGGTCACCGGGGTCACAAGGTCAGCATAATAGTAAGCTGTTTTACAGATAATGATGGAGAGATTGGTCAGAAGCCTCTTGGAATGAAACCCCAGCTCTTTATCCTCGTTCAGATTCTTGATCCGTTCACGAATCCATACGCCGTGATCAGTTACAATATAGGGCGTTCCGTATTCTAACTTGCCGATAATAGATGGCAGAGCCGGCAGTCCCGATGAAGCAGCATGCGACACATCCACTTTCGGCACGGGCACATCCAGGGGCATCAAAAAGTGATAGAGCCAACGCAAGCCAAAGGTCTGTTCCAGTAGATTGAACGATTCAATCTGGCGATTAAGATCATTCGAACGGTAGTACTCCTTTACTTTTCGATCAAAACAACTCCATATCCGTTCGTTCTGAAGGGCTTTCTTGTAGCTGAACTCCTGGAAGAATTTCCACATTCGGTAGAAAAGCAGGCCTATATCGCGGGGACTGCTTTCGACAGGATGAAACAGGCAGGTCAGAAACTCTTCGAAAAGGGGGAAAAAAATATTCTCGATTACTCCCTCTGTTGTCAGCTCCTGCTCCAGAACCATCGACGAAAAAGAACGGTCGGGTTCATAATAGGCCATGGGGAGTTCAGCTCCCCACAGTGGTACCTTGGTGATGTCGGTGATATTCCCGGGCAGCTCATACTGAAGATCCAGATGCGGACTTCCCACCACGCTGTAAATATGAAAATCAATTTCCCCGGCTAGGCCGTTACACAGCATTTCAGCCCAGGTCGACACCCCTCCTCCTTTGACAAAGGGGTAAGCTCCCTGGGTTTGTAACAACACATGTAATCTATCGCTCAAAGTACAACTGTTCTTTTATGATTTATCCTTTGTGAAACATCTATCCAGGCCATTCTGCGGGAAGGATAAGCCTCTCGCAACAGACCCTCTTCAACCCTACTTTCCCACTCTTCCCGGAAGCGTATCAAGTTGAATATTACTGATAAAGTAAGGCTGACCGAGCGTATCCAGCCGTTTTGTTGCCTGTTTTTTCATCTCTTCCTCGACCGCATAGTCCAGCAGCAAGACCGGCTTTTTCAGCGTATCCGCAAATGAGTGAATCCAACGAACATGTTCTGCATAGCTTGTTTCAGAACGTATCGAATACTGTCCCGATGTAAAATCATATCGCGTTGTGACATCCTCTACCATCACCGCGTCAATATGGGCGGAGGATTGCGGCAGCAGGAATATTCCCCGGTTCTGGATGATGTAAGCCTCCGGGAACCGTCGGTCGAGCTCCCGGATCAACTCCACCATCTCATCCTGCAGGTGCCCCCGGTCGGTATGGGGGGCGACCCCGTCCACGGTATCCAGGAACAAACCGTCGAAGCCCATTTCCATGATTTCAGAAGCAACCTGGTCGAGCAAAACCGATCGAACGGTCGAATCTTTCAGGTCGATATAGTAACTGTTCCAGTTTTCATTTTTTCCCAGGAAGCCAGCCTTTCTAAACAGGGGATAATACCAGCGATGTGGGTTCACCTCACTCATGCTGATATAACCGATGATATCCGTCGCCGACTGCGACAGGGTTGCAATCTGCTGCCTGCTATACTGCTCCGGTTCAAGAATGACCAGGTCATAGCCTTCGATATCACCGAGTTCAACCTTTCCGTAATGAACGCCATATTTCATGATTGCTCTCTCTGTAGAACAGTTGGTAATAGCCACTACCATCGACATCAACAGTATTATGCTAAAAGGATAAAAATAAGTATGCTTCATATGAAGCCTTTCGGCCTGAATGGTCGTTTGTTTCAGGAATTATTGTTTCTCTACTTAACCTTCACAACAATAGAGGGAAAATCATCTCCCGAATAGCAATATCTCCTCGTGTGAAATTTTCGATGGTTAACCTAATTTGATTCCACCTAAACAGATGTGCCTAATACCTATCACTATTGTGACAAATGTTGCAATTGATATTAAATATCAGATATACTCCATCACAGCAATAGTACGTGGTGTATATAAATAAACCGCTGAGCGGGCAAAAAATGGGTGACAAAAACAATAAAACAAGCTTAAGGAATGATCGGGAACACCTGCCCCGAACGCGGGAATCCGTGCGGCTTAAAAATGAGCTGCTCAGCGATGTATCGCAAGAGTTTCGCAATACCCTGGCTCTCCTGAATCATCCGCTGAAAAAATTGAAGCAAAACCTCTCCAGGGATCAGGAAAGCGCCCAACCACTGTCCGAACTTATTGAGAAGCTAAGCCATCTGAATCGACTGGCGGATCAACTGCAGGATGTTGCCCGATTGAATGAGACTGATGATGAGCTTGAAGTCACAGAAATTGAAGTTCGTACCCTGTTACAGGTTTATACTGCTTTTTTTGCAAACAAGGTCGAACAGCGTGGCATTGAACTGGTAACCGATCTTCCCGATTATGAGGTTGTCCAGACAATGGATCCCTCGAAGCTGAAAGAAATCCTTATCATCCTCATTACCAATGCGCTTCAGTTAACCCCCGAAGGGGACCGAATACAGCTCGCACTGGCAGAGACTGAAGAAAATTTGCAGCTTACCATATCCCATGGGGGGGACCCTATTTCGCGGCCCGACACCTTTGACGAACTGGATGCTGATGCGCATATCCACCCTGGAAAGAATCGTTCTTTTGGTGTCCGCCTCTCCATTGTACGCCAGCTGGTCGACGCTCACGAAGGAGAAATGACGGTTACCGGAAATGATCAGGAGGGTACCACCATTTTACTGACGTTTCCCAAGGACGCTGAAAGTATTACGAATGCGAAGATAAGAGAGAGCGCACTGGATGACTGGGGGCCCTATCCCGACCCTGCAACGGTCGTGGGGGCCCCTTTGTCGCCGGTGGGTTTTAACCCGGACGGAGACGATACCTCGATTTTAATTGTGGAAGATGATCCGATCCTGCGTCGATTTGTATCTTCAATCCTTCAGGAAGAGAGAGTACGGCTGGAAGTTGCCAAAAATGGGGCTGAAGCACTTAAAAAACTTGCTATCACGGATCCGGACCTGATCATATCGGATATCATCATGCCGAAAGTAGACGGTTTTGAACTGGTTAAGAAAATTCGCTCCAAAGCCAAATACCGCCTGACTCCGATCATTTTAGTATCCTCCATGGCAGAAGAGAAGTCGCGGGTTCATGGTTTTAATATTGGAATCAGTGATTATCTGGTAAAACCGTTCAGCGAGTCAGAACTGAAAGCAAGGGTACAAAACCTGCTGCGACAAAAATTTGAACGAGATAAATATTTACGGGAAACGGACAAACAGTCGCACGAATCGGAAGAACAGAGTTTCATCAAGCGTTTAATTCAGTATATAGAAAATCATATTCACAATGAGACGATTACCATTGAGAAATTAAGTCAAAGCGTAAACACAAGCCGTCGGCAACTCTATCGCGACCTGAAATCGTACACTGGTTATACGCCGGCTGAATTTGTACGGGAGGTCAAACTCCGGAAGGCACGCAGGATGCTGGAAGAGAATAGCAAATTGACGGTGGCTGAGGTGGCCGACAGTGTCGGTTACAATACCGCGGCCCACTTTAGCAGAATATTCAAGGAGCGTTTTGGCAGCAATCCAAGCCAATATAAAAATGTCAATTCTGGTGTATAACCATACACCTTCCACCAAAATATATTACAGGCATTGTTAAAAAGTTGAGGTGTTTCATGAATCCAATAGTTAGGGAACAACAAAACAACAGAACTATATCTGCTCTTGTACTGCTAATGCTGTATGTACTGTGCCATCCCGCAATCAGCATGGGAGCCGTCCAAGGCTTTCAGCAGGTCCCTTCCAATTCAACGGTTATCCCAGGCTGGGTATACCTGCTGGGCGGGCTTATGCTACTGGCGATCATCAGCCTCTGGGCCTTCAGCAGGAAACGACAGCAAAAAAAGGATCAGATCATCAGCAAGCAGGCAGCATTGCTGAAACAGCAGGAAGAAGAGCTGAACGAGATGAAAATTTTTAAAAGAAGCGTGATGAAACTTATTGCGCATGATCTCAAGAAGCCGCTGGATGTGATCATTGGCATGTCTGAAAATTACCGGTTGAAAAAGTCGGGGCTTGTTATGCGCTCGGTTATGAGCAATATTCTGGATATTGAGCGTATGAAACAGGCAGAGCTGAAACCGGTGTTCCAGGTCATCCAGCTGTCAGCCCTGGTCGAAGGCATACAGCAGTATTTGGAACCGATTCTTAAAACAAACAAGCAGCACGTGGAGATCAGCATAGCCGAAGAGCTTCAGGTAAAGGGTGATCCCTTCCTGCTCTTTCGCACGCTGGAGAACCTTCTGTCGGAAGTGGCAGAGTATTCTCCATCGGGCAGTGTAATAAAAATACAGGCGACCCGGACAGGAAGGACCGCCGGGATTACCATCAGGAGTAATCTGAAGGGTACTTCAAAAAAACAGCTTAACGCAATCATTGAGAATACGGACACGGCCGGCGATACAGGCAGCAGTGATTCCTCGCTTGAGCTGGGACTTTCCTATTGCAAACGGGCCCTTCATCTTCATGAGCGGGATATCAGCCTCGAGAGCACCGAGGAAGGTGAGACCGTTCTCCGGTTTTCACTTCCGGTTAATGAAGAACTCTCAAACGATGCAAAACCCATAGAGACTCAGCAGCCCGTCCTCTGCCAATAGCGGTCTGACCAGAACCAGAAAATACATCCTGCACCTGGTCAAGAGGGTACATGATCTAGCGATCCGCGAGCAACGATGCCTGCAGCATATCTTCGGACCAGCCACAACCTATTGAATTCCCGGAAAGAGTATCCGCCTGAATCCCCCCTCTTCTATTTCAGGCAGCTGAACGAAAACTGCATTGGAAAGCACAAATCCTATCAGCATCAAAAGCTGTGTATGTTGACTGATATTCCAATAAGAGCAGGATTCCACCTGCCAATTCTATTGCCATCGTCACAGATTCAGCCATCTCAGCCCAGCGCTTCCAAGCCTGTAACTAAACTATATTTAGACTTAGTATAAATAAACTTTGCCCCTTTTTTAAAAGACTGTTATACTTTGGCGGAATTACAGCTACTTATACTAAATCTAAATAACAACTCCTGTCAAATGAAACGCCTGCACCTGATCACCCTTCTTCTACTCGCTTGCTCTGGATCTGCATTCGCCCAGCAAGCCGCCAGCATCCGGGGCACAGTAACCAATGCCGAATCCAAGGAGCCACTCTCCTATATCAATGTAGCACTCGAAGGAACCATAAAAGGGGGCTCCACTACCATTAACGGGACATACCAAATTACAAATATCAAGCCGGGCAGCTATACGCTGGCTGCCACGGCGGTTGGCTATCAAAGTGAAAAAAAATCCATCACGATCTCGGCTGGTGAACAGCTGGTCATCGACTTCAGACTTAATAAATCGGTCAGCAACATGAATGAAGTCACGGTCTCGGCCAGCCGACGTACTGAGAATCTTGATGAGGTCACCACTTCGGTGACCGTGGTCGACAACCAGCAGCTGAGCCGCCAGGAAACTATGAACAGCAATGTACAGGATATGCTGGCTAATACAGTGCCCGGCCTAGGCCCGGGTACCAATACCACCAGCAATACCGGACAAACCCTCAGGGGCCGCAACATGGTGGTCATGGTAGACGGTATCCCCCAGTCTACCCCCCTTCGCAGCGGCGGACGTGATGTACGCACCATTGATCCCGGTGTGCTGCAGCGGATCGAGGTAATTAAGGGGGCCACCTCCCTTTACGGCAGTAATGCTGAAGGCGGATTCATAAACTATATAACCCTGATGCCCACTGAAAATGATCCCCTGCGCAGCCAGACAACACTGAGTAATACCGGCTTGCTGGTGGAACCGGGAAATACGATGGGGGGACAGGTGGCCCAGCAGTTCTCCGGAAAAATAAATGAGCTGAGCTACGTGGTACAAGGACGGTATGAACAAACCGGCGTTAAGAAAGACGCCAACGGAGAAGTCCTTTCCCCGCGCTACGGACTTGGTGAGACCGATATTGTGAACACCTTTGGAAAAGTTGGATATGAGCTCAACCCCGACAACCGTATCGAGGCAATGTTCAACTTTTACAGCAGCCGACAAAAGACAAAATATAAATTGCAGGCCGGGCACTATGGATCGGAACCCGCCATCGGCGTTTTGGGCGACGACCTGGGAGTACCCCAGGGAACCCGCTACAATTACAACGGCTACCTGAGTTTCATCAGCCAGGATATTGTCGGCAGCACCAACCTGGATGCGAAACTGTATTACCAGGACTTCCAGACGATATACGGTTACTCCGGCTACTTCTACGAAGGCGGACAATCCACCATAACTTCTACCAAAAAGGGGGCACGCATTAACCTTGAAACGCCATTCCAATTTAATCCTGCTGTTAGTGGACACCTGATTTACGGAATGGATCTGCTGAATGATATTACGGCTCAAAAACTGGTAGATGGACGTGTCTGGGCCCCCGAAATGGATATGTGGAATACTGCCGGTTTTGCACAGCTTACCTTCAATCTCTATGATCATATTGTAGCGAAGGGAGGAGCCCGGCTGGAAGGTATCGGTATTACTGTTCCGGATTATACAACCCTGCGGACGGGCGACGGTTCCAGTGGCGGAGTGGATGTAAAAGGCGGAGATATCAATTATGATGCCCTGGTTTTCAACAGCGGACTACGCTATAGGCGCTACGAATCCTTTAAACCGTTTGTAAGCTACTCCCAGAGCTTTTCTATTTCCGATCTGGGCCGCATCCTCCGCGGGGCTACTGAAAATACGGTATCCAATGTACAGTCGGAGGCCGTCATAGTGAATAACTATGAAGTTGGATTCAACAGTAATCTAAGCCCGCTCTTCCTGAAAGGATCCCTCTTCCTGAGTAGCTCCAGTCTGGGATCCAGCTACAAGGAAGTAGATGGGGTTTACCAGATTGTACGGGCCCCGGAACGCGTATATGGCTTCGAACTGGCTGCAGATATGAATATTTCCAACGCTATCCGGGCCGGCGCTTCCTATGCCTACGTTGAGGGTAAAATTGATAATGACAGCGACGGCACCTACGAGCAGTTTCTGCCCACCAACCGTATTGCCCCGCCCAAAGCAACCTTCTACCTCGATTACAATCCGCTCTCCCGCTTCAGTGCGTCCCTGCAGGGTCGCATCATGGGATCACGCAAGCACTTTGAACCGACAGAGGATGGCAGCTACGGTTACGGCCTGGCTCCGGTAGACGGGCACTTTCTGGCGAATCTGTACTCGTCTTATGAAATAAGCCGGAACACCACCCTCAAGCTGGGAATCGAGAACCTGCTCAACCGCGACTACTATACGGTGATCTCCCAGTGGTACGGGCGTGACGACACCTACGTAAAAGGCAACGGAATCAACTATACGCTGACCCTTTCCGTCAACCTGTAGGAATGCTGTCTGCAAATGATAAAAAAGTATTCCAACAACATATTCGCTCTTCATACCTGGGCCGGAATTATGGCCGGCCTGGGTCTTCTTTTGCTGAGCCTGACCGGAAGCATCCTGCTGTTTCAGCACAACATTGACCACGCCTTTTACGAACCCGAACTGGAAAGTACGCACGAAACGGAATCGGGGGTTGCTTACGACAAGGCCCTGGCTACGATCCGTGAAGCCTATCCCCACTGGAATATTCGCATTCATCTAAAGCCAGCACAGGCCTCGCGTCCGCTGTTGTTCGACCTGCGACGGCCGGGAAAGAAAATTCATGTGTATACGCACCCTGCGACGGGAAAAATTCTTTCTGAACTTTCCGAGCGCAGCAGTGTCACCATGATCGCCCTGAAGCTGCATTATTCGCTGATGGCCGGGCTCAGCGGACGCATTATCGTCGCCATCCTCGGTATGCTGTTCCTGCTTTCCCTGCTGACCGGCCTGTACCTCTACCGCAACAAACTGTTGAAGATGCTTAGCTTCCAATGGACAACTAACAAACGCAGGAGACGAAAAAAGTATGCCTTCTGGCATAACCTGGTGGGCACCTGGTCCCTCATATTCAACCTGTTGATCGCCATTACCGGCCTATACCTCTGCTACCTGGTCGTTGCCAACGGTTTCCGAATAACCGGTCAGCAGGAGCAGCCCAATCCGCCCGCCATTCATGCTTCCCTCGCCACTGTTCTTGCTAATGTAACGGATAGCCATCCTGGCTTTACTCCATCCTACATCAAATTGCCTGTAGCCCCTGCCTCGGTGATAACAGTCTATGGAAGCATGCAAGATGATTTCTTTCTTTTCGACCATTACGCCAACCGGCTAACTGTACATCCGAAACGGGGAAGCCTGGAGAAACGCTATTTCATGCGAAATCAGCCGACAACGACACAGCTGGCCGCCCTCATGAAACCCCTCCACGCCGGGGAGTTCGGGGGCCTAGCCATCCGTATTCTATACCTGCTTGCCGGGCTGTCTATCCCTGTACTCTCCATTACCGGTTACCTTGTGAACTGGAAACGATAGATTCCTGCTGCGGCTGGATGCTCTGCCACCACAGGCGCAGGATATCAGCCCGACTCTACCAGCATCCGTAAAACAGCATGCTCTCGTCTCTTATTATCTGTTTGCTTAAGGATCCAGACCAGCAGAACTTTTGAAAAGAAGAGCGTGAACCCTGCTATCACTTATTCTTATTTTTGGCCGGGTGATAATAGAGCGTCACAGGTTCGCCTTTGGATTCGCTCAGCGTGTAATAGCCGTTTCCCCTCGGACCGATTGCAATAGCCTCTTCCTGCGGTCCTGTGCCATAGGAAAGTTCGCCGGGGGGGGCAGAAAGCATGTCTGAAATCGACTGGCCGGGCATACGATGCCATATGAAAATCCTTGGGAGGGTTTTCAACAAAAGGGTCTGTCCGTCGGCCGACAATTCTCCGCCTGCGAACTGGCTAAAGGGGAGTTTGCAAACAAATTCGACGGTATCAGTCTTGGCAGTGGATTGCGGATAAGGATAACGGTACACCCTGTCATGTGTCTCCTGCCTGGTAACGATATACAGGTCCCGGGTCGAGGGATCGATAAACAGCGTTTCAGCATCGTGACTTCCATCCGGGTAGACAAAACGAAGTTGATCAATACCGGTCACGGTTTTCCTAGGTTGACCGTCTTCCGTGCCGGCAGCGACCTCCGGCTGTTCCAGGCGATAAATGACGTAGCTGGAATAGAAGGTATAGTTGTCGCCAATATCGCCGATGTATAAATAGTTGGTGTCCGGCTGGGGACCTGGTCCGACCGCGATATCTTCCCAGTCACGGTTTGTAGCGCCCTCCAATTGGTACTCTGCCCGGAAGTGCCCGTTTTTCCGGATTAAAAATATCCGTGCTTCATCCCCGCTGTCATTATGGGTCCATAGAGAAAAGGGATGTTCTGGATTAACCACCAGGCCAGAGGCTTCGTTAATTTCCCTGTTGTCGATTTGCCCCATTGCCATGGCCCTTCCATAAGTATCATCCTTCTCAATGGTACCATGATTAGAATCGTGGCCCTTCTTTTTCCCATTCGTAGAGCATCCCCCCAGGGCCAGGAAATTGACGAGGGAGGCAATAAAAAAACACAGAAACCACGAGTGCAATACATACTTATTTCGGGACATATAAATTGTAAAACTGGCCATATGAAATTTACCGCAAAGCGGGCATAACTGTCAGTTAAAATCCGGGCTCCACTTCCTTAACTGAATCTTTGAACCGTTGAAACTCAGGTAAACCCATAGGCAAGGAAATCCGGAACAGCATTCTTTATGAGATGTTTTTGTGAGTCATCCTCAATACACATATACAATGTTCAGGGAATATTGTTCTCCCAAAAAAAATAAAGTTGGTTCCAGGGCATCATACAAGTCTCCCTGTTTTTCAACCCACTCAGAAGCACAGATTCAGCCGTGATTCAATATTAATGACTTTAAATTGAGATTCTCCGCATTCAAGCCATGATGAAGCTTCTGCATTGGGCTGATAACTCTTCAATCAAAAATAGCCTGTGATTTTCTCGTAAGATCTTCGCCCGGTGCCTACTCTAATGAATGAAATAACCGTTAAAATTTTTAGGCCAAGAAATAATATGACAAGGAATGACATTAGTATTGCCGCTCTTCTTATGGTGTTACTTTTTTTGGGAGCCTGCTCTGCCGAAGATTCAGAACCTACAACAGAAAATACGGCCATCAGCAGGTCGGATGAGCTTAGAAAAGCGCCAAATTTCGAGGTTGAAACCCTCCAGGGCGATACGGTTAGCCTGCAAACAACGATGAGCGAAAACAAACCGATGGTCGTCTATTTTACCGCTTCCTGGTGTCCTGTTTGTGCTAAAAACTGGCCGGTGCTTTCCGAGGTGTATCCCGATTATAAAGATGAACTGGATTTTGTAGCCATAGGGATAGATCCCACCGACACCAGAGAGGTTATGACCAGATTGGCCAGGGAAAAAGGCTTTACATTTCCCACTACCTGGGGACATCCACAGATTATGGTAGACTTTGGGGTCGAAAGCCAGGCTACAACAGTAGGCATCAACCGTGATGGCAAAATTGCTTTCCAGAAAAATAAGACCGCTCTCAGTGAAAAAGAATACCGGAAGCTTTTTGACCGGTTAGTGGGTCAGTAAGTATGGAGTTTGTCTATTTTTCCTTTATACAAGGGGTTTTTGCCTTCTTGGCTCCCTGTGCCGTGGCACTATTGCCCGGATACATTGTTGCTTTCATCTCGCGTAACTCGCAGGATGATCCTGCGATAGGAAGGCGCCTGTACCGAGGATTAAAGCTGGCATTTTTAAGTATACTGGGAATTCTGATGGTATATGCCCTGGCCGGTGGATTTATTATCGCAGCCGCGCAGGTACTCAAGGCATACATGAAATGGATTGCCATGGGGATGGGTGCTGTATTGATTGGGATGGGGCTTTTTATGGTAGCAGGAAAAGATCTCTCGTTCTCCATCAACATGAATAATCCCACTCATCAAACAGAAGCAGCCGAAGCACTTGTATTTGGAATGGCCTATGCCATTGGGGCCTTGGGTTGCTTGTTTCCCTTATTCCTGGTGGTTGCCACACAGGCCATGGCTGCCCCAACCCTCTGGCTGGGCGCTTCGTATATTGGAGCCTATTTTGTGGGCATCAGCGGGATGATGATCGGAACCATTTTGCTTTCCACCTTTGCTAAAAATTGGCTTAAGAAATATCTGCATAAGATTCTTCCGCATATGGAACGCATTACCGGTGGATTACTAATGGTAGCCGGAGCTTATGTTATCTATTATCAGACCGCATTGCTTTAAACGTAAGATAGGTTGATTTGTCAGCATCAATAGGTGTAACTCATAACTATTAAAGATCAGGACCTACATATGGATCAATTAAATAAACTTTCGGGAATAGCACACTGGTTGCCACGATTATCGTTAGCAGCAATCTTTATTTATCATGGGTTTCCCAAAGTAGCTATGGCAGGAGATGTGTCAGCGATGATGGGCATGCCATTTATAATGGTATTACTGCTTGGAGTTGCTGAAATAGGTGGCGCGCTGCTAATGCTGTGGGGTGGAGTTGGCCCGGACTGGGCAACACGACTATCCGGCCTTATTTTCACGGTGATTATGGTCGGTGCCATCGCGATGGTGCATGCCCAATTTGGCTGGAATTCTATAAATATGGGCAACAACGGTGGACGAGGAATGGAGTTTCAGGTACTTATTATAGCCGTGTCGCTGCTCTATGCCTTTAAAGGTAATGCTATTAAAAAATCGACCGAAGCTGTTGGGGCCTGAACAACGTAGTTCTAAACTGGAAGGGATAAAGGAGTGCTCCTTTATCCTTTTTTTATTTACCCCCCCTTTTATTGCCAAATGATCAGGCCTTCCACTCTCGATAGGATTTTCCGGGTCGTTGCACCATTCAAACCAACCCCCGTCGTAGACCGAGATCTTAGGCCATTCCATTAACCAGGCGTTTATAAAGGCTTCGCTTCCGCGCCAGCCGGTCCCGCAATAAAAAGCGACATGTTTGTCGGGCGTTATACCGCCTTCTTTCCAGGCCGATGCTATTTCCCGGTATTCCCGCATGGTATGGTCAAAGTTGCGATAATTTTCCATGTGATAGGCGTCGCTTCCGCAGTTGCCAAAAGTCGCACCAGGAATTCGTCCCTTCTTTTCAATATAATGATAACCGCTGCGGTTGCCGATAAACTCCTCCCAGCTTCTAATACTGACCAGCTCTCCTTCATTTGACTTCAGCAGTTGTTTGGCTTCCGGCGTATCAATCATATACTCGGGACGGGCGGGAACAGCTGTGCCAAAACCATCAACAGGAGTGGGCTCATGCTGTTCCGTTGAAAGCTCGTATCCTTCTGCCTCCCAGCTTGTGATACCGCCGTTTAGTATCCTGATATCCTCCACGCCCGCATACAGCATAATAGCTGCACACCGCAGGGCGCCAAGATGTCCGGCGCTTTTGCCGGGAAACTTTTCTTCATCATACACGGGAGCGGAAAAACGCCCATAAATCACGACCGTCGTATCGTGGCGAATACCCAGATTTTCCAGGGTTGCCCGAAGTTCCTCAGGAGTACGGCGGTTCCAGGTTTCGGTCGATTCCAGGCTGTTGGTGTCTAAGGGAATAGCTCCCGGAATATGTCCCCTGTGATAATCTTCGATATGATCGTAATGGGAGTGACACACAACGTAGTCATTATTATTGTAATGAGGTGGTTGCTGACCGTCAATTAACTGCTTTATCCACTCCGGATACACCAGGTGCCTGTAGCGGGGTAATTGATCCAACGGCAGATCCGCATTGGCGGTCCATTCCTCCATAAAATCATTATATATCATAACCTGTTGAAAACCAAGCTCATCTAATTTTTGGTCCATCTGCCAACCATCATCATTGTCGTATCCATATACAACAACCGGCTGTTCTCTGCTGATATTTTTCTCTTCCAGCACCTCGATCCAGTCCATATACTGGGTCCACGGCAGGGGGATACTTTTTGCACCGGGGATATGCCCGCCACGCTGCTCGTTTTGAAGCGTCCATCCATTGTAAGCTGCAATGGGGCGAACATCGATCAGGAGAGCATTAGATTCTTCAAGCTTAGAAATAAGTTCTTTCGTAGATAAGGTTTTCATGAGTAGTTACCAGATAATTGATTATGTGGATGGCATCTGCTGTTAAATCGATATGAATTATATTTTCTGCAGATATTGAAGCGAAAAGTAGTGGTCGGAGTCGGTCCATACTTTTTCTACAGAAAACCATTCGCTCACCAGGGTTTCAAAATCTGCCAGACTGTATTTATAGGAATTTTCGGTGTGAATGGATTCGCCCTGTTTAAAATGGAACACCTCCTTTTCAATGGTTACGGTCTGATCCGTTCTGGAAACCAAATGCATTTCTATGCGCCCTTCATCTCTATTGTAGAAGGCCTCGTGGCGAAAATTGTTTAGATTAAAATTGGCATCCAGTTTACGGTTGATGTGCCGGAGTATATTTTTGTTGAATGATGCCGTCACTCCCTGCCTGTCATTATAAGCCGTTTCCAATACACTGATATTCTTTTTCAGGTCAACCCCGACAAGCATACCATCTCCGGGGTCCAGCTGTGTGGAAAGGTTGTTTAAAAATGCTTTGGCCTGAGATGGCTGAAAATTGCCAATAGTAGAACCCGGGTAAAAGAAAACAATTTTGCTATAGGGTTGTGCGATGGCAGGAAGCTGAAAGGGCATAGAATAATCAGTACAGAGCGGTTCTATTTGTAAATCCGGGTATTCCTGATTTAGTTTCTGAACGACTTTTGCCAAATATTGCTCAGATATCTCTATCGGGATATAGGAAGTGATGCTCGGAAAATGGTCCAGCAGCAGACGGGTTTTCTTACTGCTGCCGCTTCCCAGCTCCGCCAATATGATATCACTGCCGACGGTTCGTATAATATAAGGCATATTGTCCTGCATAATACGCATTTCAGTCCGCGTGGGATAATACTCCTCGAGCTCGGTGATTTCTTCAAACAGCTGGGATCCCCGTTGGTCGTAAAAGTATTTGCTCGGCAACTCTTTTTGATCCTTTTCTAATCCCTCAATAATCTCATCCAACATTTTGGGAAAACTCAAAGTAACGTGATCATCCATACAAAACCTGCCTTCTAATGATTATTGACTTTCTAACTGCCAGATGCTACCGATGCTCGGGGTTGGGATGGTCAAACCGGCAGCCTGCCTCCCACTCCGACCGCTGGTTCCCGTGAGCTGGTATCCCGCCGGACTGATCGAGCATCCGGGCCATATGCATCAGGTTCCAGGTCATAAAGGTGGTATTGCGCTGGGTGAATTCATTATCAAATCCAACCGGTCCGTCTTCGCCTTCGTCCCCGTAACTGGGGCCGGGACCGGCTTCGCCGATCCATCCGGCATCAGCCTGGGGAGGAATAACATAACCCAGATGCTGCAGGCCGTAGAGGATGCTCATCGAACAGTGTTTGATGCCGTCTTCGTTGCCGGTAATCAGGCATCCACCGACGCGTCCGTAATAGGCGTATTGCCCCTTCTCATTGAGATTCCCGGAATAACCATACAGCCGCTCAATAACCTTGGTGGCGACCGAAGATTTTTCACCCAGCCAGATCGGAGAGCCAATAATTAAAATATTGGCATCCATGACCTTTTGCTGGATCTCCGGCCAGTCATCTTCCTCGAAGCCGTGTTCGGTCATGTCGGGATATACGCCCGGAGCGATGTTGCAGTCCACGGGACGGATAACTTCGGTAGAGACCTGATTCTTTTCAAAAATGGATTGCGATACCTCGATCAGCGTCTCGGTATGTGACTCGTTGGGATTTGGTTTGAGCGTACAGTTCAGGAAGAGAGCACTTAAATTTGAAAAATCCGTTTCGTTCTCTTCGCAAAGCCGACTTTGTTTTTCTGAAAGAGCCATAATAATTCGGTGTTTTATGGGCGTAACTAAATATTATCAGTTGATTCCCGCCGCAGTTTGGACATTTTTTTTGAGAGCCCTAGCTATCTTTTGAAGCTCCTGGTCACATCCTTCTATAGCGTGTCGCTTTTTCAGGTAATCCGGTGAATTATACCCCACATGGACCTGCCCGTCCTGATCTCTCCAGATCAGGATTTTTTGAGGCAGATCAATGGCGACCGTGGGTACACATTGCATTAATGGTGTGCCCAGTTTGGGGTTTCCAAAAATGAGTACGCTTGTTGGCGGCAGCTCCATACCTGCCGAGGCTGCCCCCTCCTGATGATCGACTTTCCTGAAGATGGTAAGCCCGTTTCCCGTTAGCACATTCTCAAGTCGGTCGATAGTCTTTTCGACAGAATAATTGCTTTTCAACTTAACCATCCCATCCTGGGCCATGACAGGAGTTACCGCTGCTCCCAGAATAACTACAATCGCTGTTATAATTGCTTTATACATATCATCTTTATGAGTTGATTGAGGCTACAGTAAAAAATGTATCCGAATCCATGAATTATTTTTTGCTCAAATCAATCCTGCTCTTCTGCTCTCCAAGGAGGCACTTTTTATACCAATAGGATAATATATTCAAGACCGTCCCCCCCGAATTCTCGGGATAATCTTTGGAGAAGAGAGGTTGGGAGTGGACAATGTTTATTGTTAGATCCATTGTGATATTAATATTTATATCCCTGCATCTCCTCTTCATTGGTTTCAACTCCCAATCCCAGGACCATGCGATTCACAAAGTTAAAGTAGCTGATAACCAGAACGGCATCGAGGATAGCCCGGTCGGAGAGGCCGGTATTTTTAAGGGGTTGCAGGTGCCTGTCTTTATCCACCCCACCAGGGTGCCTGGTAAGGACCTGTGCCAATTGACAAAGGCGGGCATTCACATTGTCGAGGTCCAGTTTGCGGTAATCATCTTGAAGCTGCTTGATGCGGCCCCGATCCCTCCAGTAGTGGTTGAGGGCTTCTCCGTGATGCTGCTGGCAATAGTCGCACTTATTGGCAGCTGAAACGACCACTGCCATCATCTCCCGCTGCGCTCTGTCCAGGGGAGATTGGCTAAACATAACCGACATGTAGAGGTCCATGTGCGCCGTTATCGTCGGCGGGTTCAGGCTCTGGATTTTGTGAACCTGCGCCAGTTTTCCCCGCTGTTTTTCAAGCTTATCGTATATTTCCCTGAGCTCACCCGTTGCATCTTCAGGTTCAATAATGTCGATAAATGCCATGCCGCTTAATCTTCTTAATGGTCTGTGTTGATAAACCCACGCGATTTCCTCCCCAGGTGATTCCGATTTTCTTGATCTCATTCCAGATAATCAGCATAAGATAAATCAGGTCTTCATCCCCCCATACTCTCTATATTTATGGGCTGACGTTGGGATGCGGTCATCAAGTCAAGTGCGATAAATAAAGAAACGTTTGATAACGCCGCATCATTTCCTGATCTATATATATGTAAAATATTCATTATTGTTTCTTTCTGTGTTCATTTAGTTTGTGACAATACCTCCATTTCACTATGAGTGATGTGATTGCCTGCCGTCGTCTTACTTTGACAAATTATTTTTTTCTGTCCGTCAGAGATGGCAGCTTTTGCAAAACGGCTTTTATTTTGGATATAAGTACGGCAAGTAAGAAATCTTATTCACGGTTCATCAGAGATATCCAATACATAACGGCAACAATGTTGCCAAGGTAAAATATTCAATGGAATTAGAAATAATACACAAGTGGCTGATGAGCCTGTCGGCCGGCTACAGCGTCAATCCATATGTCTTTGCGGGAATATATGTGGGCGCTATACCATTTTTCCTGGCATCTGTGGCATGGATTATGCGTAACAAAAAACGCAGAAAATCCCTCCTACTGCCCGTTTTGTCAACCGGGCTTTGTATGTCATCAGCTTATATTTACTTGATCATCGCTGGTGAAGGTGTGCCCATTTGGGTTTACCTTCTTATTGTCGGATTATTGGGGTACGGGTTATATTCAACATTCCGAAAGGTTCAAACCGGGAAAAAATTTAAGGATAGATGAAATACGACTATGATTTACTTGTAATTGGCGGCGGTGCAGCTGGACTTACGTCTGCAGGTATGGGCGTGAATTTTGGGGCCAAAACGCTGCTAATTGAGGCAAACAAACTGGGCGGCGATTGTACCTGGACCGGCTGCGTACCCAGTAAAACACTTCTTCATGCCGCGGGCCTCGCCCAAAAAGTAAAAGAAGCGGAAACATTTGGTCACAAGACCGCAAAGCAGATGGATTTTTCTTCCATTTTGAACCATGTTCGCGCCAAACGCGAAGAAGTTTACCGTGAAGCTGATGATCCGCATATATTCCGTAACATGGGCGTTGATGTTACATTCGGCAAAGCGCGTTTTGTGGATCCCCATACCATTTCTATTGATAGCGGTGAAAAGCATCAACAGGTATCCTCACGCTACATCATCATTGCAACCGGCAGCAAGGCCGTGGCTCCGCCCGTCCCGGGACTTGAGGATATGCCATATCTCACTAATGAAACGATTTTTGAGCTTGAAGAGCAGCCCCGCAGGCTGGGCATCATCGGGGCGGGACCGGTCGGCATGGAAATGGCACAGGCATTTCAACGGCTGGGTACCCATGTTACGGTGTTTGATATGCAGCCCCGCATCCTCATTAATGATGATGAAGAACTGGCCGGAATGCTGCACAGTCGCCTGGTGAAAGAGGGGATCGCATTCAGACTTTCCGCTTCTATCACCAGGGTATCCAAATCGGACAGCGGAGAAGTTCAGCTAACAGCGGAGGTCGGACGTGAGGAACAAGTGTGGACGGGGGATGCCCTGTTGGTTGCTGCCGGCAGAGTAGCTAATCACAACAGCCTTGCCCTGGACAAGGCCGGGATCGAATACACCCAAAAAGGGATTACGGTTAACGACCGCTGCCGTACGAATCATAACCATATTTATGCCGCAGGTGACGTCACGGGCCGGTACCAGTTGTCGCATATGTCGGAACACATGGCAAAAATTGCTACAACCAATGCCTTGCTGAAAATGCCCCTGAAAATCGATACCAAACACCTGACGTGGAGTACTTACACCGATCCCGAGCTGGCGCACGTAGGAGCAACTGAAAAGCAGCTTAAAGACAAGGGAGCAACATATGAGGTCTACAGGTTTCCCTATGAAAAAATAGACCGGGCACGGACCGATGAGGCTACTGACGGACTGATAAAGATATTTGCCAAAAAATGGACCGGTAAAATATTAGGGGCTGCCATCTATGGCAGACAGGCGGGAGACCTGATCAGTGAATATGCCCTGGCCATGCGTAACGGGGTCACACTCCGAAATATAGCTGATACTATCCATCCCTACCCCAGCTATGGTTTGGGAGTGCGTCGTGCGGCGGATCAATGGTATGTGAAAAATCAGTCGGAGTGGCAAATCAAGCTCATTAAATGGCTGTTCGGTTACCGCGGCAGCATTCCAGACCTGAGTAATAAGGACCGTATTCTATAATATGTTCCAATGTTTTCCTCTTGTCATTCTCAGTAATTGAACTCCACTGCTCAGGCTGTCTTTTCCAAACCTTTCATCGCTTCCAGCAAAGCCTCATATTCTTCCCTGCAGCTGCCGCAGCGTTCAAGATGATCACTAACCAACGGCATGGCCTCTTCCGGTGATTTGCCAACCAGTTTCATTTCAGCAAACTCATGGAGCTTATCATAGCATTCATCACAGCCAATTTCCTCCGTTTTGGTCATCTTGACCATGCGGATCATTTTTTTCAAAAAATCAGGCGTTAATTTCATAACCAAATATTGTCTTTTCTAACTATAGATGTGACCAGCATGATATTTCTTACATATTATTAAGCATTTCATCAGGATCAATGCCATCCAATTCAAATCGGGTTTTAAGTTTTAGCCGTGCATCATATATCACTTTATAAAGCGCATTCCGGTTGGTTCCCATTTGCTTTGCCACGACTGTCGGGGGCAGGCCATTTATTACAACGGCCTGAATGACCATTTTTTGCTTTTTGGTTAGCTCTTCCTCCATAATGGTCATCATTTTCTCCATCAGCTGTGCTTCGTGCGCTGATCGGTCGGGAGAAGGCTGGCTATCCGCGACATTCATTGAGCGTATCTCAGTGTCACTGTCTCTGGATTTCAAATCTTCAATGGAGATATTATCATAGCGTTTCAGTCGGAGTTCCGTTAGTCCTTCCCGAACGGCAATTTTCATGGCCCAGGTAAGAAGTTTGCTGTCACCACGGAAAGAATCAATGTTATCCAGCACTTTCAAAAGGGCATCCTGGGCAACATCTTCCACAAACTGATCGAGTTCATGATCAACATATTTGTGCAGGGCTGGTTTTAGTCCTCTGACCAGCTGTTCCCGCAACAACTCTACGGCACGTTCATCCACTGGTGGCTTGAGCGCCTCGACCCATTCTTCATTAGTGTCGTAAGATGTTTTCTTCTTGCGACGTCTCTTAAACCAGTTAATCATGTTATTTCAAGTTTTTTTGCTATCGCAACGGTAGATAATAATAGTCATGTCTGTATGCAAGCTTTGGAATTTAAGTTATGTAATAATCTTCTTGTTTGGAATTAGTTTGCCAACTTATGGACAGTCTCAAAATTTGCCGGGCTGGAAGAGCAGTACAGAAAAATTGCTGATTAATCTCACTGAACTTAAAAAGGGGGGCACCTAAAGATGGTATTCCTTCTGTTGATGATCCTGAATTTATATCTATGGATGACGCCCGGTCCTGGATTGCCAGTAAAGAACCGATTTTAGCCGTTGAATACAAGGGGACCGTTCGGGCCTATCCACTTCAGATTATGATATGGCACGAAATCGTAAATGACCGTATCAATGGAGATCCGCTTTTAATAACGTTTTGCCCGCTTTGCTATTCGGCACTGGTTTTTGAACGAACGGTAGATGGGGAAGTTCTTGAATTTGGGGTTTCGGGTTTTCTGCACCATTCTGACTTGGTAATGTATGATCGCAAAACGGAGACCTGGTAGCAACAGTTTACCGGCAAAGCCATTGTCGGTAAATACGCAGGGACTACATTGAAACAGGTGGCGAGTCAGATTATCTCATTTTCACAATTCCGGGAAAATTACCCGGATGGCAAGGTCCTTTCACGGAATACCGGTTATAATCGAAACTACGGGAATAATCCGTACACCGGATATGATGGTAGTAACAATACCCCGCTGTTCGGTGCCGGAAATGATGATGGCCGGCTGCCGTCCATGGAAAAAGTAATTGGTGTAACCTTAAATGACCAGCGAAAGGCTTATCCCTATTCCATTACCCATGAGAAACAAGTGATTAACGATGATATTGGTAACAGCCCGCTGCTAATTATTCATACTGATGGGGCAACATCGGCGGTGGATGCTGCCCGAATAGGGGAATCCAGAGAGTCGGGTTCAACGGGCGTTTTCAAACACACTCTCGAAGACCAAAAATTATCTTTTTTCGTTAAGGAGGGATACATCATAGATAAACAAACTCGGTATGGACCATTACGGGCCACGCTGTAGAAGGCCTTACAAGGGACAACGGTTGGAAACTGTTACTTTTGGGGATTATTTTGCGTTTGCCTGGCTGGTCTTTTGGCCGGATACTGAAATTTATACCACAATTAATACCACAAATAGCATTTATGGGAAGCAGGAAGATTAAATTTCCCGGAAGTTAGGGCGTCCAATTATCAGCCCGAATTGATGAACCAGATCAAGGGGTTGTCAAAGGGACGGTATTATTTGCTCACTGCTTTACCTGCAGTAAAAACCTGCGGGCTGTCGGGCATATCAGCCAAACATTAACAGAGCACGGGATGGGCGTTTTTCGTTTTTATTTTACCGGCCTGGGAGAAAGTGACGGAGACTTTGCTGACACCAATTTTTCATCCAATATCGATGACCTGCAAAAGGCAGCAGCGTATATGGAACAGGAATGGTCCGCCCCCCGAATGTTGATCGGCCACTCGCTGGGAGGAGCGGCGGTCCTTCAGGCGGCCCACCATATTTCATCGGCTGAAGCCGTGGCAACCATTGGTGCCCCGTGCAATCCTGAACATGTTACGCATCATCTTATGGATAAGATGGATGAGATTGAGAAAAAGGGAAAAGCCCGGGTTAAGCTGGCTGGAAGAGTATTTACCATCAAAAAACAGTTTTTGGATGATTTGAAGGAACAGGCGATGAACAAGGTTATTTCAACCCTTGATAAGCCATTACTCATTTTCCACTCTCCCGTCGACCAAACCGTGGGTATAGATAATGCAGCACATATCTATAAGCTGGCGAAGCATCCCAAAAGCTTCATTTCGCTCGATGATGCCGGCCACCTGTTACATAATGAAGAGGATGCAAAATATGTGGGTTCGGTGACAGCAGCCTGGGGCGACCGGTATTTATAGAATACGGTCACAGGCTTCAGGGGGTTAGCAACAACCTCCATTATTCTGTACGGGTGGACATGGATTATTGCCATAGGAACAGAACACACAGCAGTCTCCCTGTTTAGCCTTTAGCCCCTCACCGCAATGGGGACATTCCCAAAAATACTGGCACGAATCCTCCGGCATGATTTCTTTGGTCTCTTTCGCACAATTGGGACCGGTTATTTTAGAAGTAGGTGAAACTTCATTCATGATTAATCATACTGACTGAAATGAAACGAATCTTTTAATTCAAAGGCTCCAGATTCTCCAGCATCGTGGGGATAAGTTCCGAAACGGTCGGGTGAATATGGACCGCATCCCGAATCGTGGTATAGGATTCACCGGCATACATGATATCGATAATAGAGTGTATGATTTCGTCCCCTTCGATGCCCAGGATAGCGGCGCCAAGTATGTTCTCGGTATCGGCATCGACGAGTATTTTCATAAAGCCCCTGGTTTCTCCTTTCTCCTTAGCTCTTGCTATGCGATCCATTGGTCGCTTGCCTATTAGTACTTTTCTGTCAGATTCTTTGGCCCGGGCCTCGGTCATGCCCACGCGGCCCAAAGCGGGGTCGATGTACAACCCATAACACATAATGCGGTCAGACAGGCGGCGTTCTTTATCATCAAAAAGGTTGGCGGCTACAATTTCAAAATCATTATAGGCCGTATGCGTAAACGCTCCTTCGCCATTGCAATCGCCCAGTGCCCAGATATCTGTTCCAGTAGTACGCAGCTGATTATCTACCTGTATAAAACCGCGATCATCTGTTTGGACCGTTGTGTGCTCAAGTCCCAGATCATCGGTATTGGGACGGCGCCCGGTCGCCAGCAGCAGGTGCGATCCCGTTACCTGGGGAGGACCACTTTTACAATTTACATCCACGACGATCTGCCCGTCTTCATTGGATCCGCCTATGCATTCAGCACCAAACCGAAAATTTATGCCTTCGTTTTCCAATATCTCCTGAATGGCATTTGAAATATCCTCATCCTCTCTGGGAAGCAGGCGCCTGCCCTGTTCAATAATCGTTATTTTGCTGCCAAACCGGCGATACATCTGTCCAAATTCCAGGCCAATGTACCCGCCCCCAACAATGATCAGATGATCCGGTACTTTATCCAAATCAAGAATGCTGGAGTTGGTGAGGTAATTAACCTCATCAAATCCCGATGGGATGAATGCGCGTCCCCCGACGTTGATAAAAATTTTATCGGCCGTAAGTTTGTTTCGGCCAACAGAAAGAACATTCTCGTCTTCAAAACGCGCATGTCCTTCATAAACCCTAATATTTTCCGTGTCCTTAAGCCAACGCTCGACTCCTTCCGTCGATTCTTTGACGATCGCATCTTTTCGGGCTTTCACTTTCTCCATATCTATGGAAATTGAACCGTCTATATCGATTCCAAAATCACTCATTCGATGGGCCATGTAAGCAGCACGCGCACTGGCTACCAACGCTTTGGTAGGCGTACATCCGGTGTTTACACAGGTCCCCCCGAATTGATCACGCTCAATAACTGCGGTTTTTAGTCCCTCTTCGGCACATCGGGCCGCAAGAGATGGGCCTGCTTGTCCGGTTCCGATAATAATGGTGTCAAACTGTTCCATGGCTGCTATAATGGTCGGTTTTATTACGTTGGATTACATAATCGTAGACGGGGCTTATGCAAACATTCTTACATTTATTATTTCAGGTTATCATAAAGGTATATCTCATTACTCATAAGAAAAGTTGTATTAATTATCGTAAAAATATTGAGAGTACTGCTATCTGTTAATCTAATTAAAATCAATGAGACCTATGTAGCAGATGATAAAAACCTACCGAGATACCGAACTCGACAGCCGGATTATATTGGCTGACCGGGAGGCTGACCTTCATCGTTTTAAAGAACAGGACTTCTTCAAAATCCTCTGGAATCGCGGGGAGATGATGCATCTCAATATTGACGGGGAAGAGCTTCCGATGGAGCAAGATCAGATGATCTGCCTTACGCCCATTCAAAATCCGGACTTGTCCAGCTTATCCGGAGATTATTTTTTATTGATGTTCAATCGGGAATTTTATTGCATCCACGAGAACGACCATGAAGTCTCCTGCGAAGGCCTGCTCTTCTGGGGATCCTCAGAGTTACCGGTGATACAGCTTGATGAGGAGCAAAAACCGAAGTTCGAGTCGTTATGCCAGATACTTGTTGATGAAATAGAAACGAAAGATCGAATCCAGGGAGAAATGCTTCGCATGTTGCTAAAACGTTTAATTATCAAGGGAACACGCCTGGCCCGCAAGCAGCTCTTTCCCGAATCAGTGGGTAACAAACAGACCGAGCTGATCCGGCAGTTCAATATTCTGGTAGAGAAACATTTCCGGGAATATCATCAAGTGAGGGATTACGCCGAAATGCTGTACAAAGCGCCGAAAACCTTGTCGAATGTGTTTGCCGACGCCGGACACAAGACGCCTCTGGAAATGATTCACTACCGGATTACGCTTGAAGCCAAGCGTCAACTGAAAAAAACAGATAAGTTCGCAAAAGAGATAGCCTTTGAACTGGGCTTCGAGGAAGCTGCTCATTTCAGTCGTTTCTTCAAGAAAGAGACTGGGATATCTCCTTTACAGTATCGTAATCGTGCTGAGATATAAACGGGGAAAATATATTTCATTAAGTACCTCAGGTCATGCGTGAATCAATCTCTATGAACGCCTCTACTCCAAGAGAGATTATAAAACCCTTTACATTGCTATAGAGTGACATGCACTTCTTAAGAAATTCCTCTCTGGAGAAGAAGGTCAGGAGGATTGATCCTTCTACTTCTTAATATTTCAAGAGGTATTTATCAGTACACCATTTTTAAACAGTCGCCAAATAGTTTCAATAAAGGAAAAATTGGTAAGGATACGGGAATAGCTGTTATTCGCCTTCTGGTTTGGATCAATCATATTGGAGCAGAATCAAAATTGGAACAAACCAACACACACTATGAAAGAACTAAACTGGAAGAAAGCGATTATCGCCGGCATTATTGGAACAGTCTTGTTTGATATTGTTGGCTTCATCTTTACGGGTCAATGGTGGGATATTCCGGGCTTGCTGGGACAAAAAACGGGACTGGGTTTTGTCTATGGAATCTTTGGTCATTACGCCAATGGAATCGTATTGGCCATACTATACACCGCAATGGCGCCTCACCTGTGGGGCCCCCACTGGCTGCGACCGCTTATCTTTATAACGGCGGAGACCATCGCACTGGTCTGGCTGTTTATGCTGCCCCTGCTTGGCGCGGGCGTTGCCGGGATAAATCAGTCACCCATGGCCCCGGTCGTAACGCTGCTTCGCCACTTTGCTTTTGCTTTGCCGCTGATTTTCTGGATGAGTCAGGAATTCACCAATCCGCCCAAACAGGCAGAAGCTACGGCATAAAGAATCGACACCCAGCACCAATAATCAATTGACTAAAAAAACCAATACTATCATGAATTTTCCAATTTACACCGTTGATAATGCACCTGAAAACGCACAACCGCTGCTCAAAATAGCCAAAGAAAACTTCGGCTTCGTCCCCAACCTGCTGGGCGAATTTGCCGAAGCGCCGGCCGTCTTGGAGGGCTATCTAACCCTGAATGAGATTGTCGGCAAAACAGGCTTTTCGCCTGTGGAACAGCAGTTGGCTATCCTGGCCGTAAGTATTGAAAACAGATGCCCTTACTGCTCGGCCATTCACTCCACCATTTTGAAGAATCAGCTTAATGTTGATGAAGGGATCGTAAATGCCGTGCGCAGCGGTGATCCTGTCCCCGATGATAAGCTCAATGCCCTGGTTACATATGTCACAGAAGCTGTTCAAAGCAGAGGTTTTGTCGATGAAACAGCTCTTCAGGCATTTATCGATGCCGGGTACAGCAAGCAAAATATACTGGAGATCAATCTGATCATTGCACTAAAAACAATCAGCAATTATACCAACCATTTGGCGGATACGCCGCTTGATGAGGCTTTTGAAGCAGAGAAGCTGAATTTTCAAACGGCTTGACTATATATAAGGATCATCTGAAAAGGGTTAACTCTCTAAGTTAACCCTTTTCTATTTGTAACTACTGGTATATCAATAACAAATAGAACACCCAAAAACCGTCCATGATACATTTTTAAAAAGGACTATGGGAATCCTAATGATAAAAGATCCCCAATAGATGACAAGAGTGAGGCATACGGCTCAAATCCAGAAGACTGGTAACGGAATAGGAATTTAGATAGTTCTTGGTAATATACTGATTAGATGTTGAATGGATTTGGGCTATTTGGATAACCAGCTGATCTCCAAGATTTACAGCCGATCCATTGTACCCCGCCAGAAACAAAAATTTTTCCTCCCAATACTTTTTTAAAGTATCTGAGGGCTGAAAACATGACTTACTACAGATTTCTTGGGTGCCCTTATCCAATGTGATTCTTACGCCAACGATTGACGAATTTGTCGAGTTCACCGCCTAAAATGACCAAGAAACCTATACCAACTATCAACATCCACTGATCGATGGTGAGCGGCATAGTGCGGAATATGGTTTGCAAAAATCCAACATGAAGTACAGCCAGATGAGCAGTCAGGGCAGCGACCAGGCTGACAAACAAAAACTTGTTTGAGAAAAAATTGATACGGAAGATACTCCTGTCCAGCGAACGGCAGTTAAGAACATGGAAAAACTGGAATACGACCATCTGGGTCATCGCTGCGGTTCGGGCCATATCCAGGTCACCTGTTTGCTGGTATATCCACCAAAATATTCCAAGTGTCCCGGCAGCAAGAACAAGACCTACCCCGCCGAGGCGCTCCATCAAACGGCCGGTCAGTATGCCCTCTTTAGGGGGGCGCGGTTTGCGTTTCAGTATGCCCGGTTCCCCGGGTTCAAAGGCCAGGGCTATATCCTGCAATCCATTGGTTACCAGATTAATCCAAAGGATCTGAACAGCAATAAACGGGAGCGGCCAATTCATCAGAACCGCGATCAATATTACGATGAGCTCACCAACCGCTGTGGAAAGCAGGAAAAAGGTCACCTTTCGAATGTTTGAAAAAACAATTCTACCCTCTTCGATAGCAGCCGTTATGGTGGCAAAATTGTCGTCAGACAGGACCATGTCGGATGCTTCCCGGGCAACGTCGGTTCCGCTTTTTCCCATCGCCACCCCGAGATGAGCAGCCCGCAACGCAGGCGCATCATTTACTCCATCCCCGGTCACGGCCACCACATGCCCCGACTCTTTCAGCCGATCAACAATACGGTACTTGTGTTTGGGAGAGACACGGGCAAAGATATTGATCTTCATCAGCTGAAGATCGAGCTCTTCATCTGAGAGCCTTTCAAGTACTTTCCCTTCCAATGCTCCGTGCTCCTCAGGATCCAGGCCAAGCTGCCGCCCGATTGCTACAGCCGTGTCAATATGATCTCCTGTTATCATGATTACCCGGATCCCGGACTCCTGCGCGCTTTGCACCGCTTCTATGACTTCAGGTCGTACGGGGTCTTCCATCCCTTGAAGACCTGTAAGCACAAACTCTTCTTCCAAAACTGACCTGTCATCGAGGTATTCAGATTCCGTACTGCGGTAGGCCATCGCCAGCACCCGCAGCCCCTGGGCTGCCATCTGTTTGGAAACAGTCTTCACTTTTTCTGGATCAACGGGTACCAGTTCACCATCCTTCAGCTGGTACTTGCACCGGTCCAGAACTGATTCCGGAGCACCCTTCATAAAAATGGTCTGGCCATTTTCGTTTTTGTTCAAGGTGGCCATAAATTTTCGTTCAGGCTCAAAAGGGAGAAAATCCAACTGCTCTTTCTGCAACCGGATATCAGACAGGCGAATGCCCCCTTTGTAGGCCGACACATGCAGCGCGATTTCAGTGGGATCGCCTTGCGGTTCACCCATCTCAACAGCGGTTACATTAGCCTCATTGGCAAGTGTTCCCGCCAGGAGAGTTTGGAAAAGCCCGCTTTCGGCGGGAGGGGTTATCACATTACCACCTTCGCTAATCGTTCCTTCGAGTTGGTAGCCCGCTTCAGTCGTCTCGAATAGGTTATCATCAGCCCAAATCTGGCGGACAGTCATTTGGTTTTTGGTCAGCGTACCTGTTTTGTCTGAACCAATGACCGTGGTACTGCCCAACGTTTCAACAGCCGGCAGAGAGCGGATGATGGCCTGCCGGTTGGCCATCCTGCGCACACCTATGGCCAGTGTTACGGTAAGTATGACCGGCAGTCCCTCTGGAATGGCCGATACTGCCATTGCAACAACCGTTATAAAGATCTCCGTGGGATCCATGTTGTACAGGATCCCGATCACAGCGATCAGCAATGCAAAACCCAGAATAAGATTGCCGATATGCTTGCCCAGCTTGTCGACCTTCTCCTGCAACGGGGTTTTTGTGATGCCAATCTCCTTGACGGTAGAGGCTATTTTCCCCAGTTCTGTTGAGTCGCCAGTACGCACTGCAACCGCTTTTGCCCGCCCTTGCGTGACAATAGTGCCGGCAAAAGCCATGTTTTTCTGGTCGGCCGGAACGAGATTGGGCGTTCGCAGGGGATCTACGTGTTTGTTGATCACCTCGGATTCTCCGGTGAGTGCCGACTCATCTACCTCCAGCCCCTTTGACATAATAATGCGCATGTCTGCCGCCACCCGTCCGCCCGAGCTGAGCAGTACAATATCGCCGGGTACCAGGTCACGGCTCGGTATCTCGATCTCACGGCCGTTGCGAATTACCTGCGCTTTGGGATCCGACAATCGGGAAAGTGCACGAATAGCACTTTGAGCTTTGTTTTCCTGGATATAGCCGATCACTGCATTTAGCAGAACCACCGCCAGGATCACGCCTGAATCGACATAGTCCTGCAGCACAAAGGTCACAAAAGCCGCTGCAAGAAGAATATAAATCAGCGGATCTTTAAACTGGTGAATGAGGATCTGCCAGCGGGTCAAGCCGGCTTCCACGGCAATTTCATTGGGGCCAAAAAAGCTTAGGCGCTTCTCAACATCCTCTTCAGTCAAACCGGTTTCAGAAGCAGTATTGGCTATCTCACATGCTTTTTCCGAGGTAAGAGTATACCAGGGCTGCTCGGAGATATTAACATTAATCGGGGTTTCTATTGGATCGGTCATAAGCTGTAGGCTCTCTTTGTTTATCTCATTTTATCTAAGCTTCAATCTCCAATCAAAACAAGCAGTGGTACTTTGGTGTAAAAGGCCATTTCTTTAGTTCGGTTCCTTTCAACCAGCTTCTCCCAAAAAGCTTTTTTGTGTCTGACCATCACGAGCAGGGAATGTGGGTTATCTTTAAAGTAATCGGCCATGACTGCAAAGAAATCGGAATCATACTTGAGCTCAAAAGAGATATTTTTATAGTCGCTCCGGTCTTTAACAAGGTCCCTGAATCCCCTGAATTTTATTTCCGTTAACAGGCTTCGCTGTTTTGCGACATATATAACCTCAACCCTTGATTTAAACAGCTCTGCCAAGTCGAATGTCTGCTTCAAAGCATTGAGGTCTCCTTCATGGTAGTCGGTAGTAAAAGTGATGTGCTTTAGGTCATCAAGGCCTCCGTCCGGAGGTACGGCAAGTACCGGAACCTCCGATGAATTTATTGTACTTGATGCAACACTCCCAAAAATTATATTTCGATCTCCGGTGGCACCTTTCGTTCCCATTACAATCAGATCAGCTTTGTATTCACTGGATATTTCTAATATCCCGGCAGTGGGTTGTTCTGACTCCAACACTCTTGAGATCTCAATATCCTTGTATTGGTCATCCCTTTTGAGGTCAGCTATAAGTGTATCAAATCGTTGACTAGCTTTGTTGGTGACCTTCTTCTGGTCCTGTCTGAAATTTGGTGCAAAATCCAGATCAACCTGGATAGCATGGAATAAAATTAAGGTAGACCCGGTAAGTGAGGCTATTTTTGCAGCAAATGGTAGTGCTCTTTGAGCATTAATTGAAAAATCTGTTGGAAAAAGTATGTTTTTTAATTTGAGCGCCATAACTAACTCTCCTACATGAATATTGAATGTAACCAAATTAATTTTTTCCTCATCTATTCGTTGTAATGCTATACCTTATTTTTTATATAATTTGTTGCCAAAGGAACGCAGAGCGACAGCAGCAAGTGATTACCTGAGCCAACAAGAAAACTGCATGCAATGTGCTGATCTGTATGACAGAAAAATATTCGCATCCTGTCGGCAACCAAGGCTGGCCAATGCTACGATCACCCATCATTACTACAGCCGGTTATCCCAGGATCATGCTTACGACCTGCCACTCCATGAAATTTATAGATGGCCGGCCAAGAGGATATCGCAAAATGGAATGTGGACACCAACTATCATTAGCGGCCGCATTTGGCCTGTCCTGCATTTGTGAGAAAGGAACGCGCTCCCCCGTACAGCCGATCAATCCCACCTATTCTTCAGAAGCTTACAACAGGAAAAATTCATCACACTCTTATAGCATCCAGGTCCTTATAAGAAGTTCGGATAAGGAGGGATATTCAACCATTAATTTTTCCAATCCGTTCTCAAAAAGGCCAGATAAGGGGGGCAAGCAACACCGTAATGATCCCAATAATTATGTTCAGGGGCAGTCCTATTTTAGCAAAATCCGTAAATTTGTAACCTCCTGGTCCGTACACCATCAGGTTGGTCTGGTATCCTATGGGGGTAGCAAAACTGGCGGAACCGGCCATCATGATAACTATGACAAAAGGTTCGTAATTTAGTTGAAGGGAAGCTGCGATAGATATCGCAATCGGGAAAATCAAAACAGCTGCCGTATTATTATTGATGACCTCCGTGAGCAGCGTTGTTGCCAGATAGGTAGCAGCGAGGAAGAAATACGGACTGTTGGTGTCAATATTCAGGATCTGCCGGGCCATCATCTCGGCCGCTCCCGTTACCTGCAGCGAATTTCCAATGCCTATTGAGGCAGCAATCACAATCAATACCGCCCCGTCCATGTTTTCTTTTGCCACCTGTGGTCGGCAACAGCGGGTCAGGATCATGGCCGCCGCAGCGAGCACGGATGCCTGGAACATGCTCAGTATACCACTGGTTGCAAGCACTACCATTCCACCAAGGATTACCCATGCAATCTTGGCTTTTTCGGTAGCACGGGGACTGAAATATGAAATATTGCTGATGAGGGAGTAATCACTGGAGTTTTTATATCGCTCCAGAAAGGAAGGCAGAGTCTCCAGCAACAGCGTATCCCCCGTTTTCAATCTGATATCCCCAACGCTTTCCCGGATGCGCTCCCCATTTCGGGCAATTGCCAGAACCACGCCATCGTACAGATCTCTAAACCGCCCCTCTTTGATGGTCCTATTGTTTAAGGGATGGGTGGGGGATATTACGGCTTCTACCAGGATGCGATCACTGGGTAGCGCATCTAATTTGAATACCTGGTCTGTTGCCGGCTTTAGTCCCTTGATATGTTGCAGATCAACCACTGAGTCCAGGATACCTGCAAAAACTATTCGATCATTTTCTTTCAGCAACTGCCGGGGGTTATTAACCGCGATAACCTCACCACCGCGGTATATATCTATGATATAAAGACCGGGCAGGCCATAAATGCCTGCTTCCTCCAGTGATTTTCCCGACAACGGGCTCCCCTTCTCCACAACCATTCCGATGGTGTATTCCCGTGGATCCTTGAATAAACTCAAGCCCAGTCCTCTGTCGGGCAACAGCTTACCGCTTGCTAATATGATATATATGAAGCCAATGATGGCACAGGGCACTCCAATATAGGCTATTTCAAAAAAACCGATCCCCTCCGTGGATGCTTCATCAATTAACAGCCCATTTACAACCAGGTTGGTGCTGGTTCCAACCAAGGTACATGTACCCCCGAGTATGCTTGCATAGCTCAATGGAATTAAAAGCTTGGAAGCAGGGATTTTTTTCTTGCGCGACCAATCCTGTACGGCCGGTATAAAAGAGGCGACAACAGGGGTGTTGTTGATAAAGGAGCTTACAAGGATGACGGGGGTCATCAAACGCACCTGGGCTCGTTGAACCGTTCTCGAGGTCCCGATGATTTTGTTAACGACAACTTGAATAGCCCCGGTTTCCTTGAGGCCTGCCGCTACCACATATAAGGCGGCAACGGTTAACATGCCCTGGTTGGCAAAACCCAGGAGTGCCTCTTCCGGAGGAACAACATTTAATACGATTAAAGCAGCCAGCCCACACAGGAAGACGATGTCAGCAGATACGGTAGTCGTAACCAGTACCAAAAAGCAACACACAATTATAACAATTACAATCCATTCTGCTATCATCTACCGACCGGCCTTATTGGGATCATTTATATTGAAACCTATTTAATAATATACCTAATACTTCTAATTCTGAAGTATTATTTACTCTTTCAGTACATACGAAATACAGTCCTGTAAGGTCTATTCATTGCAGCTTGACGATATCAAAAGCGCTCAAGAGCCCGGCCAGGAACATCATTAACATGCGAATTGTGAGAAAGTGCTACCGAAAATACTAACAGAAGCTGATGGATGATAAGGGAAAGACCTCGGATTAAAACCATTCTATGATTCACTACAGGCTTGCGATTTATCGACCACCAGACATTCACTTTCAAAGTGCATTTCGATGGTGTCCCAAGGTGGTCCCTGTCGAATACCGGTATACTCATTCTCTGCCGTAGGAACCAGGATGACTGTTGGCCACGGTCCGCTATACACGCCTTTATAAGTGCCGTCCTTCTTCCAGACGATATTCCAGTATTGATTCCAATGTGCAAATTCTGCATAAACAAAGGTGGTCCAGGGACCATATTCTGAAAACCGAGAACCGGGAGTATTTGCATAAGTACCTATCACATGGAGCGAATCGAGATTGCCAATTTGGTTGATACGGTTCAGCAAAACACTGGTGGGTGCAACAGGGTCTTCCCCTTCGCGCATCAAGCCATCAAGGGCATCTTCCTGGCCGTCCTTAAGCTTATTCATGGCATCCCTGGTGCGCCGGTTAAGTTCTGCAAATTGTTTTTTCTGTTCCTCCGCAGGATTCATCAACAGATTAAGAGCCGGCTGTCCCCAGAGCTTGGCAACAAGCCGCGTGTCATCGGCGGTAAGTTCCAGCCTGCCTCCATCCAGATGGTAGGCTCCTTCTCTTTCCTGAGCGACCCGGGGTTTGGCGGCATCTTTGGACTCAATCAACGGAGGCATGAGGAAATCATCGTTAAAAGCCGCGCCAAGTACAGAGCTGCGCTGTTCGGAGGCGGCCATCATGGAGGTATTGCCCTGTATGTAAAAAAACAACTCTTTCTCGGGAAGCCACACAAAATCCGCTGAAAAAATCCTGTTGCTGCCGCTGTGGGCAATCATCGGACCCCATTCGGTATCATAAACCACCCAGCCATAACCGTACTGGGATACTCCGTTGCTCTCGGTGATGTAGCCCGTAGTCCAGCGTTTGACGATTTCTTCGCTTAACACACCTTCTCCTCTTAAGGTGTTTTGAAACCATCGATACATGTCGTCTATCGTGGTGTGCAGTCCCCCGTTGGCACGCAGGTGCCAGCCAGGTCCCTCTTCGAGCCAGCCGCGCTCATAGACCAGTCCCCACTTTTCGCCATATTGGTACCCCGCCGCCAGCCGGCTGCGATCCCAATCGGGAAGTACGTAACCGGTTTCAGTCAGACCCGCGGGCAGCAGCAGTTCTTCACGCAGGAAGTGCTCATACCCCCGGCCGGATACGCACTCCACGATAATTCCCAGTAGGGCATATCCGGCATTGGAGTAAGCATAACCCGTACCGGGATCAAACTGTAGGGACGCTCCCATCAGGCGATCAACATAGGCCGGAGCTGCGATAGGTTCATCATCGGGTCCTACCCCTCCCGGCAAGCCGGAAGTGTGGGTAAGAAGCTGATGAATCGTAATCTCCTGCTTCTCCTCCGGAATGTCCTCAAGATATTCTCCAATGGAATCATCGACCGACAGCAATCCGCGACTTTCAAGCAGCAGGATGGCCGCCCCCGTCATCTGCTTGGTAATGGAACCGTGCGACTGTACGGTGGTTGGCGCGTATGGGCGCCGGCTTTCCCGGTCTGCAAGACCATAGCCTTTCCTCAATACGATGCCGTCACCTTTGCTGACGACAGCCGCACCGGAAAACCCCATCGCTTCGATAGCCGAAAGGTAACGATCAATAGTTACACCAATTTCGGATTCTTTAACTGACTTTTCTTTGACAAAGGTCGAATTTTCCTCAGCTGAAGGGGCTGGATCGCTTTTATTATCCGGGCTGCAAGAATTGGCAAAGAGGAATAGCGATAATAAAATTACGGCACGTATTCGTTTCATCATGATTGTCTTAAAAAGTTTGTAAAACTAAATTTATCTCTAAAACAACCGCGGCTTATTGATCCTATGCCGGGTAATTATCCGATCCCGGCACATATTGAAAATCATCCCATCGGTTGCATCCGATACAGTACAAGTTCCAAGTAATCTTTTGCAGGCATAGATCATCCGGCAGTGGCCATTGGATTGCCGGCTATTGGATCAAAATGGGGTTGCTTTTATTGAAAGCGGGGAAATGGTATATAAAAGCCATTCTAAGGGGCATTTATGGCAATACCGCTTAAAAGAGGGATGAATTTTAAATGATGGGTAAATAAAGGCAGGTGGTTAAACAACGTCAGGTTCTTTCCCTGTATTAATTTATGACGCTTGCTGTAAAAGGTCGCGTCCACGGAACGTCCTTTTGCAGGCAGAAGAGAATAGGTTTGGGCTTGGTTAATAAAAACAGGTTTTTTCGTGCCGGTTTCAGCCTCTTTCTTATCCTCCCCTTCACTGAATAACAGTTCAGCTAAGTTACTTTTATCGCCTTTTTGTTCCTCAACCGGTAGATCAAGGTCATCTTCGGAGATGTTGCTGACGACCTCTGCTTCTGTATTCGACGACAGGCCAGAAGCAAATACCGCATGCTCGTAATGAGCAGTTGGACTCACCAAAAAGAAGACCGCCCCGATTAACAACAGGCCGACACTAAAAAACCGATTGATATGTTTTTTGGGAAATTCCATGTTGGTATAGATAATAACCAAAAATTGTATAATTACAACTTTGTAGTCATAGCTATCTGAAAAATGGCAGCTATAATAGTGCCTTTTGTTAAGAATGTTGACGAGAACTTAAATGGATAAGCCTTAAAATCCCATAAAAAGTGATATTGTACCCCCACCAGGAGTCGAACCCGGATTTAAGGTTTAGGAAACCTCCGTTCTATCCACTTGAACTATGGGGGCGTGTCACCGTAGACAATACGAATATTGGCATAACAAATTCAAGTCCGATAGCATCTATTCTGAATTGGATATGATCACCGATAAATGGTACTATGTACACGGACGGGCAATGGCGATAACATCTCGCTGCTCCGGCCCTCATCCGCGCCGCACCAGATCCGGCCGGTAACAAATCACGCAACCGCAACCTTGCAATTTATGAAACCATATACAGTACTCCTGGCTCTCCTGCTGCTCACTGGCTGCGGAGCGCAGCCCGAAACGGAAAACAACCTAAAACCTGAAGAAGCGGATACCACGGCTGCTCCTGAGATGATCGGAAGCATTGAACAGCTGAAGCCGGAACTGGCCGAACTGCTGGACCCCGAGAGCCGGCTGGAGGTACTTGGAACAGGCTACGCCTGGTCGGAGGGTCCGCTGTGGGTGCCGGAGCATCAGTTCCTGCTGTTTTCCGATATCCCCAATAACGTCGTTTACAAATGGAAAGAGACCGAAGGCATATCGGAGTATCTCAAACCCTCCGGTTATACCGGCCAACGGGAGCGCGGCGGAGAGATGGGCTCCAACGGGCTGATCATCGGGCGGGACGGCTCACTCCTTCTCGCCCAGCACGGCGACCGACGCATTGCCCGCATGGACGCCCCCCTGACCGATCCGGCCCCCCGTTTTGTGACGCTGGCCGACAGCTTTCAAAACAAGAAAATTAACACACCCAACGACCTGGTGCAGCACAGCAACGGGAGCATCTATTTTACCGACCCGCCCTACGGCTTTGAGCAGCAGGGGGACGATCCGGCCCAGGAACTCGGGTTCCAGGGAGTCTACCGCCTCAGCCCGGAGGGTAACCTGACACTGGTCACTGACGAGCTGGACCGCCCCAACGGCGTGGCTCTTTCGCCGGACGAGAAGACACTCTATGTAGGCAATTCCAGCGGTACCAATCCCCTTTGGATGGCCTTTGATGTGGACGAAGACGGTCATACTTCAAACGGGCGCATTTTCCTGGAACCCCGGGAGGTCGTGGATCAGCCCGGAGGTCCCGACGGCATGGATGTGGATGCGCAAGGCAACATCTATTCTACCGGTCCGGGGGGCGTCTGGGTGATTACGCCCGATGCCAACGTTCTGGGTATTATCAAAACCGGAAGGGCCACCTCGAACTGCACCCTCGGCAATGACGGGAAGATGCTCTACATCACGGCCGACGACTATCTGCTGCGGCTTCCGCTGAAATAAGGCTCAGCATGTCCCTTTTCTGGATATTCGCCGACTGCATCCGGATACCGCTGCAGTACAGCAGTCAGGCTGTAACATTGGCGGACGGAAGTAGTATAACAGCATCACAAACTATGTCATAGCTGAGAACTGATGTCCCGTTTTATAAAGAAGGGCGGCCTGCTCCTCCTGCTTTTACTGTCGGTGTCGCCGGCCCTGGCCCAAAAAAATATTAAAGGAACCGTCACCGATGCCCGGACAGGTGAAGCATTGCCTGCAGCCAATATCTCGGTTGAAAACACCTATCGTGGCACCATTTCCAACGAAAATGGCCACTACAGCCTTTTAATTCCCGATTCGCTGCTGCCGGCAACCCTGGTCTTCCGCTACATCGGCTACCAGACCCATAGCCTGACTATCGGGCGCGCCACACCCGCCCGGCAGGATATTGCTCTCCAGCCCTCTGTGACGGAACTTGGTGAAATAGTCGTTACCGACGAAAACCCGGCGGTCCGCATCATGCGTGAAGTCATCCGCCGCAAGCAGCAGTGGCGACGGCAGCTGCAGACCTACGAAGCGGAGGCCTATACCCGCCAGACCCTGGCCAACGATACCAGTATTGTCTCCATAACCGAATCCGCATCCCGCGTATTCTGGGATAACGAGCAGGGCCACCGCGAGGTGCTCAAGTCAAAGCGGCAAACCGCCAATATCCAGGATACTGAAAACCTGGCAGGGGTCAGCTACCTGCCCAACCTTTATGACGACAATGTTGATATCGCCGGATTTGAACTGGTGGGGGTAACCCATCCCGATGCCCTGGATTTCTATGACTTCCGGCTGCTCGAGCAAACGTCCCTGGACAATCAGACCGTCTACAAAATTGAAGTCATTCCGGCCCGCCGGCTGCAGCCGCTCTTCCGCGGCACCGTCTTTGTACTCGATGGAGCCTATGCCCTGCTGGAAGTAGACCTGCGTCCCAACGAGGTGGTCACATTCCCACCCCCTGTAAAGTCATTCGAAACTTCCTACCAACAGCAGTACAACAACTTCAACCAGGATTTCTGGCTTCCCATCGATATGCGCATCACCGGGGATGTCAAAATATCGATGGTGGGCCTTGACTTCCCGCTCATCCAGTTCAGGCAGATCTCCCGGCTCACCAACTACGAGGTGAATATCCCGCTCCCCGATTCACTCTACCGCAAGGAAGACCGGTTTACCATCGATAGCGCATCCCTGTCATCCGACTCCCTGCTCATCAGCCAGCGGGCCCGGGCCGTGCCGCTTTCCGAGGATGAAGAAAAAGCCTATGCCTCGCTCGACAGCAGCGCCACTCTGGAAAAGGCCTTCAAACCAAGCGGATTTCTGGCCCGGTTTATCGATGAGGAGGAAGAGGAAAGCGGGGATTCCGATTCCGGACGTTCATTTCGACCCTTTGAGCAGATCCCCGGACACCTGCGCCCCGATGCCCGGTTCAATCGTGTGGATGAACTTTTTGCCGGACTTAAATATAAGTACCGGCCCGCTGATCGTCTTGTGATGCATGGCAAGGGAGGCTACAGCACCGGCAATAATAAATGGAGCTACGGGGGCGGTCTTTCGTTTCGCTGGCTTAGCCGTGATTCCTACTATGCTGACACGGGCTGGCAGTACCATGCAGAAACCACTACCCGTTATACCTCTCACATCTACAGCCCTTATTTTACGATCATCCCCAACCTCTTGGGCGATAAAGGATACTTTGATTACTACCGTTCGGAGGGGTACCGTGCCTTTTCTAAGTGGACATTGAGGGCGCCCGACCTCTCCTTGGAAGTGGGATACCGCAGGGAAAATCACCGCTCACTGACTACCACCACTGCCTATGATCTGCTGGGCAGCACGGGCAACTACCGGTATAATCCCGCTGTTGACGAAGGCCACCTCGGCTCGGTCGACCTGGTGACCGGCTACAATCTCGGAGAATCCTATAATTTTGGCATCACCGGACGAAAATATCTGCGCTTTGAACTTGAACATGCTTCCGATGCCTTCGGCAGCGACTTCAACTTCACCCGCTATGAGACCCGTCTTGCCTGGTCTTTCCCCACCTTCTATCAGCGCAGGCTGCTTCCCAATACACTGGATGTGGGATTGAAAGCCGGCACGTTCAGCGGTGAACTGCCCTACCAAAAGATGGGAATTATTGACGGGGCGGTTGGGATGCTGAGTCCCTATGGCATTCTACGAGCTGCACGGGGACGCCCCTATGAAGGGGAACAATATGTGGCTCTCCACGCCGAACATAACTTCCGGACTATTCCCTTTGAAATCATGGGGCTGCAGCCAGTGGTGAAGCGCAATATCGGGCTGATTCTTTTCGGAGGCATGGCCCGAACCTGGGGCCCCGATGACCTGCCAGCCCAGGCTGCAGATACCTATCGCCCCCATGGAACCGGCGGCACCCACTGGGAAGTTGGAGCTTCACTGAATGGCTTGCTGGGACTATTTCGACTCGACGTGGCAGCCCGTATCGACCGGCCGGCTCTTCTGGTCAATGTCGGTATTGCCAGGCTCTTCTGATGATTTCCAGCTGTCGCCGGCACGATAGACAGCTTTTCAACGAAAGCCCATCAAGGGTGGGTGAATTGCGGGCTGTTCCCCCATCTAAAGCCTTCTCTTCTATCTTCTGCCCTGAACCACAAACGCATTCCCAATTGTTATGATTTTTTGGTATACTTAGACTCATTTTAAATAAGAAACCAAAGCAGCACGACCACCATGAATATTTTCGGGAACGGCACGGCACGTATATTTTCAATCCTGGGTCTTTTTATTGCTTCCGCCCTGATTATCCAATGCAATTCCCAGCCGGGTGAAGAGCCTGTATCGGAACAGCCGCAACAAGCCGCTCAGAAGGCCAAACAAGACACCCCCGAGCTGGCAGATGCCATGGGACAGCTCCAGTATTACACACACAAATATGCCCTGGCACTGGATGCCCGAAACCACGAACTGGCGACCTTTTATTTCCATGAAGTACGTGCTGCTGCGGATGGCATCATTGAAAACATTCCGGGCTACGAGGGATATGATATAGCCCGTTTCATGAATCTGTTCCTGAGTCCTACCCTGGAACCGGTGGAGACGGCCCTTGCCAGCAGGAACTGGGAGGAAGCACGGCAGCGAACGATCGAGATGGTCGACGCCTGCAACTCCTGCCACAATGCAACCAGCCACGGCTTTGTGAAAGTTACGCCCGGATTCTCAGATAATCCCTACAACCAGGACTTTTCCGCTCCTGAATAATCAGTTCTATACGCGGCGTCCCCGGGTAAGCAGTCCCACTACAATGGCAAAAAGGGCTGAACCGATAATAGACCAGATGATGGGAAAGGTTTCCCCGTCGATTTCGATGGGAAGCATCAAAGTAAGCCCCAATTCGGCTGCAAGCCATTTTCCAATCAGGGCACCGATAAATCCCACCACAATGGAGACCAGGCAGCCGCCCATCGAATAGCCGGCGATGCTCTGACCAATACCGCCGCAGATAGCTGCAATAAGTAGTAAAATCAAGAGACCCGTAAAAGACATAATAGATACTTTTTTGTTTAGTTTCCGCCTTCCAGTATTACAGCCGATTCCAACGGCTTGATTACAACCGAATCATTAGGTTCAAATATGACGCGATTATCAGTATGAACCAAATATTTTTCCCCATTCAGTTCCACATGGTAGGTAATATCATGTCCCTTGAACTCGCGGGCAACGACAGTCCCGACTTCCTCCGGCTGCTGGCCGGCAGGCTTTTCCAGCGTCAGGTGCTCGGGCCGGATCGAACACAATATCTTGCCGCAGGCGTTACAGTTGAGACGCATGGTACCGAGACTGGTTCGCACTTCTGATCCGCCAGTAGCGTCGGCATGAAATATATTGGTGCGTCCCAGAAACTGGGCGACAAATTTGGTCTTGGGGTTATAATAGACCTCTTCCGGTGTCCCAACCTGTTCTATTTTACCATTGTTCATAACAGCTATACGATCGGCGAAAGAAAGTGCCTCTTCCTGGTCATGGGTCACCAACAGGGCACTCATGCCTCCCTTTTTCAAAATAGCACGCACCTCTTTACGCGTTGTTTCACGAAGCATGGCATCCAGGTTTGAAAAAGGTTCATCCAGGAGCACCAGTTTTGGTTTGGGAGCTATAGCCCGCGCCAGTGCCACCCGCTGCTGCTGTCCCCCGGACAGCTCATTGGGACTTCGTTTCTGGTAGTCTCCCATACCAGTGCGGCAGAGCACTTCCTCGGCATAGACGTGCCGCTTGTGCTTGGGTATATCTGTCAGGCCGAAGGCAACATTATCAATAACCGACAGGTGGGGAAACAGCGCATAATCCTGGAAAACAAAGCCAATGCCGCGATCCTGGGGAGCGGTATGATGGTCTGGAGACTCCAGCAGCTGTCCTTCGAGCGAAACGGACCCCTTGTCGGCCCGTTCAAAACCGGCGATAAGACGCAGGCTGGTAGTCTTTCCGCAGCCGCTGGGGCCCAGGAGCGCAAAGATTTCATTCTCGCGTATCTCAAAATCGATACCATCCACTACCGGACCGGTCTCATCGAATGCTTTTGTTAAATTGGTAACACGCAGTAAATCTTTCATGTTTTTTTCCACTCTTTCGAGAATAAAAACCCTACAAACAGGGATGAAAATATTAAAATTGTCAATGCAAAAGGAGCAGCTTCCGCAAACATGGCCTCCCCGGTATAGGACCAGACCCTGAGCGCCAGCGTATCAAAGCCGATGGGAGATAATAAGAACGTGATTGAAAGCTCCTTCATTGCAGATAAAAAAACCAATGATGCCGATGCAATCATTCCACCGCGAAGCAGCGGCAGGGTAACCTTGAAAAAAGACTTGATAGACGAATAACCAAGGGATTGTGCCGCTTCTTCAAGCTGGGGCGGCGCCTGGTACAGCGCACTGCGCACCGGGCCAATAGCCTCGGCCAGGAAGTGCAGCGAATACGCTATAACAAGCAGCAACAGTGACTGATAAAGCGAAGAGGAGACATAAAGCGAGAAAAAAACCAGCGCCAGGGCAAAAGCAAGGGGCGGTGTGGCATATCCCAGGTAGGCGACCCGCTCGAGGGGATTGCTCAATCTTGTTTTGTATCGAACCCCGATATAGGCCAGCGGAAGTGCCAAAAACGTTGTCAGTACAGCGGCCGGGGCTGATGCCCGAACCGAGTTCCAAAAGGCATCGAACAAATTGAAGGATACGGAAGCAAGCGCCGTTTCATTAAACCAGAATCCGATAGAGGTGACCGGCAGCACCACGGCTATGATAAACAACACGCCTACAAAAAGATAAGCGGGAATCGTCCACGGCCCCAGGTTAAGAAACGTCTTGGCACGTGATGCCCCCCTGCCCAGCCGGTGGAAAATAGCCTGTTTGAGTAGTCGATACTCCAAGACCAGCGCTCCCGTGGTCAATGCCAGCAGCATCAACGCCAGCCACGCCGCATAAATGCGATCATAGGCCGAAATATACTGCAGATACAGCGCATAGCTGAACGTTTCAAATCGCATGAGCGAAACCGTTCCGAAATCCCCGATAACATGAAGGCTGATCAACAGCCCGCCGGCCAGCAGGGCCGGTTTCAGCTGGGGTAGAATTACCTTGAAAAAGGTGGATTTCGCATCGTGTCCCAGCGAACGGGAAGCTTCCTCTATTGACTGGTCCAGGCCCATTAACGCCGTGCGAAGATTCAGATAAAGGTAGGGAAAGGTACATATGGTTAAAACCAGCAGCGATCCGCTGAATCCGCTTACCCGGGGGAAATTCCAGCCGAACAAAGCCTGGAAAGTGCCGTTGTATCCACCCAGCCCCAACAGGGCGTACGCCATGATATAACCCGGCATCGCCAGCGGCAGCACTCCCAAGAGCGTAATAAAACGCCGTGCCCTGATCTTGCACCGCACCGACAGGTAAGCCAGGGGCAGCGCAATAAGAATATCCAGTGCCAGCACGCTCCCGGCCAGCAGCAGGGTATTGCCTAAAAGGCGCAAATTGCGTATTCTGAAAATAACGTTGTTTAACATCTCTGGCGAGGCACCAAAAGCACGAATCAACAGATAAAGTAAGGGCAAGAGTACACCGATGGCTATGATTCTCGCAAAAGCCAACAGATACCAGGGGGGGGATTTTCTATGTATTTTTGTGTCTATAATGCTCAGTCGCCTTACAATACAATGAGTCTCAAAATATTTAGACCAAATCTAAATAGAAACCTGCTTTATAGCAACATGGAACACCCTGAAAGCGGAACAAATTCTCCGAAAGAACATTTAATAACCTCCTTCTTTTTATATACTTTTTATTCCGCACTGATAATCATCCAACCCTTTAACCAGGCAGCACTATGAAACAGTGGATTCTTTTCTTACTCATTTCAACAATCTCCATTGGAATGCTAAATGGCTGTGGTCCAAGTGAGGAAGAGAGACGACGTGCAGAACAGGCACGGCAGGATTCTCTTGAGCAGGTGCGACAGCGGCAACTGGCCCAGCAACGGAAAGACAGCATTGCACAGGCCCGGGCCGACAGCCTTGCAGCCCAGCGAGAAAAGGAAGCGGACCAGCAGGATCAAATCGATGTCTCCTTTGATCCCGACGGTGCTTATGCGGTACAGGTTGAGGCCTGGCGCTCCGAAAGAAAAGCCCAGAGTCAGGTTGACAAGTGGGTGGAGCGTGGTTTTGAAAACGCTTTTGTTGTAAAATATGGCCAGGAAGAGACCGGGGACGTTTGGTTTCGCGTACGTCTTGGCCGGCTGTCGGACCGGGAATCTGCTCAGAACCTGCGAGAACAGCTGCAAGAAAAATACAACGCGCCCTCCTGGATATCATCACTCGGCGACTGATTCAGGGCACACTGCGACCGGGCATGCCTAGAGTCTTTTTATTATTTTGGGCTCTATGAATTTAATGACCGACATCCCCGATGATCCTTCCTGCCTGGACGATTTCCTTGAAGAAAGGGAATCGTCCTACAACCTAATGCCCGATACCCGGGCCCGGATAAGCTGGAACAATAAAGAAAAAACCCGAAAAACCGAATATGCCCTGGTCTATCTTCACGGTTTTCGTGCATCACAGCAGGAGGGACATCCCGTGCATCGGGCCGTGGCAGATTTTCTGGGGGCCAATCTTTTTTTAAGCCGACTGCAGGAGCATGGGATAGAATCGGACAGGCCACTGCAATATCTGACAGAAGAAAAACTTTTAGCATCCGCCCATTTCGCTTTGGCCATCGGAAAAAAAATTGGCAGGAAGGTACTGATTATGGGAACCTCCACCGGGGGATCGCTGGGACTGTATTTAGCAGCCCATCCTTCCTATAGGTCGAACATTTCGGGCCTTATCCTCTACTCTCCACTCATTCGTTTTTATGGCATCAAGGAAAAACTGCTGGAATGTTCGCTGGGCCGTCGAGCGTTACACATTATCCCCGGGAAGTCGCACCAAATAAAAACCCAGCAGACAACCTATGCCGAAGATCGCATCTGGTATCCTTCCTACATCCTCAAGGGCGCCCTGGCCCTGGGTGCCTTCGTTGACCATTATATGAATCCATCGCTTTTCAGGCAGATCCAATGCCCGGTCTTCGTCGGCTACTATTATAAAAACAAGCAGGAACAGGACAAAGTGGTATCAATAAAAGCGATCAGGAACCTCATCCGACACCTTAACCAAAATGGACGACAGGTATACGATCGCAATTTCCCGAACGCAAAAAACCATGTTATTTGCAGTTCATTGGTTTCCAGATCGGTTGACCAAGTCATACGCGAGACCCAGACTTTTTTGAAATCCGTTGGCTTGCATCAGAATAACCATGACACTTAAACCTGGAGCCATTGTGATTCCTTTCAAATATAATTTTATGATAACACTTGTTTAGTACTAAATAATTACATTATATTACAATGCGCTCAAGTAGCGTCTCTCTTGATGAATAGTCAGGGCCTCACACCTGATACGTGTGAGGCCTTATTATTTTTATTGAATCCTTTCTTCATTATTCCCGTATAACACCATCAACGAAACATCCCCTCCCTATGAAATCTTTCAAAGTGGAGGCTGAACCTTTTTTCTTTGAAGCTGATATACTATTTACAACAAGGTTATCGTAGTTTTCAAACGTTTTATAAAATCTATAGGCCGGTAGCGGGATTAAAGATTTTTCGATCCTTTATTTTTTACACATCATGTTAGAAATTTTTGTTTATGTTAGGAGCTGAACATCATCCGGGAATCGATAGTTAACTCAATGCTGCGATAATGAAAAACTTAAATATCAACCACAGGAAAGTAGAAACATACGAGGTATTGGAACTCGCCGGAGAGTTGGATGCTCACACCGCTTCAAAACTTGAAAATACGTTAAAGCAACTGATCAGCCAGAAGAAACACCAGATCATCGTCAACTGTGAAGAGCTCGACTACATTGCCAGTGCCGGCCTGGGCGTATTTATGGCTTATATCGAGGATGTTCGCTCCATGGGCGGGGATATCAAGCTGAGCAACATGAATCCCAAAGTATATAACGTCTTCGACCTGCTGGGATTTCCAACGCTCTACGACATTGTTCAGAAAGAAGAGCAAGCCATCCAGAAATTTCAAACGGACGAAAGCGAATAGTTAAAACGGTGGCAAAACCAACTGCTACATATAAAATCACTGTCAAGGCGTCGACCGAACACCTGTCGAAAGTCCGTAATTTTGTGGCTAAACACGCGGCGGCTTTTGGCTTTGACCAGCAAGAGGTGGCTGACATCCGGCTGGCCGTGGATGAAGCCTATACCAATATCATCAAGCATGCCTACCAGAATAAGGAAGAGGGAACCGTTGAAATTGAACTTGGACACGACCGTTCGAAGTTCTGGGTGACCCTGCTGGATACCGGCGCCGCTTTTGATACGACCAGTTACAGCGAGCCGGACATCCTCAAAAGAATCAAGGATAAAAAACGGGGAGGCGTAGGTGTATACCTGATCCAAAAGCTGATGGATGATGTTCAGTACCAAACAGAGGATGCCTGCAATACGATTCGCATGATCAAAAATAAGTAATGTTTTGAATCGCTCCGTCAACCAACAAGAAGATCACCAGTCAAGATTTGAACTGAAGACCCTGCTTGAGACCTCACGAATGCTTGTGGAGTCGCAGGACATGGACTTCGTGCTTAACAATCTGCTGCTTATCAGTATGGGCAAGCTCATGGTAAGCCGGGCAATGGTAATCATCTACCAGCCGGCAAGTGACATCTATGAGGTCTCAAAGTCCAAGGGCCAGCACTGCCCGCCCGAAGGTGAGCGCCTTTCTTTCAGTTTCGGCAGCGACGTGAAGGAACAGTCCGTCATTCAGTGTGGCATTGATGATATTGAACTGCCCGAGCTCCTTGAGGGTGAAGACCGGTGTACCCTGTTCAACCTGCAGACCAGCAACAACCACATAGGATTTTTATGCCTTGGGTCAAAAGGTAACAACCAGCCATTGAGCCCCCATGAAATTGAATTCATTGAAAGCCTCTCCATCATCTCCTCGGTGGCCATTGCCAACTCCAGGATGTTCACTGAACTGCGCCAGATCAACCGGAAGCTCGATCGCAAGGTCTATGAGCTGAATACGCTGTTCGATCTGAGCAAGGATTTCAATATTATGGTCGACCGGCAGGAAATCATCCGTATTTTCAAATTCGCCATGCTCGGGCAGATGCTGATTCGCAAGTTCTTCTTTGTGCTCGAGCATGAAGGCCAGCGCGAGATGGTAACCACGAGTGGAATCCGGAAAGCGCCCGACGTGCAGGACATCGACACTCTTTTTGAGCTTGAAGAGGATCTCACAGAAGTGGACGGGGACCTTCAGAATGCCATCCCCTTCCTTGAAGAAAATGAAATCAGGGCTGTGATCGGCCTTCGATTTCAAAGCGAAAAGATTGCATTGGTGGGTGTGGGAGCCCGGGCCAACGGGGAGGCTTACAGCCCCTCCGACTACAACTTTTTACGATCGCTGGGCAACCTTGCGCTCCTCTCGATACAGAAAACGTACCTGCTGGAAGAGCGCATTGAGAAGGAACGGCTCGAAGAGGAGCTTGATATCGCCAAAAGTATCCAGAAAGGGCTGCTCCCGGATCCAATTCCCCAAAATGACCTGCTGGATATTGCAGCCCGCAACATCTCCTCTTCCCAGGTAGGCGGAGACTATTTTGATATTTTGGAAACCCCTGACAAGCGGCTTCTTTTTGCCATAGGTGACGTCACCGGCAAAGGAATTCCCGCCGCACTGCTGATGGCCAACCTCCAAGCCATGTTGCATGTGCTTCTGCCCACCGACGTCACACTCTCGGAGGCAACCGGCCAGGTGAATAATATCATTTATCATAATACCCCGGCAGACAAATTTATCACCTTTTTCTGGGGCGTCATCGACCCGGTGGACCGGTCGTTTCGCTACATCAATGCGGGACATAATCCCCCCCTCTGGTTTAAAGCGGGAGCCGATGAACCCGTGGAATTGGAGGAGGGCGGTCTTATTTTAGGGGCAATGGCTACGTTTACCCCCTACCAGGAACAGACCGTCATCCTTTCCGAAGGTGATCTTCTTGTCTTCTACACCGACGGCGTGACAGAAGCCATGAACCAGGATGGTACTGAAGAGTTTGGTGAAGAGCGCCTGCTAAAATGCATTCAGCAACATCGCCCAAAAACCTCCACCGAGATTGAACAGGCGATCATCGATCGGGTCATGGCCTTTTCCCAGGGAATACAGTCGGATGACATTACCCTGATCGTCATCAAGGTAGATTAAAAATACCCAGCACCCCCGGCACGGATTGCTGGTCGTCCATCTCCTTCATCGCAAGTACATTCTTATAGATCTCGTACCTGTTCCTGATTTCCCGTACATAGCGTACCGTTTCAATACCCCGGCAGAAGCCGTGGCGTGCATTCCGGTAGTAGGTTCGATGCATTAACTTCAGGAGGGCATCGGCTACATTTTTCCACTCGTTGGGATTCTTGTACTGGTCCATGGCCAACCGCCGGGCATCGCCCAGGTGCCCCTGTCCGGCATTATAGGCAGCCAGCGAAAAGGCCCATTGGTTGGTGCTGTCCATATAGGAGTAGTGGTCAAGGTGCTCGCTTAAAATTCGCACCCCTTCCCGAAGGTTGATCTCTTCGTCGTAAAGCAGGGTGGAATCTTCCACCTCGGAGTACCGGGGCAGAATCTGCATGAGTCCCATGGCCCCGGCCCAGCTTTTGGAGCGGGGGTTAAATTTAGTCTCCTGGGCTATGATAGAGGCAACCATCAACCAGTCCAGGCCGGCGGAATCAGCCACAGATTTGATTATATCATCATAGGGTGAAATAACCCCTTTATTTTCCAGCCCGGAGTTCGGATTGTAGTAATCCGCCAGCGGCTTGCTGTCTTCAAAATAACGGTCACGCAGCACGTCCAGGAAAAAAGAACGCTTGGGCTTCCTGTCCTCTCCCCGAAACTGAAAATGGTCGTACAGGTAATCGTTTAACTCCTTCTTCAACTGCGGGGCATTCTTCCGGATAGCCCAGGCAATCGTATCGTTCTTTGCAATAGTAGGCCCCTGCACCAGGCCCTGCATATATTTGGCTGACGCCTGGAAAATATTGTCATCGGCTATGGTAGCCTGGTACTTATGCTGCGAGACATCAAAAAGCAGCGATTCAGTATCAAATTCGTTGGCCACCAGATTCACCGCAATATTCATCCCCTTTTTCTGCAAATCCTGAATATGATGATAGTAGGAACTGTTGCTGCGAATAGTTACGGGAATATCGCTTCGGGCTAATTCTGCAACAGTCCGGGGTGGATTATCAAGGTTGTCGGAATAGACCAGCACCTGGTTAACGAGATTATAGGGCCGGGTGAAATCGACCACCCTTTTCCGCTCCGGGGTTTTGGTATAATTGCCGGCAATCAAATCTCCCTTGCCACTGTTCAGCAAATCATAGGGATTTCCATCCACACCAATGATAACAACCTCCAGGCCCAGATCGTGTTCTTCCGCAAAGCGCCTGACAAACTCGTATTCGAAGCCCCACTCTATCCCCTGGTGAAGGAAATAGGTATTGGAGCTGTATCGGGTGATCATCCGCAGCACCCCGTCTTCCTTGATGGCATCAAAGTCGCGGGCAACCGGTTCCGTAATATTGAAATCAAGGCTGCTGTCAGCCGGACTTTGCTCCACAGAACCGCTACAGCCATACCCATAAAGGCTTAATCCAATGATAGCCAGCAGGCAAACGCCTGAAAACCGACACACCGTATGTTTCATATTCTGTATCTTTTATTGCGACGCACTCAAATAACGACCAAATCATTACGCCTGATACTTCTCTAAGTATAGAAAAAATAGACCTAAATTGTGCATTTTATGACAAAGGAGCCAGAATAGCGTTACAACTGAGCCCTGATGGCCAGCGATATATTACGCCCGGGCGCACTGATTCCCGATGAATAAGGACGATAGTGCTTGTCAAAAATATTCTCAATCCCGGCATTCATCATTAGTTCTTCATTGATCTGATACGATGCTTTCACGTTCAGCGTAGCCCACGCGGGCGAACCTTCGGAAGTATATAAATGGGGTTTGCCCCGTTCAGAGGGTGAAAAGCTGGAAATATCTTTCTTGCCATTAAATTCGGTATAAACCTCAGCCTGTATTTTACGGCCATGGAAAGTAAGTCCGGCCGACCCAAACAGCGGGGCGACATGGCGCAGGGGTTCGCCACCAGAACGATCACGGCCATAGGAGTAGGTGAGTCCGGAATGAAATATCAAATGCGGACCCATTTCAGCAGAAGCCCCCATGCTGGCCCCGTAGATATAGGCCTGCCCCGCATTTACCAGGGCCTCCACCCTGCTGGTTGTACCATCATAATCTATCTCCTTACGACCATCGAATTGAAAATCGCGCCGGACCATGGCATCTTCCAGCCAGGTATAATAGGCATTGAGTTCCAGCCGTGCCCGGTCTTCAACATTTTTGATGACAGTAAAATCCAGGTTGTAGGAATACTCCGGTTTCAGATTGGCGTTGGGCACCACAACGGTGCCCGGCTCCGAGTCAAATACTTTGGCGACATCATCGATATTCGGCGCACGAAAACCGGTGGACCCATTCAGCTTCAGTTGAAGATTCTCAAGCGGGCGGTAAGTAAATCCCAGGCTGCCGTTAAAAGACCCGGTACTGAGCTCAATGACTGAAAAGGGAAAATCATAAAATTTATCGCTGAATTGTGCATCCAAACTGATGTGACTGTACCGCGCCCCGGCAACGGCCGTCATCCTGGATGACAAATCATGCCGGTATTTGGAATAAGCGGCCAGCTGGGTATAGATGCTTCCTTCATCCGGGTATCGGGTGGGCACTTCAAGAGCGCGCCCGGTATCGATATTCCGGGCCCCGGCCGCCGAATGTACGTCGTTGTAAATGGTCTCCAAACCATAAAAAAGCTCCCTGTTCTCATTCCAGCGCTTGTCAAAATCCATATTGAAGGTATAGACATCCACATTTTCTTCCCTGTTGCGCAGGAACTCATCCCCAAAATCCCGGTCATTCCTGCTCTCCTGGAACCACTGTTGCGATATAGAGGCACTCATTTTGTCATATAAAGCAGTCTCGGCAAGGTGATCGGCCTTGACCATGTTCATCATCCAGATCTGGGGACCATAATACCATTCCGCATTGACAAGGGGCCCCGAATCGCCTTCCTCACGCTGGATGAGTCGGTCATAGCGGGGAATATCGGACGTTGTAGCATAATGGAATCCATAAGACAAGTTCCAGTCACCGGCCGGCTGATAGCGTACTTTCTGCATCAGGTTGAGTTGCTGGTAACCTGAAAAACGCTGAATAGTCACGTCATCATTTTCGACAATCACATCTCGTCCCCCGCGGCGTACTACATATTCCCTGCGTTTTCCAAACCGGGGAAAATCTTCATAAAAATCACTTCCTGAACGCAAACTGCTGAAGTTACTGTAGCTGACACTGCTCAGCAGCCCCCATTGCTCAAAGCCCGTGCTAAAATCAGCATGAAAGGTTCGCTCGCGGTTGGCTGAGCTGTACCGCAGCATGGCATTGGTTTCTGTGAGTGATTTTACATCGGAATAGGACAGCTTCGGATTTTTGGTTTGAAAATTCATTACCCCTCCCAGTGCATCGCTCCCGTAGATTACCGAACCCGGCCCGAACAGGACCTCTGTGCTTTCCAGTGAGCCGGGATCCAGTGAGATAACATTCTGCAGGTTTCCGCTGCGGAAAATGGCATTATTCATGCGGATGCCGTCCACGACAAGGACCACCGAATTGGCTGCAAAACCACGAATCATGGGACTTCCCCCTCCCAGCTGGCTTTTCTGAACAAAGACCTTGCCGGAACCCTGCAGGAGATCTGCTGATGTTTGAGGATTCCGGAACCGGATCTCCTCCCTGCTGATGCGGGTTATCTTCTGCGGGATATCGGCCAAATTCTGTTCCCACTTACTGGCCGAGACAAACACCTCATCCATGACAACCGGCCGTTTGGACAGCACAATCCTAAATCCATGGTTCTCAAGTTCCACATAAGGAATTGAATAATCCCTGAAAGAGGGATGCTGGAAATTGAGGGTATCTTTTGCTGAAAAGGATTCCAGAGAAGCCGCTCCCTCGGCATTAGTCACAGCCATCTCATTACGTCCGTTATTATATATATAGACCTTTGGTATCGCCCGCAGACTGGTTTCTTCCACCACCCTGATCGTCTGGGCCAGAGCTGAAAACGGGATGAATATACCGACTATTCCCATCACCAGGTAGATTAACCATTGCTTCATGGATGCAGCTGTCCGTTAACTTTTATTGCAGAATACTATGAATTATGAATACCATTGAACATACCATGATCATGCTATAGCCCTATCCGACCGAACCGTCTTTACGTCGCCAGGTCAGGCTTACTCCCAGCAGGATAATAACCATAGCGACAATAGAGCTCAGGGGCGGGAGCTCGGTGAAGAAAAAATAGGCCAAGACCGATGCCAGCAGCGGCTCTACCAGAATAAGCGTGGAAAGCAGGGTCGGCGAAATATACTTCACCGCATAATTCATCGAGCCGTGTCCCAGTATCTGGGGCCCAAAAGCAAGCCCTGCGCCCGCCCAGATACCAACGGAAGAGATAGCAAACAAATCCTTGCCCAGTACCACCGCAATGCCCAGACAGGTAGCTGCGGCGTAAAAATAGGTCGGAAAAACATAGTCGATCCACGCCCTTTTTTTGCGAACTTGCTGCCCAATCAACAGATAGACAACAAAAATCACAGCCGCACTGAGAGCCAGTGCATTTCCCAATAGCGGGTTGGCAAAAGGCTGGTCAATCTGGCTGTCTGAAATTCCCAAAATCAAGGACCCGGAAAAAGCCAGGATAACGCCCACCCAGGTAGTGCGTGCGAAGTGTCGCCTGAACCAGAGGCGTTCCACCAAAATCATGATAATAGGATGAATCGTTACCAACACCGAGGCGGAAGCGACCGATGTATAGTAGAGAGAGGTGATCCAGCAGGTGAAATGAATACCGAGACAGGCTCCCGAAAGGGCAATCCAAAGCCGCTCCCTGGTTTTACCACTGCGTTGCTCCCGGCTGCGTTTCCACAACCAGAAAGGGAGCAGTATGAGGGCGGCTATAACCGTACGGTACACCACCAGTACCAGGGGTGACGTATCGGGGGCGAGCCGTACCAATATGGGAGCAAAACCGAAGGCTGCAAGTCCGGCGGCGAGCGCTGCTAATACATTTACCTTCGGGTACGATTGGGAAGTCATGCCTCAGATGGGCTCTCAGTTGGGTTACCGGATGCGGTCCATCGACTTCACGAGCTCAATATCATCCTTGATCTTTTTTCGTGCAAAAAGGGTCAGCAGCAGAGCTGCAATCAGCAGGCCCAGGCCAATGCTTTCATCCCACAGGAACGAACCAAAACCGCCCAGCGAACTGTATATGCCCGTCCCGAAGCCAAGTGCCAGGATCTCTGTCCATAAACTGATGGTTACGACCCGAAGCTGAAACTGCCTGTTGTTGTACAGGAAGATGCTGACCAGCGGAAGGAGAGCGGCCAGCGTCAGTGTGACGGCAAATGTAATGCCAATCCAGCTGCCCGGATCTGTCACTGCATGTTCATAGAGCGCGTTGAAAAATACGCTTCCATTCAGAAGGAAACTCAAAAAAAGGATGATTGACTGTATCCGTTGAATCACAATGCTAACTTTTATTTGGATGTTAATGGAAACGGGCTAAGATACCATTTTTTGGCGTACGGGTCATCCCTGTACCCAAATCCATTAAAAGCCTATTTTCGGTCCTTGCCCCCGGCTAGTATTTTCAGCAGTATGCTTTCCCATTATCAGGCATCTGCTGATTGCACCGGTTCATGATGACGCCGGTGGGTGTGCTGCCGTATGGTACTCTGATTGTTCGCCGCTTCCGTCTTTCGTCTCCTCTTTTGCTACAATAATGCCCGGATTGGGATCATCGAAGAAAAATTGGTTAACGTTTCGGCGTCCATTTTCAAACATATAGTAAAGTACAGGGACCAGGATCAGGGTGAGAAATGTGGCAAAAATAAGTCCATTGATCACTGCTATGGCCATCGGTGCCCACCAGGCGGCTTGCTCTCCCCCCCAGTACAGGTACTCCCCGAGGTTTGTGAAAAACTCCACAGGGCTGTTCATGAGCGTCAAAAAGTCGAGGTTGAAGCCAATAGCGAGGGGCACCAGTCCCAGCGTGGTGGTCAGTGCCGTCAGTATAACCGGTCGAAACCGCACTTTCCCTCCTTGTACGAGGGCTTCAAACAGTGGCAGATTATCCCGTGTGCGCAGGATGTCGATATAGTCAATCATAACAATAGCGTTGTTGACGACAACCCCTGCCAGCGATATAATGCCGATACCAGTCATGATAATGACAAATGGCATCTGAAATATAACCAGTCCATAGAAGACCCCGGCTGTCGACATGATGACAGATGTCATAACGATAAAGGGCTTGCTTACCGAATTGAATTGCGAAATCAGAATAAAGGCGATCAGGAAAAGGGCAATCAAAAAGGCAGAAGACAAGAAATCGATGGCTTCCTGTTGATCTTCCTGCTGTCCGGTCCAGCTGGCATTGTATCCCGCGGGCAGTTCATTGCTGATATAATCGTCCAGTACCGTCTGTACCTCCTGGAGCACTGCATTGGCGTTGTAATTCGACCGTACATCGGCCATCACCGTAATCACACGCTCCTGTTCTATATGGGTAATACTTCCAAATCCTTCGCCAATTTCCCACGATGCAACACTGGAAAGAGGGATCTGGCGTCCCTCTTCGACGATAGTAAGATCATCCAGTGCACTTAGGTTATTCCGAAATTTTTCGTCAAGCCGTACGGTCACCTCATACTCTTCTTTGCCATCGCGAAACTGCGAGGCTTCCACCCCGTTTATTGCCTGCCTGACCGTACTTCCGATCTGCTGGGTTGAGAGTCCGAAAAGAGCGGCTTTCTCACGATTGACATTGATCTGAATTTCCGGACGTGCTTCGGAAAGATCCCGCTCCAGACCATCCAGTTTACCGTAAACCGGATCATTTTCAAGAGTGGTCATTATTTTATTGGACACCTGTTCCAGTACGTCCATATCCTTACCCGAAATTTCCAGGTTGATGGGCTTCCCGGACGGGGGACCGTTTTGCGGTTTCTCGACCGTCACTTCAGCACCGGCAATACCTTCGGGGAAATTGCTGCGGGCATATTCTATTGCATCAAAGGTAGTACCCGTTCGCTGCTGATAATCCACAAAGTTTAACACGATGGTTCCTAGATGGGTTGAGTTTCCCTGGCTGGCCATCGGATTGGCCGTTATGGCTGATCCCGAGGTACTCAACACTGATTCCACGTCCCCACTGTTTGGAATATTGGAAACCCTGCCGGACAGCTCATCCACAACGGACTTGGTAAAATCCACATTCGTGCCAACCGGCGCTTCAATCTGAACATAGGCCTGGGCCGGGGGGATGCTTTCGGGGAAGTACTCCACGCCCGAATTAAAGAGGCCGAACACCACAAAACTGGAAATGAGTACGAGCACGGAAATGCCCAGCACTGTCTTCCCGTGGTGGAGTGACCAGCGCAGGGACTTCTCGTATTTATTAAGCACATCAGGCAGACCATCACGCTGCCACCAGTCCCCCAGCGGATCCAGCACAAACCGGTTGAGCAGGTAAAGCAGGGTAATTCCGACCAGGATCATGGTCCACGTCAGGAAATTGCTCAGCAGCCCCGCCAGTAACAGCACCGCAGCCCCTCCCGCCATGAATCTCTTTCCCCTGGACGTCATCTTGGGTTTATCAGAGCTGTCTTCATGATCCAGGTTCATAAACAAGGCACACAATACCGGGTTGATAATCAGAGCAACGAAAAGCGAGCTGCTCAGGGTAATAATCAGCGTCTGGGGTAAAAACCCCATAAACTCTCCGGTTATGCCCGGCCAAAAAAGCAGCGGAAAAAACGCCCCAAGTGTCGTCAGGGTACCCGATATGATAGGTATTGCCACCTCGCCCGTACCCTTTTTAGCAGCCGTGAAGTTATCATACCCTTCCTCCAGGTAACGATAGATGTTTTCGACGACAACAATGGCGTTATCAACAAGCATTCCCAGGGCCAATATCAGCGAAAAAAGAACAATCATGTTCATTGTCATCCCTACCGCACTGATCACGATGAACGACAGAAACATCGACATGGGAATGGCAATACCCACAAAAGACGCATTGCGAACACCCAGAAAAAACAGTAGGACACCCACTACCAGCAACAGGCCCGAAATGATATTATTTTCAAGACTGCTGACCATCGCCTTGATGTTGTCGCTCTGATCCGAAGTGATCTCGTAATGGGTGGTGGGCGGCAGACCGGGCATCTCCTCTTCCAGCAGTGCTTTAACCGCCGAAGAGGTCTCCAGGATATTTTCACCGCTTCGCTTAACCACGGAAAGCGATATTACCGGGTCGCCATTCAGCTCTGCATAGGTTTCCCGTTCTTTGAAACCGAAACTGACTTCCGCCACATCCCGAATATAGACCGGCCGGTCACCGGGGGCATCGACGACAATATCCTCAATCGGCTCTACAGTCTTGAACTCGCCCGGCACACGCAACAAGAATTTTTTAGTACCGACATCGATATTGCCACCTGGCACCGTCACATTTTCAGTTTGAATGGCGGCGACAAGGTCGCTGAATGTCAATCCATAGTATTTCAGTTTGGGCAAATGGACGTCCACCTTAACCTCGCGTTCGAGTCCTCCTGCGAGATTGACCTCCAGCACAGACGGAATTGTTTCAATCTGGTCCTGCAGATCTTCGGCAATCTCCTTGAGCTGAACCAGGCCGTACTGACCCGACAGGTTTACCTGCATGATCGGAAATTCAGAGAAATTGATCTCCTGAATGATTGGATCCTCAGCTTCTGAAGGCAGCTCCGGTTTGGCTAAATCCACCTTCTCCCGCACTTTTTGCAGGGCATCATCAATATCGACATCTGCATTAAACTCCATATTGATATTCGAATACCCTTCAGCCGATGTCGACCCCATCTGCTTGATATCCGAAATACCGCTCAGCTCATCCTCGAGCTTGCGGGTGATGAGGCTTTCCATATCCTCGGGCGAGACCCCGGGATAAGTAGTAATTACCATCACATTGGGAATGGTGATGTCCGGGGATGCCTCTTTGGGAATCGACAGGTACGACTGTATCCCCAGGATAGCAACCAGCAGCACCAGTACCAATACGCTGATGCGGTTGTCGATAGAGAAAGAAGACAGCCCGAACTCTTTCTGCTCACGGCCCCCTTCCCTCCCGTTACCGCTAATATTTTTGTTATCAATCGTTGATTCACTCATTGTCAAATACCTTGCTAATTTTCCTGAACAATCTTCTTCTCCTTATCCTCGACGACCTCAATCCGCATTGAATCCTGGAGAAAAGAAGAACCTACGGTAATCAACCGCTCATCGTTACTGAGCCCCTCAGTAACCATTATTTCATTTTGGTAAGAGGGCCCCAGCTTCACCCGTTTCATCCGGGCCATGCTGTTGCCATCCCCGTCTTCATCCACCACATACACCACGTTTTGATTTCCCTCCTTGTAAATGTACTCCTCACCGATCACGACGGCACTGTCTTTCCTGAATGTGGAGATCTTGATATTTCCGATCATGTCCACCTTGTAGTCTTCCCTCTGAGGGGGAAGCTTGACCTCCACCTCGAAAGTACGGGCCTCGGGGTCAATCGACTGCCCGACAAAGGTGATGGGCAGCCTGAGAGTATCGCTCAGCTGAAAATCAAACCAAATCTGTGCCGTATCTCCTCTGGTGATGGCATCCGAATAAACGGAGGGGACGCCGGCTGAAACTTTGAGCCGGTTGCTGCCAATCAGCCGCACCAGCACGGCACCGGGACTGGCCATCTCCCCCGACTCCATAATGACCTCCTCCAGCGTAGCATCAAAAGGTGCCCGCACGGTGGTATTCCGCAGATCCACTTCAACCGACTCCAGGGCGGCACGGGTCTGCTCATAGGCTGCCTTGGCATTGATAAGCTCTATTTCCGAACCCACACTATCCTGTTCAAATACCCGCTTTAGGCGTTCATACTGCTCTTCCGCCTGCTGCACCTGGGCCTGAAGACGAGCCTGCTCGCGCTGGAGTTTGCTATCATCAATCTTGAGGATAGGTGCTCCCTGCGCAACGCGGTCTCCCTGGTCTACATAATACCGCTGGATTCGTCCTGAAACCTCAGCCGAAAGACGCACATCATTCTGAGCCTCAATCGATCCCACCAATTCAAGGTGGCGCTCAAAGAGCCGGGGACTGATGGTTTCCGTTTCCACGGTAACACTTTTCACGACCTCCTCTTCCGGCTGCTGCATATCTTCGGCACATCCGCTTGCCATCAAGAGAGCCATCAGTGATCCAAATAATAACTGCTTATTCATCCTGTTGTAGTCTAATAATTAAATTTAATCGTTAAGCGTCGGTTGATCACCATCAACAAAGGGAACCATACCAACTGCAAGATCATACCGGGCCTTGGCTGACAAATAACTGAACACCATTTGCGCATAATTCGCTTCAGCTTGTCGAAGCTGCAATTCTGCATTCGTAACATCCAGCTGTGAACCCAGCCCGTTCTCAAGTCGAGCCCGGGCCCGGCTGTACCCTTCCTGTGCCAACCGAAGCGCTTCCTTGCGTGCCGGTGCTGTTTCTATAGCCTGATCCAGTCCCTCCCTTGCCGATTGGATCTCATTTTTGGCTGAACGGAGAACGGCCCGTTGCTGCTCTTCGAGATCCTTCTTTTCAATCTGTGCGATACTCAGGTTGGCCGACCGCTCAAACCCCTCGAAAATGGGCAGACTGAGCGTAAAACCCAGAGTCTGGGAACGCGCCCTGCTATCCTGGGTACCGAAAAAAACAGGATTTCCAGCCTGGGCCGCCGTCCAGTTCAAATTGTAATTAGCGGAGAGTGTCGGCAGAAAACGACTCTTGATAGCCTTGATTTCCCGCATTTTGAGTTGATTCTGCTGCTCCAGTATGCGTACATCTCCGCGCAGATCAGCAGCTTTCTCCACCATTACCGGCTCTTTGGTGTACTGGTAAGGAGTCATCTTATCCACTCTTTTCAGATTCCGGTTGAGCTGATCTTCCGTCTGCTGGCTGGTAATGTCGAATTTATTGAGATTCCCCTGCACGGTAAATTTAATATCCAGGGGGATTCCCAGCACCACAGCCAGCTCCCGGTAGGCCTCATCAACAGCATACCGTGCCCGGGTCAGCTGCGGACGCTCATTGCCAAGCTGCACCTCCACCTGCAAGACGCTGTACTCGTCAACCAGGCCCGCCTTTTGTCGTGCTCTGTTTTCTTCCAGGTTCCTCTCCAGACGTTCTACGGTAGCCTGCTGAAGACGGAGCTGCTCTTTGGCCACCAGCACATTGTAATAGGCGATGCGCGTCTGGGTCACAATTTGCTGAGCAGTAGCACGCAGGTTCTCCGACTGTACAGCCTTGTAGACCTTTGAACTCCCAATTCCAATTATCGCTTCTCCCCGGAAAAGAGTCTGGCTGACCGACACGCCTCCCTGCCAGTTGTTATCGGTGCCGAACTGAAGGGGTACAAGCTCTCCGGAGGGGGCCTCCGGGTCAAAAAACTGGGCCGGGACAAAATTGACGGGGATTTCCAGGTTCCGGGTATAGGTCGCCGAGCCAGATATGTCAGGCAGCACTTCGCTCCACGCCAAGCGAACCTGCTCGTCGGCACTCTTCAGGCTCAAGAGAGATCTTTTGACCTCTGAATTATTTGCAAGTGCTACGTCAATAGCTTCAGTCAGCGTTAATATTTTCTGCTGACCAATAACGTCTGAGACGCCGGTCGTATCAGTAACCTGTCCTTCTGCAGGAATTGCCATTGCTGTGATAATCAATCCAACCATCAGCATAACGGTACATGCTGCTATTGATCGGCAGGCAGAAATTCTGAAATCCTTCATACCCTATAGTATGTGTTTCTTTAATGATATCATGAAATGGAAAACGTATACGCTAAATATTGCCATGAGTTTCACATTTTTTGACTGTCAGTCATTTTTTTCATTCGCGCCTCTTCCGTGGCAAGCCCGGTGCCCACCAGATCCAGAAAATTCTCAAAGAGTGAACTTACCTGGATTTCCATTTCGTCCAGCACTTTGAAATAATGACCCACACCCTTCATGTGGGTAATCGTGGTGATGCCGCGAGTGCTGGACCAGAGGACAATGGCCAGTTCCCTGGGGTCAAAACTGTCGTCTATAGTGCCATCCTGCATCCCGATTTGCAATGCGCGAACCATGAAACTCAGGGCTTCGCGCCGGTTTTCCTCACAACCGGCGGCGATCTCACTTTCACGGAGTTCATCAACCTCGCTCATGGATTCATAATACATAAAAGCCTTGAAATACTCCGGGTTTTCACTGACGAAATCGAGATAGGTCTCCCCAATCCTACGGATGAGTTCAAGACCGCTACAGTCACTGGCAAACACTTTGGCGAACCGTTGATTAAGCGTATCTGATCCTCGACGCGCAATGGCCGTATACAGCTCATTCTTGCTTCTGAAATAAAGATAGAGGGTACCTTTACTCAGTTCGGCTTCATGTGCAATCTCCTGCATGGTAGCCTGTTCAATTCCCTTGGAAAAGATCACTCTTTCTGCAGCATCAACAATCCGGTTATACCGCTGCTGCTTTTCTCTTCTTTTTCTTTCTTCTGTACTCATATATGAAACGGTTGTGAATGACTGACAGTCATAATGTGACCGAAGTTAACCATTTAATATCTGTCATCCAATAGTGAAGCGATAACTATTTCTTATAGCCCCCATAAATAATTAATTCTGCAGGCACTGAGATCAGTCTTGAATAAACCGTACCTTTGAATTTGATTTTGGCAGTGAAATAGCCAATTGCTGCAGCGTGCCAGCGCTGGTCTGCAGGTAAACACCTGCATACTGTTACATCGTTCCTGAATCAAGGAAGGCCAGCCTTTTCGACTTCACACAGAATATTCTTGTCATTACTGCATGAACTTTTCCAAAAAATCGCTGGTTGAATTTTCACTACTGGCGGTCGCATTTATTTGGGCCCTGAACTTCTCAGTGATCAAAAGCGCCCTGTCAGAAATAGATCCGCTCAGTTTTAACGGCCTTCGGTTTATTTTTGCTGCTGCGGCTGTCTGGATAGTGCTTTTATACCGGGGACAGCTTTTCACCATCCCTCCCGAAGACTGGCTCCCGCTGTTGGGAATGGGCCTGCTCGGCAACCTGGTCTACCAGGGACTATTCATCATTGGCATCGACTATACCTATGCAGCCAATGCGGCGGTCATGCTGGGAACGATCCCTATATGGGTAGCACTGTTCAGCCATCTTTTTAACCTTGAGAGAATGAACCTGACCAAAGCCATGGGCGTAGTCCTTGCTTTTGGCGGGATTGTATTTATTATGGCGGGGGGCAATGAATCGTTATCCATAGATTCCGATTCATTGCTGGGCGACCTTGTTATAATCGCGGCTGCCATCGTCTGGGGTGGTTTTACCCTGCTGTCAAAGTCATTTCTGGATCGTTATACTCCCATCCAGTTCTCTGCAATTATGGCTACGATCGGGAGCATCGTTCTCTTTTTGATCGGACTGCCCAATATCCTGACCCTGGAATGGAGCAGCATATCCAAGGCCGCATACGGAGGAGTTTTCTACAGCGGGTTCCTGTCTATCGGTATTGCCTTTGTAATCTGGAATTACGGACTGCAGACCGTCGGTGCCGTCCACACGGCCACTTACCAAAATCTGGTACCCGTGCTGGGGCTGGGATTCGGGGTGGTTCTGCTCAATGAACATCTTACCCTGCTTCAATATGGTGGATCAGCACTCGTTATCGCAGGCATCGTATTGGCAAGATGGAAGAAAAGAAAAAAAGCTGAAGCCGTGGTCTGACTTCCTGATTCAACATTGGCCGGGGAGGGCATCCCAACAAGACTACAGTGCCTCTGGCTCTTAAGTCCAGGACATAATCTTCAATAATCAGCCCTTGTCAGATCCTGGTTCCACCACTCAGCAGGTACAGGATAGCCATTCTGACGGCCAGCCCGTTTGTCACCTGGTCCAGAATGATCGAGCGGTCACTGTCGGCCACCCTGCTCTCCATTTCCACTCCGCGGTTAACCGGGCCGGGATGCATGATGGTGAAATCAGGATATTCATCCAGATGTTTCATGGTAATACCGAACAACTGGTGGTATTCACGGATACTGGGGAACAGTTCCGTTCCTTCATCCTGCCGTTCCAGCTGAATACGCAGGGCCATTGCAATATCACACCACTGCAGGGTTTCCTCTATATTGTACGACACATTGGCCCCCATTTCTTTCACAAAAGCGGGCATCATTGTTTTAGGTCCGCATACCGTGACTTCGGCCCCCAGCTTCAACAAGCCCAGAATATTGGATCGCACCACCCTGCTGTGGCTGATATCCCCGATAATAGCAATATGCCTTCCTTCCAAATCCGGATAAATCTGCTGCATGGAAAACATGTCCAGCAGGGCCTGGGTGGGGTGTTCATGGGCCCCGTCGCCCGCATTAATAATAGCAGCATCCACGCACCGGGTAAGAAAGTGCGGCACTCCGGGACTCTCGTGGCGCACCACCACCATATCGATTTTCATGGAACTGATATTCCGTATCGTATCTTTCAGCGACTCCCCCTTCTTGACACTTGATGAACCGGAGGAAAAATTGACGACATCTGCCCCCATTCTTTTTTGGGCCAGCTCGAATGACAGCCGCGTGCGTGTGCTGTTTTCGTAAAAAAGATTTACAATGGTCTTATCTCGCAGCGTAGGCACTTTGGGAACGGCCCGGTCCAGGATCTCACGAAAATACTGGGCCTGCTCCAGGATATAGAGAATATCTTCTTTCGTATAGTCGGCCAGCCCAAGCAGATGCTTGTGCTGAAAATCATAATCGGCCTTGTCTAATGCTATCTCGTCAGTCATCACTATTCCTTATCCGGGTTTTGTACCACATAGACCGCGTCCTCATCGTCCAGCTCCTTGACCTTGACCAATACCTCTTCCTGCACGTGCGTAGGCAGCCTGGTCCCAACATAGTCGGCGCAGATGGGCAGTTCCCGATGCCCGCGGTCAACCATGCAGCAAAATTTGATGCTGTGCGGACGGCCATAATCCATAATCGCATCCATAGCCGACCGAACCGTACGCCCGGTGTAGAGAACATCATCGATGAGTACGACATCCCGGTCGTAGAGATCGAAAGGTATTTCAGTAACCTTCACCTCCGGCATCTTCAGGCGTGATCGAAAATCATCGCGATAAAACGTTACATCCAGGACCCCGAAATCAATCTCATATCCGAATTCCTTCCTGATCAGCTGAATGATCTTCTTTCCCATGTACACGCCACGGGTCTGCATACCGATAAGAGCTAATTTCTCTGGATGGTCGTGCGGCTCCAAAAACTGATGGGCAAATCGCACATAGGTGCGATTCAAATCTTCGGCCGACATTATCTTGACAGTGTTCAAACGAAGTTCCTCGTTCTGTGTTTTTTAGAAAATAAAGGTAGGCAATGCATCGTAAGAACTCAATGCTTTTTTCAAGCAAAATCACAGCTTGTTCAACGCACAGCCACGAGCCATTGTACGGGCTTTTCACATATCCGAATTTAAGAATGTCCCCGGAGAGGCGATAAGTTACTATACGGAATAACAGACAAGAACAAACGATGAGCCTGAATCAATCTATTAATCAAATAGCACCGCACCAGATTGTCGCTCCCCGTATCAAACGGCAAAAAGCCCATCGTGTTCCGTTCTCTCCCCATCTTAACGAAAGCGACAAAAAATTCACTGCCGAAGAAGAGGCCAAACAGCAAGAGGAAGCTGATGCTTTCGGTGTTGAAACCGACGAGAACAAGGAAAGCGAAACCGGGGAGGCGCCCGAAATTTTCCTCCTTATTGCCAATCCCGATTTCAGGGAATTAGGCATGCTCGGTGCGGGCGACCAGGATCAATTCCTGACGATTATCATTAAAAATGCCAGGCAACAGAGAGGGGTGACCAGCCAACTGCCCATCTCCCGGAAACAGAGGGATCATAATCAGATTACTGACGAAAGAGCCTATCAGCATACCAACCGCTACTTTCGGAATCCCTCGGGCGAGGAGTTTCAGGGCCGTATGTAATCCACCATTATTAGTAGGCCTGAATTCGGGGCAGGCTAACCGTAAATAAACTTCCCTGCTGCAATTTGCTGGCCAGTGTGATAGAACCATCCATCAAATCTGCGAAAAACGAAGCAATATACAGGCCGAAACCGCTCGACAGTACATCACTCTTTGCCTCACCCAGCTTTACCGCCGGCAGAAAAATTTTTGACTGGTCCTCCTTTTTGATTCCCACGCCGGTATCCTTCACGAGCAGTCGCGCCTGACCGTCAACAGGGATGAGCCTGACCACGACTTCTCCCCCTTCCGGGGTATATTTGATGGCATTGGAAACCAGGTTGTAGACAATGCGCTTCAACTTCACCACATCCGCCTTCACAAACATCGGCTCGCCGGAGAGCTCCACTCTAAAATCGAGTCCCTTGGTGACGGCCCGGCTTTCAAGCAAGTCACACACTTTTTTTACCGGCCAGTTGAGGTTTACATCAACGGTATTCAAATAGACCCTGCCCGATTCAATTTTACTCAGATCACTAAATTGTCTCAGCATTCCGTTGACTTCAGAAAGACCCAGGTTAATACGCTCGTGATATCGTTGCAGCTGATCGTCCGAATCGTGCTGTTCCAGGTACTTGCCAATCAGATCAACATAGCCGGATATGGCATTTATGGGTGAGGTGAGATCATGACTGGTAATGCTGAGAAGCTTGTGATTGTACTCCTGTACCTTTTCCAGTTCCTTCTCCCTGGCTGCAACCTCCTGCATCCTGGTCTCCATTTCTAGTTCCTTTCGCATCTTCTCCAGCTCATGTGCCATCAATACGGCATAGGCATCTGCCAATTCCTTGAGCAGAATGTTGGAAAGACTGCTTGTTAAACCAATCGAAATATAGCCGACTACATGGCCATTAATCGTCATCGGCTGGAAATGGCATTTTGCCTTTCGCAATGGAATGTTGGAAAACAGCAACGGTTCATTTTCTTCCCCAATTGCGGTCCCCTTTTCCCTGCTGCCCGATTTTGCCAGCAGCAGATCCTGTTCCAGACACAGGTAAAGAAAGGCCGACTCTGCCACAGGGATTTTGGAAATGAGCGTTGATAACCGCTCGGTCACCTTTTCGTCGCCTGGCAATCGTTCAAAAACATAGCGATAGGCCTCCTCCAATCGCTTTCTGTTATATCGCTCGTTATCTCTGGACGGAGAATCCGTGCAGTCCCCACCCGAAAGGACCAATCGCGCTGGTCTCATATGCTGTACCCCGAAAGTCGCTTAAATTTATTTTACCAAAACCAAATGTATCAAAGAAATTTTGAAGTCGAAAAAAACTTTTTGTAAAAAATATACTATAAAATCGTAACGAAAGGAAAAAATCTGTTTACATTATCACTCATCCGGAAATTCAATCTTCTTAAGTTTATTCCGGATGGTACGGTCGGATACCTTCAGTAATTTCGCCGCTTCTTTCTGGTTGCCATCCGTCTTTTCCAGTGCTTTCTTAATCATTTGTAATTCCATCTCTTCAATAGGCAGCACCGGAATATCATTCATTACTTCCCGGGTCAGCTCTTCGTTTACATTTTCAAAGATGGGATTCTCGACATGCGAAAGGGTAATTTCATCCTCATCCTGAGACATTATGACCCCACGCTGGATATAGTTTTCGAGTTCCCGCACATTGCCTTCCCAGTCTCGCCGCAGCAGATGCTTTTTTAATTCCTTTGAAAGGCTCTTTTCATTCAGCCCGAACTCACGGGTAAACCGATCAATAAAATGCTGTGCCAATATTGGGATATCCTTTATCCGCTCACTGAGCATGGGGATCCGGATTGGAAATACGTTCAGTCGATAGTAAAGATCTTTGCGAAAGTATCCTTCATTGATTGCTCGTGCAATCTTTCGGTTGGTTGTCGATATGATGCGTACATCAATCTTCTCCGTCTTCTGGCTTCCTACTTTTTTAAACTCCTTTTCCTGCAGTACCCGAAGCAGTTTAGCCTGCAGATTAATGTCTATTTCGGTAACCTCATCCAGCAGCAAGGTTCCCCCGTCGGCTTTTTTAAAGGCCCCCTCCCGGTCCTCTATGGCTCCCGTAAAGGCACCCTTGACATGGCCGAACAGGGTACTTTCCACAAGTTCACTGGGTAAATTGGCGCAGTTTATTTTAATATAGGGCTGATCCGCGCGATTGCTGAATCGATGAATGAGGGAGGCGTAAACCTCTTTACCAGTCCCACTTTCGCCCTGGATCATGACGGGAGCGCTGGTAGGGGAGATCTGTGGCAAAATGGAAAGGAGCTTCTTTACCTTGGGATGCTCCCCTACGAAACGATCGCTGGCTGAGAACGACTCCCTTTGGGAAGGCCGGGATGAAACATCATATCCGGAAGGTCCCGTTGCCTTCCGGGCAGGCAAATTTTCTGCCTGGTTATCCGACTTTTTTGAAAAATAACGCTTTACCCGGGAAATAAACTCCGTGCCGCTGAAAGGCTTGGTGATATAATCAAACGCCCCCTTCCGCATGGCATTCACGGAATGACTGATGTTGCCAAAGCCGGTGATCAGGATCACTCCCACACCGGGATGTTCCCTTAAAACATGGTTAAGTACCTCATCACCGGTCATCTCATTCATTTTCACATCACTGATCACTAAAGCCGGCGGAGCCTCATCCAGGGCTTCAATAGCCTTTACCGGAGATCGAAAAGCCTGAACATCAAAATTATTGATAGAAAGATGTTCCCGCATATAACTCAGTATATGGGGATCATCATCAATAATATAAATACACTCTTTCATAAGACGTTAGGAGAGTTGCCATTAACTGCATTTAAGAATAAAAACCTGTTACAGGGCAAACGGAAAACAACAAATAAATATATAATTCAATCAATTCCAATAGCCATATTAATAACTGATACTCCATACACCCGGTATCCATGACATCAGGCAGCCTAACATTCTTCTTCACAGGCCAACACACCTTAGCCATTGAACTTGCTGGCAGACCTTTCATCTTAATGATACATCACCATTATACCCGGTACCCCGAAAACCAATAGGCGGGAATATTTTTTTCTTTGCAGGAAAAGCCTCTGCTAAAATAAAAAAAATAATTATCATTTACAGCCCGTGCCATTCTCCTCTCCGAAATCCCAGATCAGCATTCACCATTTCTCCCCTGGAACGGACAAAATTGTAGGCCGGCGGAATTTTTTTCCGCCGCCTCTTTACCCTGGACCGCATGATGATGCCGCCAACCCGGATCCAGCATTACTGACAGCTCAATAGCGTACAATTGCCGTGTGCTGGCATTTTATTTGCAGCTATACCGTAGTAAAACAGTAAATAACCGGGACTTCACTTTTGGAAAGTCAACTGAATCGTATTCAATCGCTTCTCGAGCACCCCGATACCAAGCCGAATGAAGCCTTAATGCTGCTCACACCACTTACCGGGGAAGACCATACCCCATGGCCTGTACTTTTCTACATCGGCATCGCCTACATACATAAACGAGCATTCAAAACAGCCTTGCGATGGCTTCAGAAAGCGCTCTGCGAAAGCAGCGACAAAGCCAGAATTTATCATGCCATATCAATATGCCATTACAACCTGAGGTCCTTCGAAGAAGCAGAAACCTATTCCAGGAGGGCCCTGGAGAACGAAGATCTTTACAAGGCATGGGTGCATCTGGGGTCGGTATACCGGGCCCAGGCGAAATTGCGGGAAGCACTGACATGCTATCAGGAAGCTGTTAACATCGAACCGAACAATGTAGAACTGGCTCACAAGATCGCAGAAATATACCGCGATCAGGGACAGCTGGATAAAGCCCTTGAACTGTTTCAATACAGCATTGAACAGCATCCGGACAACCATATTAGCAGGGCGGCCATTGCGCAGCTGCTAATTGAAAAAAAACGCTTCGGCGAAGCAGAAGAGCACCTTGAACTCATCATTGCAGAGAAGCCGGAGAGCATCCCTGCGCAATCAACTTTTGCTGATTTGTACCGGCAGAAAGGGGATTACCCCAAAGCACTGAAGCTTTGCCGAGATCTGCTGGAGGAACACCCCGGCAACGCCAATGTACGGCAGAACTATGCCCTGTGTCTTCAGGAAGTGGGACAGCTTGATGAAGCCGAACGTCATTATCTACAGGCCCTGCAGGATGAACCGGATCAATACCAGTGTCTTTCCAGCTATCTGATGTGCATTCATTATAACCCTGAGCGGAGCCGGAAGGAAATTTTTAATGCCCACAAACTTTGGGATCAGCATTTTGCTCCCGAAAACCAACCCAAAAGACCGATACCCCAAAATATAGATCCTGATAAAAAAATACGGATTGGCTTGATTTCAGGAGGGCTTAAGATGCATCCCGTTGGATGGATGATAACCCCTGGACTTGAAAATCTCCCGGCCGACCAATTCGAAATATACTGCTATACCACGAACAACAAATTCGACTGGATAACACAGCGGCTCCACCGCCGGGCCGATAAATGGCAATCGGTCATCGGTTATAATGATGAAATTATTGCCGGCATGATCCGCGATGATGAGATTGATATCCTGGTTGAACTGTCTGGCCATGCGGCCGACAACCGGCTCCGGACCATAGCCATGGAGCCCGCCCCGGTCATAGTGAAGTGGGTGGGCGGGCTGTTCAATACCACCGGCCTGCAGGCGGTGGACTACCTTATCACCGACCAGTATGAAAGCCCGGCCGGCGAGGAAGCTTTTTATACCGAGAAGCTGGTGCGCATGCCGGATGACTATATCTGCTATCTCCCCCCGGATTATGTCCCGAAGATAGAACCCCTGCCCGCGCTGGAAAACGACTTTATAACATTCGGATGTTTTAACAATCCATCCAAGGTAAACCCTGATATCCTGGGGCGCTGGGCAAGCATCATGAAAAGCGTGCCCCGCAGCCGACTGCTGCTAAAAAGCAAGCAGTACGAAACCAAGACACTCCGGGAAAGAATTATCAAACCCCTGGAATCGGCGGGCATAGCTGCAGACCGGGTGACCTTCCGGGGAGAATCGAATCACAAGGATCATCTGTCCCACTACAACCAGGTTGATATCGCCCTTGATCCCTGGCCCTATTCCGGGGGACTTACGACCTGTGAGGCCCTGTATATGGGAGTGCCGGTGGTAACCAAACCGGGGCCCACCTTTGCGGGACGCCACTCCGCCACCCATTTGACGAATGCGGGTTTCGCTGATTGGGTTACGGATTCCTGGGATGAGTATGTCGAAACTGCCGTTAATTTGGCAAAGGACCAAAAACATTTGACAAGGCTTCGCCAGTCGATGCGAGAGCAAGTTGAGAACGCACCTCTTTGCAACGGCCGGCGATTCGGAGCTCACCTTTCCATTGCATTACGGGAAATGTGGAGACAGTGGGTCGATGGATATGAAAATAATATCGAGAATTGGCAGGCCCACATTGATGTAGAAACACTGTCGGAGCAAGAAATTAATGAATACGCAGCACTGACTAAAGTAGAGGAAGCGACGAATAAAACCGAACATAAGGAAAGTGACAAGTCTGTGGAGGCCGATGTGGTGAAACAGCAGCAAATCACAACAGATCACGAAACAAAAGCTTGGAACAGTAACATGAATTCGATATCAACAGATCAAGGAATCAAAAATAGCATTACTCCCAACAAGGAAGATAATGATGATCGGCCTGAAGTGTTTAAGATAGAAACCAAGGATGGTGTGACGGTTTGTACACCACCAGACCTTGAACTGTTGACTCCATACGTACTGCTGGAACAGGAGCAGTGGTTCGAGCCGGAACTGGATTTCATCCGGGATTACCTGCAGCCCGGCATGCGGGTAGTGGATGCCGGTGCGGGATTTGGAGCCTATGCCCTCCCGATGGCAAAAATTGCAGGCGACACAGGAGCCGTCTACGCCTTTGAACCGGCTTCCGAAACGGCTTCTTACCTCGAAAAAAGCAAACTGGTAAATAACTTTGACCAGCTGGAGGTAAACAGGCGAGGACTTGGTGCAGAAACCGGCCCGGCGATGCTGCACCATGCACACACGCCCGAGCTGAATGCCATTGACGAAGAAGGAGACGAAGGGGTGTCCCTGACAACCCTCGATGCCTGGTGGACCTTTGCAGGCCAGCCGGCGGTGGATCTTGTCAAACTGGATATTAACGGCATGGAAACCGAAGCCCTGCAGGGCGGCCAACAGCTGCTGGAAGCCGACCGCCCCCTCCTTCTGCTTTCGCTGGGACAGGGAGCTGAAAGTCTCAGAGACCTCCATCAGAGCATTCATTCCCTCAACTATGAACTCTTCGAATATATCCCGGGGTTATCCCTGCTTGCTGATCATGAAGCGGGAGAGAAGGTGGATCCCTACCTGATGAATCTTGTCGCAGTACCTTTGGAAAAGAGGCAACAGCTTGAGCAGGAGGGCTGGATTTATAAGAAAGATACCCCAGGCGAAGAAGCCGTAGAAACGTCCTGGAAAGAGTTGCTGGGCGCATTCCCATGGACTACCGGACTGCTTGATCACTGGGAGCAGCAACTTGCCCCCAATCAACAGGGGGAATATGCACATGCTTTGAACCTGCTTAGTACTGCCGAGCAGATTGAGATCGACAGCGAGACCAGGCCGACCGCCGCCTCACAGAAAGGGAGCCTCATGCTTGCCGCGGCGCGTAAGCTTGTCAAGCTCTACAACGAAGGTAACACAACCCCGGCTGTGGCACTAACCCTGGCCCGGGTCATGGCGCAACTGGGCAAACGAAATCAGGCCGTTGAAATAATGGACGACCTGATGGAAAGGATGGATACCGAGGACAGCACACTGCTGGATGTCCATCTGCCCTTTTTCCTTCCACTGCCAGACCAGGACCAGGCAGAAATAGAAACCACATTCTCCCAGTGGCTGACAGTGCGCATTGCCGAGGCGTGGGTTCTGCTGAGAGAGCCGACCGGCTACCTGGGTGGAAAGCAAACCCTTCAAATGCTTGAGGCCCTCGAGGACAACCCGGAAACGTTGACAATCACCCGGGCAACAATCCGGCTGAGGAAGAACAATCTGAACGACCCGGCCCTGGATACGGATCATAATCGCTGGTTCTGGGATCCATTGAAAGAAAAAACCGCTGATTCAGCAACAGCCAACAGCGATTATCGTGTTCCCTCTGAAATTATAAATGTCAAGGTAAACTTTAACAATGGCGGGGATACCGCTTCCGTTACTATCAGGATTCCTGAAAAAGAAGTATTCCGGCTCAAAAACATTTTTGAAGATGACGAGTACGCCCTACCGGAAGGACTCAGTATTAAAGATAATGGAGTCATCATTGATATAGGGGCAAATGTCGGAGCCTTTGCAATCTACGCCAGCCAGTGGAATAAAAATGCCGTTATCCATTGTTTTGAACCTAATCCACAAGTAACTCCCCTGCTGGAACTCAACACACAGGACCTTCATAATGTTACCAGGAATTATATAGCCCTGGGTGACAGTGACGGAACGATAGCATTATCCCAGCACCCCATCAATACCGGGCAGAGCAGTACTTCACATCCAATCAAGGGTGGGAGCAAGGTTGATGTAAGTGTAAGACATTCAGGAGCAGCCGTTTTAGAAAAAGGAGTCACTCATATAGATGTACTGAAAATCGATACGGAAGGAGCAGAAGTTGCTATCCTCAGAGGCCTCAAGGATCTGTTGGCAGCTACAAAGGTGGTTATGCTTGAATACCATTCAGAAGATGAGAGGCGAGAGATTGACCGGCTATTATCCGGATTTCAGCTTTATGCAGCAGACGTACAGAAACTCTGGGGCATTGGGACAGTCAAGTATGTAAATAAAAAACTGTTAACGTCCTGAATTACAAGAATAGCATACCGGGAGCCCTATATGAAAACACTGTACCTGCATATCGGATCTTACAAAACAGGGACCACCTCTATTCAGAACACATTCCACGCCAATCGCAAGAACCTGGCCCGGCAGGGATTTATCTATCCGGGAAATTTATCAAACCATCATCATTTTTTCTTCGCCACCAAAAGCAATGAGGAAGATTGGCCAAGGCAGTTCAAACATGTCGATAAAAGCCTGCTGAAAAGAAGAAACACAATTTATTTTAACACCCTTGAGAAAGACCTGACCTCCAACTATAGCAAACAGATTTTTTCAACCGAATACCTGTTTATCGATAATAAACAGTACATTGAAAATATCTACACTTATCTGAGCACCTTTTTTTCTGATATCAGGGTTTATGTATTCATTCGAAATCCAGCTGATTATTTTAAATCCATTCAGCAACAGATGATTAAGGCGCGATCTTTTGTTTGCAACCCCGTAAGCTGGAAAAACAAGTTTAGAACGGTCATTGAGGCATGGAAAACTTTTTTTGAGGTGGAAGTCATAGCGTACCAGAAAGAGATGGATTCATGTCAAACACTATGCGAAGCAATAGGCCTGAATTATCATCGGCTAAACAAGCCGGACGGAGACAGCAATAGCTCGCTCTCCATAGAACAAATGCTGCTGCTGGAAAAAATTCAGCATCACCTTTATCAGGAGTATGAGGACCGGTTTAAGAATCACCTGGGGCTTATTCAGCAGATGCGTCCCTCTTTCACTCATGCTCCCCAACTCCGGGAATGGGTACAGTCCGTTATCTACAGCAACCACCTGGAGGATCTGTATTGGCTTAAAGAAGCATATGGTATCAATTTTCTGCAGGATCATGCTGAAGTACAACGGCAATCCGACTTACCTGCCTTTGATAGCGGCAAGGTCGCAGTCCGGGATGTCTACCGGGTGCCGGATAATGAGACAATAGAAAAATTTGAAGCACTGGTCATGGATGCCCTTCTCAAGAAGATGGTGGAGAATAGGTAGTTGAAACAGGTGGCATTCATCTTGAAAAGAAGGGAGCCAAACGCCTACTCTGCCCTCAAACAGCGAACATTTTTCCGATTTTCCTCACCTGAAAAAGGCAAAAACCTGATCCCCATCGTTACTTACCAGGGTCACTTACAGCCGTTTTAAATCAGCGGCAATCTGCTCAGCTACCCGGCTGATCACCTTGGGATTTTCAATCAGGTAGCGCCGGTAGCCTTCAGAAAGGGAAGTCTCCTCCGCTGCCGTCCCGGCTTCTGAAGGAGTGGCCAGCACATGTTCTATAGCGTTCAAATCTTGTTCAACAAGTGCTCCTATCTTCTTATGGACCTCGCTGCTGTTGTACTCCCCCCTCTCTATCCGGGCCTTGATCTTGCGCAAAGCCTCAAAGGAGCGGTTGTCCAATTTTTCAAGTTCCTTTTTGGCAAAAGCTGCATCCCCCTTGAAATCGATCTCCGAAAGGGTAAACTTGTCACTGATCGACCGGCGGTGCGCGCCGGCTTTGGGAGCCCCTTCAAAAGCACTTTCCTTCGCACCTCCGGACTGCCGGGATTTGCCGATATTTTTTTCAGGAATGTTATTTCCGTTGATCTTATTAATCGTCATCTGATCAGCCTAATTTAAAATCAATAATATTACGTCGGCCACCCTCATAATCAGCATGATCCGAATAGCGGGAGGCGGCCTCCTGGTGATCATGCAATGACTCCAGGTCCTGCCTTTTCTGCTCTTTCCACTGTCCGAGCTTCTCATTCAGTCTTTTTTCCAGTCGGGCCATCCGATCGAAAAGTACACGGCAGGCGTTCCGCTCTTTCTCGGAAATTTCATCTGCTGCATGCGGCATATCAGCTTCCAGTGCCGCTATTTCACGGCCGCGATCGTCATACAAGCTGCGTACGGCTTCAATAGAAGGATCCGGGCATTGCACTTCCTCTAAAATTGCCTGTCCCAGATCCAGAATCTTCCTGCATCTTTTCTGCATATCATTTATAGTACAAATTCTTCCGTTTCTTCACAATACACTCACCTAAAAGCTCATGCCCGACCGAAAATTCAAGATACTGTTAAACTGGTTCTGCCCCTGATTGATAACCTGGTTCAGCTCATTGAATTCCGCTCGCAGCTGCTCTTCCTTGCGAACGAGATAATCCTCTTCCCGCTGGATACGCTCATCCAGGCGGTCGATCTTGCGATCCATGCTGTCTGTGATACTGTCAAAAATATTCCCATCAATCTCGACATGGCGATCGATCTGCTGTTTCAATGAGGCTGCAATTCCATCATCGGCTGAGAAGAGCTGCGCGACCTCACCGGAATTATTGTTCAGGGCCTCGGTCAGTTTATCGCTGTCCTCTATCGACATCGTGCCGTCCTGTGCCAATTCGATGCCGATGTCGTTGAGGCTTTGAAGGGAAGAGCCGTCCATGCTATTGACCGGAAGAATAGCCTCTCTGCGCAACGTCAGGCTCAGGTTCCGAATTCCCCGCTCACCCTGTAACAGCCCCCGGTTGCCCGATTCTCCATCCAGGAACGTTTTTTCACGGATCAGGCTGTTCACCTGGTTGAATTTATCAATGAAGTCCTCAATATTTTCTTTTGCGCCTTCAGTATCACGGGTAACTTCAATAGATTCCGTCGCAGCCGTTTCTTTCTGCAGTTCAAAGGTTAATCCCTCCACCGCATCATCGATTAGATTGGATGACCGCTCAAAATTGACCCCGTCCATGGTAAATTTGGCATTCAGCTCATCGGCTGTATAATGATTGGCGAAGCTCATGGCCGCGAGATCCCCCTGCTGATTCGAGATACTGATACGGTGGGCTTTTCCGGTCTCTGCACTTTTAAAAGAGAGACGCGCCGTCCCGCTCTGGGGCTTTATAACGGAAGCGCTTATAAAATCACCAAGCTGGTTGTTGACCTCCGCTGCAACAGCCTCCATGACTTCCTGATTGTTCAGTCCCGTGGTATCTACCGAAATGGTGGCACTCTGCCCACTGGCGGTTGCAATATCAAAGGATCCGCTGCCCCCGGTATTGTAATCCGTACCGGTCGCAGATACCTCATCGGAAAGCATGATATCTCGCTTGGCCAGCTGATTTACGTTCACGGTAAAATTACCGGGACCACTCATCCCGGAGGTGGATACAATATCGATGGCATCCGGATTGGTTGAACGACCGGCAAGCGGAGCCACTTGCTCGCCGGGGGAAGTGATAAAGGATTCCAGTACCGAATTCAGCGACGACAGCTTGCTGTCGATACCAGAAATAGCGGTCATCTGGTCCTGCAGGAAGTCCTGCTGATCCAGCAGCTGCTCCTTCTTCATGCCCTCTATCCGCAGCAGCTGCTGGATAGAGCTTTCATAAGGATTTTGAAAAAGCGTATTCGTTGAAATCATACCACAAAGCCTCTTCCCCCCTGGTTAACCGTTTCCTGTTTATCCTTTACAACACTTTCCTCCCAGGCCTCACGGATAGGCTCCAGCAGCTCCCGTACTTCGTCAAATTCTTTCTGACGGGCCAGTCGCTGGCAGTATTCGTAAAGGCCGTATAGTTCACCTGCAATTTCATAGTCATAATTCAGCGACTGGATAAGCGTTTCCAGCACTCGGTTAAGCCGCTCGCCGTCTTCCTGATAACACGCCTGAATGGCAAAATCATACAACTTGCTTATAAGCTCCGTTGGAGAAGCGTTTTTTATGGCCTGTCGCTGGTATTTTATCTGTGGATTTTCCATCATGTTATTCCATTGGTTTCCATCTCTTTTTTTCTGTTATCGGCACTGAAATGGAAGACTTAAATATTTTTTCAGGCCATTCTGCTGGCAGTGTCTGCCACCGTCCTGGGATAACCTGAAAATGAAAAAGGGAGGCAACTCTCGTTGCCTCCCTTTTTACCGCCCTTAAAAGATAACGCATCACACGATTTAGCCCAGGAAATTGAGCACAGTCTGGGGACCGGCATTGGCCTGCGCAAATGCAGATGTGGCCGTCTGCTGCATAATCTGCAGCTTGACGGATTCGCTTTGCAGCTTGGCAAAGTCAGCATCCTGAATGCGGCTTCGGGCCGATTCATTACTATTGATCTGCTGCGCCAGGTTATCCTGTTTGATGGACAGGGAATTCTGGTCAATACCAATTTGGTTGAACTCGCCCGCCAGGCTTGAAATTGCCGAATCAATTGCGGTAATGGCCGAAGAGAAGTCTCCCTGGGTAGCGCCGCCCAACGTAGGAGCCCCGGTTTGCGATGCAATTGTAACTTCCATGGTATCGCCATTGCCTTCTCCAACCTGGAACGAAAGGCCCGTAGTTGCAAATGTACCATCCAGCAGCGTCTTGCCCTGGAACTCCGTACCGTTTGCAATTTTGTCAATTTCGGCCGCCAGCTGATTGATCTGATCCTGGATGTAGCCTCGCTCTTCGGAGCCCACCGTGTCGGAAGCACCCTGTACCGCCTTGGATTTCATGTCTATCAACGTATCCATAATTGAGTTCATGCCGGACTCCGCAACATCAAGCATGGCCTTGGCATCCCCGATATTCCGCTGCGCCTGCTCCATACCCTCCAGACGGCTTGAAAGCTTGGAAGCGATGGAAAAGCCGGCCGCATCATCCTCGGCCTTGTTAATGCGCAGGCCGGTTGACAGCTTGAGCTGATTGTCGCCCAGCTGGCTGTTGATTTTATTTAATGAATACCGGGCATTGAGCGCCTGTATATTCGTATTTACTCTGTTTATATCTCCAAAAGACATAGTATTCTCCTTTTTTGTTAAAAATTAGCATGAGTTTCACGCTCTTGAATTACTTATCGATGCAATCTCAGGGGAGCTTAAATTTTTTTTATTTTTTTTCTTCCTGCCGGTCCTGAACAAGGCTGATCGACAAATAAAAAAAGTGGGGATCATGCTGTGAAGCAGTGAACTGCTGTATCACTCTGGCAAATATGGAAAGACGGTTGCTGCGATGATTTCAGGGAAGATCGGGAAGCGCCCCAAGCAGTCGCGGGTCCACCCGGCAAACAGCTGTTTAACTAACAAGAAAAGCCAGGTTGAGCCAGGAGAAGAATAGATGTGTATAAATAAATACCATTAACAGCAGAATATACGCTGCCTACGGCAATGCGGGGCCGTCGCATGCCCTATTAGGATGTTCGTTCATTCAGCGTATCCGCAAGGGTTACCCCATGCGCAATTCAAAGGTAATGCCACGGATGGCGGAATTCCGGGAAAGGACGAGGTCATATCCCATTTCCCGGGCGTACAGCATGCATTGGGGAAGTCCCAGCCCAACGCCCCTGGCTTTCGTCGAGTAGAAGGGATAAAAAATTTGGTCTATTTCAGATCCGGCAATGGGTATGCCGCTGTTTGTTATTGAAATGCGGTAGTCACTTGAAAACTGAAGATCGACAGTATCACCGGGCGAAGTGCTAAATTCAAGGGCATTATCGAGCAGTTCCCGTACCATGGTGCCCAGCAGTGCCCTGTCACTCCTGAACTGATCTATATTTTCGTCCAGCGTGACCTCTATCCGCTTTCGCTCCCTGCGAGGGTAGGCCGAAAGCAATTCAACTGTAAAATCCTCTAGATCGATCATGGAGTAATGGGCTTTCACATCCTTTGCCAGTCCCTCGAGCTGGTCCAGCACCTTTTTCAAATCATCAACTCCTTTTTCCATCTCGGCGGCATACCTGCGCTGGCGATCCGAAAGATCCAGGCCCTGCAAAAGTTCCAGGTAACCGGCAATTCCGTTCACCGGCGAGCTTAATCGATGAACCATCAGTTTGTTCATGCGCTTCTGCATCTCCAGCAAAGCCAGGTAATGATCCCTGTCAATGGGTTTAAAACTCGACTTTATATAGGGTCGGCCCGAAACCACCACTTCTTCTTCCTCAACCTCGAAATGCTGATGGTCACATTGCCAGATGGTATTATGGCCAATGACCCGCTGATTTTGAAAATAATCATCCACTCTTGTCCCTCGCAACTGGGTGTCTGACCTCCCCAGCTTTTCCCGGGCTGCGCTGTTGCACCTGACAATATCGCCTGTGGCAGCATTGCTTAAGATGGTTGCTTCCCGAGAGCCCTCGAGTACTGATTCTATTGCTTTTTCCATATAACCTGATTTTGGAGAATATGCATCTGCGTTAACTATGCTGATCTCCGTACAGCCCTCTTAATCCAGATGCGGCTGTTTAACAAGAGATTGAGCAGACAACTTTAACATGAACTGTGTCCCATTGTTCCGCCTTTTATTGGTTATCAGCAAAAAAACTGAAAACTTTAATTTTTTTTTGGGATTTAGTAAATCCCGCCCCCGGCTGTCCTCCAGAGCCAGGCCGAAGCTGAAATCACCCTGTCAAACAGGACAGCTTTTCCGCTCTATGGAAAAAATTACCTCTCCCTCCCGGTGCGCCTGCAAAGATCATTCTTCACAGGCCGCAATTACCGGGATTATTAAATACGGCATGACACTTGCTCTCATAGAGAGTGCCAATTGAACGAACGATATTTCATCACTTTATCAGCATCATGAAACTGATTGACAATCAACATACCCGTCTGCTGGCCAAGGCCATGGATGTTTATTCTCTGCGGCAAAAGATGACCGCTTCGAATATTGCAAACATTGACACGCCGGGATACAACCGGGCTTCTGTTTCTTTTGAAGAAGAGCTGCAACGTGTGGAAGAGCTTTCGATTGATTCAAGGGAACTCAGCTCCGTCAATCCCACGGTAACGGAACATGATGAAAAGCCCATTCTCGAGGATGAACTTCTTGAGATGTCCGACACCCAGATGCGTGTGCAGCTTGTGACCCGTGCCCTGCGGCATAATTACGAGATAATGAGAACCGGAATTACCGGAAGAAACCGATAATATCAACCCCCAGCACCTATGCCGATTGATCGTTTTTTTTCAGTATTCAAAACTGCCGGAAGAGGCCTGGCCGCCCAGCGGAAACAACTTTCCATCGCCTCCGAGAACATTGCCAATGCCCAGACGACTCAACGGGCCGATGGTAAAGGCCCCTACAGGCCCAAGTACCTGCAGGCTTCCACCGGCGGAGAAGATCGTTTCAGGCGAACCCTGAAAGCATCAATCCTGGATATGGAGCGCACAAACAGCAGCCACCGGTCAGGACCACAGCCCGCTTCCTCTTCCGGTGCTCCTGTGGATCTCGGTCCGCAGACCGAAGTCGTTGAACAAGAACAGTTTCGATTCGAGTATGATCCTGGTCACCCCGATGCCGATGAGAACGGCATGGTAAAGTATCCCGATGTGGACATGGTAGAAGAGATGACGAGGATGGTCAGCGCCAACCGGCTCTATGAAGCCAACCTGAGCGTCATCCAAGCCGAAAAATCAATCATCAAAAGTGCACTGGAAATATAATTTACGAAGCGTTACCGCATGGAGACAAGAGGATTAGGATCATTTGTACCGACCCGGGAAAAAGGTCCCGAACCATCAGCCCGAAAACCGCACGGCCATACCCCGTCTTCGAAAACCGATAGAAGGACCCCGGAACTTTCTAAAAGGCGTACTATTACCCTGAACCTGTATGAAGGATCCGGCAGCCTGCGGACCGAGCAGCCCGATGCCCGGGGAAGAAATATTGATATCACCGTTTAATTACGAATTTCTCGACCATGGAAATTACACCCGTACTCAGTCAATTACAGCAGCGCGCCGGCTCCGAAGGCCTCAGCCGCAGTCGTGAACTGAACACAGAAACCGAAGAGCAGCAGACATTTTCGGATATGATTCAGGATGCCATCAACTCAGTGGACGAAGCTCAGAAAATATCGGACCAGAAAACCCAGGACCTGATCATGGGCAACTCCGACAATGTCCATGAAGTCATGATCGCCATGGAAAAGGCACAGCTCAGCTTTCAGCTGATGGTGGAAATTCGCAACAAAGCGGTGGATACCTACAAGGAATTAAGCAGAATGCAGATATAGTACAGGACGGACCCACATGGCACAATACATTGATGCTTTTAAAAATTTTTTCCGGCCGCTGAGCGGAGCCCAGAAAACGCTGTTTGTTCTACTCAGTGTTGGGATCCTCTCGCTGACCAGCATGCTCTTTTACTGGGCCCTGCAACCCAGCTATTCTATACTGTTCGGCTCGCTGTCTTCCGAATCGGCCCAGGAAATTGTGGAGGAACTGCAATCCATGGGGATCTCGTACGAGCTCCGGGATAACGGACAGGCCATTATGGTGCCCCGCGACAAGGTCTATGACCTGCGTCTGCAATTCGCCTCTGAAGGAGCTTCCGGCTCTGACTATCTCGGTTATGAGCTCTTTGACCAGAATACACTGGGCATGACAGACTTTATGCAGCAGGTCAACAAGAAAAGAGCCCTGGAAGGCGAACTGGCCCGAACCATCAGCAATCTCCGTCAGATTGAATCTTCGCGTATTCACATTGTCATGCCCGAACGCTCGCCCTTTCAGGAAGCCACCGTTGAACCTTCCGCATCAGCCATTCTGAATCTCAGGAAAGGTCAGCAGCTCGATAAAGAACAGATACAAGGCATTGGTGCGCTTATTGCAGGAAGCGTGGAAGGTCTGACCATTGAAGATATAACCATTCTCGACCAGCTGGGCAATCGCATATCAGAAGACGTGCTGATGACGGAAGAAGCCATGGCGGGATCCGGTCATATGCGACTTAAAGAGACCACTGAAAACTATTTGACCAACAAGGGGCAAAGCATGCTTGACCGCGTGCTGGGCACCGGCAACAGCATCGTCCGCGTGTCTACCGAGCACAATTTCAACAAAGTTGTACGGGAATCAAATTCCGTCGATCCGGAAAGCCGGGTCATCATTTCGGAAGAGAAACAGTCGGAAACCAACAACAGTATGAGCCAGCAGCCCAATCCCCGGCAAATGCCCGGCGATAATGCGATGGTTCCCACCAGTGAAGAGATGGATGAATCGAGCGTACAGCTTCGAAATTATGAAGTAAGCAAAACCAGGGAAACGCTTCAAAATTCGGTGGGAGAAATTGAACGCATCAGCGCCTCCATCCTGCTCAACTATAAAAAAACAACGACAACCAACGAGGAGGGCGAACAGGTAACCTCCTATGAGCCCCGGACCCAGGACGAACTCGACCAGCTGCGAAATACGATGGCAAGCGCCCTTGGCATCCAGCAGGATCGCGGGGATATGCTGACGCTGACCCAGGTTAAATTCCAGGATCCCTATGAAAATATGAGCTATGAAAACAACCTCTTCAACCAGCCTTACAACTGGTTTGAACTGATCCGCTGGGCCATTGTCGCAGTCATCATTTTAGTAATTGCCGGCCTGGCCTATCGTATAACGCAAAATGCCGACATGCCCCTTGACTCCCTCCTGACCAAAAAAGAACAGAACCGGCTTTCCGGCGAGGAGCAGGAGAAATACCTGGAGGGGGAGAGCCGGGAAACCGAAGATATCTACAAGAAGAAAATGAGTCAGGAAGCCAAAGCCCTTGCAGACACCAGCCAGGCCACCGATGAAATCAAGGAATTTATCGATACCAATACCGGGGAGGCTGCGAGCTACGTGCGCAGCATGATGCGCGGCGTATTAAAATCGGAAACATAGAGGGAAGGATCATGCCAAAACAGGAACAACTAATTGATGATGTATCGGATCTCAACGGAACACAGAAAGTGGCTGTACTGCTGATTTCCCTGGGCGTGGAAAAAGCTTCAAGCATCCTCAAAGAACTCAGGGATGACGAGGTGGAGGCCATCACCCTGGAAATTGCCACCATGAGCAACATCAGCCCGGATGTGGTTGAGGCAGTGATTCAGGAGTTCCACGGCCTCATCCGCAGTGAACGCTACGTGCTGGAAGGCGGCATGGATTATGCCCGAAATGTTCTTAAGGAGGCCAAAGAGGAGGATGAGGTACAGGGCATCATGAAGCGGCTGGAAAGCAAGACGGGGACCGATACATTTGGGCTGTTCCAATCGGCCGAGACTTCTCATATCGTACAGTTCCTCCAGGATGAACACCCGCAGATTGCCGCCGTTATCCTGGCCCACCTGAATGTCCGCCGGGCAGGTGAAATACTGGGCGAACTGCCCCCCGGGTATCAGACCGAAATAAGCATGCGCATGGCTACCATGGGCAATATTTCGTCGGAGGTCATTGAAGAAATAGAAAAGGTGATTCGCGACCAGATGGGCACCACGCTCACGCAGTCAGCAAACCTGCGCAGAGGAACTCTCGCGGTCGCCAACATCCTGAACGAAGTGGATATTTCGACCGAACGATCGGTCATCGGCAATATTGAAAAAATGGATGAGGAACTTGCTCATGACATCAAAAGCCAGATGTTCCTCTTTGAAGATATCATTGAGCTGGCTGATCGCTATGTACAGATCATCATAGCCAACATCGACCGGAATGACCTTGTCATGGGACTCAAAGGGGTCGAGGATGAACTGGTACAAAAATTCATGGACAACATGTCCTCCCGGGCCAAGCAGATGCTAATTGAGGATATAGAAGCTGCAGGACAGGTCCACCGCAATCAGGTTGAAGAAGCCCAGCAGCGCATCGTAAGCAAAATAAAAGAGCTGGAAGAAGAAGGACAGGTTTCCACCCGGAAGTCAAATGCAGAAGAATTCATCGAATAACACCACAGGATTATGGAAAGTAATATTATTGACGCATCAGATTTTACAGGCGGGCAACATGGCCAGCATCGCCTCTCCTACGACCTGCTGTTCGAGGAACAACCCCAAAACAGCAGCCCCGACAGTGTCCGGGCAGGGACGGGATCAAACGATGGGGCCATTTCCCGCAAGGAGCTACAAGAGCTGCAGGACAAATGGAAGCAGAAAATAGCAGTCGCACAGGAAGAAGCCTACCAAAAGGGATGGGAAGAAGGACAGCAAGCCGGACGGGAGGAAGCTCTCTCCTCAATGGAGCAGCACCTTGCCCCTCTCCAGGAGGCCATGGGCGCTATGGATCAAGAGATCAACAGTCTGATCGAGGAACTCAAGCCGTATATGGCCACCATGACTTTCGACATAGCAGAGAAGATTCTGGATATCCCCCTGGATGATAAAGAGCTGCGGGAAAAAGTGTCGGCAGAAATCAGGAATACACTCAGTGCCATAGACCGCGAGATCATGATCAAGATAACAGTCTCAGAAAAGGATTACGGTTATGTTGTGCGCAAGATGAAGGATGTCCCCCACTCGAATTACCTGCAGATCAGCGGATCTGACAAGCTAAAAACGGGTGAATACACCATTGATACGGAAAAGGAGTCCATAGTCAAGAATTTCAAAAAGATGCTGCGTGATTTCAGGGAAAAAGTGGCGCTGGAAAAAGATGATTTATCAATCGACAGCCGGGACTGCTGAGATGACTGATTACCTCAGAGAAATATCATCCCAGCTGGATGGGCTTGACAACACGCCCAAACGCTTCGGCAAAGTCTCCTCGGTAATCGGGACCGTCATCGAGGCCACCGGGCTGAATGCCTCAGTCGGGGAGCTGCATGCTATCCGTACTGATCATGGAAAGACCATCCAGGCAGAGGTCGTGGGCCTGAAAAATGAACGGACCCTCCTGATGCCGCTGGATCGCGTGGAGGGCATCAAATGCGGTTGTTTGGTCGAAGCCACTCCCCGGTCAATGAGTATCAAAGTGGGCCCGGGACTGCTCGGCCGCGTCATTGATGCCAATGGAAAGCCCATTGACCAAAAAAGTCCCCTTGCCAACTGCAAGAGCTATTCCGTCCATAATAATCCGCCCGGCCCTCTGCAGCGGGAAACCATCGATGAGGTCCTATATACCGGAATACGCAGCATCGACGCTTTCCTTGCCCTCGGAAAGGGACAGCGCATGGGCATCTTTGCCGGTTCCGGGGTCGGGAAAAGTACACTTATGGGCATGATCGCCCGGCACTCTTCGGCCGACATCAATGTTATTGCGCTTATCGGTGAACGCGGCCGCGAGGTTAAAGAATTTATTGAGGATGTCCTTGGGCCCAGGGGACTTGGCCGATCGGTAGTCGTAGCAACAACATCCGACAAAGCAGCCATGAGCAGGGTAAAAGCAGCATATACGGCCACAGCCATCGCTGAATATTTCCGTGATGAGGGCCGGGATGTCCTTTTGATGATGGACTCCGTGACACGGGTAGCCATGGCCCAGCGTGAGATTGGTCTTGCTTCCGGTGAACCCCCTACAACAAAGGGGTACACACCCAGTGTTTTTGCCATGCTTCCCAAACTTTTGGAGCGAGCCGGACGCACAGCCGGGGGGAGTATTACCGGCCTCTATACTGTCCTGGTCGACAATGACGACATGAATGAGCCCATTGCAGATGCCGCCCGCTCCATCCTGGATGGGCACATTGTGCTTTCACGGGATCTGGCTCACAAAAATCATTACCCGGCCGTGGATGTGCTCTCCAGTGTCTCGCGCATTATGAACAGCATCGTCGACAAAGACCGGCAGCAGCTGTCGCGGCAGGCACGGGAATTGCTCGCCACCTACAAGGAGGCTGAGGACCTGATCAATATTGGCGCCTATGAACAGGGATCAAATCAGCAGATCGACCGTGCGGTAAACACGATTGAGGCCCTCAACAACTTTTTGACCCAGGGCATGGAAGAATCGGACTTTGGAGAAGACATCTGGCCGCGGCTCCGTCAGATTGTGCAACCTTCAGCTAATCAAATGGGGACGCATAGATGAAGTTTGAATTTAGATATGAGTCTGTACTCTCAGTCCGTCAGTTTCGCAAGAAAAAAGAACAGCAGCGACTGGCAGCCTGCATTCAGCAGAGAAACGTCATCCGCAAGCGCTACCGGGAGCTGCGAGAACAGGGCGCGGCCTCCTCTCGCAATCCTGAATCAGAATCGGTCTCCGTGCATGAAGTCCGGCAAGACTACGAGCAGCGGCATCAGCTTCAGAAACAGCTTTGGCAGTTGAGGAACAAGCGTGACAAACTGGAAAAGGAAGTTTCAAAACAACGCAAAAGACTTGTCGAAGCCAACAGGGAAAGCATGATTTTGGAAAAACTGAAACAGCGCGAGCGAATCAAGTTTATTGAACACCAGCAGCATATCGAGCAGCTGCAGCAGAACGAGATTGCAACACAAATGTATAACCGCAGGTAGTAACATGAATTTAAAGAGCACACTTTATACCAGCTTCGGTGTTTTTGTTTCTTTTCTGGTGATTATGGTGGCGGTTTATTTTCTGATGCCCTACATCAATCCCGAAAAGGGAAAGTCTGCTGAAAACAACAATTTCCAGCAGACCTTCACCCCTATTGAGCGGAATATTTCTGCCGTCGACAGCTTGCAAAACATGACAGACAGCCTCCGGCAGGTCATTGAAACTTATAGAAAAGAAGAAACAGAATACCAGGGAATCATCGACTCGCTGAACAGCCGCCTTGCTTCAAGTGAAGAACAAAATGATACACTTAAGGCCCGCATTCCCCGTGTCGCCGCAGAAAATATAGAGGAAGTATCCAAATCACTGTTGACGCTGGATGAGGATCAGTTAACCCCGATCGTTAATATCCTGAAAGATGATCAGCTGATAAGCCTGTATAACTCGGCCAGCCGCATGCAACGGTCTAAACTACTCCGCTCGCTGGAACCGGAAAAGGCGGCCAATATCCTGAAACAAATCATGTAGCCATGAATCTACTATCGACTCTTATATCCGCGCACACATCATCCCCCGGTACTGCTACCGGCGCGGGCAACTCATCGATGCAGAAGCTGCCGGGTGAAAAATCGAATTCCTTTTCCAAATTCCTGATGCGGTTTCTGGGCATGGGAGCCTCACAAACAACTGAGGTTGCTTCCGCACTTCAGCCGCCGGAGGCGGACAAAGAATTTTCGCTGAACCCCATGCCCCGGCAGGGAAAACAGCATCCTGATGCCGCATCTCCCCTCTCCGTTCCGGGAGGCAACATCACCGGCCATGAGGAGGGCGGTAAGCAATCTTCAGAAACCGCGGCATCGGTACCAGGGAAAGGACAGACCGATACTTCCGGGGATGAGAGGCCGGCTGACCAAGCCCCTCCCTCCACCAGCCGGCCGCAAGCCGAAAAAACTGAAGATTCGCTGCAAAAGACAGCCGGGGCCGCCGCAGATACCCGCCTCCCCGTCGATACCGACAAGCGAGAGGCTACCACGGGCACTCCCTCCCAACGGCCCGGAGCCGTCCCATCCACACCGGGAGAAGGCGCGGGGCAACCTCAAAACGGAAATACTGACACAGTCACCACCCGGAAGGCAGGCAGCAGCAATAGTCGGACCGGCGGCAAGGTGATGACATCCCCTGTCCTGGATTCATCTTCACAGAAGGGATCGCCCGCCCCCGAAACGACGCGACAGAACACCAGCGTCAAAAACCCTGCACCAATGAACAGCGGGAAGACCCGGGCTGATTCGGATCGTCCTGCATGGCAGAAAAACGTTTCCAATCAGCAGCAGAAAACAGCATCACAGGAGGGTGAAGCCCGGTCATCAGCCGTAAGTCGAGGCAAACAGCAGGCTGATGCCACCGCTCGCCGACCCTCCGGTTCACCGCTGCGGCCGGCCGCCGATGCAAAAAGCGACCGCCTATTTTCCTTGAACCGTACAGATGCCGATACCGGAAAGGCAAACCATCATCCCCAACAACAGAAAACGCCCGTGCCGGGAGAAAACAGAAGATTGCCAAACACCCCCCAACCTTCGATACAGACGCAGCAACCTGGCGTTAAACATCTTGAGTTCCAAAGCCCGGCGGCACAGCCGGATTCTGCCGGCCTAAAGATGAAAGACATCATGGACCAAGAGCTTTCCCTGGAAATGGAACTGCAGACCGGAGGGAACAAAGACGGGGAGGCACCGGATGACAGTAAAACACTGCTTAAAACCGGGAGTAGCAATACCATCCTTCAGCTCAAGAATGTTACCGGCCGGCGAGAATTCAGTACCCAGCTGGTACGCCAGCTACAGCAGCAGTCCAAAGGTGAACAGACCGGCAGCTGGCAACATCATCGATTTGTCCTGGAAGACGGACAATCGCTGAATGTAGCTGCACGGAATATCGAAGGAGCTCTTCACCTTCAGCTGAGCAGTGGAAATACAGAACTGAACAAAGTCATACAGCAACATATCAATGAAATTCGTCAGCATCTCAAAGAACAGCTTAACATTGAAGTAGACCTGCATTTCCAACAGTTCGACGATCAGCAGGCTCAACAGCAATCCGGGGAATCTTCCGCTTTCAGCAGCAGCGACTACGGGCCATCGTCCGGACCGTCAAAAACAGAGCAATCCTCTGCATCCGGCTCGTCAATAAACCCCACTCGCTACCTCGGATTTAACCATAACGAATGGACCGCCTAACCAAAAAAAATTATGAATATTTCACCTATTGCAGCTCAAACACAACAGCAGACGACCGGGGGCCCACAACAGCTGGGCAACCAGGAAATGGGGAAGGATGAATTCCTCAAACTTCTGGTGGCACAGATGAAAAACCAGGATCCCATTAATCCCATGGACGGCACAAAGTTTGCTTCACAGCTGGCCCAGTTTAACTCCGTTGAACAACTTATCAATCTCAATGACGGAATCCAGCGACTGTCCAAAAGTCAGCAAATGATGAACAGCGGGTTGAACAATACCATGGCAGCCTCGCTGACAGGGAAGTCAGTACGTGCTATGAGCAGCCGTGTTGGCGTGATGCAGGGTCAGGATACGGAGATCCAGTTTCAACTAAACGGGGCGGCCAGCAAAACCACCCTTACAATTACTGATTCAGCGGGAAATATCGTGCGTTCGGAAGAACTGGGAGGGCGCAGCAGCGGTGATCACAGCTGGAGCTGGGACGGCGCCTCGGATTCAGGCGCCAGGGTCCCGAATGGCACCTATACTGTAGACATTAAAGCCGAAAACCCGGAGGGAGCTGTAACGTCCCTTAGTTTTATCGAGGGGACGGCAGAAAAAGTGCACTACACCAGCGACGGGGTGGAGCTGATGGTCAACGGCGTATACGTTCCCCTGGGCGACGTTGAGGAAATCGGCATCTGAGCAGTGCCCTTTCACTCCTAATTCAAATTGCCACTATGGATATACGACATTTAACAGGAAGAACCGCTCCCGATGCTTTTCGGGGCAGGCAGCAGGCCCCCCATCACCCCTCGGCCGATGCTCCCTCATTCAGGGAAATCCTGCAGGAGGTCACCGAACTGGAATTCTCGGGACACGCGATGCAGCGGCTGGAAGATCGTTCGATCTCCGTCGACAAGGCCGGCATGCAGCGCCTGCAGGAAGCCGTGGCACGCGCCGAACAGAAAGGAAGCAAGGATTCCCTGATCCTGGATGGCGACCAGGCTTATCTGGTCAACATCCCCAACAAAACCGTGGTAACCGCGGTGGATATGATGGAACTCAGGGAGCGGGTGTTCACCAATATCGACAGCACCGTTTTCACAAAAGAATACTAAACAATAACAATCAAATAATGGGCCGGACCCTCTACGGGGAGCCCTCAGGCAGTCAACCGACAGCGACTGTCCACTAAACACACGAGGTAATAATTATGTCATTAATGAAATCTCTCAATTCCGGAGTCAGTGGGCTGAAAGCCTTCCAGACGAAGATGGATGTCATTGGAAACAATATCTCCAATGTTGAAACTTATGGATTCAAATCATCAAGTGTTTCTTTTTCAGAAATGCTCAATCAGCAAATAGGATCGGGCGGAGGAGCTGAATCAGCGCCCTCTTCAAGCAACCAGGTTGGACTCGGGGTACGCATCTCCAATATCCAACGTGACTTCAACCAGGGGGGATTGCAGTCGACCGGTCGTGAAACCGACCTTGCCATCGAGGGCAACGGCTTCTTCATCCTCTCAGAGGGCGGTCAGCAGTTCCTGAGCCGGGCCGGGAACTTTTCATTCAACAGGGACGGCTTCCTGGTCGACCAGTCGGGACGCAACGTGCAGGGATTCAACGCCAATGCGGCCGGTGATGTGCTGCCCAGCGGCACAACGGATGCCATCCGCGTCGATTTTAACAGCGTTGATGATCCGCAGGCAACCCAGAATGTCTATGCCGCCGGCAACCTCAACGCAGAGACAAGCAAGCCTCAGATTGTACAGTCTCAGTCTACGTTGACGACTGACTCCGGCAGCATTGCAACCGGAAGCACCGCCCTCAACGATCTCGCCCAGACGGATACTGATTTTGTCAACAACGATACCATCGATTTTGATGTAACGCTCAATGACGGCAGCACGCAGACCATTTCGCATACGTTCAATGCCGGCGATACCGTGAGCGATCTCATCACCACCGTCAATAATGACCTCCCGGCCGGAGAAGCAACAGTGAGCCTGGTCGACGGGCTGCTCGTCATGCGATCCGAAAACCTGGGCAGCAGTGAGCTGGATGTCAACAGCGTCACCACCACGGGAACCGGGAGTATCAACTTTCCAGGTTTTCAAACCACACAGGCCGGACAGACCAACAGCCAGACGGTCAGCACTACGGTATACGACGCCGTGGGCAAGGGCCATACCCTGACCATGAACATGACCCAGACCGACACCAACAGCTGGGAATATGAAGCCAGTTTCCTGGATGGTGAAGAGGTCACTTCCGGCGGAACAGGGACCATCAGCTTCGACCAGTCGGGCAATCTTTCCAGCGACAGCACCATAGCGATGGCCTTTGACCCCGGCGGAGGCGCCGACGAAGTTAACTTTACGGTAAACCTCGGAAACAAGGACAAGGGATCCCGGCTGACACAATTTTCGGGCTCCTCTTCTGTCCAGTTTACCTCCCAGGATGGGTACGCCCAGGGAAACCTGGTAGACTTCAACATTGACGGCGACGGCTATGTCACCGGCATCTACAACAATGGTCGGAATGTAAACCTCGCCCAGGTGGCCATTGGCGATGTCTCAAACTACGACGGGCTCGAAACAGCCGGCAACGGCCTGTTCAAGGAGACCGTAACCTCCGGGAAAATCAGCATGAATACCGCTCCCAACCTTGCGGAAACCAACCTTAACTCCGGGGTCCTGGAGGGGTCCAATGTTGATTTGGCCAATGAGTTTACCGATATGATCACGGCGCAACGAGCCTACCAGTCGAATGCCCGTGTCATCACTACCGCTGACGAACTGCTTACCGAAGCGGTGAACCTGAAACGGTAAAGCAGTCAGGCGCAAACCTTAGAAACAGCAAATTATCATTTAAGGAAAGGGCTTTTGTTCCGATAATACTATTGAGGAGCAAAAGTCCTTTTCTGTTTAACAAAAGTATATCTTTCTGCCATTTTGGATAAATCAAGCACTATTGGTCTCCTGGGGGGCATCCTGCTTATTATAGGAGCGATTACCATACAAGGATCCATATCACTATTCCTGAGTTTATCCGCCTTTATCATCGTTATGGGCGGCATCATCTGTTCATCTTTCATCAACTTCAGTATCGAAGGGGTGTTGGGTACCTTTGCGCTGCTGTTCCGCACGCTAAGTTCTCACCAGCACGACCTCAGAACAGACATCGAACTGATGAATATGTTTGCCCGCAAGGCCAGGCGCGACGGCCTGCTCAATCTCGAACAGGACGTAGCGGAGATTGAAAATGATTTTTTAAAGAACGGACTGCAGCTTGCCATTGACCGCACGGAGAAAAATACCATGATAACGATTATGCAGGATCAGATTGAAAGCTCCAGGCGCAATCTCAACAAGAGTGTGGATGTTCTCCTGAGCATGGGCGGTTATGCCCCCGCTTTTGGCATGATTGGGACCATTATCGGCCTTATCCTGATGCTTCAGAACATGCAGGACCCCCAGTCGCTGGGACAGGGCATGGCGGTAGCCCTGCTGACGACCCTCTACGGCACCGTCTGTGCAAACCTGATCCTGAATCCGCTGGCCGGAAAGCTGGAGCATCTCGGGGATAAGCAGATCATACGCAACCAGATGTTCAAGTCTGCCCTTATCTCCATTGTTGATGAAGAGAATCCCCGCCTGATGGAAAACAAGATGCTCAACTACGTATCCCCGAAAGAGCGGGCTGAATACCGCTCCTATTTCAGCAACAGGACCTTCAACAAAGAGCGGGAACAACAACTGTACGAAAATTGGATTCAACACCAACATAATTCATGGGAAAATCTACTGACAGCTCTGGAAACTGGTTAATGACGTATGCAGATTTCATCACGCTGATGCTGATCTTCTTCGTGATGCTGTATACACTCACCCCCGGAGTGCAAAAAGATAAGTTCGAAGCTATCGTCGGCGTTTTTCAAAAGAACCGCGGCGTCCTTGAATACCGGTCTGTAGCTAAGGAAAGAAATCCTGTCAGTGCAGACATTGAACGCGCCAAAAGCTGGGAAGAACTCCAGCAGTACATTGATGACCAAGGTCTGTCGGAACAGGTGCAGCTCGACCTGATGCAGGACGGCATTCGAATCACCCTGGGCGAAGCAGTAACCTTTGATACCTATTCTGCCGAGCTTAAAAAAGCCGCAAAAGAACTGCTTGTCAAAGTGGGAGACAATATTCGGGACTATACGGCTGAAGATCTAAAACTGATCGAGATCGGGGGACATACCGATAATAAACCCATAAGAAGCAATGCTACCCGCTACCGAAGCAACTGGGAGCTGGGTTCAGCCCGTGCCACTACGGTCCTGAATTATCTCGTCGACAATATTAACGTATCCCCCCATTATTTCAAAGCCAGTACGTACGGGGAGTATCGACCGCGGGTCCCCAACGACTCTGAAACCGCCCGGCGGAAGAACAGGCGCGTGGAAATTCATGTAAAATACCAGCAGGACGGCCAGGCAGATTTTGACCCCCTGTCCGGACAGAAAATTAAATCCATGAAATACGAGAACTAAGATGCCAGAAGACATAAATCATGAGCAACAGGAGACTGCAGAGAAGAACACCTCCAAAGAAGAAAACGGCAATTTCTTTAGCAGGTATGGAAAATTTTTCCTCATTGCCATCATTCTAATTGTTCAGTGCAGTGCGGCTTATTTCCTTGTTAATACCTACTATGAGGATATTTCGGACTGGATGGAAGCAATCAATCCCAAGGAAGAAGCCTACCACAGCTTCGAAAATATCATTATTAATCCCCAGGGATCTGCAGGGGAACGCTATCTTTTACTCTCTGTAGTGGTTGAGGTGGGTTCAGGCGACGATGCACGCCTCCTGGAAAACCGTCAGGCGGAAATCGTTGATCGAATAAATACCATATTGACCCGCCGTACGGTCAAGGAACTTGCCAATCTCGAGAACCGGGAAAAACTGAAACAGCAGATTGGCTCTATGATTAATAACCTGCTGGAAAAAAAATCGGTACGGAATTTGTTCTTTACTAAGTACGTGCTACAGTAATGAACAAACAATTCCATGGAAGAATCGGTTTCCTCACCGAAAATTTTTGCCTCAAAATCCAGCGCCTCTCCCCGCAATGTGTCGGTAGAACCATACGATTTCAAGCAGCCCAAACTCGTCAGCAAAGGGATCATGAAAGGGCTGCAGAATATCCACGACCTGGTATCCCGAAGTTTGACCAGGATTTTTACCGACTCCATAAATCAAAAAGTGGAGGTATCACTTGAAGATATCGATGAGAGGATTTTTTCTGAATTTCTGAATGTCCTTGAGGCCCCGGAAGCTCTTTTCCTCTTCAACATCAAGGAACTGAGCAACTGGACCCTCATAGAAATCCCCCCCTCTTTCTGCCTATACTGTATTGAACGCCAGGGCGGCAGCCGAACTGCCAAAGTAAAGCCCCCCAAGGCACTGAGCAGGATCGAAGAGCGTATCATTTCACGTATCATCAAAAAGGTATCAGCGGAGCTAAGCCACGCCTGGTCTCCGTATATGAATATAACCTTCGAGGACTACGTCTACGAAAGCAAGCCTGCTAACGTTCGCACCATATCCAGCCACGTTCCGGGCATCATCGTCACCTTCAAGGTAAAGACCGGCGACATCACCATGCCGATCAGGATTTGCTATCCCTATGCCATGCTCAAGGACCAGATGGACAATTCCCTGCAAAATCCCAACACACCCTATCGGCAGAGAGCCCTCGATTCGAAGGAACAGCATCAATTTGAAACCTATATGAAGCAGGTGGATGTACCGCTTCAGGTCATATTGGGACAGGCGAACATCACCATGAAAGAGTTACTCAATCTTACTGAGGGAGATGTCATCAAACTCGGCCAGCCGATTGATAAACCGCTGCCCGTGCTCATTAACGGTACCCAAAAGATGAACGGATACCCCGGTAACTATAACGGGAACAGGGCGGTTAAGATATTTGATATTCTCACGCCTGTTAACACGGATTAAAAAATCGTCATGACCATCAACGAATGGGAAAAAGGAGTCCGAATCCACGCTTCTGCTCTGGAGTCTTTCCTTGCAAAGGCCCTTGCAACTGATTGCCGCATTAAGCTGAATGAAGCTGATGAGGAGAACAAGGCAGAAACGCTTACCCAGTTGCAGGAAGCCGACATCTGTATAAAGGCGCCTCTGGCAGACCTTGAGACAGAACTATTCTTTGCTTATGCAGGAACACCAGGGGGGATGCTGTTTCCTGCGGAAGAGAAAGAAGATCGGCAACAGCAAAGAGAGAACAGAAATCTCCTGGAATTGACCGGGCGTTTTTTAACGATACTCCAGCAAGCATGGCATAAAATGGGTACCGGGATCGACGTTGCAGCCGTCCGGGAACTCACTGATGAGGAACGCCCGGGCAGCCTGTCTCACGATCACTACTTTACGGCGGAACTGGAAATAGGATTCCCTGCTGAAGCCGATCAAAACGAGGAAAACCCTCTGAAACTGATGGTTGCACTGGCCCGGCCCAACACGCAAGACATTGGTCCTGAGATCCTCAACCTATTTGGAGATGAGGGATATCCCTCCCGTATAGCCCGGCATATGACAGAAGTAGCTCTCCCATGGAGGGAAGAGACAAGCAAGGCCCGTGAACCAAAACAGAATAACATCAACCTTACCAACCGCAATAAGAAAGTGGAATTCGAAGATTTTAAAAAAAGCGAGAACGCTGAAACCGGACAAGAGGTCCGTAATATTGATATTCTCAAGAATATTGAAATGAACCTTTCCGTAGAACTCGGTCGTCGGAAGATCCCACTCGGAGAGGTCTTACAACTGGTCAAGGGATCAGTCGTAGAGCTTGAAAAACTATCCGGAGAACCGGTGGAAATACTGATTAACGGTCACCAAATAGCACGCGGCGACGTCGTTGTCATCGACGAACATTTTGGCGTGCGCATCTCCGAGCTGCTGGCAACCCAGGAACATATGAAGGATTTGGGATGATAGACTGGGAAGCTTTTAAAAGACAGGTGCAGGCCAGGCCCTCCAGGATGCTCGGCTACGTACTGGCCATTGCTCTCTGTTTTCTGCTCTTATGGGTGCTGGTTGTCATTCAGACCGATAGCCCGGGCGGTCAGCGGGTGTCCGATGACGCCTCCGGCCGGCTGGACGGCCTGTATATGGATTCGGCCCGGGTTTCTCCGGCAGATTCCCTGAGGGCATCCCCTTCCGACCTCCAGTCGCAGCCCACTGCTGAAAGCAAGAGCGGCGACTCGCTGTTTCTGGATTCCCTGCCCACTTTTTTACTGCTCCTGGCCGCCGTCACCGGCCTCTGGATATGGATCAAAGTGCGGGATGCAGATCCTTCATCGGCCGCCTCCTCTTCCCTTTTCACAGAAATAGCTACCCAGGAGCTTTCCAACGGCCAGCAGCTTATTGTTATTCGTATTAACAGCGAATATTGGGTTTTAAGCAGCGGAATGAATGATCTTTCGCTGCTTCATCGGTTTACGGAGGAACAGTGGGACGGCCCCGACCATCCCGCTGCTTCCCCGCCGGCCAACCAGGCGTTGTTTGCCCGTCTTCTCAAGAAAGAGCAACAAAAGGATCCCTCTTCCGTATGACCCTCAGGAACTCTCTTGCAATGTTACAAAAAGCTGGCATCACAGCAGCTGTTCTGGGAATGCTGCTTCTGATCCCTGCTGAGTTTGCCTCCGCTCAAACAAGCGGTCAGTCCCAGCAGGGACCGGGGATCAGCCTGAATTTTAACAGCGGGGATGAAGGGGAGGAATTTTCCCTGGCCATTCAGACGCTGATCATCCTGACGATCCTCTCCTTCGGTCCGGCCATAGTAACCATGATGACCAGCTTTACCCGCCTGATTGTTGTCTTTTTCTTTCTGCGTATGGGCCTGGGAACCCAGCAGTCGCCGCCCAATCAGGTACTGCTGGGGCTGGCCATGTTTATTACCATCTTTATCATGGCCCCAACCTTTAACCAGATCAACAATGAAGCGATCCAGCCCTATCTGGATGAAGAGGTTACCCAAACCGAGGCCCTCTCACTGGCCAGTACGCCGCTCAAGGAGTTCATGGTCAAACAAACGCGGGAGAAGGATCTGTTGCTCTTCATGGATATGGGAGATATCGACAGCGTCGGCAGTATCGAGGAGCTGCCTATATATGTGCTGATTCCCTCTTTTGTGATAAGCGAACTGCGCATCGCATTTCAAATTGGATTTATGATCTACCTGCCCTTCATGGTGATAGACCTGGTTGTGGCTTCGGTGTTGCTTTCCATGGGAATCATGTTTCTGCCCCCGGTACTGGTGTCACTGCCCTTTAAAATTTTAGTATTCGTACTCAGCGACGGATGGTACCTGCTGGTGGAATCGATGGTACAAAGTTTCAACTAACAATACCCTCTTATGAATACAGAAGTCGGACTTTACTGGATACAGCAGGCACTCACGGCTATTGTTGCCCTGGCAGGCCCCCTTTTGCTGGGAGCACTCATTGTGGGATTGATTATAGCCGTCTTCCAGGCCGTTACAACCATCCAGGAGATGACCCTTACCTACATCCCCAAGATGGTGGTGGTGGCGGTCATCCTTTTTTTCCTGTCCGGCTTTATGCTCGAATACGCCATTGATTTTACCGAACGCATTTTTGCGTTCATAGCAACCGTCAACCAGTAGCTGACCGGATGCCATGACCCTATTCAGCGTGGAGATGATACTGACGGGTTTTCTCATCTTTGTCAGGGTCAGCGCCCTGGTGGGCAGTGCCCCCTTTTTCAGCAATGGGTCCATCCCCGTACGGGTCAAAATATTTTTCGCCATCGTACTGACCGTCATGCTGTACCCCATTGTACCGATCCAGGGGGCCGGCGTCCCCGTCGATGTCTCTACCCTGGAGCTTGTTATTCTTATCATCAAAGAGCTGCTGGTAGGTACCGCCATGGGACTGGTGGGACAGATCATATTTGCGGGACTGCAGATGGGTGGGGAACTGATGAGTGTCAATGTCGGCCTAAGCTTTGCAAGTGTCGTCGACCCGGTCAATCAGTCCCAGGGCTCCATCATCAGCCAGCTGTTCGGTCTGCTCGGGATCCTTGTTTTCATCGGTATCGGGGGCGACACTTTGTACATACAGGCACTTGCTCGCAGCTTTGACATCGTACCCATCGGGGGAGGACATATTGCCATGGCCGGTCCATCGTTTATTCAGATGGCCACCTATCTTTTTGTGGTGGGTGTACAGATGGCCGCCCCCTTTATGATTGTCCTTTTCCTGCTGGACCTCTCCTTTGCCATCTTTGCGCGCATCATGCCCCAGGCCAATATCTTCTTCATCGCCCTGCCACTCAAACTCGGCATTGGTATCATACTGCTGATTCTGATCCTGCCCTACACGCCCGCTGCTTTTGATCAGTTTTTCCAAAAGTTATGGGATTTCCTTGACAGGCTCATCCATGCCATAAGCTAACGCATCAGGGCCTGTTGACCGATTCCCCGACAAGCGAGGACCGCAGGCTGAGCAATAGCTTACCGACAATCTGGGATATTCTTGCCTCGGTCAATCCCAGCAATACCGCAATCTCATTGAGCGTGAGGTCTTCATAATAGTAGAGAGACAGAATCAGACGCTCCCGTTCTTTCAATTCCTTGATGGCCATCTCCAGCTCCTTCGACATGCTTTTGCGATTGAGCTCTGCATCGGGCTGCTCAACCTGTTCATCTTCGATGGTACTGCTCAGTGTTGACCCCTCGCTGTCTTCAAAAACCTGCTGATCCAGCGACAGCACCGCCCGCTGCTGTACGCTGCTAAGCAGTTTATGAAATTCCTCCAGGCTGATTCCCATCTCCGCGGCCACTTCCTCATCCTCCGGTTGCCGACCCAGCTCCTGCTGCAGTCTCCTCATCACTTCCTGGGCTTCTCCATAGGTTTTCCGGGCGGTCCGGGGAAGCTCGTCTATGGAGCGCAAGTAGTCGATGATGTTACCTCTGATGCGATAATAAGCGAAAGTATTAAATTGAATATCCTTGCTACAATCATAGTTATCCAGGGCCTGCAGCAATCCCATCACACCGGCACTTTCCAGGTCTTCATACTGTGAAAGCGGGGTATCAGGTCGACTTATTTTACCGATAATACTCTTTACCAACGGTATTGCTTCCGTTATGATGGCATGACGCAACCCCTGTGTGGGTTCATCACAATAGGCATTAACAAGCTCTTGTAAAGACTTATCCATGGTTCACGACGGATTCTTAATTGTGACTGTGCGATTCTTGCTCCCTTTGCGGGTTTTCACCAATGATATCGAACAGATACACGCATGTTCGCGTGCCTGCAATCAAACAGATGAATACTGTCCCGCTTTTAAACAGGGCGGAATCAATCGACGAACCCATGATGATAAGGGCCACACAGACCATAAGTGCTATAATTATAAATATCCGAACAAGCATAATACAGGCTAATTTTTGGTTGAACAATCTGTCTCCCGATCGCGCGGATTTCACTGCAGCCTTTTGCCCCATTTTAAAAATAGCCGGACAAAACGAACGAAATCAACTGGAGCGATCGGGGTGGACCTGATCATTATAACGGTAATATTTCTTCTGCAAAGCGGTCGGCGTCGAACCGCCTGATTCCGGCCTCAGGCTGCCGCCCTTCACTTATGTAACGAATCTTGCAGCCGCTCCCTGCCATGAGCGGTACAACCGCTCCCCGACGCGGGGTCTCATCCATATGTGTCAGGGCCAGGCAATCTGACTCCGACAGGTAGTCAGCTGTATATTCCTCCCCCAGCAAACTACCCTCCAGGGTGGCGTTCACCGTAAAGTGAATTTCCAGCGGATGCACCGAGGAAATGATCTGCCTGATGTCGCTGAATAGCGACAAGCCTTCCCCGGGATCCATGGGGAGGGCCGGCGTATCAAAAAGAACCCGGTCATAGTTTGACAGTTCATCCTGGAGCTGTTCCAGGTCTACCCGGGTTTTGACAGAATAGCAGGACAGTCCCCGATCTATCGCAAAGGATTTCAATATAGAATAGGGCACAAAAGTATCCGGCGGCTCTATTGCCACCACGGCCACCCTGTTCCCGTCCGAAAAACCGGCATTGGAAGCCAGTTTCATGATCAACGTTGACTTCCCTGCACCCGCGGGTCCCATGAACAACAGGTTACTCCCGACCGGCCCCTCTGGCTGGGCCCTGCTCAGTTTATTTCGAACAATGCCCGCAAGCTCCTTCGCAAAGGATCGGGATTGGCTGAAAGGATCTATTCCTTTCATTGCCACCTCCTTGAACCATAGCCCAGTCATTGATGCAGGAACCCCCGCTTCTGTCAGCCGCAGGTAGACCGGGTGCGACATATACTGCGAACCGGCCGAGATTATCCCCTCCAGGCGATCCAGCCGCTGCTGCAGATTTTTTTCTTCCCCGGTAGCTGCCGTGCTGACATCGCCCTGGACTTCCGGCCTAGGGTCGATCTGTCCGGGATGTCCCTGCTGTTCAAAGAACGACAGGCCTGTTTCATCTGACTGCCCGGGAGACTCCATCAGCTTGGCCGCCGGCCCCTCCTGGGGGGACGCAGGGGTTGTCTCGTGCCCCGTATTGTGGGGCCCTGAATTTTCTGCCTTGGCAATTTCAGGTTTAAACTGGTTAACCACTCCTTCTGTAATTAACTTTTTAACCTTGCGGATCGACCGGGGGATAAAATCCCCCTCTTCCTGGTCCGGGGCCGCATGCACGGCTTCCCTACCACCGCTCCCCCGTTCATCGTTGACGAGTACTGACACTGTGGCCTCCCGGTCTGCATCTTCAGCGGTCGTTTCCAATACTACACAATCCTTACCCAGCGCCTCATAGGCATTTTGTCGGGCGTCCTTTATGCTTTCGCCGTGAAATTTTTTGATAATCATAACAGCAGATTTAGTTTACCGGGGTAGACTCAGGTTCAATTTTCTGCAGGCTGATGGTTCCTGCTTTGTTAATCTGGGTGTCAATAGTCAGGTCGTTGTATGACAGGACCGTAATTTCAGGAATCACCGACACCAGAAAATCATAGAGGGCGGGCCGCAGCACCGGTGACGTCAGCAGAACAGGATCCTGTCCCCTGCCAATCATTTCCTCAAATGCTTTTGAACTTTTCACATACAACTTCTCGACCGTATCCGCCGTGAATCCGAGAGTGTTGGGATTAAGCTGTCCCTGCTGTGCTCGTTCAATGAGGTGTGATTCGAGCGGAGAATCCAGCACGCAAACCGTAACTTCACCCCCGCTGTCCTGGTACTGTTCCGTGATCGTCTCCTTCAGGGCCGAACGGACATACTCGGTCAGCACATCCGGATTCTGCGTCTGCGTGTAGTAGTCGGCCAATGTCTCCAGTATAGTATTCAAGTCGCGAATGGGAACCTGTTCTTTCAGCAGCCGGCGCAGCACTTTCTGTACGCCTCCCAGGTTCATCTTCTCGGGTACCAGCTCTTCGACCACGGCCGGTGACGTTTCCTTTAGATTGTCCACCAGCCGCTGTACCATCTGTCGATCCAGAAGCTTGTGAGCATTACGCTTGATAATTTCCATAAAATGGGTGGTGATTACCGCGCCCGCCTCGATAACAGAGAGACCGTACTTTTCCGCCTGGTACTTGTTTCGTTCGCTCACCCAGACCGCATCCATGCCAAAGGTGGGATCCGTTGTTTTTACGCCCGAGAGCTTGATATCAAAATCAGCGGGCAGCAGCGCAAGGTGATATTCCGGCAAAAGATCGCCGCGGCCCTGTTCTATACCCCGCATTTTGATCACATAATCATTGGAATCCAGCTGAATATTATCACGAATACGGATCGGCGGGACCAGTATTCCCAGCTCAATGGCAAGCTGTTTGCGCAGTGAGGCCATGCGATCAAGCAGATCCCCGCCCTGGTCGGGGTCCACAAGCGGAATCAAGCTGTAACCGATTTCCAGCTCCAGAGTATCCATCAACAGGTAGTCCTCCACCTTTTCCTCGGGCGGCTGATCGGTTTCGAGCTCCTCAACCTCCAGCTCTTCAACGGCCTGCTTTTGGTTCTTTTTATACGCATAGTAGAACAGGATACCGGCTATCAGCCAGAATGGGATGAGCGGCATTCCGGGCAAAATGCCCATAAGCAGGACAAAACCGCCCCCCATGGTGATCACTTTGGGACTTCCGAACAGCTGGGCGGTTATCTCCGAGCTGAGGTTCCCCTCCGAGGCCGCCCGCGTAACAATGATACCAGAGGCTGTCGAGATAAGCAGGGCCGGGATCTGGCTCACCAGCCCGTCTCCCACGGTCAGCAGCGTGAACTTGGCGGCGGCATCGGCAATGCTGAGCCCCTGCTGCATGGTACCGATAACCAGTCCCCCCACGATATTGATGAAGGTAATCAGCAGTCCCGCAATCACATCGCCCCGGACAAATTTGCTGGCACCGTCCATGGCCCCGTAGAAGTCGCTCTCGCGCGAAATCTCCTCCCGTCGCCTGCGCGCCTCCTCGTCGGTAATCAAGCCTGAACTCAGGTCGGCATCAATAGCCATCTGCTTGCCCGGCATGGCATCGAGGGTAAAGCGCGCAGACACCTCGGCCACCCGCCCGGCGCCCTTGGTAATCACGATAAAGTTGATGATGATCAGCACCGAAAAGATGATAATCCCTATCACGTAGTTTCCCTGTACCACATAACTTCCAAAAGCCTCGATAAGGTTGCCCGCATATCCTTCGCTCAGGATGAGCCGCGTGGAAGCCACATTGAGCGACAGGCGAAAGAGCGTCAGGATCAGGAGCATGCCCGGGAAAACGGCGAATTCAAGTGGCTTCAGGGTATAGAAAGCCACGAGCAATACGATGACAGAAAGGGAAACATTCATCGCCAGAAAGAAATCGAGTACCATGGGAGGGATAGGCAGGATCATCACCATCAGGATAGCAATGATGCTCGAGGCCACCAGAATATCGGTACGCTGGGTTAGCAGGCTTGTGAGTTTATTTGAATCGGGCTCAGCCATTTAAGTAGTATCTTGCTGTTTCAGTTGGTAGACATAAGCCAGAATTTCGGCAACAGCCTGATACAATTCCGGGGGCACAAATTCGCCTTCTTCTGCTGAGGCATGCAAAGCCCGGGCTACGGGCGGGTTTTCGATCACCGGCACCTCGTATTCGCGGGCAAGTTCGCGTATTTTCAGTGCCCTGTTCCGCATCCCCTTTACCTGTATAACAGGTGCATCCTCTTCCCTGGGTTCGTATTTAAGCGCCACGGCATAGTGGGTCGGGTTTGTGACAACCGCGTCCGACGACAGCACCGCATGGTCGAGCCGTTTTTGACGAACAAAACTCATGGCCTTCTCTTTTCGCTTGTTCTTCATGTGGGGATCCCCCTCCATCTGCTTCTGTTCATCCTTGACCTCCTCTTTGGTCATCCTCAGATCTTTATGGTGCTGGTACTGGGTATATGCGGCATCCATCAAAGAAAGAACCACCAGGGCTGCCAGAATGCGGCTGGTGACAAGTATGATATAGTCACCCGACTGCAACAGGATCTCTTTCAGCGGCATCACCAGGAAGGAGGTAAAATTTCCAATTTCCGTTCTGAGCGTAAAATAGATAATGACCCCTATCAGGAATATTTTGCTGAATCCCTTGACAAACTCAACAACACCCCTCATCGAGAATATCTTCTTCAATCCTTTGGCCGGGCTAAGGCGGCTAGCCTTGACCTCCAGCACCTTGGGAGCGAAGACCACGCCTGTTTGTCCCACATGAGCCAGGATAGCGACCACCACCAGTCCTGCGAAAAGGGGAGAAATCATCTCAAAACCAAACATGAGAGCCTGCCCCAGGTATTCCATGGCACTGGCCTGGTTGTTCAGTGATTGTCCATGATCAACAAAAGAAAACTCAAAAAGCTGCTCATATCGGCCGTATATCCAGTCACCAAAGTTGAGAAGCACTACCATCGCTATGACCATCAACATCACCGAGGCCACCTCCTGGCTCTTGGCAACATTTCCCTCTTCCCTCGCTTTCTTGAGCTTACGGGCTGTGGGCTCTTCCGTTTTATTCTGATTGTCTTGTTCAGGCATAACAGGTATAACAGAACAAAAAGGGTACCAAACAGCCATTCTTCGGCTGTGTTCTGAGAGCTCCCCGTTGAACAATGTGAGAACTACAATTTCTTCCGCTCTCAGGAAAAGATTTCCCATCTCTGCAGCCCGGTTATTTATTATCGCTTACGTGCCAAAGTTGCTTTCAACCTGCTGCCCTGCTGAAGGCTTTTCCGCCCCGGGGCAAATTTTTCCGATGAGAACGATGGGCCTCTCCCTCTCCTGCAACCGATCCCTGCCTATTACCTGATGTACGCTGTACAAGGCACAGGCTTCACATAAAGGCCTTCTGGTTGCCCATTCCCCCCTCCCTGCTGGAAGCTTCAAAACCCGCACACTATTTTTCTGGCACGGCTTTTGAACCTACAAGAGTGAACATTAACGATATGCAGCATGATATGATCGACCGTCTCAGACATTCTATGCGTGCCCTTCAAATGCTTATGCGTTCGCAGGAGGTGACCGCCAACAACCTGGCCAACATCAACACGCCCGGCTTCAAAAGTGACAAGTTATTTTACCGTGCTTTCCGGGAAAAGCTGGACGGTGAGAGCGTCCAGGGAGTAGAGACCCGGCAAAGCATCAGCATGCAGCAGGGAACGCTGGAAGCCACCAACAACCCCCTTGATTTTGCTATTGAAGGAGAGGGTTTCTTCCAGGTCTCCAATGGAACAGGAACCTTTTTAACCCGGAACGGACGATTTTCGCTCAATCCGGAAGGGTATCTCGTTGATTCGAACAACAGCATGGTGGAAGGCGTATCCGGTGCCATTCACCTCCCCCAGTTTGCCGGGTCGGGTGCCGACAGAGAAGTTACCATTGAGGTTGCCAAAGACGGAACCGTCAAAGTCGAAGGGGAGGAAGTCGCCCGGATTAAAGTCGTGAACGTGGATGATCTCCCGGGCCTGGAACGACGCACCAATTCGTATTTGGCCGTACCCGAGGGGCTGGAGATGTATGAAGAAAACTCCGCCCAGATCGTGCAGGGATATTATGAAGCGGGAAATGTCAACCCGCTTTCAGAGATGGTCGATATGACCCGCAATATGCGTCTTTTTGAATCCCAGCAGCGGGCCATGCGCACCTCCGATGAAATGCTGTCGCAGACAACCACAAAATTAGGAAGATTTTAAAAACCAATAAAAAACCAAGGTAGTTACTATGCCTATTAGCAGAGCACTGAGTACCGCGGCACTCGGAATGAGTGCACAACAGAAGACCGTCGACAACATAGCCAACAACCTGGCCAATGTAAGCACCACCGGATTCAAGCGATCCACCATTGCATTCCAGGACCTCTTCTATCAGAATATTGCCACTTCCAAACGCGGCGGGAGTATGGCCGACGGCAGTTCGGGGGGCGGCCGTCTTCAGATGGGACACGGGGCGAAACCTGCTGCAACCGTTCGCAACTTTTCACAGGGATCGGTGCAGGAAACCGGCGGTTCCCTCGATCTCGCAATCAACGGTACGGGCTTTTTCCAGGTGGAAATGCCGGATGGCTCCATCAGCTACACCCGGGATGGCAATTTCACCATGGACGCCAACGGTCGCCTGGTCACACAGTCCGGGCTTCCCCTGGCCGACCAGATTGATATCCCGGAAGATACAGTGGGGGTGCAGATCTCCCAGGACGGCATAGTCACGGCCAAGCTTGACGGCGATCGCGGAACGATTGACCTCGGTCAAATAGAACTGGCGAAATTTGTCAATCCCGGCGGACTTGAAGCGCTCGGTGACAACCTGTTCGGTACCACTGAAACCTCCGGCATGCCGTTCTACGGTACCCCGGGCATGGAAGGGTTTGGCGGGCTTCAGCAGGGGTTCCTCGAACAGTCGAATGTGGATATTGTAACCGAGATGGTCAGTCTCATTGAAGCTCAGCGGGCCTACGAAACCAACTCCAAGATGGTCCAGACGGCCGAGGATATGATGGCCATGACCAACTCCATCAAACGATAGGCCATCATGCGACGGGGACCTGTTCTGATACCAGTTATTATTTGTTGGTCGCTGCTCCTGTCCGACGCCCACGGCCAGGAGCAGGCCGTGCAGCGGATTGAGCATCTGGCCAAAGTCCAAATGCAAGAGCGATGTCCCGATTGCAAAGTCACCATTGAAGGCAAGTGGATACCCGGCTTGCTCCGCATGGCTGACAGCTCCCGGATACAGCGTATACAGTTAACCGCCCCGGAGCTTCCCCGTGGTTATCAGAAGGCTGTCGTACATTTTCACGATGCTGATCAGCAGGCACGTTCCACGCAGGTTCAGCTGTATATCCGGCTTCACCGGAAGGTGCCCGTAGTTCAGCAGCCTATTGAGCGGGGGGAAGTAATAACAGCTGAAAACCTGAGCTGGGAGCTGCGCGACATCACCAGCCTGCGAAAAGACCCGGTTGCATCTATTGATGAACTGCATGGCCAGTCGGCCCGCCGCTTTATTGCCGGCGGCAGTATCCTTTTTAAACAGGAGATACAACCGACGCCTCTCGTTCAGGCAGGAGACCGCGTACAGCTTATCTATACAAAAGACGGGGTTGCCATCAACCTGCGGTGTGAAGCCCGCGAATCAAAAGCCAAAGGAGAACTCATCCGGGTACAGAGCAGGGAAACACGAAAAATATACCAGGGCAAAGTACTCAGTGACACCAAAATAAAATGGACGAAAACCTTATGAAGAACTGTCTGACGATCGTACTCACCCTTCTGCTGTGCTACAGCCTGGCGATGCCGGCCCGGGCCCAGCAATCACTTTATTCTGACGTCAAGGCACATCGCCCGGGCGATGTCATCACGATTATTCTGACGGAAAATATCTCAGGATCCTCGACCACCAACGCGCGTTCGGCGTCCAATACCAACGGCAGCACCGAGGGCAGCATGAAAAGCAATTTCCTGCCCTTTGACCCGGTCTTCGGGGGTGATACAGAGGTCAACTATAATTCTGACGAGCGAATTACCGCCGATCAGAGCCAGCTTCTGCAGGGATCCTTCAGTGTGCAGGTGCAGGAGGTCAATCAGAACGGCAACCTGCTGGTAGAAGGCAACCGGCGTACGGAGATCAACGGCGAGCTGCATGAAATGTCGATCAGTGGCTATGTCCGTCCCACCGATATCAATGATGCCAACCAGGTGCTGTCGTACCGCATCGCCGATGCTGAAATCACCTACCTGAAAAAGGAAGGACTCAGGCAGCACCGAAACAAAACCGGCATCGGCCGGAAGATTATCTGGGGGCTCGTAGGTATCGCCACGGGAGCCGCCGCTATTATGGTTAACAACTAATGCAACGGAAGATGAACAAGCTTGCCATCTGCTTTTTTGGGTCTATCCTGTTTTTTGTACTCGGTACCGACGGTAAGGCCCAGACGAAGATCAGCGAACTGGTGAATATTGAGAATGCCCAGCGTATCGAACTGATCGGCTACGGACTGGTTACCGGCCTGGACCGGTCCGGCGATCGGACGATGGGGAGCCGCGGCTCCGCCTTTACGGTACAGTCCATCGCGAGCATGCTGGATAAATTCGGAGTCAGCGTCAATCCCGGGCAGCTGCGGACCCGGAACGTGGCTGCCGTCATGGTTACCGCTAAAGTAACGCCTTATCATGCACCCGGCAGCGAGCTGGATATAACGGTATCCTCCCTGGGTGATGCCAGCAGCCTGCGCGGCGGTGTCTTAATGCAGACGCCCCTGCTCAATCCCCAGACCCAGAAAGTATATGCCTATGCACAGGGCCCGCTGGTGCAGGGGGGATTTGAATCGGGCATTCCCGGTGCGCGTGTTTCCAGGAATCAGTCACTGACAGCTACAGTTCCTGCGGGGGCCTCCGTGGTGGCAAATAACATTTACACCCCCTCCCGCGACCAGCCGCTGGGACTGGTGCTGCGAAAACCGAATTATTCCAATGCCCGCCGTATTGCCGAAGCCATCAACGGACAGTATGAAGAAGAGATTGCGGCTGTTTCCAATGCCGGCAACGTGCGCGTGGCCTGGCCGGAGGGTTTTGAGAGCACCGGGGACCTCAACTTTTTTACCAGCAACATTCTGGATCTTGAAGTAGAAGTGGAGACCCCCGCACGCGTCGTCATCAACGAACGGACAGGCACTATCGTGGCCGGCGGGGATGTAGAGATCGGCGAAGTGCTCGTTTCGCACGGCAATATCCAGATTGAAACGCAGCGGATACCCTTTGTTTCTCAGCCCCCGGCATTGAGCGGCGGTGAAACGGTACAGGGGTCGATCGCCCAGGTCAAAGTCAATGAGGAACGAGCACAGAACATGGTCATCGAGCCGAATACACGGGTAACCGAGTTATCCCAGTCGCTTACCGACCTGGGACTGTCGGCACGCGACATCATATCCATCTTCCAGGCCATCGACAAGGCCGGAGCCCTCAAAGGTAAACTTATCGTTATGTAGTTATGACTATTGAAAACAGTCCAGTATACCCGAATCACCTATCCACAGAAAAAAACGGCAGCCGGGAATCTCCCCGGGAGATCGGCGCTAAATTTGAACAACTCTTTGCCCGGCAGCTGGTACAGGAAATGACTAAAGGTTTGTTTAAGAATGACGATAAGCAATCTATGATCGGCAATGCCGGAAGCGGGCTTTACCGGCAACACATCATTGATACTCTGTCGAAGGAACTGGCCCGGCACCAGGATTTGGGTATCGGGAAACAAATTGCACAATATCTGAACCAAAAAGAGCAGTAGATATAACCTCTTATTCGCAACAGCTAACACCGCTACAGCTTTTATGATGCCCCCACAAGATACGACATTCAATTCCATGCCCCTGAAAAAGATTCTAAAAAAACTGATCGAAGGCTATAAAACAGCCTTCCGGCTGCTTGAGTGCCAGCGTCAGGCAGTGATCGACGACACGATGGATGAGCTTGAGGACCTGGTTGAAGGACAGCTTCGCAACCATGAACAGCTGAGTACGGCGGAAGAACAGTTTCGCAAAGAGCTTGAAAGACTCTTTGCCCGGCACTGCCCGAATGAAGACCAGCTTTCGCTCAGCATCCTCATTGACAGGACCGGGGAAGCTGCGGAAGAACTGGAAGGACTTCGGGACGAACTCCGGGACCGGGTCCGGAAAACCCAAAAAGCGGGAGAACAGCTTGCAACTCTTCTCCACTTTGCCCAGCAGCACACCCTTGAAACCTTCCAAGAAATTTTTCAGCTGGGCAGACCCGGATCGCAGTCGTATGATGCTGCAGGCCGGCAACAGGATCGCAGCATCAATAGCATTGCAGTTAATAAAAAGGCATAACCCATGCGTAATATTTTTGAAATAGCACGAAGCGGCCTCCTGGCATCACAGAAGTCAACGGCTGTTGTATCGCACAATATTGCCAACGCCAACACCCCCGGCTATACGCGCCAGCGGACTGACCTCTCGGCGGCCACTTTGCAACAGGATGGCTTCACCGTTGGACGCGGAGTCAGCATCGAAGCGGTAGAGCAGCTCCGGAAAGGCCTTACCGACCGACAGCTCATGCTCAAGGAACATGAGCTGGGCGATATGAACGAGCGGACCCGTATTTACCAGCAGATTGAATCCACGATGGTAACCAGCGGGGGGAGTGACCTTGATGTAGCTCTGGATAATTTCTTTAACACCTTCTCGGAGCTGGCCAACAATCCCCAGGATATCAACCAGCGCAATGTCGTCATTTCAGAAAGCCGGTCGCTCGTGGCCACATTCAAGAATCTGGCCAGCGACCTCGGGAATATTAAAAGCCGCGTGCATGATGCGGCCCTGTCGCGGGTGGAAAACGTCAACTCTATACTGCAGAGCCTGACCCAGGTTAACGCAGACATTGCCCGCGCCGAGGCCAGCGGACAGCCCGAACTCAACGGCAAGGATCAGCAGATGGAGCTTATCAAGAAGCTTTCCGGACTGGTTGACCTGGACACCACCTTCAACAGTGACGGAACTGTAGAGGCCCGCATCGACGGCATTGTTGTCCTCGACGGCACGGACCATCAGACCATTACCGCTGAGACCGGGCCCGGCAGCGAGGCGTTCAGGCTGCGGCTGGATAACGGCAAACTGATTGAACCCGGCTCGGGATCCCTGGCGGCCGACATCGACATGTACGAAGAGGTGCTCCCTGAGACCCAGCAGCGGCTGGATGATATCGCCGCGGCCGTCGTAACCGAGGTCAATGCCATTCATTCCAGCGGCTACGGCCTGGAAGACAATACGAACAGATCTTTTTTCAACCCGTCCTATAAGACCGCCGGATCCATCACCCTCAACCCGGAGCTTGTGGAAAGCCCAGAGCATATCGCCGCCTCTTCCGCCGCGGGCGAAGCGGGCAACAATGACCTTGCCCTGCAGATGAGCGATCTCCGCAACAAGAAGATCCTCGACGGCAAAACATTCAACAACAATGTCATAGAGATGATAAGCCGTCCCGGCATTGAATTAAATAAACTTCAACAGAGCATTAAATCCAAAGAGTCGGCCAAACAGATGCTTGTCAATCAGCAGCAGAGCCAGGCGGGCGTAAACATCGATGAGGAACTCAGCGACCTGATCAAGTTTCAAAACGCCTACCAGGCCTCAGCCCGGGTACTGCAGACCGGGCAACAGATGTACGATACCCTCCTGGGAATCATTTAACCATACTCTATATTATGCGTATTACTCAACAGTTTCTGTTCAACGGACTATTAAAAGAACTCAGCCGCAACCGCGAAATGCTTGCCGAGTTCCAAGACCAGCTTTCCACCGGAAAGAGAGTCACCAAGGCCTCCGATGACGGTGTGGCTTTTGGCATAAGCCGGTCACTGGAAAACGTCCTCCGGAAAAATGAACAATTTAAAAGCAACATCAGCACCGGCTTGAGCCAGGCCCGAAGTACCCAGCAAAGCCTGCAGGACATGGTCGATATCATGATTGACCTGCAAAAGGTGGCTGTCAACGGGAGCACCGACACCCTTGCCGAAGATGACCGGTTGAGCTTAGCTGACGAAGTGGCCAGCTTTCGCGACCAAATGATTGACCTGGCCAACAGCAAATACAATAATACCTACCTGTTTGCCGGCACGAATTCAGACACTGTCCCCTTTACACCCGACGGCACCGCGACCGGCGGAGTCGCAGACAGCAGTACCAGCCAACCGCTTAAAATCCAGCTTTCCTCTCATGCGACCATCGAGACTTCCATCACGGGCTCCGACCTCCGCGATACTGATGCCGGGGACCTGTTCGAAGTCTTTGAATCGGTGGAGAACGCTCTTCGCAATGATGATACAACAGCCTTAAAAAATACGATGGGAGACATTGAAACAGCTACCGATCATATCATCGGACTTACCTCCGGCATCGGTAGCAACATCAACCGCATGCAGTTTGTGACCAACCAGATAGAATCTCAATCCATTAATCAGGAAGCTGAGATCAGTCAGCTAACCGACACGGATTATGCCGAGGCCATCAGCAATTTCCAGAAACATGAGACCACCTATAATGCAGCCCTGAATGTGCATGCCCGCATAACACAGACTTCGCTGCTTAACTATATTTAATAACAGCTTCACAGCCGTATGAGTATCAGCCAGAATATCAGCCTGCTTTACGTCGCCTCAGGCAAGCGGCAGGATCCGGCATACTGCCGACAACTGAAACAGCATTTTGACCATATCATAGCGGTCACAGCCCGTCATGCCGCATGCCCCTGGGTCCGGGAACTGACGTCTGAGCAGGTATGCTACGGAGAATCCGAGGGCAAAGTGCATGGCTTGAACAGGGCCCTCAAAAAGGTTGATACGCCTTTTGCCATGCTCCTTGAGCAGGATGAACGCTGTAAACTCCAGCATCTTCCCCGAACGATCGAAGACCGAAGCTGTTACCGGGCCCTCATTACCGAAGCCGAAAAAGAACAGCCAAAACAAAACTACCAGCTGCGGATTTTCCCGGTACAGCCCGACAGTGCCCCCTTCTTCGAGGGTTTTCATATTCCGGACCTGACCCGCCGTTTCACAGCCGGCAACTGGAAGCTATCCGAAAAATCTATTCCCATCCAAAAATACAGCCCCCTTTATGATTCTGAAGTCATTGAAGAGGAGGCGGAGTGGGCAACCGCTCTCAAAAAAACCTTTTGGAAGGCACATCTACAATCCGAAATGCAGCATTACGCCGGAGCGGAAGACAATTTTCGCCGGCTGCTGCGCGACGAACAGCTGCTGGAACACGATTACCTGGCAGCACTGAATGGACTTGCCCATGCACTCACCGAGCAGCATAAACTACAGGCTGCGGCTCTCGTCGCCCGTCAATCGCTTCAAAAAGAAAAGCAGCAGCGTGTTCCCTACCTGCTGTTATTTAAAATTTACCAGCTGTCGGGCGAAGTGGAAAAATGCTATGAAACGCTGACCGACTACCTGGAGATCTGCCAAGAGACTTCCCGTGCAAATATGGACGTCTATCTTTCTGAAGAGGAATGCCACTTTCTCCTGGCTGAAAACATGTTTCAAAAAGGGGATTACGACCGGGCCTTTATACATTACGAAACCTTCTATGACCTCAATAATGGTGATATTGGACAGGCGGTCCTGGAGAAGCTCTTCATTTACGCCATTGAACTTGAAAACTACCGGAAATCTGTCAAGTATTTTTATGAAATTTTTGGCGATCACATTCCCGACAACCTGGATGATGACATGTCGGCCCGGCTGCTGGAGTCGCTCTCCCTTTTTAAAGACAATGGCTGGTATTCTTTTGTGAATGACATCTATGAAGAACTCGTGGCACACAACCCCGATGACAACAGGCTGCTGCACGGGTGGATTTCCACGCTCATAAAAAATGAGCAAATTGAAAAAGCCCAGTCATTGCTTAACTGACAGGTGCTGATCACTCTTTGTGTAAATCTCATCAGCTGTTTCAGCACTTGCTCCCCGGGCTAAAGAGCACTAGATTAACTGTCAGTCCAGCACGATGACTCCCCCTTAACCTTCAAAGGCAGGCATCCCGATGGAACAACGGCTTACCCTCATTACACTTGGAGTCCGGAATTTAGCAAAGATGCGGGCTTTCTATAAAAATGTATTTGGCTGGTCTCCACTGGACAGCAGCAATGAGGAGATCGTCTTTTTTCAGCTCAATGGGGTACAGCTGGCCCTCTTCGGATGGAAAGACCTTACAGAAGATGCCGCCGTCAGCGCACGCGGAAAAGGATTCAGGGGATTCTCACTGGCCCATAACCTCCAGTCGGAAAAGGAAGTGGATGACCTTTTTGACACCCTTAAAACCAGGGGCGCTCATGTCGTAAAGCCTCCCGAAAAAACCTCCTGGGGCGGATACAGCGGATATATTAAAGATCCTGAAGGCAATCTCTGGGAAATCGCTTATAACCCGTTCATGAACTACGATGCAGATGGGAATGTACTGCCCTCATAACCTCTGTCCAGCTATTTTGACTTGTCCTTCTGATGAGCATAGTGGTTCTGCTTTGAAATCTCCAGGCGCATTTCCCGTCGTTTTTCCGCCTGCTTGTAACGCTCCTTCTCAAAATCCGTCTCGGGGATGATTTTGGGGACCGGAACGGTCTTTCCGTCCGCATCCACCGCCACGAAGGTATAAAATGAAGTCGTACAAAGCCGGCGTTCGCTCGTTCGTAGATTTTCGGCCCACACTTCCATGGCAATTTCCATGGAGCTGTTGAACGATCGAGTCACTTCCCCCTCGATGACGACCAGTTCACCCAGCTGAATGGCATTTTTAAATTCTATACTGTCGGCCGCCACCGTTACCACATTGCGATTGCAGTGCCGCTGGGCCGATATAGCGGAACAGATATCCATCCACTGCATGAGGCGACCGCCCATGAGATTCCCCAGCGGGTTAGTGTCATTGGGCATCACCAATTCATTCATGCGAACCCGGGAGGCGGAAACGGTCTTGTTATCGGTATCGGTATTTACACGAGGAGTCTGCTCAAATCGGTTATTCATGACAACATAGCTGTTAGGTTTTATTGGAGGGTAAGATACAAATAAAATGACCGAATGTTATCCGACTGTGGAAGGAGTACAGTCGGTAAATTGCCTATTGCCCCTTCTTATAATCTTAATCAATTCCTTTTTATGTAGCACCAGCCAAGGCCGGCTATTGGGGTGAATTGACTCACTACATTTTTTTCTAAAAACAGAGTGCTCGAATAGTAGAAGATTTCTCGCTGACGCTCGAAATGACTTCGAGGTGGTCATAGCGGGTAGCCTTATAAAAAAAATACATCAGCTGATGCATTAACTGTTGCCCTCTCTTCTGATCAATATTTTTTAACATAGAATCTTTTGGCTTGACCCTTCCGAAGTCTCGGAACCAGCAAAGCTGGGCTTGTAAAAACTCAAGAAGAATTTAACTTTACATTGTTGGTTGTACCCCCAAAAAAGGTTTTATAGTCCATTTTTTGTCACCAAAAAATAGACGAAAAAAGTGTTGGGGAAGAGCAAGATGTTGTAATGGCTAAAACTTTTCGATCAGGGATAGCTCTTCCACATGATTAATTGAACTAAATAATGTTTCCCGACTCTTCCCCAAGCCCCTGGTTACTCCTTATTGAACGTGATAAGTTTCATCTGGAGAAAGTCGTTTCATTAAGGAGCCCCCCCCTTCGGCCTAACGAAAAGTCAGGGATCTTTTTTGGCGAAGACGGTACAGAGGATCAAAAATAATTTATGTCTGAAGCTCCGCGACCAGCGGAGTAAGTTAAATTATTTTACGATGTACCGGCGGAGACTGATTCCTTAATTTTCTCAGCCGGTCATTTTTTTGGGTTTCCCAGTTCTGCTGGTTCCGAGAATTCGGAATTCATGACTGAAAAAATGGAACAATTACTTTGGTGACAAAAAATGATCAGCGAATAAATTACCTGTTGCACTCTCTTCTATATATAAATCAATTCTTTTTTATATATAAGCACTTTTGAATGGTCAAAAGGTACGTAAAACATGCTGAACCTGCTTCGGCGCACGGGATCGCTTGCTTTTCACGCCTCCCCAGCCAAGGCCGGCTGTCTGGGGAAACCCTGATCCATAACTTTTGATCTTAAAGCAGGGTACCCGGACAATTGAAGATTTCTCACTCCACTGTGTTCCATTCGAAATGACGGGGGTGCTGGATTGATGCGGGTAGCCTTATAAGGGCGACCATTTTTTACCTGCCCCCCGCATCGTCATCTCGAGCCTTGGCGAGAGGTCTTCTATTCGTAAGGCTAAGGGCCCGAGTTGCAGAAGGATTTCTCCCCAAGGCTCGAAATATCGTTGGGAAACATGTATTCTATTATCAGACCTCCTTTATCACTTTCATAAGAAAAAATCCCCGGCCTAATGAAAGATCGAACGTTTGGGTAGGTGGGAACAGTAGGGGAGAAAAAATAATATTTACCGCTCCCATTCACGGTTCAAAGATCGAGGCGGATGCTCAATGAGGGATGAAAGCCCGGCAGGCTGCGTTTCCGTATTTCATACGTCTCCCCGCCGTCTCCTTCATGCATGGGCTGCAGGCTCCAGTCGATGGTGTTGCGCCGGTCCAGGAGGTTGATCAGGTCGAGCCGAAGTTCTAGATCCAGCGTTTCAGATGAAGGTCGATAAAGGAAGGAGAGGTCCAGCTGGTGAAAGGGATCCAGGCGGTCGTTCTCCGGGTGGGTAAAGTCAAAATCCCCAAAATTATACTCCCCCTCATAGAGCAGGTAATTATAATAGGACTGCCGAAAGCCCCAGCTCCGGCCAAGGATGCTCTGCCATTTTGCTACGGCCGTCACCCCCGGAAAAAGATGCCACATCGTACGCAGCTGAAACCGGTGGGGTTCGGCCCAGGAGGCCGGCAGGCTGCGGCCGAACTGTCGATCCAGGCAAATTCGGTTGTAGTTGAAGTCGTAGCCCAATATAACTTTAGCCCGTGTATCCGCCAGCGACTGGTGCAATCGCATGCCCATGCCCATATTGGTCATCTCCGTTGACTCGGCAAAAGCGCCCATGTCCGACCGGTTGATCGCCTCTCCCTGCAGCAGATTATCATAGGAGACCATATACGTGGCAGGCTGCCACTTGTAAAACCACTCCAGGCTCAGCCTCGTATGCTCCGTTGGCTCAACATGAAAGGAATTGCTCAGGTGCCACGCTTTGGGCCTCTCCGACAACCCGGCATGCGACCAAACCGTAAAAGAGGGCACCAGGGAAGTCGGGCCGGGATTCGTGATTTCAAACTGGTTGACGAACTGCCGGTAGAGACCGCCTGCAAGCCGAACAGACCAGTAGCCGATGCCGGAATCGGGCCGGTCATACTGGATACTTCCCCGGGGTTCAGTATAAAGCCGCCTGGCCATGCTGACATAGGTCAACCGGTTGCCAAGCGTAAATTTCCAGTATTCGCCCTTCCTCAGACTCCCCCTGAGGTAACTGCTGAAAAGAGCGGAACGCTGATCAGACAACGTTGGCAGGTAGAAAAGGTCACTCAGGTTAACTTCAGAGGCTACATAATCGAACTGTAAGCCCCCCTCCACCCTGAAACGGGGCGTAAAACTGTAGGTGCCGTCGGTTTGGAAAATAGCATGCCTGATACTGTTCCTGCTGCGCTGGTTGGGCACCAGGTCATTCCGTATCGCCGTCTGGAAATCGGAATATACGGCCTCTGCAGACGTCCCCGCCATCATGGGAATAATGGGGTTATTGCTGGTCCCCAGCAGGTACCGGTGATTGAACTGGTTGGAACTGTAACTAAGCCGCGCGCTCATGTCCAGGCGGGGCGAAAGCAGCTGGCTGTAGGTAAGCTGCCCCATGAAATTATTCCAGTGGTAGGCATCCCGGGCATACAGGTATTCCGGAATGCCCTGTGGACTGGTGGCCTGGCGGAGCAGGTCCGTGCTCACCTCATTTTCGCCCAGGTACAGCGAGCCGAACAGCGTTTTGTAAGGATTGAATTCATATTCTGAAGCCAGGTGCAGGTCGTAGAAGCGGACGGCGGAATGATGTTCACGCGGGTCGTAAAGCGTGGCATCATTGTCACTGTCCACAAGGACGTTGGTCAGCAGGGGATCCAGATCATCCCACTGCCTGAGTGTCTGGTCAAGGGTCGGCTCCCGATACACCTTCCAGTAGTTGGAACGCGCTGCACCCATCACACTGAAAGCAGAATCCCGGCCGGCCGGGAAGGATAGACGTCCCCGCAGGTTTAAGCTCAGCGGATCTGCCTGGAAGGTAACCTCTGGATCACCCGTATCCTTGACATCATGCTTCAGGTTGATCAGACCGGCAATCTGGCTTCCTTCAGGCGTACCGTAGCCGGCCTTGAACAACCGCACATTGCTTATGGCATAGGGACTGAAAGCGCTGAACATCCGGCCGAAGCTGTAGGGATTATACACCGGGACGCCGTCGAGCAAAATACGGTGCTCGCCCCGCTTTCCTCCCTGCAGGTGCATATCCGTCAGCGGCAGACCGTACTGCACCCCGGAAAAGAGGCTCAGGCTGCGGATGGCATCCTGCATGCGGCCTGCCGATGCCCAGGCGCTGTTCGGGCTGATGCTCTGCTCACCGCCGTCCCCTGCAGCGGATACCTGCGGCAGATGTCCCGTAACCACCACAGGTTCGATGTCAACCGGTTGGGGCTTCATCGCAATTATTTCGCGGTAATCCTGCCGGGCCTCGATCTCAATGGTCTTGTACACCGCTTCGTACCCTATATAACTAAAGACAATATTATATGACCCGGAAACCATCCTGTTCAGCATAAAGTGCCCGTTTTTACCCGTGCTCGTTCCTCCCGAAGCATTTTTAAGCATGACGGTAGCCCCCGGCAGCGGCTCGCCCGTATAACTATCCACAATCTTGCCGGAATAGGAACCGTAGGACGGGGCGTCACTAACCTTTCGAACAATGACCACGGTTCCTGAAGAAAGGGTAAGAAAATCAAGGTCTGTAGCTCCCAGCACCTCCCGCAGTATCCCGGGCACCCCCTCCTCCTCGATGCGGGCGTACACACTTATTCCCTCGACAATCTGCGGATCGTAAACCATATCCGTCTGGGTCTGCTCAGCTATGGACTCCAGCGCCCGGGATAAAGGATCCCCTCTAAAGGTGAACGAGTACTGCTCGTCCCCCCGGTCCTGCGCTCCGGCAATGGCCGCCGTCAGCAGCAGTAACAGGCAACAAATGATCCGCCGCGCTACCTGGTAATGCATGTTCGCTGATCGTTTTGAATTGAACTGGAATGCTGGATAACAGACCTCATTTGTAGACACGGTATCCATTTGCCGTCCTGGAGTAGCGCAGCCCTTTTACCCGGCAGATATCCTTCAGCACCGTTTCCACATGCTTGGGACGGGCATAGAAAGCAGACAGCGTTTCGCCGGCCATATGGGGGGCGGTCAGCTCAATATCAACATCGAACCGGCGTTCCAGCTCCTGGAAAATAACCACCAGGGGTTGTTCATTAAACATCAATTTCTGCTTGCGCCACCCCAGCCGGTTATCAACGGAAACGCTCCGGGGTGCCAGAGGTTGCTTCATATTTTCCGACCAGCTGCTGAATTCTCCTTCCCGGAGCATCACCGAATGTTCGGGCAGATCTTCCGGATAAAACCGGACCCGGCCTTCCGTTACCGTCACTTCCGTTGTCCGGGACGGCTCCAGGCTCCAGGAACGTATATTGAATTGCGTGCCCGTCACCCGGACCACCGACTGCTGGGTACTGACAATGAAAGGGGAGCCCCCCTCCTTCACCTCGAAAAATGCTTCCCCGTCCAGGTGAACCGTTCGATTCGTGTATCCGAACAATCGGCTATACCACAGTTGACTTCCGCTGTTCAGCTCCACCGTAGACCCATCGGGCAAGGTCACCGTCGCCAGCTCGCCCCGCGGTACGGATATCGTTTGGGACTTCAACAGGAGCCCGGCTCCAAACACAAGCAGAACGACGGCCGCCGCCAGCCACCAGCGCACTTTTGTCCATCCATTTTTTTTGCCCTGTCCCGCTCTCTTCAATGGGCGCCCCCCCGTACGAATGCGTCCGTGTACTTCCAGGAGCGCCGACTCCACTTCCTGTTCCGAACTGTGCGGGGCCGGCGGACCGGCATCGGCCGACAGCTCCCATATTTCTTTCATACGATTCCGGTCGTCCGGCGGAAACTGTGCAAAAAAATCTCCGCGGCTGGAAGCATCCTCATTTTTTTCTCGCGGTACTTTATTCATAACGTGGGTCCTCCATCTGCTTCATCTTATAGGTATCGCATTGATCACGCAAGGTTTTCAGGGCCGCCACAATATGGTTGTTCACTGTATTCGGTGAGACCTCCATTACTTCGGCAATTTCATCATGTTCCAGTCCTTCAAACCGGCTGAGTTCAAAAGCCTCGCGCTGGCGATCCGGCAGCTGACTGATCCAGCCTTTCAACAAGGCCACCAGCCGCTCCTTTTCATGCCGTCCCTCGCTCTCCTCCGCCGCTTTCAGCGGACGATCCTCCAGCAGGCCCACCGCCTCCCTGGAATGATCCCGGATATAATTCAGTGATTTGTTTCGCACGATACTGTAAAGATAGCCCGTGATGGAGCGATCGGGTTCGAGCTGATCGCGTTTTTCCCACAGTGCTACAAAAGCATCCTGCACGATATCGCGGGCTACCGCCCTGTTTCGATTATAACTGCCTGCATAACGGATAAGACGGGGGTATAAGGACCTGAATAGGCTGTTAAAAGCCTTCCGGTCCGACGCCAGAATTCTCTCACCCCAAATACGTATTTGCTTTTTCGACGGCTTATCCATGGTTTGCAGTATAGCTACACATCAGTGAAACAGTATAACTATTGTGAGCTACTAATTTATGCAAAGAATTCAGAAGCCCGTCATCGTTCTCATGCGAACGGGGCAATGAATAGCCGAGGACAACAAGCCGTACTTTTAAGCAGCATAAACCCATAAAAAAAGCCCGGGAGCTACCCGGGCTGTGAGGCTACGCATTGGTGGTTATGTTACAGAAGGAACAGCATTAATCTTCTTCCTCTTCCTCCTCATCTTCATCTTCTTCATCCCCGTCTTCATCTTCGTAGAAATCATCATCTTCGACCTTGACGTCTTCAACACCATCCTTGAATTTGACGCTGAACTCAAGCAGCTCCTGGTGCTCTTCCCAGTCGTATACCGAGAGGTCGACCACATTTCCGCCTTCCTCCTCAAGCCAGCGAACGGGGTTTAGCTCAACAGAAACAACGCGTTCGATATTATCCTCCGTTATTTCCAGCGGGGGATCAAACTCCATCTCAATTTCTATCTCAGCCTTGGCGAAGACCTTAAACGGCTCAGGCGTCCCCCCATCAGGCGTATAACTACCCATGACAACCATGCTTGCCTCTTTTGGCCATTCGGGATAGTCCAGGCGTATGGTTTCCTCCAGCGACTGGTATTCCTCAACATCACTTTCCTCGTCTTCCTCTGCCTCTTCTTCCCTTTCATCCTCCAGGTCGAGGTCATTGACTTCAAACTCCAGCTCTTCATAAAAACCGGCCGGAATTTCATCTGCAGCAAGGCTCAGGATGTCTTCATTGAGGGGAAGGTCAACAAAAAAGGGTCCCGCTTCCAGCTCTTCTTCGCCCGATTCCACGGAGTCGTTCTCCATCTCTTCCATCTCAAGCTTGAATTTTTCAACGATAAAACGGATATCGTCGATCTGCAGCGTTCCATTGGCTCCCTCAATAACGAGAGAGTCATGTTCAGCATCGGCCGTGGCGCCTGAGGACGCCTTTTCAGCTGACGAAGAAGAGGGAACGGACTTGAACTGAATCTGTACTTTTCCCTCGCCTCCTTTGGTATCGGGACTGATATTCGTGGTATCGCAGCCGGTGAGCAACGCTCCTGTAAAAGCCACCAGCAGAAATAGTGTCAGTATTTTTGAAAATCTCATAGTCGTATATTTTATGATTATGGTATAATATCCCGCATCTTTTTCTTGTAGTGTAAAACAGGCGGTAATGTTCCAGTGCCTGCACGTGCCTGCTTCCGGCCCGCCCTTTAAAACCTGCGGCTATAGATGCCGCTCATCAGCGCGTCAATAATTTTGGCTATCTCATCCGGATCCATTTTTTTCACCAGATGGGAATGATGGGATTTTTGGCCGGCCAGCCACCTGTTGCTGCCGTCGTCGTTCACCTGCACCCGGCCTTCGGCATTCACCTTCCAGTACTCCTTTCTAAACGGAGAAACCGCGTACAATACCGCTGCCTGGTCCCAACTTTGTCTTCCCTCGAAATTATTAAAGAGCTGATACGCCCTCCATACCGGATTTTCTTCAGAAAGAGTTTTTTTCAAATACTGGCCACCCGTCATAATCTCATTTCCGATCTCCCAGCCTGCAAATACAACGTCCACAGGCCATTGTTCAACGGCTATGCCGGTTGAGGCCGGATCCGGACGATAAAAATTAGCCTCCCTGCCTTCGGGAAACCGCCCGCCCATGGCAGACCAGAACGTTACTTTCTTCTTGATTAACGCCTTGCCTGTCAGATCGCTGTATTCATCCGGACCGGATTCGATAAGATTCCTGATATTCGAGAGATGACCGATCGTGATAATAACGACGCTGGAATCCGGCTGTGAAGCAAGGAGCCTGCGGTACAGCCCGGTTGCAGCCTCTGCCTTATCATAGGAGGACAGGCTGTGGTCATATTCCTCACTTATCTTCCTGGTATATTTTGAAAACGATTTGAGCTTTATGCCCCTTTGTACCCCGATCGGAATATCGGGACGCCCGAAGTGCTGATTGATGGCATCTGCACACAACGGCGCATGCCTGTCGTCACTGGTAACAATGACGCCCAGAATATCCACAGCACCATGATCGGCAAAGGTATGCAGCATTGCCAGGGCCCCCACATCATCTACGTCGGAATCTATATCGGTATCCAGGATTACTTTCACAGGCTGTGCATAAGCTGATGCCGCCAACAGGCTTGTGAGCAGGGCCAGCAGTATTTTCTTCATATTTTTCATTGCTTCCGGGTTATTATCGGGTATCAAGTGGTTACATCCATGCTGTGGATACCCCCGTCAAGTTATCAAAACTTCAGTGACTTTTCCCGCCGGCTGTCTGAGCTGCTCACTGAGCACTGGCGCATGTCGATATCCACCAAACATCGCTATTGCCCGATCCCGTCCTGTCCTGGTGTTTACAGGCAAGAGATGCTTCATCGCCTGTCGCACATCACGGCTCTTATTTATGAACGGTCAGATTATTCAACCTGCAGCTCCCGGGATAACAGCATTACCGGTTCGGCGGCCTGCAGCCCCAGCCCGAATGGTTTTTACGGTCGGATTGCCGTCCAAAGGCCGGTGGTTTGAACCACACCCTGACCCCTTCAGATCGTACCGCCTCCCCGGGCAGCAGCCGGGCGCAATCTATGTTATCCACCCCCTGCGTCTTTGGTCCGCCTTGCCGGAAGGGGTGCTCCACCCGCCGGGCAAGATCTCCCACATAGCCTCCCACCTCCTGCATGTCATAGCGTGCAATGGTAACAGCCGTCTGCATCCAAGGTTCCATTCGCTCGAATGTGTGATCCGCCATGCGATCGGCCAGTTCCGCAGGGGGTAGGGCAGGATTATCCTCCAGGGCCGTGAGGGGGTCGGTATCGATGTGGGACAAATGTAGATTCTGGGGCGAGGCCAGCACATGGTGCGCCCGGCCCTCAAGATTGCTAATCATCCCCGGGGTGCCATTGTTACAGGTTGAGAGCACCACCAAGTCGAAAAGATCCGTGCCCGGTCCCTGAAAGCGGGCAATACCCTCGCTGAAGCTATCGCTGCCAAAAAGGACCGACGGTCGCGACTGATAATAGCCCCGGCGGGGACGGGCGGGGATTTCATGACCATAATATAACAGGATTCGTTTAGAACGTTCTCCGGAATCCCCCTCCCGGCGATGGCTCCGATACAGCGCTGCTTCGGCCCTGAAGGGAGTTTCCCCGCGGGGCGAATAGGACTTTCGGGCCACCAGAGTACCTCCGCGGTAGTGATACATCCGGCGATCTTTTTTAGGGAAAAGGCCCAGTATGTTCTTTTCCGGGCGCTGGTGAAAGATAAAAACTTCGCCCCGGCTGGCCTTGCGGGCAACCGCCCGGGCCTCCTTCAGCATTTTTTCATCTGCCTGAAGCGGGCTCCCCTCCCTGTCATGATACAGGTAATCGGCGTCGGCATGAAGCAGGTACACCAGCGTATAATCCATATCTTCTGCAGGGGCCGTAGTCCCGCCGCCGGCCATCTCCTGCGGCCCCGTACATCCGCCGGCCGCAAGCAGCAGCATTATCAACAGGCCCCATCGGCCACGCAGACGCGAGCACCATGCCGCCATGCTGCCATACGCTGCCGTGTGCCGGTCCATTTTCACCACAAAAAGAGTCGTTCTAAATGATCGTGCTATATCAGGAGAAGGATGATGATGATAAGCAGGAGCGTCGTGACCCCGATGGTGATGCTGTCGGCCTGCTCTATATCCTGCTGAACATACTGTGCAAAATTATTAAGCTGCCGATCGGGCACTTTTTCGTAACCGTCCGCGCCGTTCAGCTCGCTGCGCTTCTCCTCGATATCTTCTCTGAGCACGGCAATGCCTTCCTTGTCGGTCTCCGAGATGCCCGGCATGGAGCTCACGCGATCAAATGCCTTAATCATCTTGTCGAAAGAGGTATTGAGGATGGCCCTTTTCTCATCGGACGTCTCCGCCTCCTCGACTTTCTGAACCACGTCGTTGACATATGTCTTTAGTTGCTGGCTGCCCCTGCCGCTCTGGGCATAGCTAAACGCAGAAGTTGCCAGTACAAGAACAACAGAAAAAACAATCGTACGATATATTTTCATAACTATCCCTTTAGTTAGCATTTTATTCATTTTTATATAACAAAAATAACCTGTCAATTAAAAATATTTTGACCGGGCCCTTGTTCCGCAGCGGGCGTACCGGAGTGGAAATCCCGGCAGCCTGTTAAGCCGCTGTTATCCTTTCTGCAATCATTTGTAGTTTTACGATGCAATAGGTATATAATCTATTTGAGTTTCCCATATACAGGAACCCGCCCCGGTCGGGCGGAATCACTTTTCCCGTAATTCTACAGACTTTAATCCAGGCTGACTTATTATGTTTCAAAAAATTTCTACTCTCGTTTTCATCGGATTATTTTCCATAGCTGCGGCGGTACAGGCCCAGCACGAGCATCCCCACGATCACCAGCATCCCATCCGGGAGGTTACCTTCCCGGATATCCCCGGCTACCAAACCCTCTCCACCGATCTGCATATCCATACCGTCTTTTCCGATGGAAGCGTCTGGCCCGACATCCGCGTGCAGGAAGCCATGAAAGACAACCTGGATGCCATCGCCATGACCGACCACCTGGAGTACCAGCCGCATTCCGACGACATCCCCCATCCCGACCGCAATCGTTCCTATGAGATCGCCTCCGAACAGGCCGATGAGGATGAATTGATTGTCATCAACGGATCCGAAATCACCCGGTCCATGCCGCCCGGGCACTCCAACGCCGTCTTCGTGGAAGACGCCAACAAGCTCCTGGTCGACGATGCCAAAGCGGCTTTTCGGGAAGCCAAAAAGCAGGGGGCCTTCACTTTCTGGAACCACCCCTACTGGCTGCGACAGGCCAGCGACGGCATGCCCCCGCTCTCTGAGCTGCACAAAACATTGATTGAAGGTGATATGCTCCACGGCATCGAGGTGGTTAACATGGACCGCTACTCCCGCGAAGCCCTGCAGATCGCACTGGACTACGACCTGACCATCATGGGGACCTCGGATGTTCACGGGCTCATCGACTGGGATTACCAGACCCAGCACGACGACCACCGCCCGGTAACCCTGGTCTTTGCCAAAGAACGTACCAAAGAGGGGCTCAGGGAGGCCCTTTTCGCCGGACGCACGGTCGTATGGAAAGACGACCTGCTGATCGGCAGAGAAGAGTACCTGGTCCCCCTTGTCGAGTCCTCCCTGACGGTCGAGAACAGTTCCTATATTGATGAGACCTCGGTACTGCAGCTCACCATCCGCAACAGCACCGGCCAGAAATATCAGCTGGAGAATCTGAGCGACTATTCCTTTCACCGCAATGCCGGGCATGTTACCGTGGAACCCTTCGATTCTCTCAGCCTGCAAATCAGGACCGGCAAGCGCCTGGACCAGATCCAGCTGCCGTTCAAAGTGTATAATGCCGTCACCGCCCCCGAGACCAACCCGGAAATTATGCTGGAGGCCTCCATTGATGAATAAAAGCCGTACCGCATCCTCCCAGGGAGCGGCTGCCGCCCCGGTCATGCGCCCGACTGCCTGTGCTGTATCGCGTACAGCATCAGCATATCATAGACGGCATGGGCGCTCATGGCAGCCAGCAGTCCTGCCTGTTCAAAAAGATAACCCAGCCCCACGCTCAGGCCAAACATCACCGCGCCAAAAAGTAAGTGTGCCGGCGAGCTGAATTTGAAATAGCCGTGGAGTCCCACGAAGATGACCGACGTCGCGGCAATACCCAGCAGTGGCTGAAGGGCACCCCGAAAGAGCAGCTCCTCGCCCGCCCCCGCAAAGAGAGAGAGCTGGATACGGTCAAAAGGGGTAAAGGAAGCCCGGGAAATCGCCTGGATGAGGTGAAAATCATCCAGCACCTTTCGCACCGGGGAACGGATGACCACCAGCCAGATGACCAGCGAAGCAACACCTCCGGTGAACCCTCCGATGGCAAGCTGCACCAAGGGCGGGCAGCCATGCTCGAAGGCAGACAGCAGACCGGTATCCCGGAAGAAATAGAACACGAGAAAAGCCAGCAGCCCGTAAACCGCCGCCGAGAGCAGGGAGAGCATAAGCCATTGCCTGCTGCCGGCTGCAGCCAACGATTCCTGTTTCTCCTTTCTGCTCAACTGTTCCTCCATAGATGCCCGGTTTTAGTAATGGCTGATGATTGCTAATCCTTCCACAGCACGGTCCTGTTACAGTTCTGTCTCTTTAGCCCTGACCAGTGCATATTTGGCTGTCAGCGGACCGATGAGTTCATTTATGATAGCGGCACCCATGACCACCGCCAGCAGAAGCTCAAAAAAACCGTCAAACTGCGGATAGCGGTTGAGCAGCAGAACCAGCCCGATGACCACACCCCCCTGCGGGATGAGGCCCCCTCCTACGTTCTTCCTTACCGGGGCCGAGGCACCAGCCAGGCTTGCTCCCAGGTAACTGCCCCCATACTTTCCCATCATACGCAGTATCACAAACAGCATGATGGGCACCACGGCTGGGGGCATCTGCTGAATATTCAGATGAAGTCCGCTCAGCACAAAAAAGAACAGAAAAATCAGCTCTTCGGTATACCGTTCCAGTATCCTGAAGACCACCTGCGCATTTCTGCTTGTATTAACAACGACCACCCCCATCACCATACAGGCCAGCAGGGCATCCAAATCGAGCGCCGAAGCCGTACCATAACATAGGGAGATCAGCGAAAATATGATAATAATCCAGTGTCCCTCACTTTCCACCTTCAGGTACCTTAAAAACAAATTTATCACCAGCGCGGCCAGTACGCCGACTGCAATCCCTCCGCCCACGTGGACTCCCGCCACGAGGAGTGCACCCTGCATATCGCCCGACACTCCGAGTAAAAAAGAAGAAAGGCCGATGGAAATACTAAACAGGATGATGCCCATGCTGTCGTCCAGGGCGGCCACTCCCAGGATGGTGTCCTTGAGTGTACCCCTGGCCTTGAACTGGTGGATCACAGCCAGGGTGGCCGTTGGATCTGTCGGGCTGGCCAAAGCAGCCAGAAGTATGACAAACGGCAGCGCTTCCCCGGAAGAAGCAAAAGGCAGCAGGTCCGGAACAAGGAAGATGGTCAGGTACAGCCCGCCTGTAACAAGAAACACCGGGGTGAGGCTTTCGAACAGCGTGATACCGACAATCTGGCGTTCCAGTTTCTTGATTTTTGACCATTTCAGCTCACCCCCGATCTCGAAGGTGATGAAGGCCAGGCTCACCGACAGCAGTGCATCGGTCCCGGTGATAATCTCGGCCGGCATCCAGTCCATGGAATTCGGACTGAACACGATACCCACCAGGATATAGCCAATGATTTTGGGTATGGTCATTTTCTCCAGCAGCCTCCCCGTAAAGTAGCCGGTGATCACAAGCAGTCCGACAATCAGGAGCATATTCATAGTCGATACCAGTTTTATGCCCTCCCCCTCCCATGTTCAGGGACCAGGCTGTTCCCGCTGATGAATGCTAATATATTTTCTTGAATAAAAGGTATGATTATTATGCAACAAGGGAAATAGATGACCGCCAGCAGTGCCATAAAACTTTTTACTGTTTACTCTGTCTCTATTCTGAAGTAACTTATTTGATATATGCCATTGCAATTATACCGGGCCTGCCAGAACCTGCTGCCGGAGACACGGTGCTGCAGCTAAATCATCGCGGCCCCAACGGAAAAAACATGAGTTCACTCGAAGACTACCGGCAAAAACGCGACTTCCGAAAAAGCGGCGAACCCCGGGGAGGAGCAAAAGCTTCGGAGGGCGGCCCCCTCTTTGTTATCCAGAAACACCAAGCCTCCCGCCTGCATTACGATTTTCGCCTCGAAGTCAATGGGGTGTTAAAATCGTGGGCCGTTCCCAAGGGCCCCTCAACCGACACCAGCGAGAAAAGGCTGGCCCTGCCGACCGAAGATCACCCGCTCGATTATGCTGACTTCGAGGGGGTCATACCCGAAGGGCAATATGGAGCCGGCACTGTTATGGTATGGGACCGGGGCACCTATCGGAACCTGCAGGAGGAAAAAGAGGAGCCGGTCTCCATGGCACAGTCTATCCAGGAGGGTCAGGTGGAGGTGTGGCTGGAAGGACAGAAAATCCAGGGCGGCTATGCCCTCATCCGCTTCCGGGATGAGGACGACCCCCAGTGGCTGCTGGTCAAAATGGATGACGCCAAGGCGGATGCACGCAGGAAGCCGGTACATACCGAACCCGACTCCGTACTGAGCGGACGCAGCATGGAGGAGATCGCTGCCCAGGAAGACTCATGATTTGCCCGAGCACCCGCGGCCCGGCTTTTGCAGGTTCAATACCAATAAGAAACCCCAGCGAAGATGTCCCCATCACAAGAAATCCGGATCGGCGACCATACCATCGAGATCGATAACCTTGACAAGGTGTTTTTCCCGGGTAACGAGGTAACCAAAGGCCGGCTGCTTGACTACTACCGGGCAATATCCGATGTCATGCTGCCCCACCTTGAAGACCGCCCCCTTACGCTCCAGCGATTCCCGGACGGCATTGGCGGGGAGGGGTTCTACCAGAAAAAGGTATCCGACCATTTCCCCGGGTGGATAGGGAGAACCAGCGTGATGCTCAAAGGCGAAGACAAGAAGCAGGAACAGCTGTTCTGCAATGACGCGGCCACCCTGGCTTACCTGGTCGGGCAGGGCACCATCGCCTTCCATATCTGGCAGAGTCGGCGGGACAAGCTGCATCATCCCGATCGCCTCGTCTTTGACCTGGATCCGCCGGACGATAACTTTGAACCGGTACGAAAAGCCGCCCGGGAGCTCAAAAGGCTGCTGGAGAGCGTGGAGCTAACTCCCTTTGTCATGACTACGGGCTCGCGCGGCCTACACGTTGTTACGCCGCTGGACCGAAGCCATAATTTCGAGGCAGTCCGTACCTTTGCTAAAGATATTGCCAACCTGCTCACCGGGAAGTATCCCGATCGCTACACCACTGACATTCGAAAAGACAAGCGCGGGGACCGGCTGTTCCTCGACTATCTGCACAATGCCTACGGGCAGAACAGCATTGCGCCCTATTCGGTCCGGCCCCTGAAGAGCGCCCCGGTGGCTACGCCTCTTGACTGGGATGAGCTGAACAACGGGAAACTCCACGCGCAATCCTATACCCTGAAGAACATTCTGCGCCGGATGGGACAAAAAAAGGATCCATGGACCTCATTCAAACGCCATGCCCGTTCCCTTGACACGCCCCGGCGCCTGCTTGAAGACATCTAAAGCCCGGAAAGCGGCCTCCGTCCTCTTGCCGTTCCTACGGCTTGGCCTAACCAGCCTTTTGCTTAAAAAGCATGGGCAATACAAAAATCAGGGAGGGAAGTTGGAAATAGGACCGAACCGAGTCTGGGTAATCTGCCTGCATATGGCCTTTGCCCCGGAGTAGCCCGCATACTTCCACTGAAGACGGGAAAGCACCCGAACTTCGATATTATCGGTCACTCCAACGGAGTTCATGTAGTAGAGAATACGGTTGCCTCCCAGTGAAATCCCCAACAGGTCTTCGATAATCCAGTTGTTTTGGAAATACTCCGGCGTCTCTACAATATAGAATTGCTTGTTATGCTCCACAACCATGGCATAGGTGCCATTTCCCATGCAGCGGGACCGCACTTTATACTCCTGGGCTTGCAAGGCGGCGGGAAAAAATATCAATATGATCAGTGCCCATTTCATAACCCGTTAAGCTTTGGTTCTGGGTTATTTTAAATATAAGGAAATCAGTCATTTATATCATCATTTTTCATACACCAAACCAAATAATTTTTAGATTATTCCAATCCGATCCTTATAATTGTAAGCACATGATGGAGTTACAATAAAAAATATTATCCCCTGTCGCCGGGCCTGTCCCTCTTTGACCAGGCCACACAGCGGCAAAAAAAATACGTTCAGCCTATGATCACTGTTCCCCGTTCCCGCAGGGACGGCCTGCGACGCCACCGGTTTACACAGCCATGTATGCTCCTTCTGCCGGTATTGCTCTTTTCATTCGCCCTGACCAGCTGTCATTCTGATGCGGGAGCGTCCCGGGAAGACAGCCGGGATGTGCAAACCCAACAGACCATGCGTATTCTATTTGATTCCGATACCAACAACGAAATCGACGACCAGCACGCCCTGGCCTACCTGCTGTTTAACAGCGATGTTTTCGATGTGGAGGGCGTCACCGTAAATTCAACCAAGGAACCGGATGTCGAACTGGATTACGCCGAGGCCCAACGAGTCCTCGCACTCTGCCGGGCTTCCAGGAAGATCCCCCTGAAAAAGGGCGCCAACGGCACCTTCAGCGAGATCAGAAAGCAGCTGGACCAGCCCGATTTTGACGGGGCAGAAGCCGTTCAGTTCATCATCGACCGGGCCCTCGCCGAAGAGGAGGAAAAACTGATGCTCCTGGCCGTGGGCAAACTGACCAACATCGCCCTTGCCCTGGAAAAAGAACCGGCCATCGCCGCCCGCACGCGCCTTGTCTGGCTCGGCTCCAACTACCCCCGGCCCGGCGAGCACAATCAGCAGGCCGATACTACGGCGCTGAATTACATCCTGAACTCCGATCTCCCCTTCGAGGTGGTGACCGTTCGCTACGGGCAGCCCTCGGGGACGGATGCCGTCAGGGTGACCAAAGCACAGATTCTTCAGCGGATGCCCGGCATGGGCCCGATCGTCGATCCCCCCGTGGAAGGACGCCACGGCGGCACTTTTACCACTTTCGGCGATTACTCGGTTAACCTGTTTGAACATTATGAGATGGGAGGCACTCCGCCCTCGCGCCCCCTGTTTGACATGGCCGCGGTAGCCATCCTTAAGAACCCGGACTGGGCCCGGACCAAAGAAATACCTGCTCCCATCCTCATAGATAATGAATGGGTGGACCGCCCCGGCAATGAGCGCACCATCACCCTGTGGGAACATTTTCACATCTACGGGATCATGCATGATTTCCTCCAGACAATGGCACATCCCGTACTCCCCGGCGGCTAACCGGACGGGATCAGCGCCTCAGTCCAGCAGCCGGATCCTTATATTACGGAACTCCACCCCCTGTCCCTCGGCCTGCAGCCCGATATACCCTTCCCGCAGAGCCTTGCCATCCACCTTGACCGATGGATCATAGCCGTTGACCACCCCGCCGCCGATCTGGGGCCGGGTGTATTCCAGCACCTTCTCCCCATTCACTTTGTGAACCACCAGGGAATCGCCGTGAACGATGAGTTCCGCCCGAACCCACTCATCCCAGTCATAGGTAGCCGAGGTGGAGCTGATACAGTGCCGCGGGTCCATTGCCCCCTCGTAGAAGACCTCGGTGCCCGGCGAACACATGTTTCCGGTCGGCCGGGGCTCCCGCTCCTCCGCGGCCGCCAGCATCTGATATTCCACAGAAATCGGCCAGTCCTGTTCTTTCAGAATAGTGGCGGGATCCTGGGAATGAAACATGACACCGCTGTTGCGATAGGTGTACTCCGGGGCATCTTTGAGCCACTGGTCGGTGAAACGGTACTCAAACTTGAGGTGAAAGGACGAAAAGGGCTCCTTGTAGAACAGGTGGCCATAGCGCTCGTCAAAAGTGTCATAGTCGTCATAGTTCACCTGTATCACCCCGTCGGCGACCCGGAACGTATTGGCGTAGTTATCGCCCACCTCGTGATGGTGCAGCTTGACGACCCAGCCGTCAAGGTTCCGGCCGTTGAAGAGGGACCGCCAACCCTCCCCGCTGGTTTTTGTCCCCGGCGAGCCGCAGGAAATGACGATTGCCGCAAGAAAAGGGAAGAGTATAAAGAATCTGAGCTTCATGGTCATAAACATTCAATTCGCGGTTAGCAGCAGGTTACAGCCGGCCGCTGGTATATACGCTTTTATTACCACGATTAAAATAGCCCGGCGCCACACTTTTGCTTTGTTCACTGTCAAAAACTTCCTTTATTGCTATTCTGTTTATCGACAACATGGAACTTATGATGATATGATACTTTCCCTGCTATTCTGGACGTTCATCGCCCTCGTCGCCACGGGCATCATATGGAAAGGAAGCGACTGGCTGGAACATGCCAGCGAGGGCCTGTCCATCTATTACGAGCTGCCCGACATCGTGCAGGGTGCCCTGGTGGTAGCCGTCGGCTCCAGCTTCCCGGAACTGGCTACTGTCGTCATCTCCAGCCTGGTCCACGGGGAGTTCGAGCTGGGGGTGGCCGCCATCGTGGGCTCTGCCATCTTCAACATCCTGGTCATCCCCGCGGCGGCCGGCCTGGTCACCAAAAATCCGCTGCAGTCAAACCGCGACCTGGTCTACAAGGAAGCCCAGTTCTATATGATCTCGGTGGCGGTCCTGATCATCACCTTCTCCTTCGCCGCCATTTTCAACCCCGTCTCCGCGGACGAAGGCATCATCCTGGGCGAGATGACCCGCACCCTGGCCCTGCTGCCGCTTCTACTCTACGGCTTCTACATTTTCATCCAGTACCAGGATACCATGGAGTATAAATCCGAGGTGGATGCCAGCCAGGTCAACCCCCTGAAGCAGTGGGGCCTGCTGGCCGCCAGCCTGGTCGTCATCCTCATCGGCGTGGAACTGCTGGTGCAGGCGGCCATTGAATTCGGCGACCTGCTGGGAACTCCCTCCTTTCTGTGGGGTATCTCGGTTGTCGCCGCCGGGACCAGCATCCCCGACGCCTTCGTAAGTATTCGCAAAGCGCAAAAGGGCGATGCCGTCACCTCGCTGGCCAATGTGCTGGGCAGCAATATCTTTGACCTGCTGGTCTGCATCCCTGCGGGCGTACTCATCGCCGGGGCCACCGTCATCAACTTCAGCGTGGCCGCCCCGCTCATGGGGGCCCTCACCCTCGGCACCCTGCTCCTGTTCAGCTTCATGCGCACGAATATGATCCTCGGCCGCAGGGAATCCGTCGCCCTTATCGTAACCTACCTGCTCTTCCTGCTCTGGATGGGCCTTGAAAACTTTGGCATCCTCGACTCCATCCCCTCCCTCCCGGGGTGAGGTCCACGCTATGCTTGGTTTAAATATTAGGAACTGAGAGATATCCTGCACCATGCCTTCCCAGCCTGGGGGTTTCCCCCACATAGATATAATCATTTCCCTTTCATCCATTTACGTGCTCCTTATGTAGCATGTTGTTTGAATTTTAAAAATAGCGGGCATCCAGGATAAACTGACTATTCATCAAGAGAGCACATCCCGGCGAGTCCGCAGCATACGTGAGGTTATAAAACAAGGATGATCTCACGTATACAAAGAGTACAAACTACATGCAGATGGAAGAGTTAGACAGCGTATCGAAAGAGGATCGGGCTGCATTCAGAAGCCACTACCGCTACATTCACCAACGGGTTGAAAAAAACGTCGTGAAGATCAATACCGGGCAAAGACAGGTACTGCCAGCACCTCTGAAGCGGATCGACCGGTAACTTGCCGGCCCATTGATCAGAAGGAGAAGGTACAGGGAGTTTTCGACCTTTGTTACCTGCTATACGCCCATCAGGGTTCCTACTTGACGTATAGCAGAGATGAGCGGATTCCTGCAGCCGACGGTCCCCCCACGGCTGTCAGCGATCGCCCCCTACAAGGATATCCCCACAAGCCTGTTAGTCATTATCGTTCATAACGTATACCCTGTTTGCTATACGTTATATATCCTAATTATGCAGGAAGAATAAATAAGAAGGGGGTTGGGACGTCTGAGGGATTCCATTTTTCACATATCCAAATGTTAGTATTCCTTTTTAAACAGACTGGCTAATTGATGATGTGCTCATGGCTGACAGCATTTTCCAATAGCTGAGACAATGGGGAAAGGCAGGATACCTATCCATTCCCGCTCTTGTTTATAGCAGTAAATGATAATATGAGAGAAAGGGGAAGAAAGAAATGGGCACGAACGAGGAGGCGTTATCCACGGCGATCCAGAAGCTCAGAAACAACCTGTCGGACATCGCGCGGGTCCAAGAGTGGGCCGATTTTATGGGGTATGAAGATCCCAAAACCTTCGGTGAAAAATTTCACCAGCACTACAACGTCCGTCCCCACAGGGCCATGGTCTACATTCGCCTGAAGAGCGTGGCCCGGTATTTACGGGATCCCGAGGATTATTCGAACCACCACATCGCCCGGGTACACAGCTTCCCCGGCGAGAAGGCCCTGAATAACTTCACGAATTACCACACGGGCTATTGTCCCACCGATCTGAAGACGATGCCCGAAGAACAAGTGCATGCGCTGCTGGAAAAACTGGGTAGTAAAATTAGGGAGTGATTGGGAGGCTACTTAGCTTTGGTACCGGTTACCTTTACACTCAGCTGAAATTACTCCTTGCATGCATTGACTGATGCTACAATCTGGTACCAAACTCTCTTTTCTTTCAGGTGGCAGGTGTATTTTTTAATTCCAGGGTCTTTTACCCACATCACACTATGCTGTTCATAACTTTTCCAATTGTGTTGAAGATTTCTCAACTGGGTCTGGATAAGAAGGGACTGTTTTTCGGCCGATAATACTGCCGGGCAAGCCTACCGATCTGTTTCTTTTACCACCTCGACATGCTTAAGCTGGAACTGCCCGTCCCGCGCATCCCCCAGGTATTCCGCCTTCACCGTTATTACCATCCCGGCAGCCAGCTGCCCGACCGTATCCATATCCACATCAAAGGCAAATGCCTTTACCCGCTGCCCGGCGCGGGCGAATGTAGGCCCGTGCACGCTCTCAATCGCTTGAATGTCCAGTTCCAGGAGCCATTTGTCAGAAAATTTCTCCGACCGTTTCATGCTGAGCAGTTTTGCTGTAATCGTGCTTTCATTCGGAGCGGCCATCATACCGCCAGATTGAGATCCCATCATTACCCTCTGATCTTTTACCCGTCGGCGTCAGCGGCCGACTTGTCAGGAAATGTTTTAATATAATCCCCTTCCCCGGCCACGGTCAGGGTGTTTGCCTCCTCGTCGTAGCTGCCGTGGGCCACAAGATAATCTCCCTCCCGTATTGATCCGGCATGAAAGTCGAGGGTTATCTTCTTCCCGGCCCGGTCTCCCGCCGGAGAGGGAGGATAAGCCGTGTAGGTTACCTTCACGGGTGTGCCCTCTTCCACCTGGATCTCATACAGCAGGCGGCGCGGACTGTCCAGGAGCCCTTCGGGCGTGGTGTCCTCGGCTTTTAGAACCGTACCGCGAATGGTTTTCATATTCTTATTCTGCTCATTGTGTGTTTCGTTCTGCGTCGTAAAACAACCGGATCCGAACAGCACGAGGAAGCAACAGAAAAAGATTTGTGTGAAATTCCTCCTGTCAGCGGGACATCCCCCGCCGGATGCTGAATCTGCCATATCATGTCACTGCTGAGATTCCGGTAACCGATTATTCCTTTTCGTTTTTCCCTGCCGTTTGGGAACCGCCGGGGGAATTTACTTTTGCGCTTTCTCCAGCTCCTCCATGTCCAGGGGTTCAGGGGCCTGTGCGGAGCCTCTGCCCGAAGCCCCGGTATCAGCGGCAGGCGCGGGCAGTGTGCCGCTCCCTTTTCGCACGGCCTCAAGTGCTTCCAGAGAGGCGGGCTCGGGCGGCGTTTGTGCCGCGCTTCCTTCTTTCTCTTTAATATCATGTAATTCCCGGGGGGCCGCAACTGCGCGGGCTTCCCCGCTGGCGGGGCCCTGCGTGGCAAGTTCTGAAAGTGCCTCCGGCCGGGGACGATCCGGTTCAACAGCCGCCTGCCCCCTCTCGCCGGTGACGTTAATGATTATTGCTGGATTCATGGTTCTGCTCGGTTAAATTTTATGTATTACAGTAATCAGGCATCCATACCTGCATCGGGCTGGTTATACCATATAGGCGGTGGTGATCTTGTCGGTTCCGTCTATTTGCACATGAACCGTGCGGTCGTTCGCTTTCGCCGCGTTGAACAACACAAACAGGTTGGTACATCCGTCGGATGCGCCCTCTTTTATGCGCCGCCAGCCGATTCCTTCGATATTCGCGTAGACCAGGCTGCTGGTATGATGAGCCCAGGTTGCAACTACTTTCTTGTTATAATGCCACATGTCGGTATCCTCCGTGTTTAAAGGTTCAACTATGATCGTTCATTTTGTTCGGGGACTCTTCCGGCCGGTCCCTACGTGAGATACATCGTATAGAGAAACTGTTCGTCAGCATGAACGTGCACATTCCTGCCATTCGCCTGTGCTTCACAGCACAAATTAAACAGGTTTGTGACCCCGTCAGGCGAGTTATCCTTTATCCGGCGCCAGCCGACCGTATCAATATACGCCCAGGCCCACTGACTGGTGTGGTGGGTGTATGTCATCTTGACCGCCTTGTTGTAGTGCCATACTTTGGCAGCCCCGACGGTAATAGTGGCCGTTACATTGTCGCCGGACCGCGCGATATTTTTCACTGAGATTTTAGACTCCGTACCGTCATAGGCATCGCTGACCGGGGTGGACGTCCCGGAAAACTCTGTATTGCTGCTGCATGGAAATGCATCGTCGGCGTCTCCCCGGTTGGCGTTTTTGTTCAGGTCCCGCTGCCCGTCACACTGTTCGATATCGACCAGGTAATGGTTTTCATCGGTGTTATTGGACTGGTTTTCGTCCACATGCTCGATAATCATTCCCTCGCCCGGCAGGTGACTGTCAAATCCCGACTGCTGCCTGTTGGAGACCAGGAAATACTCTTTACTCCCGGTATTTCCCACCGGTAGCTTGTACACCTGCGGATTGTTGGTGTAGGGCTTGAGCGTCACATTCTGCTGCGCGTTGGAGATGGTGGTCGGCGTAATCCAGCCCGCCTGCGCCTTGCACCAGGCGGTGGGATGAGCGGGGGAGCGGCCGCCGTTGTTCCATGATCCGCCGGCCATCAGGTCCCAGCTCCCCGTGCCGGCCGAACTGTAGTCGGTATCATAGAGATCAGGCCATTTCATCAGAAGATGGCCCAGTTCATGGGCCATGACGCCCACACGTCCATCTTCGGGGGCCATGAAATAGTTCTGGACTTTTACGCCATCGACCATTTTCGGGCTAATACCCCACTTGTGCGACCAGATATCATTTACATCCCCGGTCGCCTCGGCGCCGGAGCCAGCCGCGATAACGACAAGCGCGTCTACGACCCCGTCATTGTCATTGTCGAACTGGGCAAAATCGACGTGCGGATCGGCCCGGTCGATAATATCTTCGACCAGCCGCTGCGCATTATTGGGGTAGGCGTCGAACCCATAGTTGCCGTTGGTGTAATAGGACTTGGGATTCGGGGCCCTGTACCAGCCGGCCGTCACTTCCCCGTCGCCGCTCACGGTGCCCACCACGTCAAGTGCGCCGTAAGAGGCCTCCCGATAAAAGTCGCGCATGCTGCCCGTAGGGTGGGAGCCGACCGAAAAAAGAAGGTCGTTGTAATGAGACTGGGATTCGCCGGCAGCCTCGTCAGAAAAATCGACCAGGAGCACCAGCACCCTCCTCGTTCCCGTGACCGGTGCGGCCGACCGGGTGGGTGCTACCAGGGTGTGTCCCCTGGTTTTGTTCGGGCGGCTCAAAATAAGGGATAAACTTCTCGCATCCAGGGAGTCGGACCCTTCCGTGGCTGCGACCGGGTCGGCTCCCTCGGCCATTCGCTTTTTCGCCCGGACGATTTGATTGTAGAGTTCAGGAGAGGGCGGACAGATACACTGGATATTACACATGAAAGACCTCCTTATATTTCTCTTGCTATTCATGGATTGCTCGCTGTTTCCGGCAATCCGTTACTCTTCCTCTTTTAAAAGTTTATATCCCAGGTGATATACGCTCTGCTTACTGTGATATACGCTCTATTTATTAATGAATAGAACTTTGGAACTAAAATCACTCCATAACTTTACTACCGAATTTTTCGATACCTCGTCTCAGCATGATCATTTTCAGAATTGGTATCGGGAATTGACCCTCCCTTTCAGAGTGGGATATTTTGAGTCGGGTTCTCCTCCAAGGAGGGAAACAGCTCTTTTACACTTAACGAAACGGTCCAGAATGTGATGGGGTGTTACAACCCTCCGCCCTCATAAGGCATGGTGCATATTCCCAGAAGAGTGTTGTTCGATATGCAAGGACAACCGACGAATTTTCCAACCACCACATCGCCCGGGCACCCGGCTTCCCCGGCGAGAAGGCCCTGAATAACTTCGCCAATTACCACACGGGCTATTGCCCCACCCATCTGAAGACGATGCCCGAAGAACAAGTGCATGCGCTGCTGGAAAAACTGGGTAGTAAAATTAGGGAGTAAAAATTAAGCTGGGTATGATTTACATTATAACAAAGAGGAAAGTCATGGGTGAAGAGAAATGGATTGTGTTCAACGTATTTGTATCCATCGTTATGAAATAAAAGGGGATCTTAAGAATGAAACGCAGGCGTGATATACTTTTTTATTCTGTCATTGTCATATTCATAGCTACGGCGGCCGTGGCGCTGCTCGGCATCACGGGGGTTCTGACCATTAATGAAACTTATCTTGACACCCTCTTCAAAGCGCTCATTATCGAACTGGTTGCGGCCGTCATTGGTTTATTTGTATCCACCAACTGGTTTGGCAAGAACAGGCTGGAAGCCTTTGAAGAAGTAGAGGGTGCCTGGTGGCAGATGATTCGCAAGCCCGGGGAAAATGCCATGGGATTTTTAAACATTTCGTTTACCAAGGAGGAACAGCAAATCAAGCTGGAAGGTCGTGCGTTTACCGAGCAGGGAGCCTCATGGGCGCGATTCTGGAGCATCTCCGCTGCCTTTAATGCCGACACCGACGAACTTTATTACTTCTGGCAGGGGGATGAATTTCAAAGTGATGAAGATTTTTCCGGCGTGGGTTTTATAAGGTTCACACAATCGACCGATAGCACGGGAAAATTTGGCAGTGCAACAGGATGGTTTACCCGGGGAGATCTTTTCCGGGCTGAAGTGACCGAGAGGAAGAAGGTGATCTATCGAAGAGCCGCAGATATTGAGGCGGAAGCAATGGAGGATGGCAGCGCGGCCCTTCAGCAACAGCTGGTCGCCCACGTGCGCACCCACTGGCCATCGCGGTGCAGCCAAACCTCGGTCGACGAGTTAAAAGACGAGCTGCAGCCGGATTCGGGGGAGCAGGGTAAAGAACTCCCTGCATAAAAGGTTGAGCCTGTAAAAGGATGACAGGCTGGCAGGATAGGTCTCCCCCACGGCCTCGCATCGATGCCCGAAGACGAATCGCATGCAGGCCTGGAAAATTCAATAGTACCATCAGGGAGTGAACTTCCCCTTGCATTTAGGCTGCATTGGTAATGCCTTTTGCTCTCTTTTGTTTATCTCCATTGGCATCACAAAAAAACACAATTATTCAAACGAAGAGGCCTGCTATGAAAAATGCCGGAAATACTGTCAACACTCGAACGCTGCCTGATGACATCAGGGAACGGTGCAGGGAGGGGTATTATCATTTTAAATTTTGGAGAAGGTTCCACTATGCTATTGGAACATTGGGTGCCGCCGTCTCGGCAATAGCCGCGACCGATATAACCATATTTGGATACTCAAGTACGCCTTTGCTCGCTGCTGCCGCTGCCGTCTGCTTTGCTATCATCGGTTTCGCCCACCCCGAACGGAATTATCTTCAGTATGTGAGGGCCTGGAGAATTCTCGATATAGCTTGTAAACGCTATCAATATGATGATCAATTCTCCATGAAGCACTTGTTGGATGCAATCGAGCAGGGAGAAAAGCTCATTTCTGAATATGAATTGATCACAGAAGGCAACTCGGAGACGACATTGCGTAAAGAAAGGAAGTGATGATTTTGTGCAGATCTTTCGTTTTTCCACTTCTGGTGAAAACGGTAAGTGATTTTAACCAAGCGCCTGCGGCCAACGCCGGTTCAAGGGCTGTGGGGACGATAGCAACATACACAGTAAAGGTGGCTGCCTTTGAAAACAAGAAACCCAACTGTTAGATGGGGTCCCCAAAAGAGAATATCACACAGATGTACATAAATATCCTTATAATGCATTATTGCGTTTAAGAAAACACAGGGGGATTAACAGGATGAAAGGGATTACCGCCATCGTTGTCTGCTCCATGGCTATTGGCTGCGCATCGGTGCCCAAGGAATCGATTGAGTTGTCCGCTACCGTGGGAAGAGATCTTGCCGTGGTTCACCAGGCCCATCGTGAAATGGCACGCATGCTGTTTGCAAGCATGCGCAGCGATGTCAACCGGTATATTGACGAGGTGTATACACCGTATCAGATCCAGCATCTGCTGGACCGCCAGCAGGCGCTTGCTGACAGCGAAGATCCGGAAGACCGGCAAAAGTCCATACTGGCCGCGCTGGCCGCCGCCTCGAAGCCGGATACATCACCGGAGCTGCAGCGTTCGGTGCGCAAGGGGATGAACATTATGATTCAGCGCCTGCAACGTGACTTACAGTCCATGCGCAATGAACTGCTCGAGCCGCTGAACAACCAGGAGCAGGAGGTACTGGGATCGATTGACCGGGCCTACCAACAGCTCCACTACGCCAATTCCATTGTTACCGGCCACCTCTCGTCGGTACGGAAGGTCCACGACACGCAGGATGAGCTGCTTGAATCGATGGGGGTGGAACGTAATCTCCGTACGAAAGTGGCCCGTCAAATTGCCAACACCTCAACCAAGATTGAAGCGCTGGTTGCATCTGGAGAAAATATGGACGAAAGACTGGATAAGGCGGAACAGACGTCACAAGCGATCAAGAAAGCGATAGAGAAATTGGGAGAGAATCTCAGGGTAAACTAACAGGAGGCCTGATATGTCAAATGGATTTGATTTGGATGCTTTTGAAGCCGATTTGGAAGATACACTGCAACGGGGGTGCGAGGCGTTCCGGGGAAAGTACCGGAAGGAGCTCAACGAATTAGCCGGGCTTTCGCGATCGGAAATCGATGCTATTACGCCCGGTATTACCGATCTGGAGAAATATGATGAACTAATGACGGTGGTGAAGGAAGCTTCCCGCGTTAATTTGTCTCAGGCCCAACTCAAGCGGATCGTTGAAGATCTCGGCTCCACAGCGGTAGTCATCGCGCGGAAGGTACCCTCGCTGGGGAGTTTTATTTGAGTGGTGCATTAATCACACCTTCCGGACCTCAAAATACAACAGGGCATGGTCCCAATATTTTTCCGTCCAGGCATCTTTTTGTTCATCGGTTGATTCATCCACCCAGCCGCGCACATCCACATTCCGACCATTGAATTTACTGAATGCAAGATGGCTGGAAGCGACAACATGATCCAGGTTGACCGGTTCATAAACGGAGTTCGATCCCGGCCAGTAGGTTACCTCCCGTGTCTTTTGCAGGACCTGCATATTCACGGTTCGATACGCCAGGCGCTTGCGCAATCGTTCGATCTCCTCCTCCCCGGATATATCTTTCTCACTGTACGTAAGATTCATTCCCATGGTATTGAGGTCCCCCAGGAAAATGAAATTAGCGTTGCCGCCGGGATCCGCATTGTTCAGCACTTTCTTAAAATGAATGGCCCGTTCTGTCATATCATCACGCAAACCGAATCCCTTGGGCTCCCCGAGGCTTTTCAGATGCAAAAAAAGTAAAGGGTAATTCCTACCTTCAATAATCAGCGTAAGGAGAGCGCCGGGCCTTAGTAACGCTTCCCCGGATTTAAATTCCGTTTTTTGGGTAAAAAAACTTGTGAAAGATTTTTTTACTCCAATCATTATCTCCTGCGTCTGTGGCCCTTCTGTGATATGAAACTGGTAGTCATCCATCTTCGTGACTATTTCGTCAAATACCGTTTTACCCACCACTTCATAAACGGCTACTACGTCCGCATTCTGATCAGCCAGATAATCGATTATCGGCGCAACCGGCTTTTTAGGTTTATCACGGTCCTTATTGGTAGCCCCAAAATGTTCAACATTCCAGGACGCAACACTAAAAGCTTTAGCCATCGCTACCCCTCCTTTTAGCTTAAGGATTTTTTTAAACTTGGAGATTGCAGGTATCCACGCCACGCACTCCCAAAATGTGGTCATTGATCTTTTTAATAGTGCGCACCTCCTATTCTACCATATCTGCAACCCGGTTGCTGTAGGCAGGAAACGCTAAAGTATGTAGGTGAGATTCTAACCCCCGGCGACAACAGCTTCCTGACCTGAGGTACGTAATCAGATAAGAAGCTATTATCTATCTTGCGGAAATGGCCCTGTCGGGGAGCCTGTGCCACCTTTTGTACCTGTTAATTAACAGCTCATAATCAGATAAGGCGGCTATGATTAGAAAAGAATTTTATGCGTATAGTTCATAGTTGCCTTAATGACTGTCATGTAGTTATGCAACCACAGATGCATCAACGTTGTAAAGGGATTACTTAAAAAAAATCTATACTCTGCCTTCCGCATATAAATAGAGCGTTTGGCTTCGGACAAAAGGTCAGGCATTCGAGTCTTCACGGATATACTTTCAAATAATGTGCCCGTCATTTTCAGCGGGCACATTATTTATTCAATTTCTCTCCAATTCCAAAAAGTTTTAAGCTCGTACTGCAAAAAGTACTACATGAGTTATAGCCTAAACTATTCTTTACCATCGGATGAGTTTCAATACAACTACATTTTTATTTACATAACGTACATTATCTGTCTTCTACACGATAACTAAATTCATCAAAAAATTGCCGTCCAAACATATCGGTAACACGAATAGTAATAGTGTGTTCTCCTTCCGGGAGATTTTTCGGGATGCGTGTCTTCCACAAATGACTCGAAGCTACGGCATTATTAGGACGCTTGCCATTAATAAGATCTTCGGATTTATCCCATTTATCGCGCAGCGAAGTAATGTAAGGATCACCAAGCTCAACTTTTTTCATCTGTCGCCACTTATTCTTTCCCTGAACCCGGTATTCAACGATTGTCGAGTCGCTGCCCAGAAAATAATTTACGTACAGATCAGCATTGAACCACTCGCGCTTCGGCACAACATCAGGCCCCCATATATTCATCTTCTTTTCCTTATCAGCACCGGCAACCTTATAATTAAGCGTAAAATCATTGCCTTCAAACTGGATGCTTGCATAGCCGTTAGGGGTACCATCTCTCATGATTGTTGGTGGAATGCCATCTTCCCCAGGCTCGCCCGACCACCAATCTCCCCCCGTTGTTCCAACATTATAATGAAGATGGGGCTTTTTTCCCCTCCATCCTTGCTTCTCATCTAAAAAATGCAGTTGCTGTACATGAGTATGGGCAGAAAGAGAAAGTGTGTGTGAATAATCTGAAAGCAGATTAAAAAGCTTTTGGCGATCTTCTACTCTGAAATATTCCTCTAACCCTCTCCAACGAGGTACACTTAAAGGAATATGAAAAGCGAGCACAATTAAGTGATCTGAGGAGACATGCTTAAGATCGTTTTCAATAAATATAAGTTGCTTATCGGTTAAGCCACCTATATAACCAGCCTCCCCATCTTTTCGAGGATATATCACATCATCGAGAATGATAAAATGCACGTTGCCCTTGTTGAACGCATAAGTCGGCGGACCAAACGTCGCCTCAAAAGTCTCATCAGCAAGAGAGTCACTCTCCACATCAAAGTTCATATCGTGGTTGCCATACACATTAAACCAAGGTAGACCAATTCGGGCAACCGACTTGGAATAAGGTTCAAAAAGGTCCAGATTATTACCGACAATATCACCGAGCGTAATACCGAACTCATAACCATCACCCCCTACCAGTTCATCCACAATATCCCTATTAAAATAATTTACCTCCTGCATATTGTAGGGTTGGGGGTCCCCAAAGACAAGCATCTCAAAATTATCGGTCTGCTCTCCTTTAATAAGCCCAAAGTTTACGGAATCGGGAAGCGGTCCAGTTGGAGATACGCCGCTGTAATCCAAATCTGGGGTCCCCTCTGGCTTATGGATATAGTAGAATTGGGGTCGGTGTTTATCGTCAACCGGCAGCTTATATCCATCTGGTTGTATAACAAAGATAATAGTATCATCATCTGCGGGGAGTTCATAACGTCCCTGCTTGTCGGTTAACACAACCTCCTGTCCGTTAGATACAGGGACCTCCGCCAGCCTTTGTTCTGATGAATCGACCTGTCCATTTTGGTTTTCATCATGAAAAACTATTCCGGTAGCCATATCTTGTGCCAGCGCTGAACTGGCTCCCAAAAGTAGCACTACAATTACTAAGGTTAAAAAATGCTTGTTCATTTTCCCTGTTTAATTAATGTGTTCCGACTTAATAATTAGAGCCTCCAGAGATAAACCCATGCCATACTATGCTTTTAAAAATAATATGACACGGGATTTGGAGTCCCCTATCACCAACCTGGGGTTTGCACTAGATTATCGTTTAAATTCAAATCTTCTTTGGGTATTGGATAATAGTAATCTTTGGGCTCCTCAAACGCTCCCCCATCAAACAGTTGTAAATTTCCAGAGGTCCCGTTGGTAAGAGGACGTTCATTAATATTTATCATTGCTGTTACTTCATCAGGTGCCCCAGCGGCATCTCCATCATGAACATAAACATCCGCATTGCCATCATTATCAAAGTCATGAGCTCCCAAGCCCGAGAAGTATATACCTCTGATTGGATCTTCAACGATATTACCTTCTTTCCATCTCATTAGATCATCCCATCGCAGGCCCTCGTTCACCATCTCAATTCTTCGTTCACGGCGAATTTCCAGAATTACTCCTTTGTTGCTCCCTTGTTCAACATTCTCATACAGAGCTTCTTGATAGGGGTCGGGATTGGCATTGGCATCTGCCATATTTAAGTGCGGCATTCCCACCCGATCTCGCAATTTATTAATTGACATATCCAGATCTCCCTGGGTGAGCGTTCCCAGCTCTGCTTTTGCTTCGGCATAAATCAGTAACACCTCGGCATAGCGAAAAAGAATAATATCGTTGTACGATCCACCCGATCCCCATTGTGGCCCTTTGGGAGGCAGCGCTTTAATGACTCTGTATCCTGTCCTGGTTATATCTAAATTTACCGGTTCACCCTCATTCGAACCATAGGTCGAATAATCAGGTCCTGCGGTGGTTTGCGTCAACCGAGGATCCCGATCCTGCATCTCCTGATAAAACCCCATGGTTTCATAATCATTTTGATCTGTAAAAGGTGTTCCATCAGCCATGAGATAACTATTGACAAGGTCTTTTGCGAGTCCCCATCGACCCTGGGTTGGAGCCGTCATCCTATAGGCTAGATCATGTGTTCTTTTACCAAATTCGTAATCTACCGCCAAAATAGTCTCCGTCATATCCTGACTATTTCTCGCAAACAGATCCAGATAAGCTTGGTCTGCCCCTCCATTGGTATATAATGTATAAGCTCCGGCATTGATGAGTTCTTCAGCAGCTGAAACCGCCTCTTCCAAAAACTTCTCATGATTTTCTAATTCATGGTACTTCCTGAAAGTCCCTTCAAACAAACTAATGCGAGCTTTTAAAATGAGTGCCGTATATTTTGTAATCAGACTTAGCTGCTTCTCAGCTGGAATATTATCGACCGCATAATTTATGTCGGCAAGAACGGAATCCATTACCATTGCCCGTGGATCCCGTGCTTTATTCAATAGTTCTTCATCATCAGCGTCGATCACCTCACTATACCAGGGCACGTCGCCAAACCGTTTCACTTTTTCAAAATAAAAATAAGCTCTGAAAAATCTGGCTATGCCGGAATATTTAGCTTTTGCATTCTCATTATCTACTCTGTCATAGTTTTCAAGGAAGTAGTTTATCTTTCGAAGATTCTCCCACGACCAACCTCCACTCCCCCTATTTGTTGGTACTGTACGCGACCCTTCAACGCGCGAAGCAGCACTTACGCCCAAAATATTATCGGAACTGGCATCATCCATATAGACCGATTTCTTGGGCATCACACTATATAAATCATTGGTGTAAACCCGTAAATCATTACTGGTATTGAAAAACTCCTCGGACGTTATCGCATCATCAGGTGGCTGGTTAAGAATGTCTTGGCAGCTTGCTGTTACTAAAACCAACATCAGTATTGCTAATATTTGTATAAGCCTATTCATTGTTATAGCTATTTTTTGAAATTTGTTTATAAAATTTGACTGCCGATCTGTTTCGAAGTTGATGAGTATGTATTAGAGACTTACTTCCACTCCTGCCGAATATGTTTTCCCCATCGGATATAATTGGGTATCCCGTGGAGGTTTTGCTCTGACACCATTGGGATTGGAGTAGCTTACATGTGCCCCTACCTCTTCCGGGTCCAGGTACTCTGTTAAACCCCCAAATCTCCAGGTAAATAAATTCTCGCCACTAACGAAGATTCTTAGTCTTTTGAGGTTGACCTTTTCAGTAAAATCGGTCGGAAGGGTATAACCAATTGTGATATTTTTTAATCTTAGATATCCTATATTGGTTAAATAGTGGTCATTAACATTAGCCGACATACGACCTGAACTTAAAGCATTATACGCTCTTTGACGTTGAGGATAAATTCTGTCGGGGTCATTCGGATGTTCAGAATCCCACACTTTGTCTAACATATCTTTTCTAATAAAAGACACGTACGGCCTGTGAAAGGTTGCCCAGTATAATGGACCTGACGGGTACCAATGTTGTTTTGCTATGCCTTGACCGATAACAGACACATCAATATTTTTCCAATTGGCACTGATGCTAAAGCCATAAGGAAATTGTGGCATCGCGTTTCCAATGCGTTGTAAATCACCGGGATCTTCCAAGGTATTTTCCCCATTGTTAATTTCACCATCCCCATCCACATCTACATATTTGAGATCTCCTCCTCTCAGGTAATTCCAATCCGAATTGGATCCCCAGTCAAGAATTCCCCGGTAAACCTCCACCAAATTCTCTGTGCCAAATTGATTTTGAAATGCTGCTGCCGCTTCGTCGGACTGAAATTGGCCATCAATACGATAGCCCCATATCTCACCAAGCTTCTGCCCCTCCCAAAAAGTGCTTAATAATCCATTTGGGTTATCAAATTTTGTGATTACCCCCTTGTTGTTTGATATATTGGCTTGGATATCAAAAGAAAGAGCGGAGCCCATTATGTTAAATTGGTCATTATAACCAACCGTTAATTCAAAACCTCTATTTCGCATCGATGCGTAGTTTCTTCGGGGTTCGGAAGCGCCAAAGACAGCAGGAAGTGGCTGTCCGGGCAGATACATATCACTTGTATTGCGTTCATAAAGATCCAGAGAAGTCGTTAACTTATCTTCGACAAATCCCATATCAACGCCGATATTTGTAGACGTAATTTTTTCCCAGCCAATGTTCGCCGGAAGAGGCTCTGGCGCCCTGGCATAGTTCACTTCCTGGCCGTTAACCAACCATGATTTTTTACCCATCCCTATGAGTTGTCGGAAGGTATTTACGCCTACATTTTGATTTCCCAACTTTCCATAAGAAGCCCTCAGCTTTAATGAGGAAACCACATTTGCTAACGAAGAACGCCAGAAGCTTTCATTATCTACCTGCCAACCCACACCCACTGAAGGGAATAAGCCCCACCGGTTACCTTCGGGGAAACGAGAGGATCCATCATAACGGGTATTAACTTCCAATAAATACCTGTCATCATAATCATAATTGAAACGACCAAAATAGCCTTGAAGAGCCCATTCCAGGGTAGAGCCTGACATATCTAACATTTCAGTTCCAAACGAAAGGTTAGCCTTATCTTTTGTGAGCAGCTCCTCAATTCTGGCACCCACTCTATCGCGATCAAACACCTCCTGATTGAAACCAAGCATTAACTTGAAATTATGCCTTTCTGCCACACCTTGAGTATACGTTCCATAAATATTCAACGCTTTATAATAATCCTTCCAGCGATACTCATTGTGTCGATTAAGACCGGCATTCTCTACTAACTCAAGCTCGTTACCCGACAGATAACTAAATGGCGTGTACGAAAATGTCCGGTCCGTTCTATCAATGCTGTAACTATAATCCATATTGAGTACTAATGCATCGATTGGACTCAATTCAGCTTTAAGCGTGTTCGTTTGTTTTTCATATCGCCATTCGCGATGTGCTGCCCCTTCTTTCAAGGCTCCCAAACGGCCTACATATCCATTTCGGGTTCGGCCCACACTTACTCCTTCTCCATCTACAAAAGCTGGATAGTTGGGAAAAAGGTCGCGCCATTTAGAAACCCCAAAGGCACCGCCCCAACCGTTTTTGGTCCCTGCATATTGCTCATCAAATCTGCTGCTGAACCTATTAATAGCAGATAATTCCAACCACTCATAAGGAGTAGCCGTTAAGTTAAGCTGAAGATTATATCGCCTCATTACCGCATCTTGGATATTTTGAATCCTATCTCTGCGATATATCCTTCCTGACACCGCCCCTCTCAGTTTATCAGATCCTCCGGAGACAGATAAGTTATGCATAACATGCGGACGCCGGTCTTTAAAAAGGATGTCGTAGTAATCATTATTTTCATAGAATTTATACGTCCCATCCGGCTGCTGCTCATAAAAGGGTTCTCTTTCGCCATTAGCTACCTGCTCTGCAACCTCATAATCTTCCTCATCATAACATACATAACAACCACTATGGTAGTTACCAATTGCACCATCCGCCCATCTGGCATAGGTTGCAGGGTTAGTTACAAAATCTGTACGCGCAGTATTTGTTGTGAAACCGACATTGTTGGAATATTCAACTTCAAACACTCCTTCCCTACCTGATTTTGTAGTTACCAAAACGACGCCAAAGGAACCTCGAGCACCATAAATAGCTGCAGCTTGCGCATCTTTCAAGACGGTTACACTTTCAATATTATTGGGATTCACATTCGCAAGATCCTCCTCGATTCCATCCACTAAAACAAGGGGCGATCCACCGTTAATCGAGTTAAACCCGCGAATATTAATCTCCGGCGTCGCCGAAGGGTCACCGCCTGATGACGATCTAATATTTAATCCTGGCACCGCTCCCTGCAAAGAACGTGCTATATCTGCAGATGGACGCGTTGAAATATCCTCAACCCCCGCTTTACTTACAAAACCAACAAGATTTTCTTCTTCCTGGGTACCATACCCAACAACGATCAATTCTTTGCTGGATAGAGCTTCTGACTGCATCTGTACCTTAATTTCTGACCGGCCATTAATTGATATTTCTTGCTTTCCATACCCAATAAATGAGAATACCAACGTATCCTGCAGCGACGGAACTGTTAACTCAAACCCACCTTCTGCACCTGATGAAGTCCCCGTATTCGTACCTTTAACGAGTATGTTAACTCCTGGAAGTGGGGTACCGGCTTCATCTGTCACGATTCCACTAACTTCTTGACCATATAACTGGGACGTGAATCCAATTAAGATTATAATCAAGGAAGCAGCTTGTTTCCGCAGTGCTATAGATTTTTTTTTCATTCTATCCCAGTTCATCATTCCTAAAAGATTAGCTTTTTTTGATTTTAACTTAGACCATGACCTTTCGTTTATTGGATGGAGATAATAGTTCTCAACTTTGACCATACTTGAAACTTAATATTATCAAACTATTACGAACTTGAGCCTGTGTGTCTTTATTCCTACAGCCATATTGGATAGATGAGAAAGTATATCACCGACAAGAATCGTTGGTCCGTTGGCCTCCCCTCATTTTCTTTGTCTGATCTGAAATGATATCTCCCTCAAGCGTCAGACAAATATCATGATGAAACCATGGTTCAGGTAAAACAACTGCTATTCATCGCCGGAATCACTACATCAAGCTCCAATGCATCCACATTGTAGTGCAGTGCTTTTTAAAATCTGAGAATGGAATTTTTTCGGGGCTAAACCCGCAGCCTCTCGATGACCAATCAGCTCAAGTGCTTTTTCTATTGGAATGACATACGCGAGGACCTTAACAACTTCGGCATCCCACCGCGACTCGCATCGCTAAAATCATTTAACTCCTCCCGCTGGTCGTCAGACAGCCCCGATTCATCGGGGAGCCCGCTCTCGCTCGCCCCGGCGAAACGGGCACCTCACCTTTCGTTAGGCCGGAGGGGGGTTGTTACTCTTTGATGAAAGGGGGAAGCTCCATTTGAAGTTAGTTTAGTTGCACGTTGCATGTTAAAGGTTGAAAGTTTTGACTCAAGGTTTCTTCAGACAGCCGGTCTTGGCTGGTGAGGCGTGGATAGGGAGATTCCCGTCCTTTCCGGAACCCAATATTTAGGTAAATGACCTACATATAAATATAAATCATCCGCCTAAATTTAAGGGGTAAAAGACGTAACTTTAAAAAACAGACCAAAATGGAGATAAAAAATATCCTGGCCCCAACGGATTTTTCCGATTGTTCAAAAAGAGCAGTTTCCTATGCTATCGAGATGGCTTTAAACCTGAAGGCTCGTCTGTATTTAATGCATTCAATGCAAAGCACGTTTTCACTATCATCAGAAAGGCTATTGGAACGTCTTATAAACGATGATCGCTTTCAGAAAGTTGACGCTCAGACATTAACAGAATTCGGGGACCCAAGTGCGTCAATACTCAGGCAAGCAAAAGAGATTGAGGCCGATCTTATCGTGATAGGGAGCAAGGGCAGTTCCGGCGGCAGAAAATTTTTAGGCAGTACAACCACAGAGGTGATTTCCAAATCCGGGGTCCCGGTACTTGCTATTCCTCAAAAAAGCACCTATTCGGGTTTTGAGGATATCGTGTTTATGACTGATTTTAACGAGGGGGATTTATCCGCCCTAAAAGAAATATCAGGCTGGGCCAGACATTTTAATGCCAACCTGCATGTTCTTCACCTGTTCACCGACGATTCCCTCGAAGAACTCATAAAATTCAGAGGGTTCAGGGAGGTAGCCTTGGAAGGGGTAAACTATGAAAAGCTTTCTTTTGAGCGGGTTTTTAATGCATCCTTCAAAAAAGGCATTGTTGATTATATGGCCACCCACGAGGCACAGCTTATCGTCTTGACACGGTATAAGAAAACGTTCTATGAAAAAATGATGCAAACAGATCATGCCCGTAAAATTGAATTTGAAAGCATCATACCGTTTCTCTCCTTAGCCGGAGAACGATACGCAGAAGAGGAACAAGAAGACAGAACCATCAAACAATAGATGTCCAAAACCACGGGTGGATGGAGACAGAAATTCAATTACTTGGCAGGATGGGCCTTGTTCTGGTCCTGGGGTTCATCATTGGTATCGAGCGCGGCTGGAGTTTCCAGCAAAAAAAAGAGGGACAGCGAACGGCTGGCATTCGAACCTTTACGCTAATTGCATTGTCCGGGGGTATCTGGGGTATCCTTTCGGAACATGTCGGAGCCATTCTGCTGGGTGCAGCCCTGGTGGGATTTGTTTTGATTATCATGGTTGGTTACTACCAGTATGTCCGGCAAACAGGATTGCTCGGCCTCACCACAGAGATGGCAGCTTTTGTTACTTTCGGGATTGGTGTGGCCGTGATCAAGGGGTACATCATATTGTCGGTGGCCGTAACAGTGGTCATGGTGTTGCTGCTAAGCATTAAACCCAGGCTGCATACCTGGGTTAAAACCATAGAGCCTCAGGAGTTTTATTCGGGGATCCTATTTTTGGCCATTTCAGCGGTCGTATTGCCCCTGCTTCCCAACCGCGGCTACGGGCCCTGGGGCGCTCTGAACCCATTTGAAATATGGGGCATGGTAGTCTTAATAGCCGGGATCTCCTACATGGGCTATTTTTCAATGAAATACCTGGGCAGTGATAAGGGAATCCTTTTTACCTCATGTGCCGGCTCGCTGGTCTCGTCCATCGCAGTTACGGTAACACTGGGACGTATTGCCCGCGATGGGGGAACGACTGACATGGTAGTTATCGGGGCTCTCATTGCCAATTTTACCGCTCTTGTCCACATGCTGTTGTGGGTGGGCATTTTTAATCCAGCCTTGATTTATGGAGTCGGGCCTTCAGTGGTATTGATGATTGTTGCAACATCAGGATTAGCCTTGTGGGTATGGCTGAATGGCGAGTATCCCAAAAAACAAAAGCAATTCTCTTCTATCAGGAACCCCCTGCAGCTAAGTACGGCGATACCCTTTGGACTTATTTTAGCCCTGGTTATGCTGCTTTCGGAAGGCAGCAAACAATGGCTGGGAGATCCGGGCGTTTATGGCCTGTCGATAATTTCAGGAATGGTTGACATGGACGCTATTGCCCTTTCCCTTTTGCAAATGGGAGGAACAACCCTTTCCGCAGAGGCGGCCGCAAATGGATTGATCCTTGTTGCTATCTCCAACACCTTCATCAAAGGGGCTATTTTCGCCTTTTACAGCGGCGTAAAAAACGCCTTGAAACCCCTGATTTTCTTTCTATTGATTATGCTGGCTAGCATACCCGGTTTGTTGTTAAGCTGACTACCTGTAATTAGGCAGACACGGGCCATGCCTTTCGATTTCTCTTGGTTTTCCTGGGCGCATTCAACGTATCAATCAGAAGCTGGCAGACATTCAAATAGAGCCTGTTAACGCTGTCTTCGCTTGGCCTCAATGCTGAGCTGGGTATGAGGCACCGCCTCTAATCGACCTTTGGATATTTTTTTACCCGTCACCTTGCAAATACCGTATGTTTTATTTTCAATCCGCTCGAGGGCGCGATTGAGATAGTTGATAAATTTGCGGGTTCGATTATATAATATGTAGATTTTATCCCGCTCTCTGGTATCTGTACCGACGTCAGCCATATGGGAAGAATAGGTAACCTTGGTGCTGGTATTGTCAATCTCTTCGCGTAAAGCTCCCTTAAGGGCTTCCAGTTCCTGACTGGCTTCGTTGAGTTTACTGAGTATGATTTGCCGAAAAAATTCAAGCTCCTGGTCGCTATAGGGTGTTATGCGATCGTTTGCTTTACTCTTAAGCTGTTTGGTTTCCATAATCCTTATTGATATAAATTATGAATACTGCGGACGTAGCGAAAAAAAATGGACGATTTAAAACACTTAGTAGACAGCTCGTAATTTTGAAGATGGGGCCTGGTTCTGATTGGAAAAATCTGAAGAAACAGTGGAGCCGTTTTTTCCTGATACCTTTTTTAATGCATAATGAATATTGTCGTAGTGTTCTTTGAAGGTCATTTTATCTTTAGGGGATATGTGATCCAGTTCTTCCATCGTTGCTTATGATTTAGTTTTCACACTGTTAAAAAAATTTTATCTAACTCTCTTAATAAATAGTCAGTTATGAGCTAATGGCAGGAATGTTAACTGATACACTAATACTTTGATGAAAGGGATCAGGATATAATGAATGTAGGGCAGTCCCCCCCTGCCTGACGGGAAAAACAGCATCTAAAATGGACAACTTCTAACTACCTCCCTTCCAGCTTAAGTGCATTGTTAATACATGAGCACTCGGCTTTTTCGTATTACGTGGATGGATTAATGACGGGAAGCCAGAATAAAGCCGTTAACGGACAATACCTTCCGGCCGCGCATTTTCAATTCAAAACAATGCTGTTTTTCGCTAAGTTAAAGCCTGCCCGTAACCAACTTTTGTTTTTTATGCCCGAGTTGCCGGAAGTCAGATATTTTAAGAAATACATCGATGCAACCTCCCTGCACAAACCGATTCAACGAACAAGGGTACATAATCCGGAGGTGCTGCGCGATCTTTCTTCTCAAAAATTACAGTCTTGCCTGAAAGGGGTAGCATTCGAATCGACGTATGCGCACGGAAAATATCTCTTCCTGCAGGCCGGCAAGAGCTGTCAGCTTGTGCTTCATTTCGGAATGACCGGCCGTCCGGTCTACTACAAAACAGAAGACCATACACCGGATTATCCGCGTGCGATCATGGACTTTGAAAATGGAGCCCATCTGGCTTTTGACTGCATGCGCATGCTCGGAAATATTAGCCTCACGACAGATCGGGAGCACTTTCTGAAAGATAAAAAGCTGGGGCCGGATGCTTTACGAGACCTGAGCGACCCCGAAACATTCCTACGTCTTTTTGAAGATAAACGAGGGATGATCAAAACCACCTTGATGGACCAACATTTTATTGCTGGAATTGGGAATGTATGTTCGGATGAAATATTATTCCAATCCATGATGCATCCCAAGAAGAACATTCCCACCCTGGGAGAAAATGAGCTGCGAACGCTACATGAAAATGTAGCTTTGGTGCTTGAAACCTATGTAGAGGCCGTTCCAGAGTATGAAACCATTCCCGACTCTTTTCTATTCAACTATCGCTCAGAGGGAAAAGAATGTCCCCGGTGCGGGACGGCTGTTGAGAAAATACCGGTGGGAAGCCGATCTGCCTATTACTGTCCTGACTGTCAATCCAGGTAGGTATAGCTCATTAACCGGGCCGGCATAGGATCGCAGCCTCCCCTTCTTCGATGTGCCCCCCCCCTGTCAGGGCAAAAGCTGACCGAACATCACTTTGAGGGGCTCAAAAATTGGTCCCGTTTCTGTTTGACAAATGCCTGCACCTCTTCCCACGAGCGGGTATTCAACATATTTTTGGCGGTACACCATCCTCGCCGGGCTATACTGATGGCCAGGTCCATATACTGGAAACTGGAAAGATCATGGCTGTCCGTCCCGGCCACGAGCAGGACCCCGGCTTCCCGCGCGGCTCTGACTGCATCATCGTTCAGATCCATTCGTTCCGGCTGCGCATTGATCTCCAGGGCGGTTCCCGTTTCCCTGGCTTTATGGATGACTTTTTCCAAATCAACAGCATATTCCCTGCGTTTGCCGATCAGGCGTCCGGTGAGATGCCCGATAACATTGACAAATGGATTTTCACAGGCTTTCAGGATACGTTCGGTGTTGTCCTGATTAAATCGGCTGTGGATGGATGCGGTCACCCACTCCATCTTTTCGAGCAGGCCGTTATCTAAGTCAAGGGATCCATCAGCCAGGATATCTACCTCTACTCCCCGCTTTAGAAGTGGTCGCCCAATGGCATCGTTGACTTGTTCGATCTCTTCAAATTGTTTTTCGAACTCCTCCCCGGTAAGCCCTCCTGCTATTCGGGACGATTTGGAGTGGTCGGAAACAACGGCATAGTCGTATGGATAGTGTTCATCCAAATACCGGGCCAGCTCTTCAAGTGAGTTGGTGCCATCCGACCAGTCGGAGTGAAAGTGCATATCCCCCTTGATGTGCTCCCCTTGGACAAGCTCGGGCAGGGCATCTTTTCGGGCCAGTTCAATCTCACCATTGTTCTCGCGCATTTCAGGAGGAATCCACTGCATGCCCAATTGGTCATACAGCTCTTCCTCGGTTTTACCTGCTACTTTTTCATCGTCATCAACTGTAAACATTCCATACTCGCTTATCTTGAACCCCTTGTCCTTTGCAATTTTTCGCAACTGAATATTATGCTCTTTGGACCCTGTAAAATAAAGCAACGCTGCACCCCAGGCGTCTTCTTCAATGAGACGCAGATCAACTTGCCGATCATGATGTTCCACAATAACGCTCGATTTCGTCTCCCCCCTGGCAATGACTTTTGTAACCGATTCCATCGAGGTAAAGAAATCGGCAATGGACGCCCATTCCCCGGAATCAGCTGTTGCCAAAATATCTATATCCCCGATCGTTTCTTTTTTTCGCCGAATGCTGCCTGCCACTTCCAGTCTAAGTATACTTTTCTGCTTTTCAAGCTCATTCAGCATCATTTCTGAAATTTCCAGTGCTTCAGCCAGAAGAATGCGGCGATCCGCTTTTTCCTTCTCTTTTAATCCCTCCAACAGATTTTCAACAGACTTTTCGCCAAATCCCTTGAGCTCTTCAACTTTTCCACTCTCTAACGCTTCTTTTAACTCCCCCCTGGTTGTCACGCCCAGCTCTTCATGAAATCTTTCAAGGGTTTACGGTCCAATGCCCTGTACGTCCATCAGATCTACAAAGTCCGGCGGGACATTCTTTTTCAGTTCCTCATACTTGTCGATTTTCCCGGTTTTGACATATTCGCGAATTTTTTTGGCTATACTTTCGCCGATGCCCTTGACTTCTACCAGGTGATCGTTCTTCATGTAATTCCGGATATCCTCCTGCAGGTGGTCAAGAACCCGAGCAGAATTTTCGTAGGCCTGAACCCTGAACCGGTCTTCGCTTCCCCTAAACCGGTAGATACCAGCCATTTCCCTGAAGATCCCGGAAAGCTTTTTGTTAAGTTTGTACATGGGTTTCTCCCTTTATTCTTATTCGTTTAGCAGTTCCAGGAACTTCTCCTCATCGATAACAGGAATGCCCTTATCCCGCGCCTCATCCAGCTTGGAGCCCGGCTCCGTACCCTGAACCAGGTAATCCACTTTTGACGAGATACTGCCGACCGCCCGGCCACCCCGTCGTTCAACCAGCTCTTTTGCCTCCTCGCGGGTGTAGGACTCCAGTGCCCCGGTAAAAACAAAGGTAAGGCCCGCCAAGGTGTCCTTCTTTTCCCGCTCTTCTTTTGATTTACATACCTGGACACCTGCGGCCTCAAGGTTTTTAATCATCCCGATATTCTCCTTTCGGTCGAAGAAATGCTGGACGCTCTCGGCCACGGCGCTGCCTATATCATTGAGTTTCATCAGATCCTCCCGGGAGCTCGACTCCAGGTCAGTCACGCACTCAATCGACTCAGCCAGCGTCCGCGCGGTATCGGCTCCCACCATGGGAATACTCAGAGCGTAGATCAGGCGCCGTATCGGCCGTCCCCGGGAGGCGTCCACCGCTTTTTTTAGATTGGAAACCGACTTTTCTCCAAATCCTTCCATCTGCCTGATTTTATCGTAATCCAGATCATATAGGTCGGGAATGGTTTGCAAAAGTCCCTTTTCATAAAACTGCTCGACAATTTTTGCGCCAAGTCCGTCAATATCCATGGCCTGCTTCGAAACATAATGCTTAATGCGCTGTTTGGCCTGGGCCGGGCAACTCGCATTTACGCACCGCCAGGAAGCTTCTCCCTCGGGCCGCACTAATGCGGAGCCACAAGACGGACATTCCCGGGGGAACCTGATCTTTTGGGTATTGCCGTGCCTGTGCTCTTTGATGGGTTTTACGATATATGGAATGACATCACCCGCTCGCTCGAGCAATACAGTATCATTAAGCTGAATATCCCTGTTGTTGATATAATCCTCGTTGTGCAGGGTAGCCGAAGATATCGATACCCCGCCTACCTCAACCGGATCCAATTCGGCCACGGGTGTTATTGTCCCCGTACGGCCGACCTGGAAATGAACTCCCATCAGCTTGGTTGTGGCCTGCCGCGCGCGGAATTTATAGGCGATGGCCCATCGCGGATGGTGAGATGTCAATCCAAGTTCGTCGTACAGTTTGAGATCATTTACTTTGATCACCACTCCATCAATTTCATAGGGGAATTCTTCGCGTCGCTCCTCCCAATCCTTGCATATGTCCAGCAGCTGTTCGGCCGACTCGGTCGACTCCAGATGTTCAGACGGGGTCTTGAAACCCAATTTATGGAGCGTTGCGATAACCTGTTCCTGTGTTTCAAATTGACTGGCAAGCACTTCGCGCCCCCCGGCATCCTCTGCATAACTTATTTGATAGATCCATGCTGACAGCTTCCGCCGGGCTACCTCTTCCGGATCCTGCAGCCTCAACGAGCCTGCAGCTGCATTCCGGGGATTGGCTAAGAGGCTCTCCCCACGGCCTTCCCGCTGTTTGTTTAGTTGTTTAAACTCCTGTTTTTCGATCAACACCTCTCCCCTGATTTCCACCCGGGAGATACCTAATTCGGATATGTTTATTTTGAGGGGGATGCTTCTCAATACTCTCAGATTGTGGGTGATGTCTTCTCCTTTTCGCCCATCGCCCCGAGTTGCGCCTCGTACAAATTTATCATCCTCGTAAACCAGTGAAATGCCCGCACCGTCCAACTTGGGTTCCACTGTATAGTTAACCTTCTTTTTGCCGATCAACTTCCTGACCCGCTTATCGAAATCCTCCAGGTCCTCAAGGTCATAGGAGTTATCCAGTGATAACATTGGCGTCAGGTGATCCACTTCCGGGAATTCACCCGATACTTTTTCTCCAATGCGCTGAGTGGGCGAGGTGGAAGTGACCAGGTCCGGCCAGCGATCTTCAACATCCTCCAGCAAATGAAATAACCGGTCATATTCGGAGTCGGAAATAACCGGATCATTCATTACATAATACCTGTGGTCGTGATAAGATATTACTTTACGAAGCGATGCAGCGAGGTCAGCCGCCTCTTCCCGGCTTTCAATCTCGTCGGCCGTAATTCCCAGCAGTTTTTCAGTTGCTTTCTCCGGGCTTTTTTCCAGGTTCACAACATTAAGACTTCTTCCCATTTTTCTGTCTGGAATGGATTAACGATGGCGAGACTGCAATATGAACTCATAATACGTATTCCGGTAATCGCTGTACGTAGGTCAATCTCCCTCCCCTTTGCAGGGCGTTTCCCTTGAGCGCCGAATGACATAACGCTTAACGGAATAATTGCCCCCGTTTGGGAGCCTGTTCGGCCAGGCTGCCCCCCGGGATCCGCCCTATGCCGTATTTGTCATAAGTATTATGAATGAATTTCAACCGATAATTTGTAACATTAGTTGTTGAGCACCTGACACTTACCCCACCAGCTGCGGACGATGGATTAATAGCCTCCCTGTATTATTGGGCATCTGTCATGATGGTGGGCAACAGCAACCGGAATAAATACTGAGAGACAGATGAAAGAGAACTTTACTGCCAGCCTGGTTTCTCTTCAGGAGGTATACAGGACCACATCGGAGCTTGCAAGAAATATCATGGAAGCCTCGGTAACGGCGGATATCATTATCGCTATTGCCCGCGGCGGTATGCTGCCCGGGAGGCTGCTCTGTGATTTCCTTAATGTTGACCGGCTCTCTTCACTGCAAATAAAACACTACTCCAGCGGCGCTCATCAGATGGAACAAGCGGAGATCATTGACCCGGTCAGAGTCGATCTTAAAGGTAAAAAGGTACTGCTGGTCGACGATGTGAATGATTCGGGAAAAACCATGCAGCTTGCCGTGAACCATGTACAATCTTTTCATCCTTCAGAACTGAACACGGCGGTACTTCATCAAAAAGAAGGAAGCTCTTACACCGTGGATTTTGTAGGCAGAAAGCAGGAAAGATGGGAATGGCTGATTTACCAGTGGGCTGCTACAGAAGATATCCTGGAATTTTTGAAACGGGATGATATGCTGCAGGCGGATACCGCGGAGGCCCGCAGGCATCTGGCTAAAAAATATGAGCTTAACGTTGATAAAGCATTGGTAGAGACGGTCATGAAAATGAAAGGAAATTACTTTTAGGAATATGCTGCAGCAGCGCGGTCATTAAAAATGAGTTGCCCCATTACTCCGAAGCTTAGGCGGATCAATTTGAACAGCCAGCGGCCCGCTCTTTCTTTTATCCACAGTTTCGGTTCGTCACCGGCAGCCTCCCGCATTTTGCCAAAGCCCGCCCCACGATGGCGGGTATTGCCGCGGATAGCGGTGCCCCCTTGACAAGCAGACTGCCTCGAAATATAAAATCCTGAAAGTTGAGCGTTTGAAAGCAGATAAAATTCAAAACCGGATGCCCAGATAAATACCCCAAGAGAAGGAGCTGGCATAGTTGAAAAAAGAACTGATTGGCGAACACAAGGTTCGATATATGCCAAAAAGGACATTTTTTGGTAACTCTATTCGAATACGACATACTAATCAATACCGTCTCATACATGGATAAGCTGCTTTTCCTCCTCAGCGTTGGGGAAGAATCTTTGAAGTTACTGCTCTCATCTTTTTATTGCCTACACTGGAACCGCGTGGCAAACTATAATACATATCGGATTCGCTCTTTCCCACTGTTAACAAGCCCCTAAATAGGTAAATGGTTTACAGCTCTTAGCTCAGAGATTCACTTCCTCCTTCTTATATCTGGCAAGCAACAAACCATCCGAGACCAACCCCACTAACCTATTGATATAGCTGAAGCAAGCATACTCTCTCTTGTCCAAATATTACCCATACTATGTGGTGAAAGATTTACACACTTGGCTGATATCTGTGTCCTCCGGTAAAAGGTATCTTTAAAAGCCCTTTTTCACCCTTCAATCGATAATATCCCCTAAAATTAAAAGCTGGCATTTTTTTTGCATCCTTTTGACCTGATTAACGCAAAAAATCTTCATCCTGGCTTTTTGGTACTGTAATAGAGATAGATCTCAATAAATTCGGAACCAAGAATTGAGCAGTAAAAGAGAAAGAGAGCAATCGGGTGCGTGTATGTTCACTTGAGAGACAAACCTGATTATTGTTTTTCTTTGTAATTGTCAGACAATATAACTCGTGAGAGACTATATAATTTAGCAGGCAAAACAACAGTTTAGTTGGCGTTCATTTATGGGATTAAGGTATAGCATCATTATATCTCTTTCTAGCATAATTACCTGTAGCTCAACGTTATACGCACAGAATAAAAAAGATACCGTACCCTACCAGTACACCGTCAAAGCCGGAGACAACCTGAAAAACATTGCAGAAGCTTTTGGCCATCCCAACTCTTGGGAAAAAATCTACGAGGCCAATGCGGATAGGGTTGATACTTCTTACACTATTTACATCGGTCAAAAGCTCACCATCCCGGCCCTTATAGTAACTCGCCGAGACAGCTCACTTGTTGAAAACAGGAACAGGTTAAAAAAAAGGAAAAAGCGAGAACCCCAATCCCCGGCCGAAAACAGTTCGCAGGGGAAAGCGGGAAACAAAAAACTCAGTGAATTCCGGGAGGCTTTTAAGAAAGTTGTTGCACAAGAGCAACAGACTGGAACCGATCAGGAAAAAACATCCTCCCCCCAGAGATCAACCATATCAATTAACGGTATGGTACTGGATGAGACGCGCAGCAAAATGGGTATTGATTTCTATAACCTCTTTTACCGCCACTGGGAACCTCCCTCCGGGGCCAGCAACTTTATGATCACGATATCGGAGCAACCTACTCCATCGCGGGGAACCATGATTACCATCCACATTGATAACGAAAAGGTATTTCAAAATCGTCTTCAGCCCAAGTACGCCTATACCGAAAAAATGGCTCGGCAAGCCGTGGTGATCTGCTATCGAACGCTCCTGCGCCAGCGATCTTCATCGAACTCACTATCAGGCTATTAATTTAATTACTTAAATAAGACTATGGATCAAAAAAAATTACTCTTTCCTTTTGTGCTTTCGGTTTGTGTAGTGCTGGGGCTTTCGAATTCCGCCGAAGCCCAGGACTTCGTTTACCAGCCCAAAAACCCGGCCTTTGGCGGCTCATACGCCAATTACAGCTGGCTGCTGAACTCGGCCAACCAGCAGAATAAATTCCAGGGAGGACGTTCGGGTTTTAACCGGGATCCCCTGGCCAATTTTGAACAATCCCTGCAGCGTCAGGTACTGTCCCAGCTGACCCGGCAGATTATCGGTGATCGATTTGGTGAAGACAATGTCAACCTTAACGAACAAAACAGCTATGAATTTGGTGAGTTTAACATTAAGGTAAATCCGGGGCCCGATGGGGTAAGCATAGATATACAAAATATACTATCAGGCGAATCAACAAGTATTACGATACCAACAGGATTTTCAGGTAATGATTAATTCCAAAAGGTACAGCTAAGAGCGAATAGCAAGCGGAACAATAGGAAATTGCGCGAAAAATATAGGAGATGAGACAAATAAAGAGGGCAGCGCCAGAGGAACTTTCTGCAGGCATTACTGCCGGCAGAAGTCGGAAAAAATCTGACGCCACCCGTTGAATATATTATTTAAGGTAAATTATGAACTCTTTAATAATTGTTCAACGCCACGCCTTCTTCATTGTTGCTCTCCTGTTTGATTTGGAAATAGTTTCCAAATCTGAATCCGAATAATCGGAATAGCTTACATAAGCTAACTTTAATAAAAAAGACACATACTATGAAGAAGCTAACAATGCTTACATTCGCATTTTTTTTGACTGCAGGCCTGGCCTTCGGTCAAAATAACGATGCCAATATCGATCAGGTAAATACTGGTAACGAGGCCACCATCGACCAGGTCGGTGAAGCCAACCAAGCAACTATTGGTCAAGGTGAAAATACGACATCCTTTGCGATAAGAACAACCAGCCCTACGGGTCCATTTTCTACCATTAATACTGGTCCGGGAAATGCTGCCAATAACAACGACGCATCCGTTGATCAGAGTGGCTACGGAAACGCAGCCTTACTCAGCCAGGGGTACGATGGAGGAAACTCCCAAAGTAACGAGGCTTTAATTGAGCAGACCGGTACACAAAACTTCACTAATCCCGCACAAGGAGCCGGTGCATATGCCGAAAATAATTACCTCGAAGTTTTGCAGGACGGTTATCGCAACCATGCTACAGTGAGTCAGGGTATAAATGTGAATACCTTTAACAGTGATGCTCTCATACTGCAGGACGGCGATCACAACTTTGCTGATGTTACACAAACGGGCCATAGCCAGTTTGCGGATGTAGATCAGGTGGGGAACAGCAATTCCGCCAATATCACCCAAAGCAACTAAAAGTTGTTTTAACGACACACTTTACTTGATAAAATAAAGCTTTTGACCGGGGAGGCTTAGACGAGCCTCCTACGGTTTTCTTATCAAGATATTTTTTCTATGAATCTCTAATCCAATTATCATATGAAAAAACAATTAATACTTACAATAATCGTAATATCATTAACAAGCATATCCTACGCCCAAAACAATGCCGAAACGATCCAAAAAGGAAATGACAACGATGCTACTGTTACCCAAGTTGGCAGTAACAATGCCTCTATTTTTCAGGGATCAGGCTTTGTCTTTTATCCTGCCGCTGCTGAGGAGGGGACTGCAGAAGGCAATACCGCAACCATAGACCAAAATGGCAGTTTCACGGCTTATATTGGTCAGGGCATCAATGAAGGAACCTCCATAAACTCTGAGGCTTTTGTGATACAGTCGGGTTCAAATGGATACGCGGATATCTTCCAGGGCGTGTTAGGGACTGCAGAAAATGCCGAAGCCAATATTATACAAAACGGATCAGGTAATTATGGAGCCATTCGCCAGTCTCAGGTAGGCTCCGCCGTAGATGTCGGTGCCTCTGTAACGCAAACAGGTTCTGGGAACTGGAGTTCTGTACTGCAAGGTTTTGGGGGCAATTCTTATTCTGCCAACAATTCAGCAACCATCACCCAGGCAGGTAGCAATAATGCCTCAACCACGCTATTACAGGGATCAAATGTAGCAGCTGCCGGACCCGGTTCCGGAGCAGGGACCGCCGAAAATAATACAGGTACCATTATTCAAAATGGTAGCAGCAATGGTACTACTGGTGATGGGGTACGAATTAACCAAGGTATAAATGGCGGCTCTGCATTTAACAATACCGGATATGTATTGCAGGATGGAGATTTTAATAACGCCATAGTCAATCAGGGTGTTGGTAACAATATGCTGTCTGAAAACAGTGAGGCCTCTGTATACCAGTACTCGGATAACAATGTTGCTACGGTTGACCAAATGGGTAATAATAATTCCGCGTCGATTACTCAGAACTAACAACAAAACTTCACCCGGGGCGACTTGAACCTGTCTCCTTTGGGGTTTTTGATGAGAAACACAATAAAACGATAATGAATAGTAACTTTTGAATTGAATGTATAAGATAGCCCCGACATCCCTACTTCTTTGTTTAATGCTACTGGCAGGCTGTGCCTCTTCCCTTCAGCCGCTGGAGACGGAACGTGTAAAGCCGGGCATCAACAGCAAAGTGCACGAATCGCTCACCCAAATGCCGGCGCCGCAAGAGAAGGTGGTGGCTGCGGTCTATCGCTTCCGGGATCAAACGGGACAATATAAGCCCACCAACCGGGGCGCCAGCTGGTCAACAGCCGTAACCCAGGGCGCTACCTCTATCCTTATCAAATCGATGGAGGATTCGGGATGGTTTACCCCTATTGAGCGGGAGGGAATTTCTAACCTGCTCAATGAACGGGAAATTATCAGTAAAACACGGCAGCAAAATAATCAGAGCGGAAAGCTCCCCCCGCTTCTCTTTGGCGGCGTACTACTTGAAGGCGGTATCATCGGATACGATACCAATGTTATTACCGGGGGCGGTGGCGTTCGCTTTTTAGGTACCGGCGCCTCCGGGCAATTCCGGAAAGATCAGGTGACAATTTATCTTCGGGCCGTCTCTACGAAGAATGGCCGTATTCTAAAAACAGTGCATACCACAAAGTCAATAATATCCCAAGAGCTTGAAAGCGGGGCCTTCCGCTATGTGGACACCAATAGGCTGCTTGAAGCCGAGGCGGGCTTTACCTACAACGAACCCCCAGTGATGGCTGTAACTGAAGCCATAGATGAGGCAATTAAAACACTGATTGTGGAAGGGGTGGAAGAAGGAATCTGGAGCCCCAAAGATCGTACTAACTATATGCAGTACCGTAAAGATTTTGAACAGGTCAAGGAATGGAAAGAGCGGGCCGAAGCCAATTACTTTGGGATAACCCAAAACAACAAACTTCGCTCAGGATTTTACCTTTCGACCAACGTGATTTTTGGCAGTCATATCGGCAGCTATCCGATATCAAAAAAAGCCGCTGGCATTTCATTGCAGGGAGAGTTTTTCTTTAGTTCGGGCAGCTCGCTCAAGTTGAATGGCCACCGATCACAAATAGGTGCACAGGATGTCTTTTTGGAACCTTATACCAACATAGACCTGACTTTCAACAAATATCTGGCCCCTGATTTCTCCCTATCACCCTATATGGGACTGGGTGGCGGCATTTTGATGTACGACCAGCAGCCGGATTTTACAGACCGTACGTTCTTTCCCTCAGCAAATGCCGAAGCGGGACTTGATTACCGCTTGTCGGAAAACGTTGGGCTCCGCATCGGTTTTAATTATCGTTACCTGATTGAGGACGGTATCGACGGGGTAAGCCAGGGGTCCATTCATGATCAACAGTGGAATATATCCACGGGCGTTTCTATCGGATTATAAACCGTATTGAACAGCTTAATAAACAAATATGGAGGTTACCATTATGAAAAATTATAAACTACTATTGATGCTCGCAGCGCTTTGCCTGTTGGGTACAGATACTGGAACCGCCCAGAAAAGTGAAGCCTTTATCAATCAGATTGAAAATCCGGGTATCGACCATAACAGCGCAGTCAGAGAATTCAGCCTGAAGTATGCATCGGGACTTCTGGATATGTTAAACGAAACGGGATTAGACTATACTGCCAATAACCAAGCGGTTATCCATCAGCGTGGAAACAGCAATCAAGCCATACTGCATCAGTATGGCAGTGACAATACGAGTATAATCAACATGACAGGCGATCGTAATTTTGCCAAATCTACCCAACAGGGCAACGCACTGCTTTCCATTATCAATATGGAAGGCAACAGGAACGCCCTTGATTTTATGCAACAGGGAGAGAACCGGGGAGCCTTCTTTCTCTTCCAGGGGAATGACATTCAATACGATGCCACCCAGACAGATAATATTTTTAATCTGACGCCCCAAAATAGTACTACCCCAGCATTCAACATTCAATCGACGCGGAGAAACCTCCCAGTCATCATTAGAAAAAACTAACATATACAGTGCTTATTTTATGAGTATTAAATATTTGCTGACCTACATGATTTGCATCACAGCATTGATGGGATGCTCCAAAGAAACCGTTTCTCCCGAACTGTTTGGCCGTATTGAAGGACAGGTTTTCAACAGCGAGACCGAGGAGAACCTTAGGGGAGTTAACATAACGACGAGTCCCGCCACAAATTCTATAACCACCGGAGAGGATGGCACTTTTGAGCTTAATGACGTCCCGACGGGACCGTATTCCGTGACAGCAAAGAAGTCTGGTTTTGAATCTTCAAGTGTAAACATACAGGTAAATGAAGACCAAACAGCAACAGCACAAATATATTTAGATCCGCAAGAAAATAATGGAAAAAAGTATCTATCTGCTAACGTAACGGTATGGACAGAAGTCTCAAGAAATGACAGTACCTTTGCCGAAGTAGAATATGAAGTTAGAAATACCAGCAAGAATAATCATATTAATGAATATGAAGTATACTTTAATATCTATACTTCAGATGAAACCTTCTCCTGGGAAGAGCGTGACACCACTCTGGCTCCTGGCGAACGTGACATAGCAGCATTTAAAAAATATGTCCAACAGGCCTCCATCGATTCTGTTACGGTAAGCGGCACTTTCACTACCAACTGATCCTCAGGTGGTACTTGCCACAGAGTGTCTCTGCCCATCTCCTTATGTAGATTAACAGGATAACAATTTTCTGAACTCTTTCATGGTGAACTCTTTTATTGAGGGAACAGGGTTTGTTTCTTGTTCATACGCAGAATGCTCAGTAGTGTAAACTGAACCCTGTCCGGTTTATTTATTTTTCGTGGTATCAATAAGGGTGCGAATCGACTGTGTATACTGGAAATAGGTCGTCAGCTTCTCCCAGTTGACCCGCCAAGATGCATTTACTACTGGGTATTTGGATTCCCATTTGCCAGCTAATTCGTCTAAGGCCAGCTCGGCTAAATCTTTGGTGTCGGCTCGATATACGCGCTTTAAATCCCGCATAAATTCCTTCTGGTCTTTGCTGGCCACATACTTCAGGGAGTTACGGATCTGGTGCACAATGCAGCTTTGTACGTCGGCTTTCGGATAGGTGCTTTCGATGGCTTCTTTGAATCCCGTGAGGTTGTCGGTGCAGGCGATCAGGATGTCCTCCAAGCCTCGGTTCTGCATGTCGGTAAGCACCTGCAGCCAGAAATTGTCCCCTTCGCTCTCCGAGATGTAGGTCCCAAGCACTTGTTTGTATCCATCTCGGTTAATACCCAAAATGTTGTAGAGCACCTTGTGGGTCACGCGTACTTTGTAGCGGGCCGCATCCATCCAAACAATGCAGTAGACGGCTTCCAGCGGTCGGGACTGCCAGGCTTTGACCTCAATGAAAATACAACCAGTAATCTTGGAGAGCACGGTGTGGGAGAGCTCGGTATCGTACATTTCGGAGATGTGAGAGCTGATGTCCCGCAGGCTCATCCCCAGCCCGTAGAGGCCGATAATTTTTATCCTGGCCTTTATCCAGCCAGGAAAACCAACGCAAAATGCCTATATCGAACGGCTTAACGGCAGCATTCGCACGGAGCTGCTCAACGCTTACATTTTTAAAACGCTGGGCGAAGTGCGCCAGAAAGTAGCCCAATGGAAATACGATTATAACCACAACCGACCCCACAAATCACTGGGATACCAAACACCAATAGAACTGTTAACATAACCGCAACTCTCTACTTTAGAATGGTCCGAAAAATGGGGAAGCTTACACTCTTTGTAGCTATTATCATTAATTTAAGCCATTTAAAAAATAAAAAATCGAAACTATTTAAAGAGGATTCATCATGAATGGAAATCAGAGTACCGCTCATATTCATATTGATGTTGATGAAGAAAAAAATCGAGACCGCCAAGCACTAGATAGCATTGTTGGACATACTTTGAAAGCTCATTCAAATATTAAACATTTAATCAATTTTCTGGAAGAAATAATTTTAACTGAAAAAAGTAGTACCCCAGAATTGCAAAGAGACAAGATACTGGAACTTATCTCTAATGATGGTGATTTTGTAAAAAAACAAATACAACAAATTGTATTTAATATGGAATGGATTGATTATGATTCATATGCACCATCTGTTGCTGCAAAATATGGCATTGAAATAACTAGAGTACTCGATTCTATAGAACGTTTGATACCTAAAATCACCCTAATCAAAATGAAGAAAGAAAAATTCAAGAATATGAATGGGAAAGGTTTTATGACAAAATCGAACCTACCCCTCCTTTAGTCTCGAAACAGCCCTATCTTAATTTAAAAGGGGATAGTTTAAAATTAAAACTAGACGAAATTCAAAAAAATGCACACACTAATTTGCTGAGAGCCAAGCAAATTAGGCGAGAAATTGGGATGTTTACAATTCCCGTAAGAATCAAAGGGTATATCCAAGAATTGGAAATGGGGGGTAAACCATTAGATTTCCATAAACGGTTCAAAGATGAACTTGAAGACATTGAAGATCGTAATTCAGTACTTCAACGACTAGCCAAATTGAACCCAAAACTAGTGGGTGGAATAGTAGATGTGGAAAAAGGAGTGATTTATCGAGTAGGAGGTTATTGGCGACGTGTTGCGAGTTACATTCTTATTCCTGCCACTGCTGCGATGGGTTTAGTCGCTATTTACTTTCTCAGTAGTAAACTGGGAAAAAACTTTAATAATTTTGCTTTAAAAGGAGATTTTTTTAATGTATACCTTATTCCATATTTGTTAACGATTGTTGGTGTTACAGGGCATATAATTAAGGAAGCCACAGCTTTTTCCTTGATAAATAGCAGCCAGGGATTTCAAATAGTATTAGGCAGATTAATGCTTTGGATTCATGTAAGAGAGTTTAAGTTTATGTTCTCTGTTTTAACGGCTATTGTTGCTTTCTATATTTTTGTGCTCTGGGACTATAGCAACTGGGAACAAGGTAACCTAGCTTCCAAAGGGGAGTATCAGATAGACTACCTAACAGCCATTCTCCTAGGATATAGTGTTGATAGCTTCTTTGAACCTTTATGGAAACGATTCAGTGTAAATGTATCGAAACAAACTCAAGAAATAAGAAAGACATTGTCTGAAAAAATACTATCCGAAAAATAATAAGGAACTGGTTCCTAGCCATTATATCTAAACAAAATAAAGAATCATCAATCGACTGACCATCGATTGGATTTTCTCTTTAGAAAGGCTTGAAAGGGAAATTTGAAAGAGTTTGTCCAACTTTTGACCCTACTATTGCTTAGGGCAAATTACGAATTGAAACTAGCCACTAGTCAAAAAAATTAAAACTCATACTGCTGGACAACATCTTCAAAACGGATCACTTTTTTTACCTCAGACGCATCAAACAAAAATGGTTCCACGTCTTTGGCCATTACTTCCATATCTAACTGCTGACAATGATCTAAAACAGCCTCTTTTAATGACTCGGGATTTGAGATAGAAACTTTGGCTTCCAAGTACTTGTAGTTAGGGGAAATATTCCGGCCCATCAGATAAACAAGATCATAAAAATCCCTTCCCTTATTGCGGTCCCGGTTTATGATAGCATATAGTTTTTGTGCCATCAGTAGGGACAAGGGGGTAGTCCAAATGGTGGTAAATACTTCAAAGCGGTTTAACAAAAACCGCTCCGGCTCATAATCAAAATGCTGGGGTTCGGTATCCAGCTGAATAAGAATCTTCTCTTCTTGATGGCCGGACAATCCCTCTTCAAACAGCAAGCCCGGAAATTTAATATGGCAATGCCAAGCTCCTTTCATTACCATTTTGAGTTCCACTTCGTATCCTTCCCGCTCAAGCCCTTTTTGAATTTCACTGGCTACCTTTTTAAAAGCATCTTCTTCCAGGGAGAGATTGTCAAAATCCAGATCTTCCGAAAATCGACGATTTCCATGTACAATACGAAGGCAGGTACCTCCAAGAAAACATAGGTCCGTTGCAAACGGACTCTCATATAATATTTCCAGTATTTTGTACTGCAGATATTCCCTGAGCATAAAACGGGGAAAACGATGTAGTTGTTCAGGGTAATAGGGATGGATCTCGCTAAGTGGTAACATCAAGATATGTCTTTAACGTATTAAGTCGCTTGCTTAGAGCCGGGGAATTTATATACAATTCATAGCTACTGAGTGTCTGCATCGAAATCCGATTATTGATCTCCGCAGCATTCCAGCGGAGGGCTTCGATATCAGCTGCCTGTTTTACATCGGAATGCAGATATAGATAATCGATCAATGTTTTTTCGGGTTCGGCCATAGCGTACCGATGGCCGTTCCATTCTTCAAGCTGATATCCAAAGAACAGTGACGGTTTGAGGTGGCGATAGGTAAAATTTCCGATTGGGGTATTAAACGAATTTGTTTTTAGTGTCGTGCAGGAAGTGATCTGAAATACGCCTTCCGGAATAAAGCCATACCGTGATAAAGCCGACTCCAGGGATACATAGGACGGATGAAACAGCTGGTTCGCCGTATAGTATAGAAAAGGCTCATCAACCTCCTGATCGGAAAAACAGTAGTAGCGGTTCCGTAGTTTTTGGATATAGCCTTTTTGCTGCCACTCAACCAGCCGCCTGCTGTCGAAGCCTGGAAAATGTTTCTCAATCTCCCGAACCGAAAAGTTCGGAAAGGCCTTCATTTCGTCTCGGAACTCGGTGTAGTTCATATCATCTGTTTCTATTTTTTGTTAAAAATAACAATTTATAGAAACAAAATAACCATTATTTATTACTTATATCCTTTAACTTCTCTTTTTCGCTATCCTACAGTACAGGCCAGAAGGGGAGGGATTGTCGCAATCGGGTGGAACGTTCGGAATCCGACTTTAAAAATTTCTTTAGACACTGCATCCCAAAATTCCGTAACAGGCCTGCAAGGGTTATGGGAGGAGCACGAGAGGAAGGAAAGTGGGCCCGGAGGGACTTGAACCCCCGGCCAATCGATTATGAGTCGACTGCTCTAACCAACTGAGCTACGGGCCCGGCTGCGAATAGAATTGCGGCGCGTAAATTAATGGTTTTTACTACCTCTTACAAGACTTTTAAACAAGAATTTATGCCCCGGCGATCGCTGTTACGGCTCTCCGGTCATTTCAGAGCTTCCCTTGTCCGGGCGGAGAATATATCAACATCCCTTGGTTGAAGAACTATGCCGGCGCTCCTGCCCTTCATGCTGAACAGGCAATTAATGGAAATACAGACCATATATTCCGAAACATCTGCCGTCCCGTCCGGCATAAACGGCCCTTTCGTCGCATTCCATAAAAAATATTTTTTAAAAATAGGAATTCTATGGAATAAGCGGTACCTTGCAATGTTATAATTAATTACCCACCTACAAAGTGTATTTTTTGAAAAGACGCGTTTACCCAACTCCTTTCATCAGATGAAGCCCATAGGTGCATAAAGACAGAATACAAGACATGACACAAGGCAAAGTAAAATTTTTCGACACCCAAAAGGGATTCGGATTTATTAAACCAGATGACGGAAGCAAGGATGTTTTCGTTCACAGAAATAATGTTGAGAACCTGGATTACAACCAGGGACTTGAAGACGGTGAAGCTGTAGAGTTTGACGTTGAAGAGACTGACAAAGGCTTAAGTGCTATCAATGTTACAAGCCTGGATTACAAGTAGGTCCCGGTTTAGTATCATTTAGATATTAAGAGCCCGCTTCTTTTGGAAGCGGGCTTTTTTTATTTCCCTGTCCCCCCCGCAATGGGATTTTTCGTCCCAACAGCCCTGTTGAATGAGGAGCAGAACCGGGAAAAACCGGGGCCACCAAATATTCTTTTCCTTTCTTAAACAGCTTTAGTTGCTTTTTAGCTCTTTCTTCCGGTAATTATTTGCTTACGATTCTTTACGGTTCAATACATTAAGATATTGGGATATCAAAAGGGACTATGAAGTTAGGAAGGATCATTATGCTTACCGCCCTGGCCGGCCTCGCCGCCTGCACGCAGGCAAAGGAGCCTCATACCTACTTTCCGCTGCCGGAGCACACCCAAAATGTTGTGCATTCCAGGGATCAGTCGTTCACGGTTGATACCGTCGTGACCGGCCTTAGCCGCCCGTGGAGCATGGCCTTTCTCCCGGACGATCGAATGCTGATAACCGAGCGGGAGGGGAACCTATGGATGATCAAAGAAGGGAAACTTCTTCCAGAACCGGTGCAGGGCCCCGTGCCATCAGGACTCCGGGATATCGCCCTGCATCCCCAGTACGACCAAAACGGGTGGATCTACCTCTCCTACTACCAGGAACCCGGAGACGGAGAAGGGGGATATACGGTCCTGATACGGTCGCGGCTCCAGGGCCACCGGCTGACCGACGTGGAAACCCTCTATACTGCCGGTCCCTTCGAGGAGGGCGGGAACTGGTACGGCAGCCGTATCGCTTTTGATACCAAAGGATACCTTTTCTTTACCGTTGGCATACGGGGCGCCCGGGCGAATGCCCAGGACCTGTCTAACCATGCCGGCAAAACGATGAGATTGTACGATGACGGGCGAATTCCCGAGGACAATCCCTTTGTGGATAGCCCGGGAGCCCTGCCGGAAATCTATACCTATGGACACCGGATGCACGAGGGGCTGGTCCGCCACCCCCGGACCGGTGAGCTCTGGTCGCATGAACACGGGGCAAAGGGAGGAGACGAGATCAACATTATCGGCCCCGGACGGAATTACGGCTGGCCGGAGGTAACCTACAGCCTTAACTACGACGGCTCCATCATCAGCGAGGATACGCTCCGGGAGGGCATGGAACCGCCCATCCACCACTGGACGCCCTCCATTGCGCCTTCGGGCATGGACTTTGCCATAAACAGCCGTTACCCGGCCTGGGAAGGCAACCTGTTTTCAGGAGCCCTATCACACCGGCTGCTGATGCGCAGCATCATTGAAGGACACCGTGTAATTGAGGAAGAACCGCTGCTCGAGGATATCGGCCGGGTCCGCAGCGTAAAGCAGGCCCCGGACGGCTTGCTGTATGTGATGAGCGAAGACAACGGCCTGATCGTCCGGCTGGTGCCCGCACCCTGATGCCGGCCGCCGCCCGAACTGCACTTTTAACTATGATAACACCTTTCATCATGAATGTAACTTGGTTTTTTTATTTCGCTGTCATCAAGCAATGGTTCAAACAGGGAGCGGCCCATCTCTTTCCTTTGCTGCTGATCCTGGGCCTGCAGGCTGCAGCGACCGAACCTGCCTTAGCTCAGCAAGGCCCGGAATATACCATATACCGCACAGCCACTCCCATCAACATAGACGGACAGCTTGAAGAGCCCGCCTGGACGGCGGCCCCGGATGTGGGGCCATTCGTTTTCCCATGGTACGAAGAAGGAAAACGGGAACAGACCGTGGCCAAACTTTTGTGGGATGACCGGAACCTATATGTCGTTTTCATCTGCGAGGATGCCCATATCTGGGCTGAACATACCCTGCGCGACTCCCAGGTGTACCTGGACGATGCCGTCGAAGTGTTTACCGCCCCCAATCCCGATCGCCCGCGGGCCTATTTCAATATCGAAATGAATGTGCTCGGCGCGTTCCTGGACAACTACCAGCCGGAAGGAACGCAGGACCGGGAAAACTGGAACGCCCGCAATATTGATATTAAAACAACCATCGCAGGCTCGCTTAACAACGACCGCGACAAGGACCAGTACTGGATCCTGGAGGCCGCAATCCCTTTTGAAAATTTCTCTCATGTTGCCCGGCAAACCCCACCCCGCGACGGAAGCGTATGGCATCTGAACCTCAACCGGCTGGGCGGAAACACCAACCCGCAGTTCAGCCAATGGTCAGCCAGCCAGATGGGCAAACCGGATTTTCATGTGCCCGAAGATTTCGGGCGGGTTATCTTTTCGAAACGCACCAGTCCTTTCCGGCGATAATATACACAAGCATTCCATCCCAACACTACCACACCTATGGACCCGATACTCAGAATAGTACCAGCGATCCTTCTTTCACTGCTATGCATCCTTGGACTTGCGGGATGTTCAGCGACAGAAGAACCGGCAGGCAGGGAGATTGTCTACGCCGGAACGTTCGAAGGCCGCGGAAGCGAGGGACTGTACGTTTATTCCTTTGACCGGGAAACAGGACGTTTCAACAGGATACAAACGGTTCGCGACCGAATAGCTCCCGACTTCCAGGCGCTGCACCCCGGCAAGCGCTACCTGTACTCAGTCAGTGATACCCCGTTTACGGATGAATCAGACCACGGTACCGTATCGGCTTACCGCATCGACCAGGAGACGGGGAAGCTGTCGCTTATCAATGAACAGTCGGTCCAGGGCCCGGGGCCTGCCCATGTCAGTGTAGACCCCGGCGGGCGGTTTGTCTACGTCTCGAACTATAGCGGAGGTAACCTGAGTGTGTTTCAAATAGCGGAAGACGGCCGGCTGAGTCCAGCGGTGGAAGTCGTCCAGCACGAGGGGCGCGGTGCCCATGAAACCCGCCAACAGGCGCCTCATGTTCATTCTGCTGTTCCCTCCGCCGATGGACGTTTTCTCTACGTTTCGGATCTGGGCACTGATCGGATCATGATCTATAAAGTTCATCCCCGGACCGGGGCGCTGAGTCCGGCTGAGATGCCCTATGCCGAAGCCGTGCCCGGCTCGGGTCCCCGTCATTTTACGATCCATCCGAATGGATCTTTTGCCTACTCAGCCCAGGAACTCACCTCCACCGTGGCCGCTTTCCAAGTGGATTCAGCAACCGGAGCACTCACCAAAATTCAGCGATTGAGCATGCTCCCGGAAGGTTATGAAGAACAGGGCAATTCGGCCGCTGATATTCATATCTCACCCGACGGACGTTTCCTGTACGCCTCCAATCGGGGCCATGACAGCCTGGTTATCTACAGCATTGATCCAGACAGCGGTACCCTCAGCCTTGTCGGTCATGCCTCCACGCAGGGGGCGCATCCCCGAAATTTTATGATCGATCGCAAGGGCGACTTCGTGCTGGCTGCTAACCGGGACAACGACAATGTCGTGCTCCTTCAGCGGAACAAAGAAACAGGACAGCTGCAATACAGCGGGCAGCAGCTGCAGATCCCCATGCCCGTCTGCCTGACCCAGCTCATACTGGAATAATAGCCACCTCATTCCTACTTTTCAGCCAACATAAATTTTCCATCGGCTAACAACTGTGCCCATGATCAGCTGGAATGATTTTAAAAAGGTAGACCTTCGTATTGGAACCATCAAAGAGGTCAGTGATTTCCCGGAAGCCCGCAAACCAGCCTACAAGCTGATCGTGGATTTTGGTGAAGAGATTGGCCTGAAAAAGAGCAGCGCCCAGATTACGGAGCGATATTCCAAAGAAGATTTGGTGGGCCAGCAGGTAATAGCTGTGGTAAACTTCCCGCCCAAGCAGATTGGCCCCTTCATGTCGGAATGCCTGGTTACCGGCTTCTACGACAATGACAGCGTGGTACTGGCCGTCCCGGAGCAGAAAGTACCAAACGGAGCCAAGCTGTGCTGATGCAGGGCTGACCGACGATGCAAGCTCTATGGTCTATTTCACTGGCGGCAACCAGGAACTCTGCAATGCGAACCATCCCGCCGACGTTATATGCTTTATCCGCAAACGGGCATGCCATACCTCCTCGAATCAGTCTTTGAACATGCCCCAGGAGCCCAGAGAGGCCCTGATCTGGAAGCCCGATTGTCCTGAAAAACCGATATCCCCGACTGATAGCAATTTTCACCTGTTTATGACAACTTGTTGGAAGGTTTTGGATAAAATATTCGTTTTATGCTTATACCAGCACAAAGAATAAAAACCGATTCCGGATTGTTTACGTATTAAGGGAATGGAAAGTCCCATCAACGAATTCTTTAGTTATGATGAACCCATATATAATACTACTCGCAGCTATGCTGGTATTTACAGCATGTAATTCTAATGCCCAAAACCGATCATCCATGGAAAACAACAAGACACCCTCGACCAATAGCCAGCTGCAGGAAGCCACTCTCGGCGCCGGATGTTTCTGGTGTGTGGAAGCTATCTTTGAGGAAGTCAAGGGGATCAAAAGCGTCGTAGCCGGCTATGCCGGTGGACAGAAGAAAGACCCGACCTATCGCGAAGTTTCATCGGGCACCACCGGCCATGCCGAGGTAACGCGCATCGTCTATGATCCCTCTGTGGTTTCCTTCGAGCAGCTGCTGGATGTATTCTGGCATACGCACAATCCAACGACCAAGAATCGCCAGGGAGCCGATGTGGGCCCCCAGTATCGCTCAGTCATTTTCTATCACAATGAAGAGCAAAAAGAGATCGCCGAGCAGTCCATGGAGAAGACCGACCAATCCGGCTTGTGGGACGATCCGATCGTTACGGAAATCGAGCCCCTAACCAATTATTCGGAAGCGGAAAACTATCACCAGAACTACTACGCAAACAACCCCAACGCAGGCTACTGCACGGTGGTCATTGCCCCCAAACTGAAGAAGTTTCGGAAAGAGTTTTCCCATATGCTCAAAGAAAGCGCGGCTAAACAATCAGAAAACCGATAACCTGCGCCCCGGGCTGACCCGCTCGGGACCTTGCTTCCAAGGCGAAGGGTCCCAAGGAACTATCCCCTTGGGGATTTCGGTTGATAAGTGCACACGTTCAATTCACGCAAATGAAAAAAATACAAACAACTCAATGGTGATGACTATGCTTAAAACAATATTGAATACCCTTTTTGGACTGTCTTTGCTTCTTTTTGGCCTAAATCCACAGGCGCTGGCCCAGGAGCGGGGCAACGAACAAGCGCGAACCAGCCCGAATGCATCGGTCAGCCAAACCATCGGTACCACCATCGTCAAGATCAGCTACGGGCGGCCGGGGGTTAAAGGTCGCGAGGTTTTCGGAGGGTCACTGGTGCCCTATAACAAGGTCTGGCGCACCGGAGCCAATGAATCCACGACCATCACCTTCAGCGACGATGTTACGGTGCAGGGCGAAGAGCTGTCTGCGGGGACCTACTCGCTCTATACCATCCCCGGGGAAGAGGAATGGACCATCATTTTCAACAAAAACATATCCTGGGGGACCGAGTATGACGAAAGCCAGGATGTGCTTAGGGTCACCACAACGGCCGAATCGGCTGATGCCAATGAACAGCTGATGTTTTACTTCGAGGACGTCTCAGAAACCTCCGGCACGGCCGTGCTGCGGTGGGACGATGTAAAAGTGCCGTTTACCATCGAGGTGTAGAAATCCTTTCAGCCTTCGGTTTTGAATGCAAAAGTATTATAAGAAAAGGGCAGCCCGGTCGGGGCTGCCCTTTTTGTTATCTAACCATTGACATATCTATCATATCAACTAAAATTTAAACGACAGCTGCAGTAAAAAATTGCGGCCGGCCTGCGGGTAATAATAATTGAAATACTGGGGGTTGCCATCTGCAATAAAGCCGTAGGTATACCCATTGGATTCATACATCACGTTGAAGAGGTTATTAACCATAAGCGTGGCCTTGACCTTCTCCATCAGGGAGATGGCGGTCCAGTCGTAGCTCAGCTGCACGTCGTTGACGAAATAGGGATCCAGCGAACGACTTCGGGTCTGGGTATTATCCAGATACTGGCGGGCAACATACTTGGATGACAGCTGGGCTGATAACCCCTCCCGGCTGTACCGCAGCAGGGAATGAGCGGTAACATCGGGAGAAAAAGCGATATCGGAATTCTCGTAGGTTATGACATCCTGCGTCCCCGAATCATAATCATCGAGATAATAGGTATAGTCTCGGATCTTGTTGCGACTGAAGGTCGCGTTCCCCGACCATTCCAGGTTGTCCAGCAGCTGCACGCCCGCCTGAAGCTCAATCCCCATCCGGTAGCTCTCGGGCACATTTTGCCGCACATAGGCCCCGACATCGTTGATTTCGCCTGTCAGGATGAGCTGATCTTTGTAATCCATGTAGTAGAAATTGGCCGATACCTGGAAAGACTCAAAGGTTCCGCTGTACCCGGCCTCCCAGTCGTAGAGGGTTTCGTGCCGGGGTCGGTTCTCGGGCGTGGAATTCACATACTCATCGCGGGTCGGTTCCTTGTTGCCGACACTGAACGAAAGGTAAGCCCGATGGTTGTTCCTGAGGCGATAGGTGAGACCTGCCTTGGGATTGAAAAAGGCAAGCTCATCACGCTGCTCTACATCCACAACCTCCTCTCCCCCGCCCGGCTGGCGCAGTCGATCCTTTCCCAGGAACTCGTAGGTAATCTGTCGGATCTGGGCATCCGCAAAAGCCGTGAAATGATCTGTCAGGTGGTATCGCCCCTTCAGATAGGTATTAAAATCCTTTTTAAAGGCGTTATTGAAGTAGTACCGGTCATCCATCTCGCTGTCGCCGGCATAGCGGGCCCAGACAACCTCCCCGAAATGATCGCCGTCATACTCATTATAGCCGCCTCCAAGGGTCAGCGACCACCGGTCCTCTTTTTTATAATCCGTGGAGAAAACCGCCCCGTAAAAATGGTTATCCAGCCACAGCTGCCGCACCAGGTCGCTCTGGCTGATCGTGGTATCGGGTAGGCCGATGGGGGCAATATTGTATTCCCCCAGCGGCTGTTCGGCCTTGTATTCCTCGTAATAGCCGCGTCCGTAGGTATAATGGGCCGAAAGGTTGGCATTCCAACTGTCGGAAAGTTGATAGGAGTAGTGGAGCTGATAGTGGTCCTGCTGGTAATTATCCGTCTGGTTGTCATAAGGCTCACCGGCTTTCTCCGTCCCTGCCGGGTTGTGTGTGCGATCTCCGTCTTCGAGCCTGCTTTCGGATACTCCGTACCAGGCCTGATAGGTCTTTTCCCGCCCCGAAAAGATGTCCGACCGCAGCAGGCTGCGGTCGCCGTTCCGTGCGGCAGACAGATAGAAGGATTTCAGATCCGAGCTGGCCCGGTCGATATAGCCGTCGGATGCTATCTTGGAAAGTCGTCCCTGGAACTGCCAGCCGTTGTTCATGAGACCCGATCCCAGCATCACATTAGCCTTGCGGGTATTGAAGGACCCCACCGAGGTGTTAACCTCGCCGTAAGGATCGGTTTGCATTTGCGTCGTCTGAATATTCATGGTCGCCCCGAAGGCGGCAGCCCCGTTGGTGGACGTCCCCACCCCGCGCTGCACCTGGATATTTTCAACCGACGAGGCCAGGTCCGGCATATTGACCCAATACACACCATGTGATTCTGCATCGTTGACCGGGATCCCATTGATGGTCACATTGATGCGCCGCTGATCAACGCCGCGAATGCGCAGGCCTGTATAGCCAATACCCCCTCCCGCATCCGACGTGGTCGTCACGGAAGGCGTACCCTCCAGGAGGTAGGGCAGATCCTGCCCCAGGTTCTTTTCTTCAATCCGGGTGTGACTTACATTTTCATAGGCCATCGGGGAGGCTTCGTCGGCTCGCAGGGCCTCCACAAAAACTTCATTGCTCATAAGCGTGCTGCGGTCCATTGCGATCTGCAGGGAGGCTTCATCCTTGCCCGCCTCAATCGTCTTCGTCCGGTAGCCCACGAACGTAATTCGGAGCCGGACCGGTTCTGTTCCGGTAATTTCAAGGGTAAAGCGGCCGCTGCGATCGGCGGACACCCCGTTGGAAGTACCGACTTCGAGCACATTGGCCCCCGCCAGCGGCTCGTTCGTCCGGGCATCGATAATCGTTCCGGTTATCGTTTGAGCCATGAGCGGACTGCTCATCGCCATAAAAAAACACAGGATACCCGTGCTGAATAGATAAAGTGGTAACTGTTTGGAAAACATAAGTTCCTCCGTCTTATCAGGTTATAAGAGCGGGAGATGAACTTGCAAGAAATGCTGATCAACGGGCAGCTGTTGCTGCCGGGTTTCCCTACGCCGGTGCTAACCGGTTCAGGTTCTCAGGGTATGATCTCAGCCTGCTGTTGCAAGCACCCCCAACCATGGGTTCTTTGTTATGTGCCGCAAAGATACGGCCTTGCCCAGTGATCTACAAAAGAAACCGGCCACTAATTTTTTTCCGCCCGTGTCAAACCACCCCATCCTGCATACCCGAACTATTTTTTGCTCTTCATTCCTGAATTGCCCATTATTGAAATAACCATTTTACAAAAAATGATTGTCATGAAGCATGTTGCGCTGATCGCCGCCGGATGTCTGCTGTTTGTAGGTGCCTGTTCCTCAGGAGAAAAGAACGCTGCCGCATCCGACTCTTCCTACCAGGCAATCTCGGCCCTTGGGGATACCCTGTATGCCCCGCCCCTCACCCCTGAAGATGAACGCCGGTTTGAATCCGAGCTGGAAAAGGCCCGGGCCGATTACGAAAACACCCCTGAAGACGCCGACGCTCTGCTCCGCTATGGGCGCTACGAGTCCAGCCTTGGAAATTACACAAAAGCCGTTTCCCTTTTCAGTGAAGGTATTGAGAATCATCCCAAAGACGCCCGCTTTTATCGCTACCGGGGACACCGCTATATTACGCTCCGCAAGTTCGATGATGCCATTGACGATCTCAAACGGTCCTCGGAGTTGATCTACGGTTCCGAGGACCAGCCGGAGCCTCCCCTTGCGGCAACAGCCGAGGGGAACGAAGAAACCCGCCGGACCCTTCATACCAGCATCTGGTACCACCTGGGGCTGGCCTATTACCTCAAAGGCAGCTACGATCAGGCACAGAATGCCCTGGAGGAATGCCTCCGCCTTTCGACCAATGATGATACCTTTGTGGCGGCTTCCTACTGGCTGTATATGGCGCTCCGGCGGGGCGGCAAAGACGACCTGGCCGGCGATGTACTGGACCCCGTTGCCGAAGAGATGGACATTCTTGAAAACATCCAGTACCATAAGCTCCTGCTCGTTTTCAAGGGCGTCTTTAAACCGGACATGCTGCTTGAGGAACTGCAAAACAGCGATGCCCTGGAATACGCCACACTGGGGTACGGTCTCGGAAACTGGCACTACATCAATGGCCGGGAAGAGCGGGCCCGGGAACTTTTCCAAAAGGTCTACAGCGGAGAGCACTGGCCGGCCTTTGGCTATATAGCCGCCGAGGAGGACCTCAGCCGCCTTTTCAGTCAATCGTCATAACTGTCACTGCCCCACCATAAACACTGCATTCCCAAACAGCAGCTTTCCATTGTGCCAGAAAGCCCGAAACAGCGGGTTATCGACCAAGTAGACGATGCTTCCACTGCCCATGCGCTGGACCCCGAAAACCAGGGTATTCTTCAGTCTCTCCTTGGCCTTGTACCCTGCAAAACCACTCATATGAGATTCCTCTCCCGTTACTCCCACATTCCAACCCTCGTCCAGGAATTTATAGGCATCGCTGTTGAGTTTCAGGGAGAAATAGTGAGAGTCGTAGCCGAAAGCAAGGGGATGGGTGGAATCCATCCTGACCTTGAATATCGATCCCGCATTAAAATCTGATATTCGCTGCCGCTGCTGTGCTCCAAAGGTATCGATCTCAACCTTGGATGTATCGGACGGCAGCGCCCTGGATGCCAGCGAAAAGTCATCCCGGTCAACCAGCATTTTATTGGCGCCCCCCAGGGCAATCAACTTGCCGCCCGCAGACACCCAGGCCTTGACCTTCTGCAGCTGCTGTTCATCCAGCATCTGACTGCCAGAACCGGCGGGCAGCACCAGGACGTCATAATTATGCAAATCCACGTCATCAAAATAATCGGTACGCAGCAGGGTCAGCGGATAATTGATCTGCTGATCAAAAAAGTGCCAGACTTCCCCCACCCGGTTTGGCGAAGTACTGCGCCCGCTCAGCAAAGCCACCCGCGGTTTTGCAATATGACGCACGGAAGAGGACCCGAAATCGGCCCCGGACTTCACGAATCCTGTTTCCACCGGCATCAGCTGCTGGCGGTGCCGGGCGGCAATATCCTGTACCAGCCGATCAAACCGCCCCCCCAAGGTTCTGTTATTCGTGCGGGTAATGATCAGCGTGCCGGCGGCGTACTGTTCTCCGTCAAGCACAAAGGCACGACGGGCATGGCGTACGTCTACCTCCTTCCTGAGGAGGTCTGCGAGCATTTTTATATCCTGCGTATCCTGCCATCTGGCCAGATAGGCATAAGGTTTTTCAGTCCTGAGGCCAGCGACCTCCTTGACCGGCCCTTCGAAAGAAGCCACCTCCACCTTCTTTGTCATGGCATATCCCTCCAGCCCGAAGGCATAGTGCTGCTCCCAGGCGGTAATGTCGTAGGTTACCGAATCTTCCAGCTCCGGGCGAGGCTCAAAAAAGATCCGTGCCAAGATCGATTTGGGCTGGTAGGCACTCACCAGGTAATCATCCCTGCGCAGCTGAAACCGTTCTTCCTTTCCCGTCGTATAGTTGTAGCCGGTCAGGGATTGCTCTTTTTTTGCCTTACCATACGCCACCTGGTGCCGGTCGAGCAGTTCAAAAAGCGCCTCCAGCTTGTCGGGATTGTTACTGCCTTTAATAACAAAGGTTTTGTACTTCCCGGTCGGCTCACGGTTGGATTTTCGGTAATAATTGCTGAATTCCTCTATAATCTCTTCGGCATGGCGTGCGCTGACTTCCACGGTCGACAAGCCGGTCGTAACATGATGGGTCAGGCGGTCTTTAAGTGTAAGGGTATCCCCCTCGGTTTTCAGAATACCCAGCCCCGCCCGGCTGTGTCCGCCCTGCTCATAGGTCATCCCGATGGCGCCGTTGAACATGGGATAGGTATCACCGTAGCTGGGGTAGAAAAGATCAAAAACTTCGCGGGTAAAATACAGCCAGTTATTCTTGTTGAAATAGGCCGCGTGGTTCTTACCAATGGTATACTGGAAATCGTGCTGCCAATCGGTGATTGCATGGTGAAAGGGTTCAGCGGCCGGGGCAAAATAGTAGGGTGCCTCATAGCTCTGCTCATGAAAATCCACATGAATGTGGGGCATCCACCGCTGGAACTCGGCTACCCGTACCCGGCTCTCGTGCTGTGTCAGCCATGCCCAGTCCCGATTCAGATCAAAATAATAGTGGTTGGTGCGTCCCCCTGGCCACGGCTCATGATGTTCACGGGCTTCCGGATGAATATTGGGCAGCTCGCCCGCGGTCTGCCTGTACCACTGAATGTATCGCTGGCGCCCGTCGGGATTCAGCATCGGGTCGATGACCACAACAGCATCCCGGAGCCAGCGCCGTGCATCCCTGTTGCCGGGCCGGGCCAGCTCGTAAAGGGTTTTCATCGCCGCCTCGCTGCTTGAGGGCTCATTCCCGTGCACGTTATAACTCAGCCATACGATGGCCGGCGAGTCTGCCGCCGGAGCCCCCTCAGTCAGTCCAGTTCGTTTCAGGTTATTCCTGCGGATCTCTTCAAGCCTGTCCATATGCTCCCTGCTGGAGACAAAGGCCAACAGCATCTCCCGCCCCTCATTTGATTCGCCATATTTTTTCACGCTGACCAGGGATGAATGATCGGCAACATGCCGGATGTAGTCCATCACCCTGTGATGAGGAGTCCACTTACTGCCCAGCTCGTATCCCAGATAATCGGAGGGGGAGCGAAGCTGTTCCTGTGCCCTGGCATCCACGACCGCTGACACCGCCGCAAGCAGGGCGAAAGCAGCCAGTTTGAAGTTTAGCGATTTAATCATCATACAATAACTATAGTGTATTTATCATCAGGATTTTGATGTCGGCCTGTTCAAGTAGTCTGTCCAGCTCCTACTCCCGCGGGGAGGCGGTGGTTTCGCGAAGGGCCTTTCGCACCTGCCAGACAACAGTATCGGCTATGGCATTGGGTATCGGAATTGAAAGATTGTAATGTGCAATTCGCCAGCTCGTACCGCGCCTCACCAGTACACCCGACCCGCGGACCGGCCCCAGGTTGGGCGTATCCAGGGATTCGTCAAACCAGGCGGTTTTTCCACGCTCCGAAAGATAGACGTAACGCTCCGTCGGTGTGAAGTTCCAAGCCCGCCCGCGTTCAAAATAGGGTTTGGCCCAGGACCTGAACTCCTCCACCGTCCATCGCTCGGTGGCATCCGTGCCCATGAATACCGCACTGTCGCTCGCGAAGTAACTGAAGTAGCGTTCAAAATCAGCAACGGCTGCAGCCTGGTGCCAGTCATCCAGTACCTTCGCCACGGCTTCCGGCGAACTTTCGGGAGTGGGATCTGTAGTGCAGCCCATTGCCAAACCGGCTATCAACAGCCCTGTCACAGCAAGATGCTTCATGGTTTCTGTTCCCCCGAAAACTTCAATAAACGTTCCATTACTTCTTCTGAAACTCTGAAGGCCGTCCCGTGGCGCATGGCTTCCGGCACCTTCAGCTCTTCGGAGCGGTCATCCCAGTCCTCCAGGTCTTTCGAGACTACCACCCCGTACTGATCCTGGCGGTATTTATCGAAATAGATATGCCAGCTTCCATCGATCTTCAGTGCCGTCGGACCTTCAGCCCAATAGTCGCCGGTAATCGGTACTGTCGGTTCCGACCACGGCCCCTCCGCCTGGTCACTGAAAGCCAGCCGGATATTCTTCTGAACCGGGAACGGTTTATTTGTCTCATCTTTCAATACCATCACATAGGGCTTCTGCTCCCTGAATATGGCCCCGTCAATGACATTGAATCCATGGTCATAAAATAATTCCGTATCACTGAAGGAAGAGAAATCACGGGTCGTTACGGCATACAGGCGGTGGTTGTATTTTTTCCCGTCCTGGCCGTCGGTTTCGGGGAACCGGCCCGGGATAGTCGTTGCCCAGACAATGACGAAACGATCGGTTTGCTCATCATAAAAAAGCTCCGGGGCCCAGCTGTTCAACGCCTCCAGCTCATGCTCCATGACCGGGATGTACTGCTGCTCTGACCAGTGTACCAGGTCTTTGGACGAAGCGTAGCCGATGCCTTTCTCTTCCCAGCTGACGGTCCAGACCATATGAAAAATGCCATCGGGCCCCTGTACAATGGAGGGGTCGCGCATCAGTTTATCCTCACCAACCCGGGGTTCCAGGAAGGAAGCTCCGCTGTTCAGCGCTCGCCACGTCATACCGTCGGTGCTGTACGCCAGGTGCAGCCCGTCCTCGCCGTTGCCGGTGAAGTAGGAAAAGAGGTAGTGCTCCACGCTGTCCTCCTCCTGCGCAAACGAAGGCAGTGCCAGAGCCAGTAACACGACAACGGCCAATACTTGTTTTTTCACCAGGTCGAAGGGGGATTGGTCCAATGGAAGCTGATTTATTTTTATTAATTTAGGGTCCTGTAACTTCTGTGAAAAGAAGGAATGATTCAATACTCTTTTTCCTTGTCACTGCCTGAACGTATTAACCAAATGAATGAGCCCTATGCCTGTAACAAATGATGAAGTAGCCGATCGCCTGCGCGAAATTTACCAGCTGATGCAGCTGGCCGGCGAAAATCGCTTCCGTGCCATCGCCTTCGATCGCGCCGCACAAACGATCGAAACGCTCAATGACGATATCAACGACTACATAGAAAATGACAGCCTGACCGATATCAAGGGTATTGGCAATTCTATCGCGGAAGATATCCGTTCCTATGCTGAAACAGGTACCATTGAAGTTCTCGAAGATTTGCGCAGCCGTATTCCGGCCGGCGTGATCAAGTGGCTCGACATTTCGGGACTGGGCCCCAAAAATATCGTCAAAATTCATAACCAGCTGGGAATCTCCGAGCTTGATGAACTGAAAGAGGCCTGTGAAGACGGCCGTGTGGCTTCGCTGGACGGCCTGGGCGAGAAGTCGGCCCAAAAAATCCTGAAGTCTATTGAATGGATGCAGCAGTTTGATGAACGCTGTCGCCTGGATGAGGCGACCGAGATTGCCCGTCCCCTCTATACCTTCCTGAAAGAGCTTGACGGCGTGGAGGCCATAGAAATTGCAGGATCCCTGCGGCGTTCCAAAGAAACAATCGGGGATGTCGATATCCTGATAGGCGCCAGCGAGGAACACATCCCTCCCCTTTTTGACGCCTTTGTCAACCACGAGCTGGTCGTGGAAGTACTGGGACGCGGAGATACCAAAAGTTCCATCCGTACCAGGGATGGACGCCAGGTGGATCTCCGTATCGTAAAACCCGCAGAGTTCCCCGCCGCTCTCATGTACTTTACCGGGAGCAAGGAACACAATGTGGTACTGCGTCAGCGGGCGCGGCAACGCGGACTTTCGCTCAATGAGTACGGCCTGTTTGAGCTGGATGAGGAAGGTAATACCAATTTTGAGGCGCCCATCGATTATGCCTCGGAGGCCGATATCTACCAGAAGCTGGATCTGCACTTCATCCCCGCCGAGCTGCGCGAAGACCGTGGGGAAGCGGACTTTTTTGAAGAATACGAGACGATGGATCTGGTAGCAGAAGAGGATATTCGTGGCGTGGTGCATGCCCACAGCACCTGGAGCGACGGGAAGTTTTCTATCAGGGCGATGGCCGAGGGCTGCATGGAACGCGGCTATGAGTACCTGGCCCTTACCGACCACTCCCGGACAGCGGCCTATGCCGGCGGACTTTCCGTGGATGAGATTAAACGTCAATGGGATGAGATTGACCAGCTTAACGAGGAGCTTTCAGCCGAAGGAAAGGACTTTCGCATCTTCAAAGGCATCGAATCCGATATCCTGAGCGACGGAAGCCTGGACTATGAGGACGAGATACTCGAGGGTTTTGACCTGGTCATTGCCAGCGTGCACTCCTCGCTCGGCCTTCCCCAGGAGAAAATGATGGAGCGGTTCCGCAGGGCTATTGAAAATCCCTACACCCATATGGTAGGCCACCCTACCGGACGCCTCCTGCTGAAACGCAATGGAAGCCGCCTCGACATGAACAGGCTGATTGAACTGGCGGCCGAGCATCATACCGCCATTGAGATCAATGCCAATCCCTGGCGGCTTGATCTGGACTGGCGCCACGGCGACAAGGCGAAGGAAGTGGACCTGCTCTCTTCTATCAACCCTGACGCCCACAGCATCGAGGGAATCGATTATATTCAATATGGGGTACGCATTGCCCGCAAGGGAAAATTTGACAAAGGACGCATCCTCAACACAAGGTCTGCAGACCAATTTGCAGCCTGGCTGAAGGATCGGTCAGCATAACGCTTCCACGGGCCTCCGCTGCCAAGAACATCAAATAACAGAGCCTTTATCGTCTTCAGAAGGATCAACTCCTGACACTGCGATGCCGGGCGGCAAGCCGGTGCCTCACACACGCTCATTCATACCGCAGGGATTCCACGGGATCAACACGGGCTGCCTTGACTGCCGGAAAGATGCCCGCGACAAGCCCGATGAGGGTAAGTACACCGACGGTGACGATGAGCGACAGCTGTGATATTTCAGGCTTGCCCAGAAAGGCGCCTGCTCCTTCTGTCATGTCGAGCGCCAGTACGCCGTAAACAATAGCCGACGAGATGGCCAGGCCAATGAAACCGCCTAAAAAGGAGATGACCAGCGATTCAAAAATAAACTGGGTGATGACATGAACCTTCCTTGCTCCCACCGCCATCTTGATGCCGATTTCCCGGGTACGCTCCTTCACAACCACAAACATAATATTGGCCACGCCCACCCCTGCGATGATGAGGGTAAACAACCCGACGGTAAAGAGAAAAATCTCGAGGCCGACGGCCACTTTTCTGTTTGTTTCCTCCATCTCTATGAAATCCCACATCGGTATTGCCTGCTCATCTTCGGGATGAAAAGCGTATTTGGAAGAAAGGATGGACACAATATCAGTTTTTATACGCTCCTGTAACGCGGGGTCGGAGGGACGGATAAGCATGGAATTCACATTCCGGCTGCCATAGATATTGCGGAAGGTTGTATAGGGGATGATAGCCCGGTCGGCATCCGGCCCATTACTCATGGACGTCTGCATTTTGGGCTGCATAACCCCGATAACCGTGAACGGCACATCATCGAGCCGGACCTGCCGGCCAACAGGGTCTTCCTCCCCAAAAAGCTGTTCGGCGATTTCATCACCGAGAAAGAGAACGCGCCGCTGCTGATCGACATCCCGCTCATTAATAAACCGTCCACCGGCTGCAGGAAACATGGTGCGCATAATTTCGAAATCTGGATTCACCCCTTCCATGTATGTATTCGTGATGACATCCCCTGCCCGGAGCTGTGCTCCCCAGCGTCCGTACTGCGGGCTGGAGTGAGAAATACCCGGCACAGCCTGCTGAAGTCTTTTCACATCCTCCTCGGTGAAGCTGATGCGGCGCCCGATGTCCAGCCCCTTATAATTCATGCTGGTCTGCCCGCCATAGACAATAATCACCTGGTTACCGGCACCAAGCATACCCTCCATCAGGCTGGTACCCAGCCCACGGCCGAATGCCAGAAGCAACACCACTGAAAGCGTTCCCCACGCAATGGCAATCAGCGTCAGGAAAGACCGCAGCTTCTGGTTACCGAGGTCTGCAATAAATTCTCTGATTAAATTTCTCCACATAGTTTGTATCCTCCTTTATCTCCTCAAGCATTCAACAATATCAAGCCGTGCTGCTCTCCAGGCCGGCAGCAGCCCGGCAGCAAAACCAACCAGGCCCAGCACGGCAAAGGCAATAAGTCCCACTTCAGGGGCGAAATAGGGTGATCCCACAAAGTCCTTGATAGGAATATTTTGGGTAGCCTGAACCAACAACCATCCCAGGGCATAGCCCGCTGCCGCCCCGATGCCAATGATCATAAAGGTCTCCAGGAAAAATTGTCCCATAATATGATGCCGCCGTGCCCCGACAGAACGGCGGATGCCGATCTCTTTCATGCGCTCCTGTACAACCACAAACATGATATTGGCTACCCCGATGCCACCGACGGCGAGCGTAAAAAAACCGATCAGCGCCAGGAAACCGTTGATCCCCAGGAACATGACATTGATGAACGACCAGAATTCATTGGTGTCCCAAATACCGATGGCATCACGGTCGGAGGGATCGAAACGGTGTTTGCGCCCCATGACCTCATACACCTGGTCTCTGATGCTTTCAGCCAGGGCGGGGTCTGATGGAGTATAGAGTATATTGTTGAGCCGGTCTGTACCCATCATCGCTGAATAGGTGGTAGCGGGAATAAAGGCCCGGTCGCGGTCTTGCTGGGAATAGGAGGAATTTTGAATTTTCTCCTTCAGTACCCCGATCACCGTAAAAGGCGTACCGCGCACCCCCACCTGCTTCCCAACAGGACTTTCCTCTTCAAAGAGATTCTCCGCCAACCGGTTGCCCAGAAAGATAACCCGTCGCCGCTCTTTCACATCGGCCTCGTTGAGCCATCGTCCGCCGGCCTTTTCAAACATATTCCTCAGATCCTGGTAAACCGGGTAGACACCCCCCACGGATGAATTACGGCGCTTTTTGCCGAACGATATCTCCATGCTTTCCATGTACTCCGGGGTCACAACATCGATATCAGCTATCTGGTTGCCCAGCAACCGGGCATCCGACTCACGAAATCGGATGGGGCGGCCAATTCCATAGCCTTCAAAAGCGATCGTCGTTTGTCCCGGAAACATAATGGCGATCTGGTCCCCCATCCCCCGCATATTCAGGATGGTCTGATCGCGGAAACCGACCCCGAAGGCCAGCAGAAGAATAAGGGTGGCCGTACCCCACATGATACCAAAAATGGTAAGGAAGCTGCGCAGGCGCTGTTGGCCCAGGTTACGGATCAGATCGTTTATAGAAGATATCAAAGACATGGGATCATGGTAAGAATGTATGTTAGCGTACCGTCAGGCTTTTTTCGGGTCGTTCCAGCACTTTTTCGCCTTCCTGCAGCCCGTCCTTAACTTCCACCGTTATGGCATCGCTTAATCCAAGTTCAACCTCCTTCTCCCTTCTACTGCCCTCCTCATCGCCCGGGATGTCGACGAAAGCATGACCATCTCGCATGGTCACCACCCGTTCAGGGATGGTGATAATCTCCTCCATGCGCTTGATGATGATATCAGCATTTGCAGAGTAGCCGGCACGAAGCGTGGCCCCGCCTGCATCCGTAATGCTTATTTCCACCGGGAAGACCGTCGCATTCTCATCTTCGATGGCCTTCAGCGATATCCACGACACCTCCCCGTGCACCGTGTCGGCCGGGAGCGCTCCTATCTTAATCTCCACCGGCATGCCTTCGGCTATCTTTCCCACATCAATTTCATCGATTGTCCCCTTGAAAAGCAGGTTGTCCATTCCGGCCATCGACATCAGCGGCGTACCTTCCTGGTAAGAGGTAAGGGGAACAACGGGCTCCCCGGCATCAACCATCTCCTCCAGGATATAGCCGTCAATGGGGGAACGGATAATCGATTCAATCACCATGTCGTCCACGACAATGCGTCCCGACTCCAGCAGTTCGAGGCGTTCCCTGTTAATCTGCAGGCGAACCCTGACGTCGTTGTACCGCTGCTGCACCTCTTCATACTGGCGATCGGAAATCAGATTACGACTGTTGAGCGTCTCCATGCGGGCCAGCTCTTTTGCCAGGTTCGCCTCCTCAATTTCGGTACGCTCGAGATTCCGCTTTGCCTCGGCCAGTTCAAGAGGCGTGGGGTCCGGGCTGACCTCAATAAGCGGGTCGCCCTTACGGACGTAATCGCCGGCCTTGGCAAAAATCCGGCTCACCACCCCGGAGATCTTTGACTTCACCTCGATCTCATTTTCCGGCTCAATGGTGCCCACTGCCAGGGCCTTCTCAACAATGGTCCCTATCTCCGCCGTCACATACGGCTGTTCCTCGTTCTCTTCGGCGGATGTGCGGCCGTATAAATAGTAGAAGGCTCCTCCGCCAAGAACAATAATGGCCACGATACTTATCCAAAATCCTCGTTTTCGTTTCTTTTGATAACCCATAATGATAATGATCTGAAAAGTTGCGAGTTATTCTGCTTTACGGAAAAGGGGGACTTCGGTTTCAACTTTTACGATCAGTGCATTATCAGACACCTGTACGGACGGTGGTACAGCTCGCAACATGATCATTAGCCCGGCCGACACTGTGGAAAGCCGGGGGAGGAACCATTGGGGGACACCCCGGCCCACGGAACATAATGCGCTTTCAAAAGCTATAAAAAATCAAGTAATAGCAAGCTCCAAAACCCTCTCTATGCTGCCAAGAACATTCTGCGCGATCATCCTTACAGCCGGGCTTTTCCTGTCTGTCAGCTGCTCAGATACGGATCCGGAACCCGCTCCCACACCGGCCAGTCGCCCCGACACCACGAAATCGCTTGATGACCTGTATTCCAATCCCGAATACGACATTGCACTGCGCATGCCCTCCTCCTGGATCCTGGTCGAAGAGCCGTTAGCCGATGGCGAACACATGGCCATCAACCTGTTCAAAGATGATGACAGTACGAGCCGGGCGCTGCCCCTGGATATTCACGGGAATGCCAAACGCTCTTATATTGCCGTATGGCCCGCTGGCATCGGCACGGAACTCCCGGCCAGCCAGTACGCCTCTTTCCATTCCTCAGCAGATACACCAGCCCTTTCTTTTCCTGTTGACACGGTGAAATCAAAAATACTCCTGCTCCAAGACGGCACCCCATGGGCCTATTTCATTGTTCCCGGGAACCCGCCCGAACAATGGTCGGATTCCGGCTTTATCTTTGCCCAGATACAGACATCAGACCACCTTACCACCTGCTTCGATGAGGAGACAGGAGAAAAGCTTCCCATGGAGAAATGTGATGTCCCGGCCGGTGACCGTTTTGTCCGCGAGGGGACCAGGAACAAGCGTGACGCACGGATCATCAACCGGGTTCTGCAGTCGATCTCCCTCAAGAACATTGACCAAAAGAAAGCAGCCAGTGAAATTATAACGGTAGAAGAGCCCCGGCCCGATGCTAAAGTCACCTCCCCGCTGCAGATAAAAGGGGAGGCAAGAGGTCCCTGGTATGCCGAAGGACAGTTTACCATCAGCCTCTACAGCTCCAGTGACAGCCTGCTCTCCAAAACTACCGCTGCAGCACAGGGCGAATGGATGCAGGATCAGTTTGTCCCGTTTGAGACGACCCTCAACTTTGCGCCCCCCGACACCGGCACGGGCCGGCTGGTCTTTGAACGAGCCAATCCTTCGGGGCTGCCCCAGCATGATCAGTCGTATGTGGTGTCGGTTGTTTTTTCTTCCCCCTGATACTCCTCTTACCGGCGTTCTATACCCACAAAGTCCAACTCTTCTCCTCCCTGGTCACTGCCTCTTGATTTGTAGTGCCGGCTGTTGCCAAAACAGATCAGCAGGTATCTATCCCGTATGAGCCACCACCGGCGTAATAATTAACTGCTATTTCTGTTATATTGAAGTAAGACAAGAATAAAAAAGAGAGGACATCATGGAAGCAAAAAAAACAACAGCACTCACCGTCTTTACACTGTCTTCGCTCATCACCCTTTTTCTGATACCTGTCTCGATACAAGCCCAGCAATCCAGGGGAGTCATACTGGCCGGTTACAACCACCAGCCGCCCGTACGAACGAGCGGTTCCGGCTTTGTGACCGTCACCTACCAGAAGGATACGCTGCGTGTGAAAGGAGAATTCTCTGACCTCAAGGGATTTTACCGCGGGGCCTACATCATGGTTGGAGAGAAGGGAGAGGCGGGAAATATGCTTTTTCGGCTCAAGGTGGAGGCCAACGAAGAACGTACCGGTGGTGTCATCAAAGCCAGGGATAACCTATTTCCCCTGAGTGACATACAGAAAAACCTGCTGAAAAAGGGAGATCTGTTCATCAATATATCGAGCACGCAGCATACGAGAGGGGAACTGCGGGGACAGATACCGCCTCTGGGCTGAGGGTAAGAAAAAGGCTGGCCACCTGCCGGAGTCCCGGCATCAGTGATCAGCCGATCCGATCAATCCACAACCGGTGCCGCCTGGTCGGGGGTGATGACACCATCGGGGAGTTCCATGATATCGATTTTCCTAAAGTGCACTTCCGCCCCCTCCGATTCGGGACAGATGTAACCCTTCTTGCGCTCCGTGGAGCGAATGCCGTTGACAAATTTGCCATTGACAGACAGCTTGATGGTGCCATCCACGCAGACCACGATATAGCGGTTCCACTGGCCGGTGCCCTTCACCCTGTTTTCAAGTGCATAGCTTCGCCCTTCAATCTCCGACGGATTGTCCGGAATGGTGCCTTCCAGGTTCATCGCCGGAAACAGGTGCCCGTGAACATATTCCACCGGCCGGTCATTGATTTCCGCCCACTGAGTGTCCAGCATCTGCACTTCCATGCCCTTGGGATATGGATTGTCTTTGTAGGGCGTGCCGTCGGACCATACAAAGACCCCGGAGTTGCCGCCGGGCTCCATATGTCGCCACTCAATATCCAGAATAAAGTTCTGGTATTGCTTTTCGGTACGGATCACCCCTATCGGCTCACCGGTGGCTTTGAGGATGCCGTCTTCCACCCACCAGGTATCTTCTGATGTGTTAACATCCACAAATCCGCTCAGGTCCCTGCCGTTGAATAGCGGCCTGAACGACAGGCCGGCCTCTTCGAGCAGGGATGACCTCTCTCGCGACCGTCCCGCTACCGGAGCTGCTGCTACCATAGCAGAAGCCCACAGTGCTTGTTTGGCAAACTCTTTTCTGTCCATATCACTCCCCGTTGCTTATTTTGATATTGTTGTTATGTCATATCCTGCAGTATGGCCCGGCTGCCGGTAGTCTCAGGCATACCGTTCGACCGACGAAGTAGAAGATCCAACCACCGGCGGATGCTGCGCTATGCCCTCGACCGGACCGAATTCATAGGCGTCGGGTCCAAGGCTGAGGTCGGAATTCAGCACCTCATCCCAGGTGATTTCCTTGCCGGTATAGGCCGCCATGCGCCCCATCAGTGCCATACGCGTGGAATTAACCTGGGTCTCCGAATCATTAATATAGTTACCGGTCCTGATGGCCGTTACCAATTCAATATGCTCCTGTACATAAGGGTTTTTCACCTGCCAGATGGACTCGGTATCGCCATCCTCGGGATAAGGGTACTCCCAAATAAGTTCGCCATCATGGTTGTAGAGCGATCCCGTTGCGTCAGCATATCCCTTTGTTCCGGTAATATGCTGTGTCTTGGAATTGTCACATCCATTGATCTGCCGGGTGGAGCAGTGGGTCTTCTTTCCATCAGCGTACTCATACTCCACGCTGAAGTGGTCGAATTTGTTGCCTGAAGGATTGTGCATCGCCCCGCCATAGCCAATCGCTTTGACCGGCCACTCATCCACGAACCAGTTCATAACATCCAGCTCATGGATGAACTGCTCGACATAGTGATCGGCCGAGAGCCAGCTGAAATTCTGCCAGTTGCGCAGCATATATTCCATATCGCTCCATTCCGGCTTTCGTTCGACCCACCAGATCGCGCCGCCGTTGCGAATGATATTAGCCCCGACAATCTCACCTATCTGTCCCTGGGCCACCCTGCGCTGTGTTTCGATAAAATCTTTCTGATACCGGCGAATGGTACCGCTGACCATGCACAGGTTCTTCTCTTTTGCCTTCTTGGTCGTTGCCATCATCCGTCGTGCACCCACAGGATCAACCGCAACCGGCTTTTCCTGGAACACATGTTTACCGGCCTCTATCGCTGCCTCAACATGCTGGGGACGGAAATGAGGCGGTGTGGCAAAAATGACAATATCCACTCCTGAATCGATGACCTGCTTGTAGCTGTCAAAACCGCTATAGCAATTTTCCTCCGGCACATCAATGTCTCGTGCCTTTTTGAGCATGGTCCTGCACTTCTGAAGCTGATCCTCAAAAACATCCCCGAGGGCCACAATCTCCAGATTCGGTCCGGCATCTACGAAATTAACGGCAGCTCCGGAGCCCCGTCCGCCACAGCCAACCAAACCGGCCCGCAATGGTTCTCCGTCGGGAGCTTCTCTCAATAGCGAAAGATGAGTATCTTCCTGCAATTCCTTGATGGGGTTCGTACTTGCACAATTGCTCAGGAGCCCGGCTGCACCAATAGTGCCTACAGCACTCCATGCAGCAGTAGAAAGAAATTCACGACGGCTTTGTTTGTTCTTCGACATAAAAGATTTTACAACTTAAGTATTAAATTTGAAGGTTCTTTGTCACATTCTGTGTCAGCAAATTCCCTGGTCGGTCTTCTGAACGGGTTGAGCGGCGCCGAATACAATCCTTGGCGAACCACTCCCCCCCTACCAGGTATAATCGATACAGAGACGATAATATTGCCGTTGACAACAAGTTTATTTTATCAGGGCAATCAACTATCAATCTAATGAAATGAAATTGTTTATTTTTATCAATAATTAAATAAGAATCTTCTTTTCATTCCTTATTTTTTGTGAAATATTATAGAGCGTATTTTCCTTTTGGCAGTTTGCGGATCGTTCGCTTTCGACCATCAGGAACGATTGCAGTTGCATGAGCCGCGCGATTCGACCCTCTTTTATCTTATTTTTTTAGGGTCTTATGAAGTATAGCATGTTATAAAAGTTTGTAACATATTGCTATACAATGAATAACAAGTATTACAAGCGCTGGGGAATTTCTGAGGCCAAATTTCGGCATTTAATTCGATGTTTTTCGTTGGATTTAACCGCGACTGAAACGGCCGAATTGACCGGAATTTCGTTGCGC
>NZ_FXTH01000005.1 GCF_900182555.1 Fodinibius sediminis | reverse complement strand
TTGTCTTGCGTAGTCATGGTGAGTCTGCGTTTAGTGATTAGGTTGTTGGATACTCTAATCTAACTAAACTGTCAGATTTCATCGTGACTACTTCAGTTTACACACCCGTTCATAGTCCAATTTCAACTCTTCTTCATGATCACCATACATTTCTAAATAATTTTTTTATTCCAAGCTCTTTTTATTCGCTTTTCTTCGATTTTATCATAAATACTTTTCATTAGCTCCGTACCATTCACGTTGTCCTACAATGGCCTATAAGCCCGAACACTTTCAACATATGCAAATTTACCATTAAAGCGCTGGTATTGAATAGTTTGCAAGGGGTCATTGCATTGTTGTAATTCAAGTAGGCTTATCCATTCGCCCTGTTTTTTAAATACTCGATGATGTGTTCAGACACCATATTTGGCAAGTGCTATAGGATTAGCCTTTTTACCTTGCTGTTTATAAAATCTTTGTTCTTTTCATAGGCTTCTTTGTAATGATCAATTACATGTAATATGAAATAACCAAATGATCGGTGACTACTCTGAAAAAGTTCTTCTTCTACAGCTCAATTCATAATCTACAACTACCTGATTTAATTAACCTTCTTTGTTAAATCTGTTTAAAATTGTTTCAAGGTGATCTTCATCCATTTTCTCTAGTGAATAATTAATACAGTTCTCTATAAATTCTCGCTGGCTAATCCGCTTCCACCAAGCCAGCGCTTTTATGATATCCACATACTCTTGATCCAGTCGCACCGAAAACGGGTGCAGGCTGGAATCGGAGTTATCTGTAGTGGATGTATTATTTGTCTTACGTGTATTGGATCCTGCTACATCGTCGCTGGATATCAGCTCATCAATATTAAATTCATCATCGGCCATAACGCTCCTCCACTTCTTTGGATAGGTTTAGGTAATCGGTAGCTCCATGGGATTTAGGGTCATACTCAAAAATCGTTTGCCCCTGAGAGGTGGCATTGCTTAACCGGGCATTGGTCCGGATGATTGTCTGGAATATCTTGCCCGGAAAATTTTCTTTAACCGCATTTCGGATGGCTTTATGCTGGTTTTTGCGGCCGTCGTAGTTGGCAAGTAGATATCCCGATAGGTTCAACTGAGGATTTATCCGCTGCTTAATCATGTTGGCTTTTTCCGATATACGCATTAGGCCCTCCAGGGCGAAATACTCCGGCTTGATGACCACCAACATATCGGTAGCTGCCACCAGGGCATTCATCGTCAGAAATCCCAAATTGGGCGGGCAATCGATGAGGATATAATCATAATCCTCGCTGATTTCGTCCAGTCGCTCCGAAAGCAGGGTCTCTTTAACTGGTACGCCGCTGAGTTTCTGCTCGGCATAGGCCAAAGGCTCTCCGGCCGGGATCACGTCCATCCCAATAAATCCGTTGCGCGCGATCAGCACCTCCGAAATATCCAGCTGCGATTCATAATACAGGTTATCCAGGGTCTTCTGCAGGCGTTTGCGATCAATGCCAAGGTGCGAGGTCGCATTAGCCTGGGGATCCGAGTCGACTAGCAATACCGATTTCCCCAGCCGCTGTAGCCCGGCCGCGAGGTTTACGGCTGTGGTGGTTTTGGCCACCCCGCCTTTTTGATTGGTAACAGCAATGCAGGTATTCATATCCGTATTTTCGTTAGTGTTTGTAGTTCATGTAGTGGTTGTAGTGTATCGGGCTACGGTAGGCCAATGTCTTACCGATCGAGCCCCAGGTCTTTCCTCCGCTCTGGCCCGTTAGCCTGCTGTATAGCATCCTTCATAATTCCTTTGGCCAGGCTCAGACTTCCCATAGCGGGATTCTTGAGCATCATGGCAATACTGGCTGATACCTTAACAGCTCGCGCGGACATCGAGAACACCGCTCTCCCGGCTTCGGTCCCGCTGGCGCGGGACAGCCACCGACTGCTTGACTTCACAAGTTCCAGCCCTGTTACAGCGGCCGGGCTAAGGGCCTGGAAATGCTCGGAGGACCGGGCTTTCATGGCTTCCGGCAAATGCCGGAAATAGGCTTCGACCTGGTCCGGTTCCAACTCACTGAGAAATCCTTTAAACTCCTTGCGTATCTGCTTTGGGGCTTGTAATGCCTCTTTTAACTCCCCTCTGGTGATATTTCCTTTCCGAACACCAAATTCATCGGAATTGACAATCATAGCTTCAACTTCCTTGCTTTTATCGTCCCACATAATATCCCAAAGCGCAACACGCGCCTTGGTAGGATCGGCGTAATATCCATCTAGTTTCTGATCTAAGACCTTGATCGCCTCGGCCATCTTCCCGTCCAGCTCCGGATTTCGTCCCAGCGGGCTTATCTGGTTGTCAGACATATCCATGTTCCTGTAAGCCTTTTGTATTTGGCTCACGGCCCGCCAAAGGGATAGGGCTTCATTATAGCCCCGTCTGACAGCCCGATAAACGTCCGGATCGTTCATTTGCTCCCGCAGGTGTTGTGATATTTGTGCGTCTACCCGTTGCATAGAGGACACTAGCTGTTTGGCTTTGTGGCGGGCATGTTCAATAAGGGCCTGCCGATCCTCCTTACTAAGCCCTTCAGTGAAATACTTTTGGTACTCTCCGGCCAGCCGCTCCATTTCTTGAAGGTCCCGGCTCATTTGAGTAACAACCCCTGGCTCTCTCACAGCCCCAAATTGTTCAGGATTCTCGCTGAGGCGGTCCTGGCCCTCCGGCACCCATTCCTCCATAGGTTTCCCATGCATCTTTTTATTGAAGGCTCTGCGGGCGGCCTTGCCGTTCTCAAAGGCCTGATCCCATTTCATATCGAATAGCTCATATTCCCTCTTAATCTCGCGGGTAAAGCCCTCATCAAGCTTTTTCAGCTTCCGAACCTGCTTTTCAGCTGATCTGTGATTTTGATTTAAGATCATTTCAAGTGTTTGCAATTCCTCCTCGATCATTCCACTTCGCCAATTCACAGCCAGCACCATTCCGTCGAGCTCTTTCAGCTGCTGTTCTCGCTCATAGACATAACTCTTTAATGATCGTCCAAACTTCTTCTCTAACTGCGGACCGGATAATTGCCGGGAAATGGAACTGGCCTTAATCGTATCTTGAGTTCCCCCACAAATAATCATGCCCTTTTTATTTCGGGCCATATCCAACCATAGTCCTCGCTTTGACAATGCCTCGTCAAACGTCCGAAAAGATGTTGCTTGAAACAACTCGTCGGTAATCTCTTTGGCCCGTTCCAATACCGCACGCCCGTCAATCTTCTCTGGGTCTATTCCCATCCCAGCGGCCATCTCCTTATTGCGCTGTTCCCGGTGGTATTCGTGATCTTTCAGGCTCCGTCCCACCGTTTTCTCCTTTCCGGTAGCTCGATATTTCCCCCCAACTTCTCGCCAGCCGTACTCTTTTTCAACCCCTTCAAGGAACTCCTGGACCCGTTGGTTATGGAACTTGTCAACCTTCCGCTCCCGCCCCTGACCATTGTACGTATCAAGTTCCCATGCCCTGTGCTGGTTGGGGTGTCCATCCGGAAACACGCGATTGGCCATAATGTGAACATGGGGATGATCCGTATCATTATGGGCAACCAGCAGCACTTGGTTCCTATCCAATCCCATGTGCTCCAAATACCGGTGGGCCACCTCCCGCATTTCGGCCTCGGTCGGGTTATCCTCCGGGGCCCAGTTCAGGGACGTATGATAGACAGGCTTCTCGCACCTTGACTGGCTTGCCACCGCCTGCATTTCCATGGCCGCCCCCTTCACGCTGTGGGTACTTACGTTCCAAAACTCCATCCACTCCACCCGGCTTTTATCTTTCTCCAGTCCATACCACAACGCCCCACTAAAATGGCTCCCCAAACTTACCTCTGCACCGGTCATAAGATGGCCTCCATTATTTTAATGGATAGTTGGTCCAAATCTTGCCGACAGACCTTAATGTCAATCATAATTTGTTCCCGTTCTTGTTTTGTGAACTCATCTGCGCAGTTAACTTTTTTTGTGAGTTGATTCAGGTTGTTTCCCACCATGGGCAATTGTCGAAAAACCATCCGTCGCATTTCCCTGTGGGTAATATCATCAGCAAGCTTAAGGGATCGCTGGTTGGTCCCAAAAGGAACCTTGGCCGGGGGCAGTTCTCCGAGTACGACCTTTCGTATATACCGGCCCTTTGAAACACCCACTTCCCGGGCTTGCCGGACGATCCAGTCCAGTGCATTAGGAGTAAAACGAATGGATAATATCTTCGACTTTTCAGTCATAGAATACAAGATCTTATTTCAGCTAATAGCCGCTTTGCAGTTGAAGTTTTACTTTGAGCAGTTGCCGCAGGCAAGCTGCGAATTGGCCAGTGGTGTTAGGTATACATGGCGAATTCGGTACCCGAATCGATATGTAATACGTAACACAGAGCTGGCTATCATTATTTAAGTGTATTTTCAATCATTAGATCATTTATTTATTCGTTATAAGCATAGCGAATCTCAATAATTTGTCATTTACCTATGGTTAAAATCTATTAGTACAACTCTTTCTCAAACTCATATACTGCTTCCAGTCTTTTAACAGAACCATAAGTTATGTCCGTATCTAAACCTGTTTTTAACATGGAGGCTATATCAATTCTTGGTTTTAATATTTGTATTACGAGTAATTATTAAGGTCTATGAGTTTTCCACATTCCAGCCCCTGCTAACTACAGGTATAAATAACTACAGGTAAAAGCTATAGGAAGTGTGACAGTTAATTCGTAAATCGACCTAAAGCTGTGACAGTTAATTCGTAAATTTAAAAATCGTTGTGACAGTTAATTCGTAGATAACTTTTCATATCAACGGCTATTTGTGGATAACTTTTTTACGGGTGTTGGTGATTTTTTTAAGACCAATCTTCCTGGTTCAAAAGCAAAGTTTACCTGTGGATAGACTTCGCTTTTAATTTTTCTCAAATACTTTCTTGCCCGGCTGCCAAAATCGAGATGATTTGCATAGTTTGAACCAAACTGTTTATTCAAATCTTTCCAAGAGATATAGGTATCCCTTTTTAAATTGAAGACCCGGTGGCAAAGAAATAGATAGAGATCCAAAGCTAAGGTTGATGGACGAAGCTTATTGACATCTTCCTGTTTTACTGGAAATGCATGGTTCATTATTTCCCGGTAAAAATGTTCATGTAGTTTTATACGAATATCTTTTAAGCGATTACTTTCTTCGTCATAAGTCGCTTCCCAGAACTCCATTTCATCAATTGGCCCCATGTCACGTTTAAACTGCCCTTGCATCGGATTATCTATATCTTTGTAATGTTGATAGGAAACTCTACAATTCAATAACCTTTTAAGCTGTACATATAGTTGAGACAAAGAACCTTGCTCACCACCAGAAACTTCATATCCAATCATTTTCAAAAATTGAGAAATATTTGGGGATAACTTTATTTCTCTCTTTCCTGTTAATACTGCTCTAGTTGTAATCATTAGAATGAGAAGCCTTGGAATCATTCCGAAAGGTAACCCGACAGGTATAGTCCTTTTTTCTTTAGGACTATAATCATGACCTGAGACTAGTATTAAAACCTTATCTCCATTAACAGTCCAATAAGAATCTTTGTCTAAATTTGATTTTGGAAAGGGATGCTGAGCAAACATACGTGGTACGTATAGAATACTGTATGGATTATTCCTTTTTCCTTTAACCAAATCAAATGATTGTATGGAATTGCCTTGTGTTTTACTTCTCATTTTACCAGCCTATTTGTTTGATTTCTTGGGCTGGATTTCATTGTTTCGAAGAAATTCTTCTATTCCCTCAGTAGGGTATACAATCTTCCGACCGTGCTGCGAGAATGGAATTTGTTTGGTATCCCGGAGGTGCTTTTGCGACCTGTAGGACCAACCTGTAAGCTCTCTTAACTCTTTAGTAGTGAGCCATTCACTTCTGTTGGCCTTTCTTATTATAGAAGGGAGTTTTTCATCGATAATTTCTGCAACCGCCTCTGCGACTGCTTCTTGCAATTCCTCTTTTGTTGATACGTAGGCTTGCATAGCTGATTTAGTTACGTTTTGGGATTGAAGTTCGTAACCAAATTCAGCCTATTGGATGGGATAGGACAGGATTTACAATAAATCCATAAATTCAATCTTTTTTAGGCTTTACTTTATTAAGTACATCCTTAATATAATTATTAAAGGGATCATATTGTCTTAAAGTGTCTTCCGAACCTATTGTTTTATTATTTATTTCTTTGGATTTATTTATAGCCTCTTTTAATCTTACCCAAAATTCAGTATATGTGCGAACCTCTGGATTAACCGCAATATTTTCAGCTATGGCTTTAGCTTTTGGGTAGTCCTCTTTCTTTAAATAAGGCTTTTTTTTGGTTTTGCCCTTTTTTGTATATCCCAACTCATTTAAAGCAAACTTCTTTAATCGGGTTTCGATTTTTTCCAAGTCATACTTCTTACTATTTGTGAATTCAAATAAAACTTGATTGTCATTATTTTGAAGACCCAAAGTTGCAAACTTATATAACAACACCTTTAAGTCTTTATTGGTAAGAAGGGATAAAAATAGCATTGTAATGGTTACAAATACCATTGCTATATATAGTGAAAACTTTATATATAGCGGTTCTTTGTTTTCCTTATTGGGTGGGCTATAGAATGAACCTGTTATAAACAGTTTAATGAAAACTATTCTTTGGAAGATAAGCTGATTATCTGTTATAGGTTTTTTGTTATCAAATATGTATTCGAATAAAAAATAGAGAGGTATGGATAGTAGTCCACCCAGAATGGGATAGATAACCCATTTTAAATATTGATAAATGTCTTCATGTTGAGCTCCTATCCAAACTAAAAGAAATAGTATAGTAGATCTAAAAAGTAATTCCGGTAAACTTATATTGTAGTCTTCACTTTTTAGATTCTCTTTTTTTGCTTTAATCAGCTTAACACGTTCAGTTTCATAAATGAAATGAAGAACTGTTAAATATTGATCGTGCAGATAGCTTCCCACGCCATTTGCTTTCTTATAGTGCCAAAGTTTAAAGGCTCTAAATAATTTTTTAATACTCATTATCCATTAATTAAATAATTCTTCCATTTCGTTATCAAGCATTTCTTCATCAAAAGAATTTAGATACTGTTCGGTAGTTTTAAGATTACTGTGAGCTAAGGCTTTAGAAATACTGTAAAGACTCATCCCCTTCTTTCGAGCAAAATTGGCAAATGAATGTCGGGCAATGTGAGTAGTTACATTTTCTTCAATATCTGCTAATCCGGCAATGTCATCTAAATCTCGATTCATCATCGCAGTCTTGCTTTGCTTATCTCGATCAAATACTGATGGATCTTGCAAATTTTTAGAAGTGTCTAATATTGGGAATAAATATTCTTCAGGATCTTTATCCTGAAAATTATAGCGTTCCAGTATTTCAATTGCCTGGGGAAGTTGTTTAATATTTTTCCATTTAGGCTTAGTGTTTGTTCTCGTCTTATTCATCAGATATCTTAAGCGAATTTCTTCATCTGATATAAAAATATTCTCTCTTTTCAGTTTCATTAAATCTCCAACTCTAATACCTGCATTATAAAAGCTAAATAGAAAGTAATTACGAGTATGCCAGAGGCGGGAACTTTTTTTGAGGTCGAGTTTTTCTATATCCTTAATCTGTTTGAGAGTTAATGCCGTTTTATTTGACTTCTGTCTTTTAGGAAGTTCAAAATCATCGATGGGATTAGACTTGATAAGGTTATCTTTCTTTGCTTCCTCAAATAACCGATTTAGTCGCTCAAGATCTTTTCGAATGGTATTAGGTGCATTTTTACATTCTTTCTTCATATAGGATTGAAGACCGCTAAGGAATTTATTGTCAACCTCATTAAGTAAAAGAGACTTATCACCGTAGAACTTTTCAATCTTATTAACAATCACGTTAGTCTGTTTGGAAAGCCTAACAGAACCACTTTCTTCTAACCGGTCGATATATTCTTCTCCATAAGTGAAGAAATTTTTTGCTTCATAACCTTTGAGGACGTTAATGATATACTTTGCACTTACATTATCTTCAGCCCGTAATTCCAGCATCTTGTTTTGAGCTTTAGTAAACATTCGGTCAATTTCATGATTCATTTTTTTATATGAATCATGACTTCTTCTTACCCGTTGCTTGTCTTCATTCCAGTCCTTAGCTTGGACGGCAATGCCGATACTATAAATGCTGGACTTTCGATTGTGTGTTACGCGGATATATATAGGAGATTCACCACGTGCATTCGTTCTTTCGGTTCTTAAATAGAAGTTTATTGTCGTAGCCATGTTTTACCATTTAGTTATCTGGGACAACAATGGTAAAACAAATTTTGTTATTAGTCCAATAAACTCACTGACTTAATGACCAAAAACGTCTTTTTAAGCTAATTAAGGCATAATATCAGTAAAGCTGTTGGAACAGTAACCGATATTCGAGTCCGGCCTCGGGTACTCCTAACGCCTTGCGAGTCATTATATTATAGACTTGTGAGGCTTTTTATATTCTGAATATGTTTTGCCTTTTTAAAAGCATAAAATTTTTTGGTATCAGAATGGTATTAGAGACGGAACCACTCCCCCCTGATCTTCCTCTCTCAAAACCGAATACTGTGCTTGGAGAGCTCCCCAAACAGCCCTGCACCTTATCACCATGCAAAACCTACTATCATCAAGGGAAAAAATATAGCCAGCCAATCTGTTTTTTTCCTGATTTAGTGTAGTATAATACACCACATAGAAATCATCTTTTTTACTACATCTGTTTAAAAGTGTAAGCTTTACACTTTCGTAAATTATAAGCTCATCAGTAAATTACTATCGCACATGTCAGACATTCATCTGCGCCTAAGAGAGTATTACGTAAAAGGCAGTTACAGGGGATTCTATAAGGTCAAAGAGCAACGGTTTAGAATGGCCGGAATAACATTTGTTACGTTTGCTAATGGGGAAAAGGAAATATTTGCCACCGGACCATTTAGAGAGGGTGCACTGGAAGCCGCCTTCAAGCAAATAGATAATTACTACGCAAAACAACAATACAGGTCTCAGGCAGTATAACCTATGGTGTTATTGCACCAGTCTACGGGATGCGCTGGGTTGAACACGCTACTGGTCTTCCCCAACCAATCGCTTTTCCCTCTCCTCTTTATTCAAACTTGAACCAACATTACCCGCATTACTGTCAACAAGTTGGCTGGTAGACTTGATATCATCATCAACTTTCTCCGTAGTATCAATAGGACATAACAAGCGGGGACTTGTTATCAGGAATAACCATCCACCTCCGGTTTGCGCTCTAAATGAGAGGAAAACGGGCAAAAAATGGGTTCTTCCATATGCAAAGCGTCTATTATTAGCTAATGATTAAAGTTATATCACCTATTTATTAATTATATATTAGTCATATATTAATTAGGCTATCATAGAAAAACTTGTTCTGTATAGGCCCATCATCGTATATTGATAACAGTTATTCAAAGAAAGCTCTGCCGCGGCAGGGCTTTTGTTATACCTTCCTTCCACGATCTTTTCTTTCTCTGCCCCTTGTCATAACGACTATCTCATCAGCACATGAGCCATCGTCTCCAGATCATTGCCACATCCTTGAGGCAGTACCTGTCATTCATTTACAAAAGGCTTACCAACAACATATCCTCTGGAACTTATCCCCTAAAATCAGTACCTGGCGTATAGATCACAACCAAATGCACGCTCTCTTTCGAACCAGTAAATATGAAGCAGCTTCAAAATACTATTTCTCCATACATTCTATTTCAAGACTGTCACCGGCAGCTGCTGATCCGCATTTTCTATATTAATATCTCACCCTTCCCTTCAGGCTATACCTGCCTTGCTTCGCTTTGCCATCTTCTCATTTACGAGTGCTTCTTCTTGCGGCCCTCAAACCCGCCGATCATCAGCAGTACCCTTACTTCCCAAAGTGGCATAATGATCATCCGTATCACCCCTTGATCCCTTTTTAAAGAACCGGACGTCAATCAGTGGTTCACCATATATCGCACTTCAATTTGAACACGCCTAATAAATGGGAGCAACACAGTAACAGCTTATTTTACTCCTTACGGACAAATGCTGAAGCTTATCCACCCGCAGATACCGGACCAGGAAAAGAAAACAACTTTCTGCCATTCCCTACCAGTCGTATCCCTTCCCGCATCAATACTGTTTTCTTTCCACCTTACAACGACGGCATGAACCAATAACCCATGATGGAAATTTTTATTTCAGGACTGTTTGTCAAGCACTACATCAAGACGGGTAAATCCTTACAGGCATCTTGTCAATACTCCCATTTTGTATTTCTTTTCAATTGTCTAACATAATTTCTAATCCATAACCATCTGTTTATACCCGGGTTAAGTGAACAAATATACAACTGCACTCCGGTTTTAGAGAGCTCTTTTACCATATCAAGGGATTCCAATGATCATACGACCAATCTTATCCAAAACTGCCGAAGCCCTAACGGGCGTTATATTACTGCTGCTTGTGCTGAGCAGCGCTACCAGCTGTGACAAATCCAATGCTATTCTCTCAGCTACCATGGATGCTGACAGCCTCGATTCAGTCTCAGTGCAAAGATCTTTCGCCCGAACAATGAGCATATTGGGAACGGAAATACAGATCACTACTGATCTACGGCATCAAGTTGCCCCGGCCATATCGGGCGATTACCTCGTGTGGGAGGATAGCCGAAGCGGTGACGGAGACATCTATCTTTATGACCTGTCCACGGCCACCGAATCGCGTATCACCACCAATCCGGCACAACAGGGTAAGCCGGCCATCTCCAACGGTCGTGTTGTTTGGGTCGATGAACGCAACCACGAAAACGGTGAATCTACGTTTAATGCAGATATCTACCTGTATAATTTGGCCAACGGTACCGAATTTCAGATTACCACTGATCCGGCGGGTCAGTTTGTCCCCGCTATATCGGGCAATCAAATCGTATGGGAAGATGATCGCAGCGGCAAGGTGGACATCTATCGGCATAACCTGACCACAGCCACCGAATCACTCATTGCCACCAGTCGTGCAGGCAGATACTTTCCCTCTATCTCCGGAGGACGCATTGCCTGGATAGATGATCGAAATGGTGCCCCCGATATCTATATGTACGACCTGGATGCTGCAACCGAGTTGCCTGTAACCTCTGACCCCGCGGAACAATATCATCCTTCCATCTCCGGAGAACATATTGTGTGGATGGATAATCGTAATGGCAACTGGGACATCTACCTGTATAATTTGACTACCGGTACTGAATCGCGCATCACCCATGATCCGGCATCGCAAATGAATCCATCCATCTCAGGAAACCGTATTGTCTGGATAGATAATCGAGACGGCAACTGGCACGTCTACTTGTATAACCTGATCTCTGACACCGAATATCGTATCACCACGGATCAGGCTTTGCCAGCAAGTCCAGTCATCTCCGGTAACAACATTGTATGGGAAGATTTTCGCAATGGCAACTGGGATATCTACCTGTATAAACTTATAGAAAGACCACTATCGATCACCAGCTTCCTCACCGGTAGTGGCTGGATCGATTCCCCCGCCGGTGCCTATCCGGGTGCCCCCGGCCTGTCAGGGGGCATGAAATTCGAGATCGTATCCAAATATCAGCCGCGCTTCCAAACACCAAACGGAACCATCCGGTTTGTATTTGAAACAGGAGATTTCAAATTCCACAGCTCCTCCCATGACTGGCTGGTGGTAGACGGGGCTAAAGCACTCCTGAAGGGATCCGGTACTGTTAATGGGAATGCCGGCATCTGTTCCTTCCTGATCAGCGCTGTGGATGGCTCTTTGAACGAAGGGAATGAGAGCGACAAAATACGAATAAAGATCTGGGATGAAACGGGGATAATTTATGACACCAACCAGGGGAATGCCGATGATGCCAATCCAACTATGGAAATTACAAGAGGAGATATTACCATTCATCAATAGGGAAAGCTGTAAATAGAATCTACAGATAAATTGCGGGATAACCCGGCCACAGCCCGGTCCCTGAGGAACCCACCAGCAGTGCTAAAAAGATGGGGCTACGGCTTATGCATCTTCTCGATGTAGCAGCTTATGTAGAGATTGCCCTGGCCTGGTCACAGACATGAAGCATAACATCATTATCACGGGTTCACGATTGATCCCTCCTACTCCATCAGTCGAACTGCTTCTTTCAATCCACAGAGAACTCTCGAAACCGGATTGGATCTGCTAATATTCTTCATAGGAAAGATTCAAATAAGCTTCTGTTTGAATATAGCGCAACAACTTCAAAAACACACTCCTATTCATAAATCCGGCTTTACTGCCAATAATTGACTTATTTTGATCCAAAAAAATAACTGTTGGTGTTGCCTGCATTTTCATTTTTTTGCTAAACGATCTTTGCGTCACTGCCCTACCCTGGAAAACCATTTTTTTACCAGAATCGATATTAATCCGTACATAGTAGAAATGCTTCTCTAAAAACGTTTGGATAGTTCTGGCCGCAAAGACCTCCCTTTTCATTCTCTTGCATACCGAACACCAGTCTGCCTCCATGAAAAGAAGTATCTTTTTATGGTTCACCGTTGCGAGTCGGGCGGCCTCACTGAAACTATACCATTTCAAATTTTCGTCATCTATTCGCCCTTGACCAGAAGCCGACATGGGGGTAGACAAAAGGTATCCAACACAAGCAATGATACAGAGAAGTTCCAACAATAATCGATGATGATATTGTTTCTCAGGTCTTCTATTAATCATCATTTTCAGTTAACCAAATTTAGAAGTTGAGGCGGTGTACACTAACCCAGCCTATGAAACAAGAACTTCATTATCATTTATCTGGAACCGGGGTGCCCATAGTTAAATCCCGTTTCCGATTTATTGAAATAAAAGAACAGAGATCCTGACAGGATGTATGAAGTTGTTGGCTGCGTTCCTTTCAAATTCTGATAGAGCGGAATTTCTCCATTAAGCTGAATGCTTAACCGGTCCGACAAAGGGTACCCAACTCCCGGCCTGAAATTCAGCCACTCTCCTCCTGTATTGGGTAACACATTTCCATTGCGTTTGTCAGAGCTGGTCGTTCGATATTTAACAATGATACTGTAGGAAAACCTATCAGCCATCGGTCCGGATACCCCTAGAACAGATACAAATTCATTCCCAAATTTGTACCGGTCAGAGGCATTGAATCGCGTGTTCGTGCCGGTTGATCGGTAACTACCATTCATATGTAGATTTATATTGGCAGATCTGAAAGTCCTTGAGAACAAAAACCAGCCTACGCCATCCCAGGCCCCGGTGCCGGGTTGCATATCGGCATTCAGCGATAAGCCATTCGACTGCAATGAGGTTTTTGCAATTGGTATTTTAGCCCCTGCCCCCACGCTTAGCTGGTATGGATTCCAGAGACTTTGATTAAGCAGATTATATTTCAACATCAACAGACCATCGCCAATCCCCTGTGTTGAAGTCGTCTCTTCTCCGCTGGAATTCTGAAGTCCAGTCGTTCTTTGCTTGTTGATAAATGTAAGCGTGCCCGTCACGAAAAAATGATTACTCAGCCCATAATTAACCTCCAGCAGCGCGGTGTTCGTGATTCGCTGTTGGCTCCGGTTGGTTAGTTCCTGAGTTCCATTATATAAATCTGAAATATTATTGTGCTCCCAGGTCAACCCCACCAGCAAATTCCCTTTTGATACCGCCATGTATGACTGCGAACTGATAAGGGGCGCTCCAGCACAACTGCATGTTTGGGCTGTAGCAAAGGATGAAACCAAAAATACAGACAGCAAAATGATAAGAAATACCCGCCTCCTACGGAGACGGTCCCTTCCGGTTCGACTTTTTATTACCTGCATCATCATGCCAGAACGTTACTTTCAAAAGAAACTACTCCTTTGCAAACCAACAGTTATATACCTGTTTACTTATATGTGATGGCTTTAGAGGACCACTTCTTACTAAAAAGTAAGATCCTGTTGTTTTAAAGCATCTCTGTACTACATGAAAAAATGATCATTTACCATTCCCGTATGTGGGGTAAAACATATGCCACTCCAAAAATTTCTTTTTTTTCCTCTGCTGGTTGTATTTTTAGCAAGCTGTAGTCAAACCACCTCAAGCAATTTTTCTGAAACTACCAGCAACGACTGGCTGGTTTCGGAAGATGAAATAGTTGACGGAGGCCCTGGCAGAGATGGGATCCCCTCCATCGACCAACCCATTTTTGCCCCGGCCAATCAGGTCACCTACGTGCAGGACGATCGACTGGTCATTGGCATAAAAATAGACAATGAGATCAAAGTCTATCCGCATCAGATCCTGGACTGGCATGAAGTTATTAATGATCGCAGTGGTGAAACGTATTTTTCACTGACGTACTGCCCGCTTACCGGGACCGGCATTGCATGGGACCGAACGGTAAACGGCGAGGTGGTTGAATTTGGCGTATCAGGTTTATTATACAGAAATAACCTGATTCCATACGACCGTTCTACCAATACAAATTGGTCACAAATGCAAATGCGAGGTATTCAGGGAGCGCTCAAAGGAAAACACTTGCATACCTATCAAGTAGTACAGACAACCTGGAAGACCTTGAAAATGATGTATCCGGACTCCCGCGTTCTGACTACCCAGACCGGATATAGTCGTTTTTACCGGGGCTATGCCTATGGAGAGGATTACCTGACGGATCACAGCGATATCTTATTTCCAATAAAAAACCAGGATAAGCGATTACCCAACAAAACCATTGTACATGCCGTCTTCCTTTCTCAGGGAACAAATGTAAATTCCAATATCCAGGTATTTCCTGTTAATTCCATGGGTGATAGTATCCAAGTCAATAATGTGGATACTGAAAATAATTCCTTCGTAACAGCAGGAAGTGCCAAATACAGCTTCGTCGTAAGCTTCTCACGCACCCTGCCCAATGGTACCATTTTTGATTTTGAAGCTGTCCAGGATAACCTGCCTGTAATCATGAGCGATCAGGAAGGAAATAAATGGACCATCTTCGGTGAAGCAGTGGACGGGCCCAGAGCCGGAACAAGGCTCAATGCGGTCACTTCCTACAATGGCTATTGGTTTGCTATTGCTGATTTCTTTCCCAGTTCCTGTATCTACCCCCTCACAATTTGTAAACAGATCATCGATAAATAGACGGACTACCCTTCATCTTCGTCCTGCCTCAGGTGATCTCCAAGAAAAAGATTATGCGACATCCGGGGTGATTTGATTCAGGCCTTATCCTGGCCCTTTTATGAGAGGTTTGAAGAGCTATTACAAAAAATTCATACAGAGCATCTGAGGCAACCCCTTATACATACGCATTTCAAAAACCGGATTGGTCTGTTCTATTGTAGATGTCGTGCAACGTGGCCTATTAAAAAATTCTTGACGACATCGATTCGTTTCGGGCCGAAAAAGAACCTGTCACTTGACCTCTGCAAATCACATCGATCACTGCCTATCAATAATATTTTCATGGAAAATAGAATTCATACAATGAAATGAATCTAACAGCTTCAGGAGAAAGTATCGATTCACACCGAAAACTCCTGCAAGTATGTCCCATGTGAATTCCAGGAACTGGTCGTTAAACGGTTTCCCGTGAAAATACGGGTTGACAAGAACACTTATTTCGCTTCAGTACCTGACCAGGAAAAAGCAGCAATTGGAATGACTTCATTGCAGACACCTCCAGAGAAGCCGCTGAAACGGACTTCCCGGCCTTCAAACAAACGATGGACAAGATCGAGCGGGGATGCCCCCCCCTTAATCGCCAGCAATATGAGGCTTCCATATCACTGAGGACGCCCATGTTGTTGGAAGTCACCGGGAAATAATTGGCAAGTTCCTGTTCCAGCACGAACTATTTGAGCATAATTGCTTCCTCCTTCAAATAAAGTGCGGGGCAGCGTACCGCATGCGTAACTGCTGCACTCCATTGCGCTCTTTGCAACATAAGTGAAACCTGCCATCAACAGGGCTTTTCGCCCATACCATGAACAAGAAAGGCCCGCAAACCTCCCCTGTTCTTTTTTCACCGAAAATTGATGCTTTGTTTCTGTTCGACCGCTATAATGCCTCCATCACAACGGGGACGAAGACCTTATCTAATCGCTCCAGGAATGATCAGAAAAAACCTTATCCACAGGTGTCTGAACAATGTGATTCATATAATTAGAAAATGTCTTAACGCCCACTGCCGTAATAATGCCCAGAAGGTGCTGTTCCTCGTAACCCGCATTAAAAAAGGCATCCAATTCTTCTTTCGCCGGACGACCCCGATTGACCACCATACTTCGGGCCAGTAAACTCAATGCCGCCAGCCGGGCATCGGGGACCTCCTTGCCCTCGCGAATGGCTTCCGTCACTTCTTCAGGTACATTGGAAGCATTCTCTGCCAGGAAGCTGTGCGCTGCCATACAGTAGTGACAACGATTCTCAAAGCTGATCGAAAGCAGAATAACTTCCTGCTCGACCGGAGAAAAGCCGGCCTGTTCACGGAAGGCATTGTAAGAACGATAATAGGAATTCAACAGAGAGGGATTTTGGGCCATGTATTTATACATATTGGGGACAAAGCCCAGGTTATCCTTTGCCTCCTGTAGTAATTCCTGTGATTTAGCAGGTGCACTTTCCAGTGTTGCTGGTTCCAGTGATGCTGATTGTTGGGTACTCATATTAATACGGGTTAGGTTTTAATTAATATCTAAACATTCGCTTAGAAATAAGATCATACAACACTGAAGATTATCAAAGCGTTCGTTTAGATTAAAAACCTATTTTTCCAGTGAATCCATAACAGCAGATATGAAAGCGTTATGATACGACCGTTCCATAACCTTCGATGAGAGAGACAATCCTTCCGTACAAGTGACAAGGTACTGCGCCTTTCTACGCAAATTGATATCATCAGCCAGCAGGCCCCGCTGATGGCTCTTTTTCAACAACTCAAGAAATATCTTTTCCATCATATCAAAATACTCCTTGAGCACTTTATGTATCTCATGATCTGAAGAGCCTATTTCTGCAGCCGTATTGGCTATCAAGCATCCGCTGGGTGACTTTGCACTTTGTATGGTATCTACAAAAGTCTTAAAAAAACGGCGAATATCCTCCAGGTCCCCATCGGATCGGATAAGAACCTGCAGGATACCTTCACGCATATATTTCCGATATCTTTTTAATGCCTTAACAAACAGCGTATGCTTATTTTCAAAACTTGAATAGATCGAGAACTGGTTGATGCCGAGCTCTTTTTCCAGCAGTCGAAGTGAAGTAGAGCGATACCCGTTTTTCCAGAATACATGCATAGCTTTCTGCAGGACTTCTTCAGGATCGTACTGTTTCTTACGTGGCATACCTTTTTAGCTGGTTGAGTAATCTTCATTGCACAATAACTGAACTTATCCGTTCTGCATCTAATTCAAAAATATTTCAGCTTCCAAAGATGGGAAAATTTCTTCTGCTTCGTCTACAACAATAAGTCAGTTTTCTTTACCAGTTTCACAGTCGGGAACAGAAATTTTACCAAAATGCAGCTTCCTTTCGGGCTGCTGGGGATCGATGTGGAACCCCTTACCCGACAGGGTTTCGTTGGCCAGCACGGCAAAACAGACCGCCTCCTTGGCATCGGCATTAAAATACTGTTCACTGAAGGAGGAAAAGGTAGTTTCCGGGAGTTTCTCCTCCAGATTATCCATCAAGAAATGGTTGTGGATGCCTCCACCACTGACCAGTACCTGCAGGGGTCCCGAGCGGGGAATAGCTGCCACAGCCTCAGCAATGGTATCGGCGGTAAGCAGCGTCAGTGTTGCCAGCAGATCTTCAGGCTTCAGGTCTGCCGTACCCGACTGCCGCTGGGCTTGGGAAACATATTCCCAGTTGAATCGCTCAGGCCCCGTCGTCTTCGGCAGTTCCAGATCAAAATAAGGATCGGCTTTCAACGCACTCAACAATGGCTCGTTCACGGTTCCCTCCCGGGCCACAGCACCTCCCTGGTCAAACGGGCGGCTGAGACAGCGCCGGGCTGCCTTGTCCATCAGCGTGTTGCCGGGACCGGTATCTCCACTCACTTCCACCGAAGATGAAGAAACCGCCGGAAGATACGTAAAGTTGGCAATCCCCCCGATATTAAGCAGCAGCCGATCCACCGCAGCATCGGTAAAAAGCACCCGGTCAACCGGGGCCACCATTGGCGCTCCCTCCCCCCCGGCGGCCGTATGTTTCTGGCGGAAATCACTGATCGTGGGGATACCGGTGACCTGTGCAATGTGATCACCATCGCCTATTTGAAGCGTGGCGTGGGGAAAGCCGGGACGCTCATGCTTGTTGACAGGGGCGTGATAGATCGTCTGCCCGTGACTGGCAACACAGTCAACATCCGCGGGCTCCCATTCCCATTTCTCCAGGGCCTCCAAAATTACCCGGCCTGTAAAATTGCCAATAACACTGTTCATCAGGCAGACATCCTCGAGGCTGCACTGGGATACAGAGACAATGTCTTGCAGCTGCTCTTTCATCTCAGGTGTATAAGGCCGGGTACTAAATGCCAGCAAATCCACCTCGGTATTGGCTCCGTGCCCCGTAATACGGCACAGCGCCAGGTCAAGGCCATCCATGGAGGTACCGGACATCAGGCCCAGCACCAGCTTTTCGTTCTTGGAACTGAGGCTGGCCAGGGTGCTTGTAAGAGAATTCATCAATTGATTGGCTATTCAGGATTACGTATTGTTCAGCTGAAAAATAACACGAACCATCGAACACACAACTTTTTTATGGACGAATTCAACGAATCCGATTATGAAGCCTATGAGCAGGACATCAAACTGCTGGTGGACACGCTGCGAAAGTGCTTTAATGCGGACAAGGCCCGTTACAATATTGTCGGTCACCAAAACGCGCTTTATATTGAAATAGCAGGCCTCGACATGCTGACATCCGAAGAAATTTCAGACGTTGCCGAACCCGTGCTGGATGAGCTGGATTTGGACTTCGATGAAATATCGCTCCTGCCCCTGAAAAATTAATACCGCTGCAGTTCAGATTAACGGATCTTTTCGTTAGCATTAGATATTACAAGCCACTAAACGAAGCACATTACCCATGCCTACAGCCACTACCGGCTATACCCTCACATGCGTTGCCAACGGTCACCTGAATTCCGAAAGGGAAACGACCACCTACTGCACCCGGTGCGGCAGTGTGCTGCGGGTTCATTACGACCAGCCTTCGGATGATCTCAAATACCCGTTGAAATCGATTGTGCCGGATCCCCTGAAAACACATCCCACGGCCCTGAAAAAGCTGGATCGCCTGTCGGAGACCTACGGTGCTGATCTCTGGGCGAAGCTGGAGTTTCAGCATCCCACCGGCTGCTTCAAAGACCGCGGAAGCTATATCGAAGTGCAGAAGGCCCTGGAGCTCAACGCCGATGCGATCTGCCTGGCCTCGACCGGCAACATGGCGGCATCAGTAGCCGCTTACGCCTGTTATTTTGAAATACCCTGCTTCGTCTTTGTACCGGAAAAGACCACCGAAGCAAAGCTGGCACAGGCCACGATCTTTGACGCCAACATCATCCGCATCAAGGGATCTTTCAGCACCTGTGAACAGCTCTGCCGCGAGTTTGCCAAGTCGGGCAACTATTACCTGGCCGGTGACTTTGTGTTCCGCGAGGAGGGACAAAAATCGTTTTCCTATGAGCTTTTTGAACAGGGCGGCAGCGAAATTGATTTTATCTTTGTCCCCATTGGCTGCGGCACCAACTTCAGTGCTATTTTCAAGGCATACAAGGAGATGAAGGAGGGTGGACTGGTAGATCAAATTCCCAGATTCGTGGCTATTCAGCCCGACCAGAGCTCGCCCGTGGTTGAAGGTATTTTTAAGAAAAAGAAAATTATCAAAGAACAGGTCCAGACCATGGCCAGTTCTGTGGCCGTACCCGACCCCGTGGATTTCGATAAAGTGTTTGAGGGTATCGACCAAACAGACGGCCTGGCAATGACGGTGACGGAAAACGAAATCCTGGATGCCCTCAAGGAGTTTGCGGTTGTAGAGGGCCATTTTGTAGAGCCGGCGGGGGCGCTTCCGCTGGCTGCCTTCAAAAAAAAGCAGGATCTATTCCGGCAAAAAAAATGCCTGCTCGTTGCCACCGGTACGGGATTCAAGGATACAAAAGTAGTTACCAAGCATTCCCTGAACTCACCCGTTCTCTCAGCCGACCTCCAGAAGGTCATCAATTACGTGAACTCCGGCTTTATTGAGATGCAGAAGGATTCATGGGGTAAATCGAGGGATACCTTCATGGCCAACCTCAAGATGGACAAGGAGCACGAACGGCTTTACAACAACTATGTATCCAAGATCAACAAGAAGGGCAAGACCCTCAGCAACAACGAGATTGAAGCCCTGCAGTCGCTGATCTTCGATGAAGACATCGACCTCGAATATCCGGTGGAAGTGCTGGACTACAAACTGATCATGCGCAAGCACGGGCTTGTTCATGCAACCGTAAAACTGGACCTGGAAGGACGCGAGGTAATTTCGGAGGCCAAGGGAGTGGGGCCGATTGATGCGATCCTTACGGCCATCCGTCTGGAAACAGATAATGTTTTCCCGCTGGAGGTGGAGAACCATGAAGTTGATATTCTGAGTCCCGACACCGACTCGCTGGTCATGGTTACCCTGACTTTGTCTCACGATAACCGCCAGTGGGTTTCCAAGGGCGCTTCTCCCGACACCCTGGAAGCGGTCATCCAGGCATTTACCAAAGGGCTGGCCATCGCCATGAAGAGTGCCACAGCCTGAAGCATGTTATCAGTCACACCGGCCGTGCAACTCAATACTGCCCGTTCAGAAATGTCTTGAGGGCCTGGAAGCTGGCTTCCAGCTCAATGCTCTGCTTCTCTTTTTCGAGGCAGGCTGCCAGTCGATCGGGCATGGTTACCGAATGCTCAATCACCGGTTCGATGATATCCCTGAATTTGGCCGGATGGGCCGTCGACAAAATCACAACCGGATGGTCGCTCTGCTTCTCCTTCCTGTACTTACGGGCCGCCAGGTAGCCTACCGCCGTATGGGGATCGAAAATATAATCGAACTCCCGGAATCCCTTCCGGATCGTCTTCTTCGTTGCCTCATCATCAAAAGAGGCGGCCCAAAGATGTTCATTCAATGTTGTCATCTCCGGGTAGAGCGCCCGAATGCGTTCCAGGTTGCTGGGATTGCCAACATCCATCGCGCTGGAAATCGTCCGCCGGGAAGGCCTCGGGACAAATGAACCACTGGTCAGGAAGCTGGGAACCACATCATTCACGTTGGTTCCTGCAATAAACTGATGCGCCGGCATCTTCGTCCTTGCAGCCATCATCCCCGCTGTCAGGTTCCCGAAATTACCGCTGGGTACACAAAAATGAACGGGGTCCTCGCCCTCATATTGGGCTAATGCCCGTCCATAGTAGAACATCTGGGGCAGCAGCCGGGCGATGTTAATGGAATTGGCGGAACTCAGCCTAAGATCTTCGCGAAGTTCTGCATCCAAAAAGGCATCCTTAACCATTTTCTGGCAGTCGTCAAAGGTCCCGTCAACCTCAAGTGCCGTGACGTTATTCCCAATGGTAGTCAACTGCTGTTCCTGAAGTTTGCTTACCTGGCCACTGGGATAAAGCAGGCATACATCAATGCCCTCAACCCCTTCAAAAGCCCGCCCCACTGCGCTGCCGGTATCCCCGGAAGTAGCCACAAGAATGACCATCCTCCGACCTTTGCGCCGGGCCTGGTAACTCATCATCCGGGCCATAAAGCGGGCGCCAAAGTCCTTAAACGCCAGCGTTGGCCCGTGAAAAAGCTCAAGCACATATGTGTTGTCATGCAGATGGACCAGCGGAGCATCAAAGGACAAGGCATCCTCAACGAGGGGGGTCAACTCATCGCCGGGCACTTCGGGAATGAATGCCTGAGAGAGCACCAGTCCGATATCCTGTATCGATTTTCCACGGATCTCATTCCACAGCTGCCCTAACAGTGAGGGCCAGTGGTCCGGCATATACAGCCCACCATCCGGGGCCAGACCTTGTTCCATAGCTTCCAAAAAACGAACTGACGGGGCCTTTCCCCGGGTGCTTACAAACTCAATCTTTGACATCAATTACCTGTGCTCCTTTTGTGTTAATCTGGGATATATATTCGTCGGACGGCAAGCCGATATCATCCAGCCTTGACTTCATGGCCCTGCATACGCGCCGGGCACTCTCCTCGCCCGGGGTCAGGGCAAAGATGGACGGCCCAGAGCCGGCAATGCCCGCTCCGATCGCTCCTTCGGCAAGAGCAGACTCCTTGACCGAATCGTAACCGGGGATAAGGACCGATCGGATAGGTTCAATGACCACATCCTCCATTGAGCGGGAAATGAGATCGATATCCTTGTTTATTAACCCCGCCACCAGTCCACCGACGTTGCCCCACTGCTTGACGGCCTGTCCCAGCTGAATATCGTTCCGCAGGATCTTGCGAGTATCCTCGGTCTTAATTTCGATATGGGGATGTACGACGACCCCATGCAGTGACTCCGGGAAGGGGAGGCCAAAAATATCAAGGGGTTCGGTGCTCCGAATAAAGACAAAGCCTCCCAGCAGCGACGGACCTACGTTATCGTAGTGGGCAGTCCCGCAGGCCACCCGTTCTCCTTCAGCCGCAAAAGGCAGCAGTTCCTTGCGACTGAACGGTTCGCCCAGCAGCCGGTTGATCGCCAGTACGGCACCGGCCGAACTGGCAGCACTGGATCCCAGTCCGCTACCCAGCGGCATTTGCTTGTGCACCTCGATTTCCACGCCGCTTTCAAAGCCCACGTGCTCAAGGAATTTCTGTACCGCGACACTGGCCGTATTCTTTCGGGCATCATGCGGCAACACCCCCTCGTCGCCCGTTATGGACTTAATAGTAACGGTATTTTTATCAGACCGACGCACCACAATTTCATCGCCGGGGGTTCCCATCGCAAAACCCATGACGTCAAAACCGCAGCTTACATTGGCAACACTGGCCGGGGCAAAAACCCGGACTTCCTTATGTTTAAATTTCAGGTTCATTGGCTTACACTATTTTATTACTGAAAGCTGGCACGTTGCTTATTCGCAGGATGTCAGCCAGGATACCGCCGGCCGTAACTTCAGCTCCGGCCCCGGGCCCTTTGACCACCAGCGGGGTATCACGGTAATGCATGGTATGGAAGGCAATAATATTATCGCTTCCCGAAAGCCCACTGAAGGGATGATCCGCATCAATCTCTTCCAGCCCCACCGTGGCTTCCCCCTTCTCATAACGAGCAATATAACACAGCCGATGCCCCTTCGAAGCCGCCTCATCATATTTCTTTTTAAAATCGTCATCAAAGTCAGCAAGCTTTTCAAAGAAGCTATCGATGCTGTCAGCTTCGCGCGCCGGTTCCGGCACAAGGTTCTCAATAACCAGGTCACTCATCTCTACTTCAAAACCGGCTTCTCTTGCCAAAATAAGCAGCTTCCGGGCTACATCCATGCCGTTCAGATCCTCGCGGGGATCGGGCTCGGTATACCCTTTCTGCAGGGCCCCCTTGACCACTTCACTGAAAGGGATTTCCCCGTTGTAGGTGTTGAAGATATAGCTGAGGGTTCCCGACAGCACGCCCTCGATCCTGGTAATCTCATCGCCGGCCAGGACCTGCTCCTTCAAGGTCTTCACGACGGGCAGCCCGGCGCCAACATTGGTTTCGTACAGGTACATCACATTATATTCAAGGGCCAGCTCCTGCAGTTCCTGGTATCTTTTAAGCGGACCTGAATTCGCCTTTTTATTGGCCGTCACCAGGGAGAAATTGGCCTTCATTACTTCCGGATAGAAGTCGGAGACTTCCTCACTGGCCGTACAGTCGATAAACAGGCTGTTGGGAAGGTTGAGCTCGTCGGCTTCCTCCAGAAATGCATTGAGACTCATCGGCGTACCCTCCGACTCCAGCCGGTCGGGCCAGCCGGTAAACGGCATACCCTCCTCCTTGATCATGTAATTTCTTGAGTTTGCAATACCGCATAATTTCAGCTCAATATTGTGTTTCTCATAAAGGAGATCGGCCTGTCTCTGAAACAGTTCCAGCAGCTTGCTTCCGATCAGCCCGATGCCGATCAAAAAGAGGTTGACGGATTTAATCTCACTCAGGAAAAAGGCATCATGGATGGTATTCAGCGTCTTGGCCAGGTCGTTGTTCTTCACGACCACCGAAATATTGCGTTCAGAAGAACCTTGAGCGATAGCCCGCACGTTGATGCCGTTGCGTCCCAGTGAGCGGAAAAAACGTCCGGATATGCCGGGTGTTCGTTTCATGCCCTCGCCTACGGCCGCTACAATTGAACAGTTCGGCTCCTCCTTGATCTCATCAATCACTCCTTCCTCAAGCTCGCGCCTGAAATGAGTTCCCAGTGCCTGCATGGCACGAGAGGCCTGATCCGGCAGCACGGCAAAGCAGACTGTATGCTCTGAGGAGGCCTGGGTAATCATGATTATATTCACCTTCGCATCAGCAAGTGCCGTAAAAATACGGGCGGCAAATCCGCTTACGCCGACCATGCCACTCCCCTTCAGCGTGATGAGGGTCACGTTATCGATCGAGGATATTCCCTTGACACTTGATTTGACGATCTGTGCCTCTTTCGTGATGACCGTTCCTTTTTCGCCGGGTTTAAAGGTATTCTTAATATAAATAGGGATTGCCATTTCCATAGCAGGGTGAATCGTCGGAGGATAAATAACCTCGGCTCCAAAATGGGAGAGCTCCATCGCTTCCTCGTAGGAAAGACTTCCGATGGGCAGATGCCGGCCCACTTTCCGCGGATCAGCCGTCATGATGCCTTCTACATCCGTCCATATCTCTATAGCTTCAGCATTAAGCGCCGCACCGACCAGCGAGGCCGTATAATCAGATCCTCCCCGCCCGAGCGTCGTAGTCTCCCCGTTCTCCGTAGAGGATATAAAGCCGGTAATCACTCCCACAGTATCGCTTTTTCCAAGCCGCCTGCGAATATTTTCATAGGTCTTCGCAATCAAAACCCGGGCGTTGCCAAAATCGTCGTTGGTGACAATCATCTCACGCGCATCGACATACTCTGCTTCCACGCCGCTGCTTTTCAGTGCCTTGCTGATGATATAGGCAGAGAGGCGCTCGCCAAATCCCAGCACAAAGTCGCGGGTACGTGCGGTAAGTTCATGCGTCAGGGAAACGCCGTGTAACACATCATCAAGCTCATTCAGCAATACCTTGAGTTCCGTCAGAACGGTACTCTGCTCCTTGACCCCGATGAGTTTGCGAACAATCTCGATGTGCCGGTCTTCAATGGCTTTGAGTTGATCGCGGTACGTCTGATTTCCGTCAGACGCCTCCTCGACCATCTGCTGCAAGGTGTTTGTTACGCCACGAAAAGCAGAAACGACAACCTGGATACGTCCTTCTTCCCTCTTCCGGGAAATAAGTTTTAGAACTTTTCTGATAGCATCTTCTGATCCTACAGAAGTACCGCCGAACTTTAGAATGCGCATGTTATGTTAGCAAATATAATTAGACTATAGCCATTAATAATGAAGGTTCACGCCGCCATCAGCGCAGAGCATCCTCCAGCTCAAGGGAAGCATCACTTTGAGCATCCCGGTATTTAACAATCATCGGGCACGCCATACTGAGCCCCTGTCCGGCCGCCCACTCGCTGCTCATGGGCCGCGTGCCCGGAATCACGACGGCTCGTTCCGGTATGGCTGCGCCTTTTTCCAGTATCTTCTCATTTACACAATCGTAGACCGGGATCGATTTTGACAGGGTGACTCCAGGTGCGATAACGGCTCCTTTCTTGACAAGTATGCCTTCAACGATGACGGCGCCGGCACCAATAAAACAGTCATCCTCGATCACCACCGGACTCAAACCCACCGGCTCGAGAACCCCCCCAAGCTGAACGCCGGCGGAAAGGTGCACATTTTTTCCCACTTGTGCACAGGAACCGACCAGGGCGTGGCTGTCGATCATTGAACCTTCATCTACATATGCACCTACATTGACATAAGCCGGCGGCATGATGATAACGCCGGGCGCAATATAGGCACCGCGCCGTACCGAAGACCCACCGGGTACCAGACGAACATTATCTGCAACCTTGAAGCGGCGCGGCGGCAGATTGTGTTTATCCACGAAACCGTCATAAATACCGGAATACTCGGTATTTTCACCTGCTCCAAAAGAATCCAGGATGGCCTCTTTTACATCCACGTTGGCCTCCCAGCCATCCCCTTTAGGTTCAGCAGCACGTGCTTCGCCATTCTCAAGCTGTTCCAATACCGTTTCCCAATTGCTCTTGCTCATTGTATTCAAAAAATTAGTTAAGATTAATTCTTTTCTTTCCTTCCAGGCCTTGGGAAAGGCCCGTATTAATTCGTTTTCTCGTACCAATTGCGAATCATCTGGTCCGCATTTTTCAACAAACTTATGTCTTTCACCTCATCTTCGGTTAACGGCGGACGCAGCCTGGATGATGAGATCCATCCCTTCTCCTCCAGCAGCACCTTGACCGGTACGGGGTTTGGTGCCTCAAAAAGTATGTCCGAACACTCCTGCCAGAGCGGAAGCAATTCAGGGCCGCGCCCGGCAAGGGCCCATTCCACGTAGCGGTGTACGGCCTCGGGCCAGACATTGGAAGCCACAGAAACCAACCCCTTGCAGCCGGCCATCGCAAAAAATGGCGTCAGCGCATCATCTCCGCTATAAAAGGCCAGTTCAGGAGCACTGGCACTGTATTTCTGGAAATCAGCAATACTTCCGCTGGCTTCTTTAACAACTTCAAAATTTGGATGGTCCTTGAGCTCTTTCAGCATTTCCACACTCATCTTCACCCCTGTCCGCGAGGGCACATTGTAGATCATGCATGGCTTGTCCGCAGCATCCAAAAGCGATTTAAACCACTGCGTCTGCCCTTTGGGACCCGGTTTGGAATAAAGCGGGGTGACCAGCAGAAAAGCGTCAATTTCAAACTGGTGGCAGTATTCGATCCACTCCAGCTGATCACGGAGGTTAAATCCGCCCACGCCCACCATGATCGGCACATCAACATTGAGGCTTGAGGCCGTTTTGACAACCTGCTTCTTATCCTCCAGTCCGAGGGCCAGGCCCTCTCCCGTACTGCCCAGTACCAGCACGCCGTTGCCGGCGGCGTCCTGTTTATGGATCAGCGATGCCAGGTCTTCCAGGTGGAGTTCCCCATTCTCATGCATCGGAGTGACTACCGCGGTCCAGGTCTGTGTGTCTGTAATCTTCATGTCTGTTCCATTATATAATCAAAAATAGTTGCAAAATCGTGAAAGCCGGGTTCAATATCCGGTTTCAAAAGCTGCTCGGCAGCCCATATCGCCCCCTGGGCAAATATTTTTCGATCATGGGCCTGATGCTCCATCCGAATCGATTCGGTCTCTGTTTTAACATCAAGCTGGTGAATCCCTTTGATGTCCCCTTTCCGTTCAGAGGTGATCTCTGCATCCTGTCCCAGCCATTCCCGCCATGAAAGGGCCGTGCCGCTGGGGGCATCCACTTTATGGACATGATGAATCTCATGAATATGAAACTCCGGATCGGTGAGTACCGAAGAGCTCTGGCCAATAACCTTCAGGCAGCGGCGGACGATGTTCATGCCCAGACTGAAGTTGGAGGCACGCAGCCATTTGATTCCCTTGTTCCTGAGCCGCTCATCCAGGTCTTCCGGCCATTTGTAGCCGGTCGTCCCCCAAGCAGCTGGAATCCCGGACTCCACCAGGGGCTCAAGCAGATCGTCAACCGCGGAAGCGGGCACAAAAAGTATCGCAGCATCCGCCTCCCTGAGTTTGTCGGCCGTTGGTTTGTTAAACTCATCAAACGGCCCAACAACCTGTTGGCCATCCAGTACTTCAACAACCTTTCCACCGGTCTTGCCGGCGCCAATCACTGCAAATTGTGTCATTTCTAATAATGGGTCAATTAAAAAATTGAATGGTAAGTATAACCTTTTAAAAGTCTATTTTCATACCATTTGCACAAATGCCCAAATATAATGTAGATTCAGGGCCTAATCACTTAAATTATTGAAACTATGCACACCTTTTTTGCCGCCCCGGTCTTTACCAATGATGCTGTTGTTTTAGGCCTCCTGCTGCTCACCCTGGCCCTGATATTCATCACCTCGAGCAGCGACAACCCAAAGTGGCAAAAGTTCTACACCTTTGTCCCCTCCCTGCTGCTGTGCTACTTCATCCCTTCCATTTTCAATTCTGCGGGACTCATTTCCGGCGAGGAATCCAATCTCTATTTTGTGGCATCGCGCTACCTGCTGCCGGCCAGCCTGGTGCTTTTGACCCTCAGCATTGACTTCAAAGGCATTATCGGGCTGGGACCCAAAGCGATCATCATGTTTCTGGCGGGAACGCTCGGAATTGTCATCGGAGGACCCCTGGCCGTGCTGACGGCCGGGTATTTTTCACCGGAGCTGGTGGGAGGCGAGGGACCGGAAGCCCTGTGGCGCGGCCTTTCGACTATTGCCGGCAGCTGGATCGGCGGCGGGGCCAACCAAACCGCAATGTACGAGGTCTTTGATCCCAGTGACAACCTGTTTTCGGCCATGGTCACCGTGGATATTATTGTCGCCAACATCTGGCTGGGATTCCTGCTTTACGGGGCCGGCATCTCCGGGCGCATCGACCGCTGGTTTAATGCCGATGCCACTCCCATCACCGAACTGCGCAAGAAGATCGAAAATTACAAGGCAAGCATCGCCAAAATACCAACCCTTGCTGACCTTACCAGCATCGTCGCGGTTGCTTTCGTTATCACTGCACTCGGACACCTCGGGGCAGATGCAATCGCCCCATGGATTGCAGAGAATGCGCCACAGTTAAGCCAGCTGAGCCTTGATTCACGATTTTTCTGGATTATTGTCATTGCCACCACCGGGGGGCTGCTACTCTCGTTCACCCGTGCACGCGAGCTGGAAGGGGCCGGTGCCTCCAAGATTGGAAGCTTATTCCTCTATGTGCTGGTAGCAACCATCGGTATGAAGATGAATGTACTTGCCATATTCGAAAATCCGGGCTTCTTCCTGATCGGCCTGATGTGGATCCTTGTTCATGTGCTTATCCTGTTCCTGGTAGCCAAGCTGATCAATGCTCCATTTTTCTTTATTGCAGTTGGAAGCCAGGCCAATGTGGGCGGAGCGGCCTCGGCTCCGATTGTAGCTTCGGCCTTTCATCCCGCTTTAGCTCCGGTGGGTGTTCTGCTGGCGGTCCTGGGATATGCCCTGGGCACCTACGCCGCCTACCTGTGCGCCCTGCTGATGCAGTTTGTAAGCTGACCAGTGTGAATTCTTACCGCCATTCTCAAGGCGACGGCTCATCTTGTCAGCGGGTGTACAGGCGGTACATGCTTCAGTTGGATGAGAGGAGATATCTCACCCTCATAATTTTCATTTTTCCTGATTTCTATTGTCAGTATCTTTATATTTTGAATTCACAATTCCAAGGTTCCATTATCATTCATGCGCATTTTAAAATTTATCGGTGTTACAGTCGGAACGCTCATTCTGGTTTTTTTAATCGTTTTTGGCTTTAATCTCGACGCCGTTATTACGCTCTTTGAGAACAGTGATGATCTCCAGGATGGGCAGGAATGGGTCTCTAAAACAACCTCCCTGAAAGGACTCACTGAATACATCGGCCAACACCCGCGCAATGTGGCTGTGGTGTCACGATCGGCAGTTAATCCTGATACCACGATTTCCTTTGGCGCCGATTCCGCACACACCATGGGGACGCTGTCAAACTTTTTCCTTCTGGCCACCTATGCCCGGCAAGTAGAAGACGGTACCCTTGATCGCGGTGAACTCATCCCGCTCAGGAAAACCGATCGTTATCAGCTTCCCTTCATCGATGCGTCCAGCCATGAAAACGCCAAGAACGCTCTTGAAAATAAAGGGGTTGTTACCCAAAACGGGAAGGTTCCTCTTCACGAGCTGGTACAGGCCGCCATTATCTACAACGATCTGGCTATCTCTGATTTTCTGTATTACAAGCTGGGGGCTGACAATATCCGCAGTACCTATGAGGTCATGGAGGTTCAGTCCACGGATCCTCCCCTGCCCTTTTCCGGCCTGTACATCACTATTAATCCCGCCACCAGCCAAACCACTTTCCAGCCCCATTACGAGAAACTGAGTGCGTTGCCCAAACAGGTCTTCCGGGATACGGTTCTGATTCACGCCCGAAAATACCAGGAGGATCCGGCATTTCGTGCCCGGATAAACGAGACGTTCGAGGCCGCACAGGGTCTCTCGATGCAGTTTTCCAGTCGCAGGGATGCCCTGGCGCTATTTCCCAAATCAACGGCCGGTGAACTTTCCCGGCTGATGCTGCAGCTTCAGCAGAACCAGCTTATTTCCCCCGCGGTGTCAAAACGTATTAAGGGCCTCATGGATTGGCTGTTTGAGCAGCAGAGCCTGAACAGTGATTTTAAGTTCTATGGCGGCCTGTACGACAACCGCATGGGGCTGCTGAATGGCATCGATTACGGGGCTTCAACCTATTCAGGGGAACCCTTCGGGCAGGCGGTCTTCTTTGATTCCCTGCAGGTAGCATTCTGGTTTCACATGAGCAGTAACCTTATGCATCAGGACTACCAGCAGCGGCTGATGTGGGACCCGGCGCTGCGTGAAACCACCCTCCAGCAAATCACCAACTAACACCAGACATGGCACAGGCAGGCAACACCGTAACAGAATCCGTCCACGGAGGAATCAAGTCACCATCTCATGGTCCATTAACAACGCTCTTATCCACGGCCTGTTACCCTGGATCTATGTTGTGTACTATGCCCTTTTCTATTAACTGAATGGATATTTTATGAAATCCTACAAATTTCTCTACCTCATCTGGCTGATCCCAGCCACCTTTCTTTTCCTGTGCATTCACCAGGCGATGGTTTGGTATGGCATCATTGAAACCTACGAAAATGGTGAGAGCTACACCGCAGAAGTCGTGGAGTTCGAGTTTAAACAGATAGCAGCCCAGACAAACGGCTATATCGTCTTGCGTTTTGAGACCAGCCGGGGAGACAACATTCAAAAGAAACTGTCCCTTCCGGTTGAAATGGCGGGGCAGCTTCAGCAGATACGCGTCGTGCCTGTCCGCTATCAACCCGGTGCATTTCAGGAGATTGTCCTCATGCCAACCTACGGCACCCAGAAAGGACTGGTGCTGACCAACCTGGCGATGGCTGTGGTTGCGCTTCTGATGACCCTCATCCTTGCGGTGGTTGTACACCGCTATGCCCACAAAAAACTGCGCAGCGGAACCGAAGAATTAGAGATCGAACGAATTGACCATTCCGTATGACCCATTCTACTTCTGATCGGGGAATCCTGTACCTTGTTCCCAACACGCTTGGAAAGACACCGGAAAACAACACCATCCCGGATTATGTACTTCGCATTATCCGCCGGCTGGATGTTCTTATCGTTGAGAATATTCAAACGGCAACACGCTACCTCCAGTGGGTGGGCGAGACCATCCCCGATTATGAAATTGATTTCCTGCTGCTCAACAAAAAAACACCCACCCATGAGATCGCTTCTTTCCTGGATCCCCTGAAAAAAGGACGGGATGCCGGTCTGCTTTCCGAAGCGGGATGTCCGGTCATTGCTGACCCGGGGGCGGAACTTATTAAAATGGCTCATGCCCGACATATCAGAGTATCACCGCTGGTTGGTCCCTCCTCCATACTTCTGGCACTGATGGGATCCGGCTTCAACGGCCAGGAATTTGCTTTTCACGGCTACCTTCCGATTGACCGGGACAAACGACGACGGGCCATCCGGAAGCTGGAAAAGAAGACTCGCAACAGCTCACAAACCCAGATTTTCATGGAGGCTCCCCACCGGAATGATGAAGTTGTCAAGGATGTCCTGGCCTGCTGTAAAAATAATACCCGTTTCTGTACAGCCACCAACCTGACGCTGCCTGACGAGCAGATCACCTCCGCCCCCATCAGCCAATGGAAACAGGCTTCGCTTCCAGCCATTCATAAAAAACCGACGATCTTCTTGCTATCGTCCTAAATAAAAAAGCCTGCTCATGACTGAACAGGCTTTTGGAAATTTTCTACTTGTAGAATCCGCTATCTTGCGCCGGCTTCTTCCAGCATATGTACAATTTTGTCGTGATGATGGTAATGGGCCTGGTCCTTGGCTGACCATCCCCGGTCATCGTGAACCTCCACATCACTGTGATGCTTAATCAGAAGTTGTACAATTTTATAATGGCCATTACTTGCAGCCCAGTAAAGAGCACTTGTCCCCCGGTTGTCCAGGATGTTAACATCAGCGCCTTTGTCGAGCAGATACTGCACGACATCCATGTGCCCATGCTTGGCAGCTTTCATCAGGGCGGTACGGTTATGTTCATCACTGGTGTTAACGTCGGCTCCTTCGGCGAGATACCTCTTTACTGCTTTAGTGTCTCCATTCTCGGCAGCTTCCAGAAAGGCATTTTCTTCCATAAATAAACCTCCGTTTCTAAATTTTAGGTAGGTATGTATTCGTATTGTAATTGATTAGTCATCCATAATCAACCCATTTAAGAGGGTACGGCATTTTTTACTGAAATAATATCTCCCAGCCGTTACCAGAGGCAATCCCAACCCAGCCGGTACAAGCATTCCCGCTATATTGCCGGGCCGAGTCGACCAGCTCTTCTCCCTCACCTCCGAAACCCTCTTTATCCTTTTTATTCTTGCATAAATATTACTTAATTTCAAACAGCAGTTTTATCAGTCTTTAACCAATACGAGGTAAGGTGACTCATCAAGCTACTGTCTCCAAAAATTACAGCCATATTTACGGCCAATTCCTGTTAGTAGTTGTTCTAAGTTGTCTTGTTTTAACGAGCTGCAATTCGCTTTCCAAAGCACAAAAAAGTTCTGACAATTCATTGACGCACCTTTCTACCGCTGTTCGCGGTGATGACAAGGGGCATGTTGTTCGATTTAACTTGCGTCAGGAAGCCGACTCTTTCCGGGTCTACCAGCCCGCTCCCCATCACATTCAGCTTGCTATTTTCAGTGATGCGATCAATACCGAAAATATATCCGTTCCCGACGGGTCTGCCTTGCTAAATGATGTTGCATTTCACAAGATCCCCCATGGCATTGGTGTAGACATCGAGCTCCAGCCGGACTATACCTACGACAGCGACCTGTACCGGGACGGTCAGAGCGACGATCTGCTGCTGGGTCTCACGGATACCGATCAGGAGAAGCTGGCTCAAAATACGCAGGAACGGGACCCCATACAGTGGTCCCAGTCTCCTTTCCCTCCTTCAAACGGCTCCTCCGCTGGTATGCAGCGAGCTTCCTTGCCGGAAGACACCGCCTATCAGAAAGTGAAGGACAAAATGAAGTTTGATGTTGTCGTTCTGGATCCGGGCCACGGGGGACACGACACCGGGGCGATCGGACATAACAATCTGCTCGAAAAAAAGATTGTACTCCAGATTGCCAAGAAAGTGGGCGGCTACATCAACGAATACCTGCCGGAGGTGGAAGTGGTCTACACCCGCGACGATGACCGCTTCATTGAGCTCGAAGAGCGCGGGCGCATAGCCAACCGCAAAGAGGGCGATCTTTTTGTATCCATCCACTGTAATGCCACCCGCTCCCGGCAACCTTATGGTTCGGAAGTCTACTTCCTTGGGCTGGAACGGAGCCAGACGGCCCTTGAGGTGATGAAGCGCGAAAACAGGGTAGTTCGTGCCAACAGCAACGTCGAGCAGAAGAAACTCAGTCAAAAGGATTTGCTTATCTATGAACTGGCCAACAGCGGGTATATTACAACCAGCGAACGTATTGCGGGCATGCTCGAACACCAGTTCAGCGAGCGTGCACAACGACGATCGCGCGGTGTCAAACAGGCTCGGTTTGTCGTCCTGTACCACGCCTCTATGCCTGCTGTGCTGGTTGAAACAGGATTTATCAGCAACCCCAACGAAGCCCAGTATCTTTCTTCAGACTACGGTCAAAGTATTATCGCATCGGCTATTTTCAGGGCTATCCGCAATTACAAGGAGCAGCAGGAGAACCCCCAACAGCAACCCCAGACCAAATAACACCTGTTTTGGAACCATTAATTATTGGCGTTGCGGGAGGTAGCGGATCCGGAAAAACGACGGTTGTTCGTCATCTCATCGATACCATCGGGGGAGACTGTATCCTGCTGCTTCAGCATGATTCCTATTATCGGGATCTGAAGCATCTTCCCTTTGAGGAACGAACCCGGCAAAATTTTGACCACCCCTCCTCGCTGGAAACGGAATTGATGATTCGACATATTAAGGCCCTGAAAGAGGGCTATCAAATCGAGATCCCGATCTATGATTTTACGAAGCACGTTCGAAAGGATGAAACACGGATCGCCGAACCCCGAGATATTATCCTGATCGATGGTATCCTTATTTTCAGTGAAGAGGAGCTCCGCGAACAGATGGACATCAAGCTCTATGTGGATACTGATGACGACATTCGCCTTCTTCGCCGCATCCAGCGTGATATCTTAGAGCGCGATCGCCGGCTTGAGCATGTACTTAAGCAGTATGAAAAGTATGTACGTCCCATGCACCTGGAGTTCGTGGAACCCAGCAAGCGCTATGCTGATATCATTATCCCGCACGGCGGTAAAAATGAGATTGCCCTGGATATGGTAAATGCCCTTATCCAGGAACACCTGACATAACCAGCAACGCAGCGGGGACCGGCTCCCCGCTGTCAGTTTGAAGATCAATCAAAATTTCGTTTTCTATGGATATAACATCAAAAATAGCAATTGTTACGGGAGCAAGCAGCGGCATCGGGGCGGCATTCAGCCAGGCCTTGGTCGACAAGGGAGCGACCGTATACGGTCTGGCCCGAAGCACAGACAAGCTGCAGCGGCTCCAGCAAAACCTGGGCAAGCAGTTTCACCCTGTGCCCCTGGATATCACGGACCACGAGGCCATCGATGCATGGATTCAACAGACCTTCAATGAGACCCTTGAACCGGATATTCTCATCAATAACGCGGGCCTTGGCCGCTTTGCCAATGTGGAGAACCTGCCTCTTGAAGACTGGGAAGCCATGATCAACACCAACCTGTCAGGAATTTTCTACATGTGCCGGAAGGTGGTGCCCCTGATGAAGGACAATGAAAACACCTGTCATATAATAAATATCGCCTCCATTGCCGGCAAAGTGGGCAATCCCCAGCTGTCGGGCTACAACGCCTCCAAGTTTGGGGTACGGGGATTCAGCGAGGCCCTGTTCAAGGAACTGCGCTATGACAAGATCAAAGTGAGTTGTTTTTATCCCGGCTCCATTCAAACCGGCTTTTTCAGCAATGCCAATGATTCGGAGTCACACGCCAACATGATGCAGCCCGAGGATGTGGCCCGCGTGCTCATCAACGTACTGGAGACCCCTGACAACTTCCTTATTAATGCCATCACCATGCGCCCGCTCAATCCCAAGCATCCCGAGGAACTGTAACGATGACCAGAATGGCTTGTATTCTGCTGATGCTGTTCCTCTTGGGGGCATGCGAGAATTCACCGGAACGCCCGGAGGCACTCATTGAAGAAGAGACCTATATCTCCCTGCTGGTCGAACTTCAGCTGGTTCGCACCTATTCGGAGGCGGGTCAGCTGGACAAGGGCGCTGCCGATTCTATTCGAAGCCGGATCTTCCGGGAATACGGGGTAGCCGACTCGGTCTTCTGGCAGAGCCATACCTACTATCAGCAATTTCCCGGGGAACAGAAAAAACGGGTGGAAAAAGCCATTGAACAGCTTAGGATGGATCGCATGGCACGCCCCAACAGCAGGAGCAGCCAGCCGGACTCCTCCCATTAGTTTCACATTTGATGATCACGCCAGAAATATTTTTCAGAACGTTCAACCACCTTTTCCTCCCGGATCAGGTGGCTGAGTGACTTCTTCACACGCTCCCGGCGCCATCCAAACTGCCGACAGAGCTGGGCCACGGTTTTTCCGCCCTTCTCCAGGGCCTGTCTGATGCTCAGCAGATCCGAATTTCCAAAATGATAGTCCGAAGTCTGCCCTTTCAGGCAGTTGTCGCAGTGCCCGCAGGGCTTCACGGCCTCTTCCCCGAAATATTGCCGGATATAGACCTCCCGGCAATGCTCGGTCTGGATGTACCCCCGCATATAGTCCAGTTTTTTCAAGAGCGTGTTCCGATGACGCTCCAGTTCAGCTTTACTTAATCCCAGCGACGACCGCCGCCCATCCACAATTTTTACCAGCGGCAGCGCCCCGGTAACCTCAAACTGCAACAGCTGTTCATGGTCCTGCAATATCTGAAGGCCTTTCTTAACGGCATTGGGCGATACGTTCAATTTCTGCTGCAGATAATCAAAATCAATAAATTTCATCTCGCCAAACGCCTCCCCGCCAAACTGACGGAGCAATGTATCCAGGAATATCGCTTTACGCTGGTTTTTAGCCTCGGTAATAACCGTTCGAATATAGTCTCGGCTGGCCACGAAATGGATTCCTATCTGAGGATTTATTCTTTCGACAAGCTGAATAATACTGAGATGACTGAGTACATTCAGTGCAGAACGGCTGATGCGTTTTGAAAAGCCGGACCGTGTTGCCAGCGCATCGAGAGAAACCTGTTGCATCTTCTCCATCTCGGCCCCCACCGCCAAATCGAGGCTGTCACAGAGGGCATCATACAAATGTTGCAGCTGTTTCTTCTCGGGGTAGGAATCTTTAATACGCTGTTCAGCCGTTATCAGATCAGAAGATTTGAACAAAAGAAGCGGGAAACTCTCAACTCCATCGCGGCCGGCACGTCCGGCCTGCTGGTAGTAAGCCTCCAGGGTGTAAGGCATCACATAATGAATGACATAGCGGCAGTCAGCCTTGTCAATTCCCATACCAAAGGCACTGGTCGCTACCACCAGCGGAAGCTCTCCGTCCACCCACTGCTGCTGTATGCGCTGCCGTTCCTCCGCCTCAATACCTGCGTGATAGGCTTCCGCTTTCAGCTCTAACCGGTTGCTGATCTCCCGGGCCAGTCGTTCACAATTTCTTCGTGTACCGCCATAGACCAGTCCCGATCCCCGTTCTCCCGCCTGGCTCACCGCCTCGAGCAATTTCTTATCCTTTTTGGGCGTAGCCGTAACCCACCACTTCAGGTTGGGCCGCTCAAAGCCCTTTGATACGATAACCGGATCTTCAAACCCAAGATTATCCTGGATATCGGCGCGCACCTCCGGCGTGGCTGTAGCAGTAAGGGCGATCCAGCTCACTGAACCGTCCACTGATTCGAAGGCCGGCCGGATTTCCCGGTAGCTCGGACGAAAATCATGCCCCCACTCTGAAATGCAATGGGCCTCGTCAACCGCAATAAAGCTGAGGTCGAGCTTCGGGAGTTCGGCCTGCCACAGCGGACTCTGTAGTCGCTCGGGAGCGCAATAGAGCAGTTTATACATGCCATTGCGTGCATTTGCCAGGCGCTGCTCGATCTCCCACGTAGAGAGCGTGCTGTTAATAAAGGTAGCGGCAATCCCGCGTTCTCTGAGCTGCTGGACCTGATCCTGCATCAGCGCAACCAGTGGAGAAATAACCACCGTCATTCCATCAAGCATTATGGCCGGCAGTTGATAGCAGAGAGACTTTCCCCCGCCGGTGGGAAAGAGCACGAGGGTATTCTTCCGTTCCAGGACAGCGTTGACTGCCTCCTCCTGGCCTTCCCGAAAGGCCGGGTATCCCCACCGGTTTTTGAGGATATGCCGGGCTTTTTCCATCTTGGATTTATTCATCAACCACAGGTCCTGTTCAGATAAAGAATGATCAGCTGAAAAGTCCAGATTATAGCCCAGCAGTTCAACTACTTTTTTTGGAGAAACCGTAAAATATTTTTTGTATTTTTTTACAGAAGATATTATCATACTCCATTATGAAAAAAGGCGGAACATACAACCATATTTTTTTCGACAGGCTAGCTGTTGAGGACCTTCCTGTATTTCCGCTCTATCCCATTCGGCGGCGGCCGCGGGCCCTTTCGGGCTCATAAACATCTTCTCTTGCGGAGGGTGCATCACGTCTTTCCTCATCCGCAAATTCATCCTCATAATACACTACTTTCAACAGCAACCAATCATTGCTGCCTGATATTACACCAACTGCTATAATATGAATATTCGACTATCTGTAGCCGATTCACAGCATTTTTCGCATGCCGAAGAAATCTGCAAGATAATGGAAGAGGCTGCCAAACAGCGCGGCACCGGTATTGCCAAGCGCAAGCCCGAATACATTCGAGCGAAAATGGAAGAGGGCAAAGCGGTTATTGCCATTGATACGGAAGGCAATAAATTTGCAGGATTCAGCTATATCGAAAGCTGGGACAACAAGAAATACATTGCCAATTCGGGTCTTATTGTTCATCCCCACTATCGCGGCATGGGACTTGGCAGAAAGATCAAGGAAAAGGTGTTTAACCTGTCCCGAACCAACTATCCGAATGCCAAAATTTTTGGTATCACCACCAGTATGGCTGTGATGAAGATTAATTCGGATATGGGATACCGGCCCGTAACCTTTTCGGAGCTGACCCAGGACGAAGCTTTCTGGAAAGGCTGCCAAAGCTGTCCCAACTATGATATTCTTACGAATGAGAATCGCAAGGACTGCCTGTGTACGGGTATGCTCTATGATCCCAAGGAACAGAAAGAAAAAAAGACTTCCGAAAAGGACAAACAGACCCGCTGGAAGAAATTCAAGCGGTTTGTCCGACTTCACCAGCGACATCTGCAACGAAAAACAAAACAGTTTCTAAATTTAACGACCAGTAAAAATGACTAAGAAAAAGAACATAGTTCTGGCCTTCAGCGGCGGACTTGATACCTCCTACTGCGTACCCTATCTCAAAGAGGAATACCAGGCGGAAATACATACCGTCCTGGTCAATACCGGGGGATTTGACCAGAAGGAGCTGGACCGTATTGAACAGCATGCCTACAGCCTGGGAAGTGATACCCACCAGACGCTTCATAGAACGGATGACTATTATAACAAGATTGTCCGGTTTATGATTTTCGGCAATGTCCTTAAAAACAACACCTACCCCCTCTCGGTCAGCTCGGAACGGGTTTTCCAGGCTATTGCCATAGCAAAGTACGCCCTCGAAGTGGGTGCTGATGCCATTGCCCACGGGAGTACCGGGGCGGGCAACGACCAGGTGCGTTTCGATCTTGTCTTCAATGTGGTAGCTCCCGACCTGGACATCATTACCCCCATCCGCGATCAGCAGCTGACGCGGGAAGAAGAAGTGGCTTTCCTGAAAGACCACAATGTCGACATGGACTGGAGCGAGGCCAAATACTCGATCAACAAGGGGCTCTGGGGCACCAGCGTCGGTGGGGCAGAAACCCTGACCTCCGACCAGCCGCTGCCCGGGGAGGCATACCCTAGTCCCCTGGAACGGGAAGACCCGCAGACCATCAGCCTGACGTTTAAAAACGGCGAGCCCGTGAGCATCGACGATGAAAGGCTGGATCCTGTTGAACTCATTCGCAGCCTGGATAAAATCGGTTCAGAATATGCCATAGGCCGCGATATTCATGTAGGAGACACCATCATCGGCATCAAGGGCCGCGTTGGGTTTGAAGCGGCTGCCGCCATGCTCATCATCAAAGCCCACGAACAACTGGAAAAACATGTCCTGACCAAGTGGCAACTGTACTGGAAGAACCAACTGTCTGAGTGGTATGGCATGATGCTTCACGAGGGGCAGTATCTGGATCCTGTGATGCGCAATATTGAAGCCTTTCTTTCCGATACCCAGTCGACCGTCAACGGGAGTGTCTCCATCAAATTGTCACCTTACCGATTTGAGATCGAAGGTATTACATCACCCAACGATCTGATGAATGCAAAATTCGGCGACTATGGCGAAATGAATAACGCCTGGAGCGGTGAAGATGTAAAAGGCTTTGCTAAAATTTTATCCAATCAGATTAATATTCACCAATCAGTAAACAACCATGATTAACGTAGGTATTGTCGGCGGCACCGGCTATGCTGCCGGAGAGCTCGTCCGAATTTTACTGCATCATCCTGAAACCGCTATTCGCTTTGTATACAGTACCAGCAAGGCCGGGGAACCAGTGGCATCCGTACACCAGGACCTTATCGGCGATACGGAAATGAACTTCAGCCATGAGCTGGATTCCGACATCGATCTCCTCTTTCTTTGCATGGGCCATGGAAATTCAGCAGCATTCCTGGAGGACCACCCGGTGGATGATGACATTCAGATTATCGATCTGAGCCGCGACTTCCGTCTGGCCCCGGAACAGACATACGACCGCCGCTCCTTTGTCTATGGATTACCGGAACTACAGAAAGATACGATCCGGGAAGCCCGGAATATTGCCAATCCCGGCTGTTTTGCCACCGCTATCCAGCTGGCATTACTTCCACTGGCCCACAGTGGCCATCTGGGGACGGATGTTCATATTCATGGAATTACCGGATCCACAGGCGCCGGCAGCTCGCTGAGAGCAACCTCTCATTTCAGCTGGCGCAACAACAATGTCTCCATCTATAAGCCACTGCGCCACCAGCATGTGGGGGAAGTCCGACAAAAACTACAGCAGGAATCACCCGATTTTGACAAGGAGCTTAATTTTATACCCGTACGGGGCGATTTTACCCGCGGTATTTTTATCTCTGCTTATATGGAATGCGCCCTGTCAGCGGATGATGCCCGGGTGCTCTACCGGGACTATTACCAGGACGCCCCCTTTGTGCACCTCAGCAACACCCCGCTACACCTGAAACAGGTCGTCAATACCAACAAGGGGCTTCTTCATCTGGAAAAAGAAGGAAACAAACTCCTTGTCACCAGCATTATTGACAACCTTCTCAAAGGGGCTTCCGGACAGGCGGTGGAGAATATGAATCTAATGTTTGGCTTTGACCAGGAAATGGGTCTGCAACTTAAACCCTCAAACTTCTAATATGGAACTTTTCGACGTTTACCCGCTACTCGACCTGGAACCTGTTAAAGCACAGGATCACTACATCTATACTGCAGATGGTGAACGATACCTGGATTTTTACAGTGGCCACGGTGTGATATCCATCGGGCATTCTCACCCGCACTATATCAACGAAATCAATAGTCAGCTTCGCGACATCGGCTTTTACTCGAATTCTGTTAAAAATCCGCTGCAGCAGCAGCTGGCAGAAAAGCTGGGAGAAATTTCCGGCTACGAAGGATACCAGCTTTTCCTGAGCAATTCCGGTGCCGAAGCCAATGAAAACGCTTTAAAAGCGGCTTCATTCCATAATAAGAATTCCAAGGTCATTGCTTTTAAAAAAGCCTTTCACGGGCGGACGTCGGCAGCCCTCAGCATCACCGACGGCGACAAGTATGTCTCCCCCATTAACCCGAAGGGGGAGGTAACCTTTCTCGAACTCAATGATCTGGAAGGACTCAGCAAAGAATTATCCCAAAACGACGTCTGTGCCGTTGTCATTGAAGGTATCCAGGGAATAGGCGGAATACACATTCCCGACGACGAATTCCTGCAAGAGGTACGCCAGCTGTGCACTGACACCAACACCCTGCTTGTCTGTGATGAAATTCAGTCGGGCTATGGCCGTACCGGGCATTTCTTTGCCCACCAGCATGCTGGCATCCAGGCCGATATCGTCACGGTTGCAAAAGGGATGGGCAACGGGTTTCCCGTAGCGGGTACCATCATCCATCCTGACATCAAACCTTTTCATGGTCAGCTTGGATCTACCTTCGGAGGTAACCATCTGGCTTGCGCCGCAGCTACGGCCGTACTGGATGTGATCAACAGTGAAAATCTCATGGAACGGGCGGCACAGCTGGGATCAACACTCATGAACAGCCTGGCTTCATTTCCTGAAGTCAATGAAGTCCGGGGGCGCGGGCTAATGATCGGCATCGAGTTTCCCTTTGCCATCAAGGAACTCCGCCAGGTACTGATCCAGGAAGAAAAAATTCTGACCGGGGTTTCGTCCAACCCAAATGTCCTTCGTCTTCTTCCACCACTGATTATTACTCAAAATGAAGTGGCCACCTTCATCAATGCAATGAAAAACGCACTCTCACTCTGTAACGTAACATGAAACATTTTACCTCTATCACGGATGTGGAACATCCGGACGCATTAATCCAGCAAGTCGTTAACCTGAAAGAACAGCCACAGTTTTCCAATATCGGAAAACACAAAACACTGGGGCTTGTTTTCTTCAATCCCAGCCTGCGAACCCGGCTCAGTACACAGAAAGCCGCTCAAAACCTGGGCATGGATGTCATTGTACTAAATATCAACAAAGATTCCTGGAAGGTCGAGTTTGAAGACGGCACTGTCATGAACGGGGCCACCCAGGAACACATAAAGGATGCCGTAAAAGTGATCAGTAGCTACTGTGATATCATGGGTGTCCGTTCTTTTGCCACCCTGGAGGACCGGGAGGAAGACTACAAGGAACGTGTACTGACCAACTTTGTACAGTACTCTTCCGTGCCGGTAATCAGCCTGGAGTCTGCAACCCTGCATCCCCTGCAGTCGCTCACGGATATGGCCACGATCACCGCCTCGGCCATTCAGCGCCCGAAGGTGGTGCTCAGCTGGGCGCCGCATCCCAAGGCCCTTCCACAGGCTGTAAGCAATTCATTTCTGCAGTGGTCGCCGGCCATAGATGCAGAAGTCGTTTGTGCCTGCCCCGAGGGATACGAGCTTTCCGATGCATTCACCGGCGGTATTACCACCATGCACAATCAGGAGGAAGCTTTTGCCGATGCCGATTTTATTTATGCCAAAAACTGGTCAAGTTATGACTCCTACGGGGCTACGCCGGCAGTAGAAAAAGACTGGACCATCACTGTTGAAAAGATGGCACTGACCAACGATGCCCGGTTTATGCACTGCCTTCCGATTCGCCGGAATGTTGTGGCCTCTGACCCGGTCATCGATCATTCACTGGTATATCAACAGGCTAAAAATCGTGAATACGCAGCACAAGCTGTGCTTCAAAACTTACTAGAGGATCTCTGATGCAGACACTTCATATTATTAAAATCGGCGGAAGTATTGCCAACAACGACGACCGACTGGCTACGTTTCTTGAAAATTTTGTCCAAATTGACACACCTAAAATTGTGGTTCACGGAGGAGGGACTGCCGCCACGGACCTGTGCAACAGGCTGAGTATTCCTGTTCAGATGAGGGACGGCCGGCGCATAACCGACAAGCCCGCACTTGAGGTGGCCGTGATGGTCTACGCGGGGCTGATCAATAAAACCATCGTGGCGCGGCTGCAGGCGCTTTCCTGCAATGCCCTCGGGCTTTCCGGGGCAGACCTCAACATGATTCCCGCCAAGAAACGAGAACATCCGGATATCGACTACGGCTACGTCGGCGACATCACGCCCGAAAATATCAACACCTATTTTATCCGGCGGCTGCTGGATGAACAGGTCGTTCCCGTTTTTCCGGCTATCACCCACGACGGAAACGGCCAGCTGTTGAATACCAACGCCGATGCCATTGCATCCGCCCTGACCATTGCCCTAACCAGCAAATATGACACTCATCTGACCTATTGTTTTGAAAAACCGGGCGTGCTGCTGGATGTTGAGGATGATGACTCCTGGATCGATCGCATCGATTCGGATAAATACATTCAGCTTAAAAAAGACGGAATCATTAACGAAGGCATGATTCCAAAGCTCGACACTGCTTTCGAAGCACTGCAACAAAATGTTGATCACGTGCATATCAAACACGCTGACAACCTGCTCAATAATATAGGAACCGAACTTACACTATGAACCAGCTATTTACAGAAGCCACCAGGCTTCTAGAACAACTTATCGCCTCTCCTTCTTTCTCGAAAGAGGAAGAAGCGACCGGGAATCTGATCCAGCAGTTTTTGGAAGAGAAAGGAATTCCCACCCACCGTCATGTCAATAACATCTGGTGCCTTAACAAGCATTTTGACGAATCAAAACCGACGATTCTGCTCAATTCACACCATGATACGGTAAAACCCAATGCCGGCTACAGCAGGGACCCTTTCACTCCGGTTGTGGAGGAAGGCAAACTCTTTGGACTGGGATCCAATGATGCGGGGGGACCTCTTACCTCACTTATTGCCGCTTTTATCCACTTTTATTCCAAAAAGGACCTGAACTACAACCTTGTCCTGGCCGCAACAGGCGAGGAAGAAATATCGGGCGACCAGGGCATCATTTCCATTCTTGACAAGATTCCGGATATTGATTGCGCTATCGTAGGTGAGCCGACGCAGATGCGCATGGCAGTAGCCGAAAAGGGACTGATGGTACTTGAATGCACGGCCAGAGGCGTCAGCGGGCATGCTGCGCGAGACGAGGGCAAAAACGCTATCTATATTGCCCTCAAGGATATTGAATGGCTCAAGACGTATCGGTTCAACAAGGTATCGGAGATGCTTGGCCCGGTCAAAATGACCACCACCGTCATAAAAGCGGGAAGTCAGCATAACGTGGTGCCCGATAGCTGTTCCTTCACCGTGGATGTCCGCAGCACCGATGCCCACGACAACGCGGAAATCCTGGAAGTTATCGACAAGCATATTGAATCGGATATCACGGCCCGGTCGATCCGCCTGAATCCCTCTTTCATACCACTTGACCACCCGATTGTACAATCGGGAGACCAGCTTGGCCTGGAGCAATACGGCTCACCGACACTTTCTGATCAATCAGTACTGCCCGTCCCCTCGCTGAAAATAGGTCCGGGAAAATCAGCCCGTTCACATACGGCCGATGAGTTTATCCGCCTTGCAGAGATTGAGGAGGGCATTGCAACCTATATCAAATTGCTGGAATCAGTCCTGCTGTAGTTGTCACACGTTACAGAACAGGCCGCCGCGGGACGAAAGCCCGATAAGCACGGACTGGCCATCACCAAAAATCTTTATCTGTCAAGAACCTGTTAACCCCTAATCAAGCACCAACGAAATCATGAAACTTTGGGACAAAGGAGAACAAGCAACCAGTGAGGTTATCGAACAGTTTACGGTCGGCAATGATCGCGTGCTGGATCTTGAAATTGCCGAATACGACCTGCGGGCTTCTAAAGCACATGCCCGGATGCTGAATAGCATCGGGATCCTGTCTGACGAGGAGTCGCATGACCTTCTCAGCGAGCTCGACAACCTGCTGGACGAGGTGGAGGAGGGATCTTTCACCATAGAGGAAGACTTTGAAGACATTCACTCAAAAATTGAATATGAGCTCACCCGGAAGCTGGGTCAGACGGGGAAAAAAATTCATGCCGGCCGTTCCCGAAACGACCAGGTTCTGGTATGCCTGCATTTGTATGTAAAAGACCAGATCCTTGAAATCAAAGAACTTGTCAAAGAGCTGTTCAAACGGCTCATATCGCTCAGTGAACAGCACAGGGACGTTATCATCCCCGGTTATACCCACATGCAGGTGGCCATGCCCTCCTCATTCGGACTGTGGTTTGGTGCTTATGCGGAGTCTCTTATCGACGACCTGCACCTGCTGAACGCAGCCTACCGCATTGCCGATCAAAATCCGCTGGGATCTGCAGCTGGTTACGGTACCTCCCTGCCGCTGGACCGGACCATGACCACCGATTTACTGGGCTTTGAAACCCTCAAATATAATTCGGTAGCCGCCCAAATGAGTCGTGGCAGGCTCGAAAAGAGCACAAGTTTTGCCCTGAGTTCTGTGGCCGCTACACTCTCGAAGATGGCTATGGATGTCTGCCTGTACATGAGCCAAAACTTTGGTTTTCTGTCTTTCCCGGATGAACTTACCACCGGTTCAAGCATTATGCCGCATAAAAAGAATCCGGACGTTTTTGAGCTGGTTCGAGCCAAATGCAACAGCATCCAGAACCTGCCCAACGAACTTATTTTGATCACCAATAACCTGCCCAACGGCTATCACCGTGATTTCCAGCTGCTGAAAGACACCTTCTTCCCTGCTGTGAAAATGCTCAAGTCGTGCCTTAACATCAGCCATTTTATGTTTGGACAGGTACAGGTTAATCCCAACGTCATCCATGATGAGAAATACGATTACCTCTTCAGCGTAGAAAAGGTAAACAAGAATGTTATGCGCAATGTCCCCTTTCGGGAAGCTTACCAGAAAGTGGGAGAAGCGATTGCAAAAGGAACCTTCAGGCCCGACAAAAAACTCAGACACACCCATGAGGGAAGTATTGGCAATCTCTGCAATAAGGAAATCAAAAAGAAATTCAATCAAGCATATAATCAATCTTAAACACAACTGATAGCCCAATGAAAACAAAAGTAGCAATTCTCGGCGGAGGAAATTTAGGAACCGCGCTGGCAGAAGGACTTGCCCGCACTGATGATGCCTCCTCAAAATACGATGTCACCATCACCCGGCGAAATACCAAGCACATCAGCTACCTGGAAGACAGCGGTATCACCGTCACCTCCGACAATGCCGCCGCGGTGGATGCCGCCCATCTGGTCATTTTTTCTGTTCAACCGACGCAGATTGAGGCCCTCATCAATGAAGTAAAATCCGATCTGGATCCCCAGAAACATATCCTCATATCCACTATGGCCGGGGTGACGGGAGAAGAGATTACCGAACTGACCGGCTCAGGCTTTCCTGTCATACGGGTTATGCCCAATACCGCAGCAGCCATCAACCAGGCTATGACCTGTATTGAGCAGACGCCCCACAAAGAGGCCGAACAGGAAGTAGTAGAACTGTTTGAAACCCTCGGTAAAACGCTGGTCATTAATTCGGAACTGATGGAAGCCTCGACCGTACTGGGGGCATGTGGTATCGCCTTTTTTCTGCGCTATATTCGGGCGGCTTCCCAGGGCGGTATTGAGGTCGGCTTTCATGCAGAAGAGGCCCAGCTTATCGCCGCGCAGACTGCACTTGGAGCTTCAGCCCTGCTGCTAAACTCCGACAGCCATCCCGAGCATGAAATCGACAAGGTCACTACGCCCAAAGGCTGTACCATCGCCGGTCTCAACGAGATGGAACATAACGGCTTGAGCTCTGCCCTGATCAAAGGAATTAAAATCTCCTACGAAAAGATCGAGAAAATCCGATAAGAGGAAGGAAAGAAAGAACACCAAACATCTCTCTGCCGGGATTGTGACCATCCCTGGCAGAGATTTCCGCTAAGGGGAATTAAAGTTCTTCGCCTGCAAAAGCTGCCTTCATATAATTTCGGCGCATCTCAGCAATGGCTGAGATCGAAATGCCTTTGGGGCATACCGCCTCACACTCTGCGTAGTTGGAGCAGTCGCCAAAACCCTCTTTCTCCATCTGCTCAACCATTGCGACCGTTCGCCTTTTACGCTCCGGTTCGCCCTGCGGCAATCGATTGAGATGTGCCAGCTTGGCCCCGGTAAACAGGGAAGCCGAAGAATTCGGGCAGGCAGCTACACAGGCCCCGCATCCAATACAGGTGGCATAATCAAAAGCCGTATCCGCAACCGATTTTTCGATTGGTATGGAATTGGCATCGGGTGCTGCCCCCGTCCTGACAGACACGTAGCCCCCCGCCTCAATGATGCGGTCAAAGGCGCTTCGGTCCACAACCAGGTCTTTGATCACCGGAAAGCCTTTCGCACGAAACGGTTCAATCACGATGGTATCCCCGTCGCTGTAGTTACGCATGTGCAGCTGACAGGTACAGGTCATCGCCTTGGGGCCGTGCGCCCGGCCGTTGATGACCAGGTCACAGGATCCACAGATGCCCTCGCGGCAGTCATAGTCAAATTCTATGGGCTCTTCCCGTCCTTCGGCGACAATCTGTTCATTGAGAACATCGAGCATCTCCAGAAATGACATATGCTCATTGACATTGTCTACCGTATAATCAACCAATTTTCCGTCCTGATCGGGACCGGCCTGGCGCCAAACTTTCAAATGAAGGGTAAATGTGTCAGCCATAATTCAATTGTTTTACCTAAAAATAAGAACACAACCTACCTGCGTCTGAATCGTGGAACTTCGCGGGGAAGCATCGATGCAGCCAACCTGTCCGTGTTCTGTTATTTGTAACTTCGTTGTTTCAATTCAACAAACTCAAACTCAAGATTCTCTTTGTGCAGTTCTTCCTGCAGCTGCCCGTTGACTCCCTGGAATTCCCAGGCAGCCACATACGAATACTCCTCATCATTACGGATCGCTTCTCCTTCTTCCGACTGGTGCTCCTCACGCAAGTGGCAGCCGGCAGATTCATCACGGTGCAGGGCATCCCGTGCCATCAGCTCACCCAGCTCAAGAAAATCGGCCACACGGCCGGCAAACTCCAGATACTTGTTATAGTTGGCAGCTTCGCCGGGCACACGTACATTTTGCCAAAACTCCTCACGAAGCTCCTGTATCTCACTGATAGCCTGCTTCAACCCTTCTTCATTGCGGGATATACCAACCTTATCCCACATGATTTGTCCGAGTTCACGGTGGAAATCAATGACGCTCTTGTCGCCCTGAACCCCCAGCAGCTTGTCAATATGTTGCTGGGCATTGGCCGCGGCTTCATCAAAAGCCTGGTGAGTAGTATCGATCTCATCAAGCTCTGCATCGGCCAGGTAGTTTCCAACGGTGTAGGGAATAATGAAATAGCCATCCGAAAGCCCCTGCATCAGGGCGCTTGCGCCCAGGCGATTGGCTCCGTGATCGGAGAAGTTGGCTTCGCCGGCCACAAACAGCCCCGGGACATTGCTCATTAAGTTATAGTCGACCCAAAGGCCACCCATCGTATAGTGTACGGCCGGGAAGATGCGCATGGGCACTTCATAGGGATTGTCGCCGGTAATATTTTCGTACATCTCAAAAAGATTGCCATACTTTTCGGAGATGGTCTTTCGTCCGTCCCGTTTGATGGCATCACGGAAATCCAGGTAGACGGCCCTTCCTGTCGGGCCCACACCCATTCCCTTGTCGCAGACGATCTTGGCATTACGTGAAGCTACATCACGCGGTACAAGGTTTCCAAAAGCAGGGTATTTTTCCTCGAGATAGTAATATCGTTCTTCTTCCGGGATATCATTCGGGGGGCGGTCATCCCCTTTCTTTTTGGGAACCCATACACGTCCGTCGTTCCGCAGGCTTTCACTCATCAGGGTCAGCTTGGACTGATAATCCCCGGAAACCGGAATACAGGTCGGGTGAATCTGCACATAACAGGGATTGGCAAAACCAGCACCCCGTTTGTGGCATCGCCATGCCGCGGTCACATTGGAATTCTTGGCATTGGTGGACAGATAAAAAACATTTCCATAGCCTCCGGTGGCCAGCACGACAGCATCCGCCATCCAGCGCTGAATTTCACCGGATACAAGGTCACGCGTCACAATACCACGGGCCTTTCCGCCAACCATCACCAGGTCAAGCATCTCATGGCGGGTATACATCTCGATCTTACCGTCATGCACCTGGCGCATCATAGCCTGGTAGGCCCCAAGCAAGAGCTGCTGTCCCGTTTGTCCACGGGCGTAGAAGGTCCGCGATACCTGGGCGCCTCCGAACGACCGGTTAGCAAGCAATCCACCGTATTCCCGGGCAAAAGGAACACCCTGCGCCACGGCCTGATCAATAATTTCGTTTGAAATCTGCGCAAGCCGATAGGTGTTGGATTCCCGGGACCGGTAATCGCCCCCTTTGATGGTATCGTAAAACAGCCGCCAGATGGTATCTCCATCGTTGGGGTAATTCTTGGCCGCATTGATCCCTCCCTGTGCGGCAATACTGTGGGCGCGACGCGCAGAATCCTGAATACAAAAGCTTTTCACATTATAGCCCAGTTCTGCCAGGCTCGCCGCTGCAGACCCCCCGGCCAGGCCGGTACCTACCACGATAACATCGTGCTTGCGCTTGTTGTTGGGTGCAACCAGTTTAATATCTTTCAGATGTTTGGACCATTTGTCTTCTAACGGCCCGGAAGGAACTTTGGAATCTAAGTTCATAATGTAATCCTAGTTAAATTTACAGAAACGGTATCGACAGTTGTAATATCAATCATTCCATTTGCCTGACCCGTGTTCCATGTCATATCAATACGAGATTAATGCTGCATCAGGCCCTGCGAAATAGATGTACAGCGGGATAAACAAAAATCCAACCGCCATCAGGATGGCAAACACGATCCCGACCGAATAAATGAGGGCGGAATACTGGGTATGCTTCATACTCAGAGAGGTAAAGGCGCTCCAAAATCCATGCCCCAGATGAAAGCCCAGCAACACCATCACCGCCGTGTATCCAAAAGCATAGAGCGGGTTTTGGAAGGTATTTATAACCAGTGTTTTCAGATCGCGGGCTTCATGCCCGTTAAGCATGATCGTCTCTGTAGCTCCGAATTTAAAGGTACTGATGTGGGTAACCAGGAAAATAAGAAGCACCGTCCCGGTAAAGATCATGGATCTCGATGCCCAGGTCTGGTGGCTCGGGCCGCCTTTGCTCTGGTATTTCTCATAACCGTTGGGACGCGATCGCCGCCGCTTTAGCCAGATGGAAATTCCCAAATAGGCATGCAGCAGAAATGCGACCACCAAACCGGCCTCCAGAATGTACAGGATCCATCCCAGGCTCTCCAGGGTATAAGTATACTCATTGAACGCCTGTGCATCCCCAAAGAGCTGGAGATTCCCCAGAAGATGAAAGATAATAAAGATGATAAGCCCAAGACCAGTAATTCCTGTTAATAGTTTCCGCCCGACTTGTGACTTAAGCGCTTTTAGAAATGATGCCATCACTGATGCCCATGGTTAAAAATGTCAGTTAATCCGTGGTATTAAGCCAACGCACGGATCCGTTTATCAAGGGTTGAAGATGAGGCGAAATGGATAAAAAGGCAAGGTTTGGTCTTATTGTTTTAATCTTTAAATCTTATTCAGAAATATTCTAAATTAGAGCGTAATTTTCACTGACAACCTCCGCAATCTAAGCCGTTATTACCTGTGCAGACTGTCCAGAAAACCTATCGTACCTCCTTCCGAGAAAAGGGGTCAAAATTTATTGGCTTTCTCTTCCCGGCCCTCTCTCAGGAGGATTTTAACAATCGACTCTCTGATATAAAATCTGACTTCCCGGACGCCACCCATCACTGCTATGGCTGGCGCATCGACCCAACCGACCTCAGGGAGTTTGCCCAAGACGACGGAGAACCCGGTGGCACCGCGGGCCTGCCCATCCTGAACCAGCTCAAGTCGTACCAGGCGGTGAATTGCGGATGTGTAGTCGTCCGGTACTACGGGGGAACCAACCTGGGAAAGTCGGGCCTCATCAATGCCTACGGGGCCGCCGCCGAACGGTGCCTTGCCCAGGCCACGTTTGTAAAAATAATTCCAACCCGGAACTTTATCGTCTCCTACAGCTATGAACTCCAAAACCATATTGAGCAGCTTAAAAATTCTTTTGATCTCAAAGAACTGAATGCCACCTACCTGGAAAAAGTCACGCTCACCCTGGCCTGCCGCGCCGAACAATCAGAGGCACTCCGGGACAGGCTCCAGCAGTTGAATCACCTCGGCATAGAGGTTCAGAGAAATGGACCGGGGTATATAAGGGGCTCATGACGGCCACCGACTTCGACCTGAAAATCTGCTCATCACTCCGTACTTTACTCGTGAAAACATCACCAAACACTATCTATGAAGATCTATACCAAAAGAGGAGACTCGGGACGCACTTCACTCTTCGGCGGGCAGCGTGTCTCCAAATCGGAGCAGCGCATCCAGGCCTACGGAACGGTGGATGAACTTAACTCATTCCTGGGCCTGGCAGCCAGCTATGAGCTTTCCGACCACGGGCGCCAGCGCATAAAGAAGATCCAGAGGATGCTGTTTGTGCTCGGAGCCGACCTGGCAACCCCCTCTTCCTCGCAGACAAGGATTGAGCGCACAAGCCAGGAGGATGTTGAATTCCTGGAAGAGGCCATTGATGAGATGGAGCAAGAGCTGGACCCGCTGAAAAATTTTATCCTTCCCGGAGGATCGCAGGCCGGGGCTACGCTTCACATCGCCCGAACCATCTGCAGGCGCGCCGAACGCGAGGTGGTTGCCTGCCAGCAGGCCGAAAACAGCAAGGTATCGGATCTTTCCATTAGGTTTCTGAACCGGCTGTCGGATTTTTTGTTTGTGATGGCCCGCTATGAAAACAAGCAGCAGGACACCCCGGAAGAGACCTGGAAGCCGGAACAATCCTAACCTCGATCCCGCTCATTGAGTGTATGCCGCCCTGCTTTGATTTTCGAGCAGAAAACAGTAAATACATAGTTCTTATCAATCAGAATTAAAACTTCATCCCATACAGTATGGCATTAATGATTTCAGTCTCGGGTATCCGGGGCATTTTTGGAACGGACCTAACCCCTGAAAACCTCAGCCGATTTACAGCGGCCTACGGGTCGTGGACCGGTGGCGGCAAGGTAATTGTCGGCCGGGATACCCGTGTCACCGGACAGATTTGTGAAAACATCGTCGTTGCAACGCTTCAATCCGTGGGTTGCGATGTTGTTCAGGTTGGGGTGTCCGCCACCCCCACGGTAGCCATGGCTGTTCATAAACACGATGCGGCAGGGGCCATCATCATTTCCGCCAGCCACAACCCCGCTGAGTGGAATGCCCTGAAACTCCTCAATGCCAAGAGTGAATTTCTCAACGCCGAAGAAGGCCGTGAAGTGATGAACATAAGCGAGGAGCAGTCTTACCGCTACAAAGGGTTTGATCAGACGGGCAGCGTAGAGACTGACACCGAAGCCCTGGACTACCACGTGCAGAAAATCCTCGAGCTTCCCTATATCAACCGGGATCTCATCGCCTCAAAAAACTTTTCCGTAGCACTCGACCCGGTGAACGGGACCGGGGCCATCGCCCTCCCTGCCATGCTTGAGGCACTCGGTGTGGAAGAGATCTATTCAATCAATGACACGCCCAACGGACTCTTTGCCCACAACCCCGAACCTCTGCCGGAACACCTGCAGGACATCTGTGCTCTTGTCAGGGAGAAAAACTGTGATCTCGGTGCGGTAACCGATCCCGATGCCGACCGTCTTGCACTCATTACAAACAAAGGCAACCTGTTCGGCGAGGAATACACCCAGGCCGCTGCTTTTGACTTCATACTTGACAAGAAGAAAGGAAACTGTGCTACCAACCTGTCCTCTTCGCGTGTGACCGAGGATATAGCCCGAAAACATGGACAAAAGTGCTATCGCTCAGCCGTCGGAGAAATTAATGTCGTTGAAAAGATGAAGGAAGTCGAAGCGGTTATCGGCGGTGAGGGCAATGGAGGAGTCATTAATCCCGACCTTCACTATGGCCGCGACTCGCTGGTGGGGGTAGCCATATTCCTGCAGCTGCTGGCCGAACGAGAGGTGACCTCCGACGAATACCGTAACACCCTGCCTGATTATGTCATGCGGAAAAGCAAGATTCCGCTGGCGGATATTGATGCCGATGCAATTCTTGAAAAAGCAGAGGATGTCTACCGGGATTTAGGTCCCGATACAACCGATGGCGTCAAAATTGATTTTGAGGACGGATGGGTTCATCTTCGAAAATCAAATACCGAGCCTATTATCCGGGTATATTCCGAAGGAATCTCTGCAGAAAAAGCCCGGGAACTCGCAGATGAGGTTGTTGATGCTGTACAATAACATTTTATTCCGGGCGCTACTTTATTATTTTAGTCCAAAATCAGCTTAATTTTCATCTATTCGGGATCTATATATGATAACATCCATGACCGGCTTTGGCCGCGGAGAAGCATCATCCAATGGTATTTCGATAACGGTAGAGCTAAAGACAGTAAACAGCCGCTATCTTGACATATCGCTCAGGCTTCCGCCGATTATCCAGGAAAAAGAGCTAACGCTGAAGGAGCAGCTCCAGCAGCACGTGGAGCGGGGCAAAATCAATGTTTCCGTCCGTGTGGATAAAGCCGATACCGGGCAGCCCGATGTCACATTCAATAAAAATCTGGTGCGGGGATATAAGGACCTGCTGAACGACCTTCGGGATGCGGCAGACATAAAACAGCCGGTCATTCTGAGTGATTTAATGGAGTTCAATGATATCTTTGAGGCCCGGGAAGAGGATGAGCAGACACGCAGCTTGATCTGGACGCTGACACAGGAAGCCGCTGAAAAAGCGACCGCCGGGCTGACGCAGATGCGCCGGCAGGAGGGCAGCCAGCTGGAGGAGGATTTACTGCAGCGGGTTGATCATATCGAGAGCATGTTGAATATCATCCAGGAGAAGACCGACGGGCGTTCGGCAGTAGCCAAGGAACAGCTTCTGGAGCGCATTGCAGAACTTATTGACAGCGATAAGATCGATGATGATCGCCTGGAGATGGAAGTGGCCGTACTGGTCGACAAGATGGACATCACAGAAGAGATCGTCCGCACCCAATCTCACCTTAAGTTTTTCCGTGAAGCCGTGAAAAACGACAATGCCGTCGGGCGCCGGCTGAATTTTCTGAGCCAGGAGATAAACCGTGAGATCAATACCATTGGGTCCAAAGCCAACAGTTCCGAAATATCACAGTATGTGGTACAGGCAAAAGAAAGCCTGGAACAGATAAGGGAACAGGTGCAGAACGTTGAGTAAAACCAGTAAAAGCGGAAAAGTCATCGTCATTGTCGCCCCAAGCGGAGCCGGTAAAACGACCCTGGCCAAACGATTGCTGGAGGAATATCCCAGCATCCGGTTTTCAATTTCCGCAACAACCCGCCCTCCCCGCAAAGACGAAGTGGATGGCGAGGACTACTATTTTCTAACCGACCAGGAATTCGACCGGAAGATCGAAAATCATGATTTTCTGGAGTGGGAGCGATATAGCAGCTACCGATATGGAACCCTCCGGTCCGAAGTTGATAAATTAGTTGAATCTGGGTATTTTCCACTGCTTGATATTGAAGTGAACGGTGCGCTGAACGTACAGAAAATTTACGGATCAGCGGCAGTATCCATATTCATTGAGCCTCCGTCGATGGAAGTCTTGCAGGAGCGTCTGCAAAAGCGCGGCAGCGAAACAACAGACTCCGTCGAAAAGCGTATGGAGCGAGCTGAAATGGAGATGCAGTATGCTCACCACTTCGACCATACGGTTGTAAATGATGATCTTGATACAGCCTATGTGCAAATACAGGCTATTGTTGAACCCTTTATTAATAAGTGAATTATTATGTCCATTAAGACGCTTGATGTTGAAAAACTGAACAAAAGCACCGGTAATCAGTATGAATTGATTACCATCATGTCCAAACGGGCGCGGCAAATTGCGGCGCAGGAGAAGCTTCAGCTGGATGAGAAACTCAAGTATTTTGAGGGTTTTGAGGATGAGGACGAATTCTCCTTTAATGAAGAGCAGGAGAATATCTCCAAAGAATTTGAAAAGCTTGATCATCCCACCCAGCGAGCTGTTGACGAAATGCGGCGCGGTGAAATTTATTTCCGATATCCACAAGACGAAGAATAACAGATGTTGTCCGGGAAACGGATCATTCTGGGTGTTACCGGGGGAATTGCAGCTTACAAGGCTGCTTTTCTTTTACGTGCCTTCCAACAGTCCGGTGCACAGGTGCGGGTCACCATGACACAGGGGGCCCGTCAATTTGTGGGTACCGAGACCTTCTCTTCTCTTTCCAAACATGCTGTTGCCGTTGATATCTTTCCGGATGTTCCTTCAACAGAAGACAGCTGGACCCGCCATATCTCCTGGGGTGAATGGGGCGACCTTTTTGTCATAGCCCCCTGTACCGCTAATACGCTGGCTAAAATAGCCGGTGGATATTCCGACAATATGCTGACGGCTACGGTCCTTTCAGCCCGGTGCCCGATGCTGATCTGCCCAACCATGGACGGCGAGATGTATCAGTCGCCGGCCGTACAGCGCAACCTTCAGACCCTGAAGGAGGATGGCTATCATATTCTTGAACCTCAACAGGGATACCTCGCCAGCGGGCTGCAGGGAAAAGGACGCCTGCCCGAAACTGAAACGATACTGGATGAATGCCGGTCTGTTCTCGGGCAACAACGTTCCGTCGGCCCCCTGGCAGGCAAAAAGGTTGTGGTAACAGCCGGCCCCACCCGGGAGTTTATCGACCCGGTTCGTTATATCTCCAATCCCAGCTCCGGCAAAATGGGTATCGCCATGGCCGAGGCTGCACGGGATCTGGGCGGTGAGGTGACCCTTGTCCACGGCCCCATTCAAATTCCCGCGCCCAACAAGATGAATGCCATCCAGATCACCTCTACAGATGATCTTTTTAAAGAAGTGCAAAAGCAATCCAGCGCTGATATCATCATCATGGCGGCGGCCGTAGCTGATTTCACACCCGAAACGCATGCTACAAGCAAGATCAAAAAAAACGGAAAGGCACCCAGCCTCAAACTTCGGCGCACGCCCGATATTCTTTCATGGCTCGGAGAACACAAAAAAAAGGGACAGACCCTTATAGGCTTTGCCATGGAAACAGAAAAATTGATTGAACATGCCGGGGAAAAAAGAACCCGAAAAAAGGCCGACTGGATCATCGCCAATTCCATTGCCGACGATAAGTCCGGCTTTGGAACCGATACCAATACCGTCACTCTGCTGGGTGATGCCGTGCAGGAAACCTACTCCGGACCAAAAAAAGTCGTTGCCCGGAAAGTGCTGGATCGGATTTTTAGCAGCTGATTACAATCAACGTGTATACCTCTTTCCCATTTGTTAAGGACGGTTCAACCGTCAGCCGAAAAGTCTAAAACTCCCATTTGTAAGTGCGATGGGTCTTGTGATGATGGCATCCGAGTGCTTCCAGGCTTCGCTGCATCAGCCAGTTCTTTTCACTTACCCAGGCCCCTTCAAGGTATTCCAGGCTGGGAGCCGCTTCTTTGGTAAACTGAATGCCGCGGGTGAAGGTCAGAGCTTCCAGCCCCATCTTTCTGAATTTGGGCTTGGTGCCGTAAACCAGCGACCGCAGGTGCTTGGCGCGCCGTTTAAACCACAGGAGCTTCGGGTAGTGCCACCACCGGAGCCGGCCGCCGGTCTCTTTGGAAATCTCGTTGAGATCAGGCACACATACAATAAAGGAGGCGGGCTCATCGTCAACAAAGGCAATAAGCACGCTTTCGGGAATCATTACCGGCTTTAGCTTTTTGACCATCTGGCGGACCGTATCCCGGGTCAGCTCCGTAAATTCCTCCTCGCGCTGGTCAATATCCTGGCTACTCCAGGCCTCATTGTAGATTTCGCGGATATACTCGGCATCGCGATGAATCTCGTTCATGTCTATCGGACGGAGCGAAACATTGGCCCGCCCTTCAATGCGATCTGTTATTCTTTTCATGCGTTCAGGCACAGGCTGGTCAAAGTTCCGTTTGTAGCTCCAGTGATCATCCAGCTTCTCGGCTCCGGTATGCTCAAGCAACTGTTTGTAGTAGGGCGGGTGATAAAACATCCCGTAGATGGGAGGTTCATCATAATTCTCAACCAGCAACCCCCAGTAGGTATCATTCTCGCCAAAATTAACAGGCCCCCGCATTGCCCGGTACCCGTGGTCGTAGTGCCAGGCCTCGGCAAAATCGATAATTGAACGGGCAAGCTGCTGATCATTCTCCAGTTCGAGGAATCCTATTCCACCCATGGTTGGTTCCAGTACCTCATCCCTGGGCGGATTGTTCATAACAGCAAAACGTGCCACAACGCGACCTTTATTTCGTACCAGATAGCGCTCACACTGTCCCTTCTCGAAGAACGGATTCTGTTCCCTGTTAAAGATATTTTCTATTTCAAATTGAAAGGGCGGTGCCCAGTTCGGATAATCTTCATATATTCGAAATGGAAGCTGATGAAAGGCTTTTACCTGTTCCCTGCTTTCAACACATTCAAAATCGTAACTCATATCATCTACGATGTAAAACTGTTATTTTGTGCTTGTTAATAGATTCTTCGGCTTCATACCACGACATTTAATTTAAGTTCATACATCGTTTACTTTTATTTTTAACCAGCATCAATTCTACGTTTAATATCTGCATCTGATTTGAAGGAACAAAAGAAAAAAAGGGTCATCGCCCTGTTACTGCTAATCTCCTGTATCATAAGCGGTTCTATGCTCGTAGTATCGTCCAAAACGCCCTCCCGGCAGCTTCAGTCCCTGGCCGAGGCAGACTCACTCATCGAATATGAACTGGCCAACTTCAGTATCAGCAGTAATCAGGTCAACCAGGTGTCCATCGACATTGACTCCAGCTTCAGCCGTAAAATATACAAGGTTGATTTGCCGCCCGGATTCTCCAAGACTCAGCTGCATGCTGAGCTGAACCGAACCTTTCACCCGCTGGGCATTTCCACTCCTGCGCTGGTTACATTTCCCGATCAGAAGATGCAGATTCATCTGCGGTATGAGGGTACTATCGTCCGAACTATTACGTTAAATACCAATCAGGACCTTGTTTACCGGCGGGACCATGCCAGTATCATTGTTGCCCTGAATGATTTTCCAGACGAAGAACTTACAACCATGCTGACCAGCTTTGGCGAACCAATTCCCATAGTACTGTCGGTGGAACACCCCATGCAGGCCAATGAACTTCAAAAGTCGCTTTCCGGGCGCTACCGACGCCTTCTCTATTGGCTGCAAAATGAAGAAAACGAAGATTTGATACGAAAGCATCCCTCCCTGGCCCTGCGCCGGCTCAAGCAGTTTGAAGACATTTTACCCAGTGCCCACCTGCTGCTCAGCAATGGCAGCAGTTCCGCCGATTCTGAAAACATCGTCAGCCAGACCGATCTGACCTATGTGGATGCCCGCGACGCTTTTATTCTTCATGAAGAGCTGGGTAAAGCTTCTTTTTTGTCAAAATTGGACAAACTTAAAGCAAGTCCCTCGTACCCCCTGGCAATCATTATGGGAAATGAAACAACCCTGCGCTGGCTCGATGAAAAATTACCTGAACTTAAAAAAGCCGGTGTTGAACTCATCCCGCCGCCAAAAATCACATTTTAGATCCAGATATGCTTGAGCAATTTGATGCCGATCGCTGGCTGCATAAACTGAAATTACAGGAATTTCCAGAGCCAAAAGCTATTCACCTGAAACACCCGGTGCTGCTCTGTCATGGCTACGGAGCCATTGCTTCGCTGGTCAAACCTTCTCCGCTTTATGATGTTGCCATGCTTTTGCGCTCTCATAATGTCCCGGCTTTTGCTCCCAATATCGTCCCCTATGCCAAAATAGAAACACGCGCCAAGGAATGGGTCCATTCCATCCACGAACTTACGGACAAACAGCCCTATGACAAGGTAAACATCATTGCCCACAGCATGGGCGGACTGGACATGCGTTATGCCCTCTCGGAACTGGCCATTGCACCCAAAGTAGCCTCTCTGACTACCATTTCCACGCCTCATCACGGAACCTCCCTGGCCGAACTCACACTGAGCACGCCGGATGCCATCCGCGACAAACTGGCTGATTTTTTAGACTGGATGGGCGACCGTGTTTATCCCAAGACCAAAAGCGATTCCGTGGGATCGGCTGTCCAGCTCACCCGGCGCTACATCACTGAAGAGTTCAATCCCAATATCAGTGATGCCACGGATATCCCCTACTATTCCTACAGTTCTGCTGTGGGCAAGGGCACCCCGGTTCCCATACGTGTCATCAGCCGCTACCAGAATAACCACATCTACGATCAGGAGGGCATCAATGACGGCATGGTATCCGTCGAGAGCTCCAAATGGGGCCAGCATATTAAGACCTCCACCCTTTCCCACCTTGAGCAGATGCATGTGAGCGTCAAAAACGACCGTGAAGCGATTTTTCGGTCTTTCTGGCGGGAGGTGATTGAAATGCTGGAAGCCCAGGGACATTAATACGGATCCCACTGAACTTCAGCCGTCAGCTTGCTCTGTACTCAGTAGGTGTGCAGCCTGTGTACCGCTTGAAAACCGTTGCAAAATACTGTGAAGAAGAAAATGCGAGGGAAAACGCCACATCGGTAATATTCATCTCCGTGGTGGCGAGATACTCCTTCGCCCTTTCAATCTTATGGCGCATCACATAGTCAGCGGGTGTAATGCCTGTCTCCTTTTTAAACTTTACCTTAAACCAACTGGTCGACAGGCCCGCTGCTCTGGCCAAGTCCTCAACCTCCACGGGTTCACCCCAATTCTGCTCCACGTGCGAAATCGCCTTCTGAATGGCAACAGACTTCTTATTTTGTGTTTTATTACGGGAACAGCGGATGATCGCCAGCAGAAAAGCCAGCACATTATGACCGGCAACAATCTCATCCATGATGTCATGATCATCCTCCCAGCATGCAATCACTATATCAAGGTATTGCTGAAGATCCGTAGTCCCCTCAAAATGCCTTGACGTCATATTCTGTAGTTCTTTCACGATTCGTCTTGCCCTTGCCCCCCGGTAATGCAGAAAACCGGCTTCCTCCTCCGGGATCCGGAATATCATCCAGTAAAGCACCCCCTTTTCTTCTGGAAAGCCGCCTGTACTGTGGACCTCCCCCGGGAAGGTTATAAATACATCATTGCCGGATAATCGGTATTCCTCCCCTTGCACATAATAAATCTGCTTGCCCCTCGCCAAATAGCAGATTTCGATCTGATCGGTATGTGCATGCGGAGCCAGTCCATCCCGGGCCCGGCTATAGTTGTAACGGCCCAGTTTGATAAAATTTGACAAACCGGAAGAGCTAAAATCAATGACGACACGGTGGGCTGACATGGGTCCCCGGGAATTTTCGTTTGAAATCATTTTGCAATACAAATTTAAAAGACCATTATATCAAACATTATATATATTACAGATCTAAAAGAACAATGACAGTTACCGAAACACACCGCTATGCCAAAGAAAAATATACTCGGGAAAGAACAGCTTGCCTTTTTCAATGACAACGGCTACCTGGCAATCGATCAACTGACCAGCCGAGAGGATGTCGCTTTTATTCGTGAAATCTTCGATACTCTGTTTTCCAGTGAAGCCGGCCGCAAAGAGGGCGACCAGTTTGATCTGGCCGGGCCGGGTGAGGCAGAAGAAGCTTCACTGCCCCAGATTATGAATCCTGCCAAGTATGCTCCCGAATTGAATAATTCAGAGCTCCTGAAAAATGCATCGGCCGCTTTGAGCCAGTTGTTCGGGGAACCTGTGGAAGCCACTTTTTTCCACGCCATCAACAAGCCCCCGCGGCATGGAGCCGAAACACCATGGCACCAGGATGCAGCCTACTGGGATCCGGTCAAGCTGCATAATAAAATAAGTGTGTGGGTTCCACTGCAGGAGGTGTTTGTAGACAATGGCTGCATGCAGTTTATCCCCAGAAGCCATTTAATGGACATTCTTCCGCATCAAAGCATTAACAATGATCCCCGCGTGCAGGGGCTGGAGCTCGTCCCCGAGGAGTGCGAAAAAATCAAGGGCAAGGCCGTCCCCTGTCCCCTGCCTCCGGGCGGTGCTACGTTCCATGGCGGATATACGCTTCATTATGCGGGTCCGAATAAAACCGACCGTCCGCGGCGGGCCATCATCCTCGAGGCAGAACTTCCCCCGTCGATCCGTGACAAGCCCATGCGGTTTCCATGGCTGGAACGACGTGACGCTGCGCGGAAACAGAAAAAACCATGACCTGCAGATGATTGTCCACGGTTGTTATCCGTTATTGGGGTGAATAATAACCGGCCCGCATTACAGCTCAATATCGTCCACATCCTTGAGCAGGTTGTAGTCAGTCATATCGTACTGGATGGGTGTGAGGGAGGCATACCCTTTTTTGAGTACGCTAATATCAAGGTCTTCCCCTTCATCCAGCAGCTCGAGCCGTCCGGTAAGCCAGTAGTAGGAGCGGTTATTGGGATCCACACGCCCCTCGAACTCCTCCACATAGCGGCTGTCGGCCTGACGGGCCCATTTAATGCCTTTAAGTTCCCCCGACGGCACATTCAGATTCAATGTTACGCCCCTGGGAAGACCCATATTCAGTACGTAGCGGATTACCTTCCGTGCAGCCTCCTTGGCACCGCTGAGATCGGCATCTTCGTCAAAATCCGTACAGCTTACAGCAATCGAAGGATAGCCCAGGATGGTCCCCTCCGTGGCAGCGCTCACTGTTCCGGAATATAAAATATTGACCCCGGCGTTGCTGCCGTGGTTGATACCGCTGACCACGAGGTCGGGTTTATGTTTCATCAGCTGATCGTGTGCCAGCTTTACGGCATCAGCCGGCGTGCCAGATACGGCCTGGCCGTGGAATCGACCATCAATCTGGAATGAACGCGATCGCAGGGGAGTATCTACCGTTACCGCATGCCCGGCCGCACTCTGCTGCCGGTCGGGAGCTATAATTTCGACCTCTCCAAATTCATCGGCCACCTCGGCCAGGGCACGGATACCCGGGGCAAAGATTCCGTCATCATTGCAAACCAGGATTACGGGGTGTTCAGCATTACTCATATTCTTTGACCTGTCGTTATAACTATAATTCAAACCCTTGACTACAGGCAGAAGGGAAACATTTTGTCCCTCGCTTTTCTGCCTGTTCCTCTTGCCCAATCAGCCGTATTGTTCATCCTCGCTGGGGAAATCGCCCGATTTTACATCACGGATATACGATTGAACAGCATCAGTCATATCGGCATGCATGTCAGCGTATCGACGCAGGAAACGGGGATTAAACTCCTTATTCAGTCCCAGCATATCGTGCACCACCAGTACCTGCCCGTCGCACTGAGCACCCGCACCGATGCCAATCGTGGGGATGGAGATCTCCTCCGTCACTCTCCTGGCAAGCTTTGCCGGAATCTTCTCCAACACAATAGAGAAGCATCCGGCCTCTTCCAGCCGGCGGGCGTCTTCAAGAAGCTGGCGAGCCTCCTCGTCTTCGGTTGCCCGCACTTTGTACGTCCCGAACTTGTAGATGCTCTGCGGGGTAAGGCCGAGATGTCCCATCACCGGGATCCCCGCCTCAACAATCTTCGAAATCGTTTTAATAACCGGCTTGCCTCCCTCCAGTTTCACCCCGTGCACACCGGCCTCTTTCATCATGCGGCCGGCACTGATGAGGGCCTCTTTGGAGGTTACCTGGTAGCTCATAAAAGGCAGATCCGCAATAACCAGGGCTGTTTCAACGCCGCGAACCACACAGGAGGCGTGATAAATCATCTGATCCAGGGTCATCGGCACCGTCGTTTCAAAACCGGCCATCACGTTGCTGGCCGAATCGCCCACCAGGATTACATCGATGCCGGCCTGATCGATAATTCGGGCCATCGTATAATCATAGGCCGTAAGCATGCTGATCTTTCGTCCTTCCGCCTTCATATCAACGATAGTCTGCGTTGTTATTTTAGCAGGACGATCTGTAGAGGATTGGGTGCTCATTCGTCTTTCTTTGGAACAATTGCAGAGGTCGCTTCCAGCTCGCAGACTACCTTGCCATCTACACGGGCCGTTCCTTCCATGGTCGTAAAATTGCGTCGCCGGTTCGTCAGAAACACTTCCATCATAAGCTGATCGCCGGGAACCACTGATTTACGGAACTTTGCCTGGTTGATATTGGTGAATACAATGAGACTGTTGTCAGGATCTTCAATATGCTTTTCAGTGAGCATAATACACCCGGTTTGTGCCAGGGCTTCGACCTGCAGCACACCCGGCATCAGCGGCTTACCGGGAAAATGACCATTAAAAAAATCTTCGTTGGCCGTAACATTTTTAAGTGCCAGGATCCGTTTCTCTTCCAGTTCCAGCACTCGGTCAACCAGTAAAAAGGGATAACGGTGAGGCAGTACCTTTTTGATGGCTTCAATTTCCATTAATGACATGTCAAAAGAGGTTTATTGGTAATAAAAAATGAATGGTTAATATACATTATTTATCGAACGGTACCCACATAAATATATGCGATACCACCGGTTAGCTTCTCATAGCTCTGTGACCCAAAGACGCCCGATTCTTTCATCAGTGCAACAAACTTATCGCCTGCCGGAAATTCTGCACTCGTACGCGGCAGATAGGTATAGGCTTCGCGATTACCGCTGATCCATCCCCCTACTGCAGGCATGATATATTGGCTATAGAGCTCATAGGGATACTTCAAGAGCCCTTTGGGCTGGCCAAATTCCAGCACCACTACCTTTCCGCCGGCTTTGACGACGCGTCCCATCTCTTTCAGAGCTTTGACCGGATCATCCACGTTTCGAATACCAAAAGCAATGCTTGCAATATCAAAACGGTCGTTCTCGTAGGGCAGATTCATCGCATCGGCCACCTCGAAATCAACGGCGAGGCCATTTGTTTGCGCTTTTTCGGGGGCGTGCTCAATCATCTCCTGGCAGAAATCTGTACCAAGTACATAGCCTTGTTCCCCCACTTTTTCTTTAAACTCCAGCGCCAGATCTCCCGTGCCGGTGGCACAATCCAACACATGATCGCCCTCACGAGCACCACTTAGCTGAACTGTTCGGCTGCGCCAGGCATGGTGCACCCCAAACGAAAGAATGGAGTTGACCCGATCATAGTCATCGGCTATGTCAGCAAACATGCTGCGAACTTTCTCACTCATAACTGTCTTCTACTCTTTTTGTTTCACTACTGTTCAGCGTCCGGATATGACCTGCATTACTCACCTCTCGAACCAGTCGCCACTTTCTTCCTTCAGCTTCCAACATTTGCCTGGTGCTGGTCATCCTGCAGATGATCCGTGTTGTTGAGGTACACGGCCTCAAACTGCTCACCATCCCACTGCAGGTGGTAGAGTGATGCATTACTGTGGGCAATCTGGTGCATCGACGAAAGTCCACGCTTCAGCCAGTGGGCCAGCAGTATACGTATCAGACGACCGTGCAGCACAAAAAGCATATTACTGTTTGTACGCTCACGGATAATCTGCTCCGCCCGCGTTGCAGCCCGCTTCAGCACAATCCGGGGACTCTCGGCTCTTTCGAAGGCAAAATCCACGTTTCCGGACTTCCAGTGATGCTGCAGCTGCTGCAGCTCAGTCTCTATCTCCGTGATGGACCGGCCTTCCAACACGCCGAAATCCATTTCATCAAGCTCGCCGTGAGGCTCAACAGTCAGGCTGCAGGCCTGTGCTATACATTCCGCTGTCTCCCGGGATCTTTTCAGGCTGCTGCTAAAAATATGGTGCAACTCCTGCTCTTTCAGATGCTGCGCCACGGCCCTGGCCTGCTGCCGCCCCCTATTGTTGAGCGGAGCATCAATCCCCCTTCCCTGAATCTGATTACGACGGTTGTATTCCGTCTCTCCGTGACGCACCAAAAACACATTTGTCAAACTCACTTCAGCTTGTACCTTGCTTTCTGTTCAATGCCAGTTCCTTGAATTTCTTCTCCATGCTCTGTACCTCTGAAGGAGCTTTATTAAAATGCATGGCATATTTCAGTAATATCATCTTAAAAACACGATCGTTGAGTGAAAGCTCCCCGGCCTTATCCTCATCAATTTTGTCCCACAGACGTTTAAGCAATCCCAGCTTCATGAGAAAGAAAAAGACCAGGCCCACTCCGGCAGCCAGGTATTGTCCATTCATACCGACAAGACTGATGATTACCAGGGATGTGATCAGCAGATATCCATCTTTGTTCATCATCTTGAGCAGCTTTCCCATGTAGATCGTCACAAAGCCACTTTTAAAACGATACCAGAAAAAATGGAATGTAATGGCAATAACCGCAGCAAAAACCGGGTGAATATAAATCAAAAGCACAAGCAGCAACGTAAGCGCCAGGCTGTCGGCACTCCGCACCCAGGCTACCGCCTCCTCTACAAGATGATCCAGGGAGCGCTCCTTGAGTAGGCCCGGCACAAACTGTTCAATATGATCGGAGGTCGTATGGAACCAGTCGCCGGTACGGGTAACAATCCCGAGCTGGGTTTCAAGATATAAATTCTGAGGTCGTGAAGTGTATTTATTCATAAGTCTAAAAATATCCTTCTTTTTGGAAAAAATGAATTATATACCAAAAATTATGCCTGTGCAACTGTCAGGATCACAACGGCATGAGCTTCAGCCTTCAAAACGGTTTGTGCAAGCTCAAAAGTGGTCGCCCCGGTCGTAAACACATCATCAATGATCACCACCAGCTGTCCGGCCAGCTGTGACGGGTCATTGAGCCTGAAGGCATTTTTCATATTCTTTAGTCTCTTTTCCAGGGAGAAACCGGTTTGCGTGCGTGTGTTCTTCCGTCTCACTACACATGTTCGCTCACAAAGAGCCAGGTCTGTCCAGACCTGCTGAAAGCCCCGCGCTATTTTAAAAGCCTGGTTAAACCCGCGATACCGGTATTTCAGATAGTGCAGTGGCACCGGAAGAATGACAGACGTCCGACGGCTCAGTTTTTTCTCCAGAAACGGATGCTTGCGGACCCGTTCACCCAGCTTGCGACCCAGGTCCAGGCCTATGGTGGTCAGCCGTTCGTATTTCAGCAAATGCATCAGGTCCTGCAGCTCCCCTCCCTTGTCGAAGGTCCACATCGCATGCTGGGCTATAACTCCGGCAGGCAGTAGGATATCGCTGGAAATACGGTTGTTTTGGGGATTGGCATCCGCAAAACGCTCCTGGAGGCAAAAGGAGCACAACTGGCGCTGGCACTCGGTATTCTCCCTGCCGCAACAGACACAGACCCGGGGGAAAACGATGTCGGATACCCCTTTTATCATATTTCTGATCAGCTCTTTCATCCCATAAGTAATTTGTTCTTACTAGTAAGACCCCGATAACACATTATCCTTACAAATATATTTAGTGGGTCAAAAAATTTTTGCCCACCATGATATTTGCTTAGATTTAGCGTTTACATAACGGCCTCTTTATGACACCAAACAGGAATCTTCTATGCCATCACTTGGAAATGATCTGGCGACCATCAGGAAAAGCCGGGGGATAAGTCTCGAGGAGATTTACCGATCCACCAAAATCCCGAAAGCGGTTTTAGCTTCCATTGAAGATGATACCATCTTTTCAGATATTGGCAGCAATCCCACCTATATTCGGAGTTATGTTCGCAGCTATGCCAAAGCACTGTCTATTGAAGAGCGAAAGATAGTGCACGCCCTCAATAAAGTTGAAAAAGGCAGTTACTCGGGCTCCCTTATTGAGGAGGAACAGCGCCAGAAGATGCCCGAAGAAGCCAACTCAAAGGAGGATGAGCCGTCAGCCAAAGGAGAGGCAAAGGAAGAAGTTGCCCATGAAGAGACCGAAAACCCGCTTCTAAAATCGCAGGAAGTCAGCAAGGTTGACTGGGCCAATATGGGGCGGCAGTTCCAGCCCACCCGGACGGCCCGATCCAACCGCTGGATTATTGCGTCTGTTGTCATCGTTCTGGCTGTCGCTGCTTTTTGGGGCTACTGGTACTATCTCAGGGGAGAAGGACCATCGGCCGGCAAGACCACACCGCAAGAATCTCCAGCACAAACCACGACTCCTGCAGATTCACCTGACCTCGACACGGGTACGGCGTTTGACGGGGACAGTGCACTGCGGCAAACCTCCCCACAGTTTACCGGGCCGAGAGAAACCCTTCCGGATACCCTTTCCATCGTGCTCTATGCAGCCTACGGTAAGCTCGAACCGGTACGGGTATATACTGATATTCTCGATGAACTCAATCCCTACTGGATAGAAACCGGGGAAGCCATCCGCTTTGATTTCGTCAATGACTTTCATTTCCGCAACGGCGAGGGAAATATCATCTTGCTGATGAATGGCCGGGTGATCTCTGATTTCAGGGAACGTTTTCTAAATCCCGAGACCAATCGTATCGAGATACATCGCTCTTTCTTTGAAGGAGATTCAAAGTGGCTGCAACCGCCGCCCGACACTCTCAATATCGATGTACCGCCTCCCTCCGTCATTCATACCCTGCAATATTAACTTTGTTTGATTTACACCATGGACAAGAAACAGGCCCAGAATCGCGTCAAGGAACTCCGTGAACTGCTTGACAAAGCGAACAAAGCCTACTACCAGGATGCCCAGCCCTTCATCTCGGATAAAAAATTTGACCGCTATCTTGCTGAGCTGGAGCGCCTTGAAGAAGAGTTTGGCCTTCACGATCCCACTTCTCCCACCCAACGCGTGGGAGGCGAGCCAAGCAGCGAGTTCGAAACTGTGCAGCACCCGGTGCCCATGCTCAGTCTCGACAATACCTACAACGAGGATGAGCTCAACGATTTTGACCGTCGGGTCCGGGACCGACTGGACCATACCGATTTTAGCTATATGTCTGAATTGAAATTTGACGGAGCGGCCATCCGTCTCCGCTATGAAGAGGGAGAACTGGTACTGGGAGCCACGCGTGGTGATGGCCAGCGGGGCGATAATATTACCCGAAACCTGAAAACAGTGCGGGATATCCCTCTTTCTTTGGATGGCGACTACCCGGAGGTTGTGGAAGTGCGGGGCGAGGCCTATATGGAGCGGGAAGCCTTTGCCCGCATGAACGAACATCGCGAACAGCAGGGGCTCAATACGTTTGCCAACCCCCGTAATTTAACCGCAGGATCACTGAAAATGCAGGATCCCCGGGAAGTGGCCCGAAGGCCGATTCGGTTCTTCAGTTTTGACCTGCTGTTTGAGGAAGAGAGGGGAGGGCTTACACAGCTGGAAAAGATGCAGCTGCTCCAGGACTATGGTCTCCCGGTATGTGAACACTACCGCAAGTGTTCCAATATTGACAATATACACCAGCAGATCGATGATTGGCAAGAGTTTCGGCACGAGCTACCCTACGAAACGGACGGGGTGGTTATCAAGGTGAACGAAGATAAATATCGATCTGAGCTGGGCACTACATCCAAGGCCCCGCGTTGGGCTATTGCCTTCAAATTTGAAGCGGAGCAGGCTACCACTACGCTGGAGAAAATTAAGCTGCAGGTTGGACGGCTGGGCAAGATCACTCCCGTTGCCCACCTTAGGGCTGTAGCGTTGGCCGGCACTACTGTCAAAAGGGCCTCTCTGCACAACGAAGATGAAATCCACCGCAAAGATATCAGGGAGGGAGACCGGGTTGTTGTTGAGAAGGCGGGCGAGATCATCCCCCAGGTGGTAAGTGTTGTCAATCCCGGCCGAGAGAATCGTTCGTCCCCCTTTAAAATGCCCGAAGACTGTCCAGCCTGTGGACACAAACTGACGAAACTGGGTAACGATGTTGACTGGCGGTGCACCAATGCCGAGTGCCCGCCCCAGGTTCGACAGCGCATCACTCATTTTGCTTCCCGCGATGCCATGGATATTGACGGGCTGGGTGAAGCCGTAGTAGACCAGCTGGTCTCCGAGGAGCTGATCCAAAATTATGCAGACCTGTATGACCTCGCGAAAGAAGAACTGCTCCCTTTGCAGCGAATGGCAGAAAAAAGTGCCCAGAATCTGATTTCCGCAATTCAGGATAGCAAAGATCAGCCTTTAGACCGCCTGATTTACGCTCTCGGCATTCGGTTCGTGGGAAAAACAGTGGCACGAGATCTCGCCCGTGCCTTTCAGACCATGGAGGCCCTGGCAGATGCCGGTGAAGAAACCATAGCCGAAGTAGAAGACATTGGTCCCACCATTGCCCAATCGGTAACCACCTTTTTTAGCGATGAGTCGAATCTGAAAATGCTTGATAAACTAAAAGCTGCAGGTTTGACGTTTAAGATGGGTGAAAAGGAGCAGACCTCCCAGAAACTGAATGGCAAAACCTTTGTACTCACGGGAGCACTGCCCGGGTTGACCCGAAAGGAAGCGACCGCTCTGATTGAAAAACACGGGGGCAAGGTTACGTCCTCGGTTAGTGGGAATACGGATTATCTGCTGGCCGGCGAATCGCCCGGGAGCAAATATGAGAAGGCTCAGGAGCGCGAGGTCTCCATTCTTGACCAGGATGCATTTTTGGAATTAATCGATGAACCATTATAACTGGATATCCTGAACAATCATGCCTCTCGGGCTGTAATAATTGCCGGTTGGTATAATTTGTTAATCGGAGTATCTTGTGAACACATATAAATATCTTGCCGGACTGCTTTTGTTCGGAAGGTCGATTAAACTGACATTATGAGTATTCTCGAAAAGTTGGGACTGGCTCCAAAGAAAGACAAGGGAGCACCCGTAATCGGAGAAAAGAAAAAAAAGCAGGAACAAGCCTCCTCCCTGCGCAACAATATCTATGTGCGCATACTGATTATTGCCGGATTCCTTGTTATCCTTGCGGCATCCGTTCCCCATACTTCCTACCAGGAACCTGTCAACTACCGCGTGGGCGAACCCTGGAGAGCCGATAATCTGACGGCACCGTTCACCTTTCCCATCCAAAAAGATCAGGAAACCATAGAACAGGAGCGGGAGGAGATCAGGACATCAACCCCACCAATTTATAATGTTAACCATGATGCCGAAATTCGCTCCCAAAGCAACATAGACTCCCTGTTTCAAAAACTCCAGCCGGTATTAAACAGCTATGAGCAATGGCAGAAGGCCCGGCAGTCGAATGCAGAGTCAGCTTCAAAAGACAGTCTTCGATTTGTACGTTTCAGGAACAACAGCCCCGTTCAGCTGACAAACAGGGCCTGGAACACGCTGCTGGAAAATTACCGGCAGACAGAAATTATCAATCAGCCGGCCAATACCAAATCGGCACCGGTTAACGAATTCATCGGTGCCTACCTGAAAAGCCAGCTTGAAAACATTACCGCTGAACTGTTCAATGACGGTATCATAAATGTTGTAAAAAACAATTTTTCCAGTGAAGAAATTATCGTCCGCGACCTGAAAGAGTATACCGAACGAACCCGGAATATGGCAACCCTCCGGGATCTCAGTGAAGCGAAGGAATACGCCCAACATCAGTTTTCGAATACGTTCAATGAGGAGATGAGCGAGGTGGCCTCCCAGCTTTTCAACCAGGTCATCCAGCCTAACATTATTTTTGATGAAAAGGAAACCCAGGCTCACATCAACAAAGCGCTCTCGAGTATTTCACTGAGCAAGGGGGCCGTGGCACAGGGACAGGTTATCATTCGCCGGGGCGACATCGTGACCGAACAAAAACTCAACATGCTTCAAAGCCTGGCCGATGCCCGGGTCCAGAATGCCAGCGATGTAGAACGCTGGCTGCGATACGGGGGAGATATTCTCGCTGTCATAGCCATTGTCACCATCTTTTTCTTCTACCTTTTCCTCTACCGGCGGCATATTTTCATGAATAACTCCATGCTCCTGCTGGTGCTCCTCGCCATGGCAATCATTGCTGTTGGGAGTTCCATTGTGTACGAGCTCGAGAGCATCTCATCATACATCGTGCCGGTAGCCATCGCTCCCATCATCCTGACCATTATTTTTGACTCGCGGGTCGGACTGCTGGCCACCATTACCCTGGCGCTGATTACCGGACTGATCGACGGCAATAACTTTGAATATGTCACTGCAACAACTGTTGCCTGCAGCCTGGGCCTTTTTTCTGTGCGGGATATTAAAAAACGCTCGCAATTCTTCTTTACCACCCCCGGCATTGTTTTCCTTTCCTATACCGTTGTGATCCTGGCTTTCAGCATGACCTCCTTCAATGGATGGAGCACCCTTGGGAACGAGCTTTTCTTTGTGGCCATCAATGCAATTTTCATACTCTTCACATACCCGCTTATCCTGCTTTTTGAAAAAGCTTTTAAGGTTACCACCGATTTCACTTTGCTGGAGCTCAGTGACACCAACCTCCCCCTGCTCAAAAAGCTCATGACAGACGCCCCCGGTACTTTCCATCACAGTCTGCAGGTTTCCAACCTGGCAGAAGCGGCCGCCGGGGCTATCGGGGCCAACAGCCTTCTTTGCAGGGTAGGCGGGCTCTACCATGATATCGGAAAAATGGAGAACCCCGGCTATTTTACGGAAAATCAGACTGAGGGTAACGAGCATGACAAACTGAAACCCCGCATGAGTGCCCTTGTCATCAAAGCCCACGTATCGAACGGCGTGAAGATAGCCCGGGAGCATAAGCTGCCTGAGGTAGTCATCGATTTCATTGAAACACATCACGGCACCTCTCTTATCAAGTTTTTCTGGGACAAGGCAAAAGAGCAGGCCGACGCTGACAAAAAGGAGATCCGGGAAGAAGACTTCCGATATGACGGTCCGCTGCCACAAACCAAGGAAACAGGCATCCTCCTCCTGGCCGATTGTGTGGAAGCCTCATCACGCGCCATGAAAGATCCGAACTACCAGAAAATCGAGAATCTCATCGACAAAATGATTGATGCCCGCGTCAATGAAGGACAGCTCAGCAACACCCCGCTTACCTTCCAGGATCTGACAGCGATCAAAGAGACTTTCCTGAACATTCTGGTGGGCATTTATCACAGCCGTGTCGAATACCCGGAAGACAAAGAATCAAAACAGAAAGAGGAACCTTCCAAAGCCAAAGAGTCCAAGCGGGATTCCCAGGCTGCCCCGGCACCATCGCCGACTGAAGAACAGGAGGAAAAAGAGTCCGAGTCTTCCCCGCCGGTAGATAAATATTACAATTCCTGAGACCGGATGCATTATCAGCAAGAGCTACAGCGGTACCTGCAATTTATTAAGCTGGAAAAAAACCTGTCAGAAAATTCCGTTTTTTCCTACAAAAATGATTTGGAGCGCTACCTGCAGTTTGTAGCTGAGGATCTGCGTATCCATAAGCTCAACGGCATAACCCTCCAGCATATCGAACAGTATCTTGAAGAGCTCTCAGCCATGGATCTCTCGGCGAGTTCCATTGCCCGCAACATATCGAGTATCCGGGGCTTCCACGAGTTTGCCGTTGTGGAAGACCTCGCTGAGGCGAATCCGGCCGAGCTCATTGAACTGCCCAAGAGAGCCAAGAACCTTCCCGAGGTGTTGAATCCGGACGAAGTAGCTGCTCTCATTGACATTCCCAGCCGCGAAAGCGATGCCGGCATTCGCAATGCGGCCATTCTGGAGACGCTCTATGCCACTGGCATGCGGGTAAGTGAGCTCACCAACCTTGAGCTCGATAACCTGTACTTCGAAATCGGATTTATTCGCGTGATAGGCAAGGGAAACAAGGAGCGCCTGGTTCCGGTGGGAGAGATCGCACAATCAGCCATTGAACATTACATTGAAACCGTCCGGCCGAAATTTCAAAGCAACAACGATCCCCAGAAGGCAAAGAACAAGATCTTTCTGAGCCAGCGAGGGAATCCGCTCTCACGCATGAGTATCTGGAACATCGTAAATGATGCCGCCGAACGAGCCGGCATTAAAAAAAATGTCTATCCACATATTTTCCGACATTCCTTTGCGACGCATCTTCTGGAAGGAGGGGCTGACCTGCGTGCCGTACAAGAGATGTTGGGGCACTCTTCCATCATCACCACTGAGATTTATACCCACGTTGATCGAACGCTGCTGCACCAGGTGCACAAAGAATTCCATCCCAGGGGATGACCCCACAGCTTGCCTCTTAAACCAAATGACCTCTTTTTACCGAAGGTTACGCATATACTATATAATACGCATATACTATATAAAAGGAAGGATAAGCGTATAGACGTGAAGAGAGGGGCATGCAACGCAGCCACTGGCAAAAAATTGAAAAAATACTCGATCGCGCACTAGCATTCGACAGCCTGAATGAACAGGAAAAATATCTCGAGGAGGCATGCGGAGACGATCCAGTCCTCTTCTTCGAGATTCGGCTGCTGGTTCGTTCCATTCATGATGCGCAGCGCACTGGTTATCTTGAAGAGGAATAAACTGTACAGGCTGATCACGAGGTCCCTGCTCCCATTGCAACAGCCTACTGCAGCATGCCGGAGCATCCTCCGGGCTCTGATTCCTGTTTACCAATCCCCCCATTGAAATAATTTCTTACTATAATCTGCTTTATATATCTTTCATCCCTCGTGAATTCCGGGCTGTTTGCACAGCCTGTCAGAGGTAATGTATTATTTTCGCTAATGCTGAAATTCACAACTCATTTATAACGGCATGCCACTTATTTACCGATTTTCCAGATTCGTCTTTTCATTATTTCTCTTATTCTTTCTGCCCTTGGAAAGTTCAGGCCAGACAAGCTGGTCGAAGTCCTACGAACACGCTGTGGTTGTGACTGCTGAAGAACAGGCCTCGCAGGTAGGAAGCAAAATTCTACAGCAGGGTGGCAATGCCGTGGATGCTGCCATCGCCGTTCAGTTTGCCCTGGCTGTAACCCTCCCCCGCGCCGGGAATATCGGGGGAGGAGGATTCATGGTTCTTCACCTCTCCGACGGAACCAATGTCGCCCTTGACTTTCGCGAACAGGCCCCGCTGGAGGCCGATGCCGACATGTACCTGCGCGAAGGCGAATATGTGCCTAAACTCAGCCGCACGGGCGGGCTCGCCTCGGGAGTGCCCGGTGTTGTTGATGGTATGGTCAACGCTCACCGGAAATATGGAAGTCTTCCCTTCAAAGAACTTGTCGAGCCGGCCATTGAGCTGGCTCAGCAGGGATATCGACTCTCGTACAAACAGGCACAATACCTGAATCATTACGCCAAACAGTTCAGGAACTACCGGGGATCAACCAATTACTTTATCCCCGAACATAACGAAGACTGGCAGGAGGGCGAGCTGTTCCAGCAGGCCGATCTGGCCCGTACCTTACAGCGTATCGCGGACCATGGACGGGCTGGATTCTATGAAGGAACGACAGCCGACCTGCTTGTTCGGGAAATACAGCAGCAAGGCGGAATTATGTCGCACAAGGATCTTAAAAACTACAAAAGTGTCTGGCGGAATCCCGTGAAAGCCTCCTTCATGGGGTATGACCTGTTCATTATGCCCCCTCCGAGCAGCGGAAGCATCGCCATAGCCCAAATACTGGAGATGCTGAAATCCTACGAGCTGCGGGAGATGGGCTTTAATTCGGCAGCGTATATTCATCTCGTTACCGAAACCATGCGCCGTGCCTTTGCCGACCGGGCGCATTTTCTGGGAGACCCCGACTTTGTCGATATTCCGCAGCGAAAGCTCCTGGCTCCCTCCTATAACGAGCGGCGCATGGAAACGTTCAACCCCGAAAAAGCTTCAGCCAGCGATCAGATAAACCAAGGGGATATTCCCTTCCCTGAATCCTCTGAAACGACCCACTACTCCATCATTGATCAGAAGGGTAATGCGGTGGCTGTTACCACCACACTCAATGGCTCTTTCGGAAGCAAGGTGGCCGTGAGCGGGGCGGGCTTTTTCCTCAACAATGAAATGGACGACTTTACAGCGGAGCCTGGAGAACCGAACATGTTTGGACTCATTCAGGGCAAAGCCAATGCCATAGAACCCGCCAAGCGAATGCTCAGCAGTATGTCACCCACCATCGTAACCAAAAACGACTCCACACGCATGGTACTCGGAGCCGCGGGTGGACCGCGCATTATCACTGCGACCCTCCACAACTTTTTGAACAGGGCCGTTTTCAACATGGAGCCGGGCCAAGCGGTATCGGCCCCGCGTTTTCATCACCAGTGGATGCCTGATACCCTCTACTATGAACAGTTTGGACTCAGCGCCGATACCAAAAAACAATTAAAAAAACGGGGCCACGCACTGGGCTCATCTGATAACCTGGGACGGGCACATACCATCTTTATTGATGAAGCGGGCCTCAAATATGGAGCAGCTGACCCCCGAAGCGACGGGGCGGCCGCTGGTTTTTAACTGCAAAGAAATTTTATTTCTTTACGGAATTGTTATACCATTGGGGTACATTCTAAATTTATTTGCTACAGGGGTAACTGAGGATTTATGGATAACGATATTGATACGGCTATACAGTCGATAGAATGGCGCGACGACCATGTTCGAATTCTTGACCAAACATATTTGCCCGGCCGCGAAGTTTACAGTGATATCCGGGATGTCGGTCGAATGTGGGAAGCTATTAAAAAATTGCGGGTACGCGGCGCCCCCGCCATTGGAATAGCTGCGGCTTATGGATTTTACCTGGGCATCAAAGAACTGACCGAAAACTCGTTCCAAAGTTTTTTCATTGAGGTAGAACGCGTAGCGGAATACCTGGAATCGGCCCGTCCCACCGCTGTAAACCTGCACTGGGCCCTCGAGCGGCTGAAAACAACGATTGAGGCGCACAAGGACAAAGAAATTTCCGACATCAAGAACATTGTCCTTAAAACGGCCAAGACGATCCACGATGAGGACAAACGTACGTGCAAAAAAATTGGAGAACATGGAAACGAACTCGTAGAAAAGGATGCCCGGATTCTCACCCACTGCAATACCGGGAGCCTGGCAACCGGACGGTACGGCACGGCCCTGTCCGTCATCTATCATGCCCACGAGGCAGAAAAGGACATCCAGGTGTGGGTTGATGAAACCCGCCCCCTGTTGCAAGGGTCACGGCTGACGGCCTGGGAGCTCATGAATGCCGAAATTCCCATGAAACTGATCACCGATTCCACGGCGGGGTCTCTGATGCAGCAAGGAAAAGTGGATCTTGTGATGGTTGGAGCCGACCGGGTGGCCGCAAATGGTGATACTGCCAATAAAATAGGTACCTATCCCCTGGCGGTACTGGCCAGGGAAAACAACCTTCCCTTTTATGTCGCCGCTCCCTTTTCCACCATTGATATGGACCTGGGTAACGGCGATGCGATTCCCATTGAGGAACGCGAAGCAGAAGAGATTACCCATTTCAATGGTTCGGAAGTAGCACCCAAGAAGGCAGAAGCCTACAATCCGGCTTTTGATATTACCCCCCACCGGTATATCACAGGCTTTATAACGGAAAAAGGGATTGTAGAGCCCCCCTTTGATGAAAATTTTAGCCGCTACCTTGAATGAAGGCCAGTCTCTTCATTTAGTGATAGCAAGGGTAGCTAGGTGTCCACTGGCACATCCAGCTTCTTGAGTTCAGAAAGAACAGCATCGGCCTTAATGGCCCCGTGAGAGGCGTGCCAGACGACCTTTCCCCGATAGAGCAGGAGCAGCTGGGGAGATTCATGGCGCACTGCCAGCATCTCTGTGATACGGTCTGAGACCGGCCGACGGGCAAGCACATCCACAAAATGCAGGGTAGCTTTTTTCCGAATGTCATCGGCAATATCCTCGATTCGCTGTCTGGCGAACAAACAGGTGGCACACCGGTAACTGTGCTTGTATATCAGCTGCGGCGAGGTCCGGGAAGCCTCAGCAACATCGGATACTTCTTCCGGCTTCTCCAAGACATGCCAGCAGTCAGCCGGCTCCGGCCCGGAGAAGGCCCCTTTAATTGAATCAAACAATCCCATTTAGTCACCCAGGCAAATACCTATGTCTCTTGCAGTTTGTACGGTATCACTGTCCAGCGAAACCGATTTCATCTTGTTGGCAATACTGGTGATCGGAATGCGCTTCAGCTTGTTATCCTGCAGTACCACCAGTTTGTTGAAGTCGCGCTCCTGGATACAGCGGACAGCCGCAGCACCAAAACGCAGCGAGATCAGCCGGTCGTAGGTCGAAGGAGATCCGCCCCGCTGCAAGTGGCCCAGCACAACGGAACGGGATTCCTTGCCCGTTCGCTCACTCAGCTCATCAGCAACACGCTCGGCGATGCCTCCCAGCTGCACCTCCTGTCCCACAGCCTTCCCTTTGGTCACCAACTCGCCATCCTGCTCTTTGGCACCTTCAGCTACCACAATCATGGTATAGTGGCGCCCTCTTGATTCCCGCTCCTTTATTTTTTCGACAATCGATTCATAACTGAACGGAATCTCCGGGATAAGGACTACATCGGCGGAAGAAGCGATACCCGCGTATAAGGCAATCCAGCCGGCATACCGCCCCATCACCTCAACCACCATCAGCCGCTGGTGCGACTCCGCTGTGGTAGTGATGCGATCGATGGCCTCGGTGGCAATATCAATAGCCGTATCAAAGCCCAGTGTTATATCACATCCGTAAATATCGTTGTCAATTGTTTTGGGTACGCCTACAATGTTAATGCCCTTCTTGATAAGCCGGCTGGCAATATTCATTGACCCATCTCCACCGATCGCAATAAGGGCATCGATGCCGTGTTCCTCAAACGTTTGGACCAGGTGATCCGAAACATCTTTGGTCCCCCAGCTTCCATCGTCTTTTTTACAGGGCATCTCAAAAGGATTTCCCCGATTCGCCGTTCCGAGAATAGTCCCTCCCTGCAGGGTAATTCCCTGAACAGCCCGTGCATCCAGTTTGATGAACGGCTCATCGGTATAGATAGAACCATAGCCATTTTTAATACCCAGGACTTCCCATCCGCGCTTCAGAGCTGCCAGCGTTGCAGCACGTATAGCCGCATTCAATCCAGGGGCATCGCCGCCGCCGGTATTAATCGCTACTTTCATAATCTTAGCTTGTGGTTTCCAATGGTTCCCGCTGCATGCGAAACACTTCCTCAAGGGAATCCATTCCCAATCCCCTGCGCAGAAGCTTTGTGTTATCATCAGTCATATCCAGAATAGAGGTTTCCCGCGAGGGCAATTCCTGCTGGTTATCAATAATAACATCCACCAATTTTTCAAATTCTCTTAAAAAAGGTTCCCGTTCATAAGTATCAAGTGCATGCTTATCCATTTCAGGCTTCTTGGCAGTGATGGCAAGCAGAGGGTTCCCCACCTCCCGGACCAATCCTGCGGCAATAGGATAGTCGGGTACGCGTATTCCCACCGTTTTTTTCTTGGGATGCACCAACAGCTTGGGTACCTCCTTGGTTGCCGGCAGAATAAAGGTGTAGGGCCCTGGAATCAGGCGCTTGATGAGTTTAAAATTATGATCCGAGATATGGGCAAACTGGGAAATACCTGAAAGAGAATCGCACAAAATCGTCAAGTGGTCATCCTTCCCCAATTTCCGTATTTTTCGTATTTGTTCAATGCCCTTTTTATTTTTGTAATCACAGCCTATCGCGTACTGGCTATCCGTCGGAAACAGCACCACCGCTCCCTCCTTTATCATATCTGCAATTTCAAAAAGACGTTTTACATGGGGTGTCTTGGGATGCAGTTTAATTCGTTCTGCCATAAGTGATCCTCAGTTATAGTTTGGGATTAATTTATTAAGATAAGCTATCAGAGAGACGACAAAAATATCAGGACGCTGTACCAGCATTGCCGACGATAAGACGATGACCTGCAAACAGTTTCTCAGACTCGCACCTTTGAATTTCATTTCGATCTAACATAATCATCGCTTCAACGGTTCAAATATTTAGGATATTTTAAACTTTCTGGCCGAAGGTGTTAGATCTTTCGGGCCAGAATGCCACCAAGGAATATCAAGGCAACTTTTCCCCTTTCAACGGTTCTTGGTGCGGGTCCCTGAATCCATAAATACTGATCTCGATACTTTCATTCAAGTAGTGGTCCTGTTTTTTTCGGAATTGTTCTCAGCGCCACGGGAAACCCTCCCAGATGTGATGAAACAGTAACATCCACAACGGGACTATGCGAAAATCGCTAAAACGGGAAGCCGAGTGTCAGGGTCAGCAGGGTTTCCTCTTTGGAAAAAGCAAGTCCACCCGTTAATACTATTCTGTTCAGGGGACTAATCCAGAGCCCTCCACCATAATTGACATGCCATTTCCTTGAATGTTCATCATTGAACCATACCCGCCCTTCATCTACATAAGCTAAAATACCCATGGTCGCAGGCAGAACATACGACTGGATATTCAGCAGCTTAGTCCGGAGTTCGGTATTATGAAAAATCGCTGAGCGCCCCGAAAAGCGGTCCCGCAGAAAACCCCGCAGATTGTTGGTTTCGCCTGAAAATGATTGTCCCCCCAGCGTATTGGCCTCGAAAAACTGATAGCTGCCGATATTGGTAGAAAAACCAATCCGTGAGGCGAGGGTTGTAGTAATTTCTTCGAAGGTATAATAGATGGTGCCTTCCGAGCTGATGCGCCCATAAGTGTCGCTGCGATCGTTCAACCCGATCTTCCAGTCATAGCTGAAATCCAATACCATTCCGTATCTGGGAAAGATTTCGCTATCCACCGTGTTGATGGTAAAACCGGCACCAACCGTAGCAAGATAGTGTGCATTAAAAACGGAATTGGCCAGTCCTGCGTCCTCGGAAGCCACAAATCGGGTTTCCATCTCAAAAGGCCGGTAATATTCTAATCCGAATGCTGTACGAATTGTCAATAGCTCGACAATTTCGTTGGAAAGACCAATTCCGAAATCAATGGTATCCATCCGGTAGCCGTAGAACGTATCGTTGTCGCTCTCTTTTTCCGTCTCATTGCCCTGCCCAAAATAATTGGCTGAATAATTGGGGGCCAGTACCTCGGCATCGATTTCAATATTGTAGGGCCCCACGACATCTGTGAAGATACCATCATAGCTTACGCTGAAAGCGGTTGTTCGCATGGCTGTCTTCGCCCGGATACGATGTCGCGAGGCAAAGGGTTTTTTTCGAAACCCCTGCCTTCTTATGAGCACGCCGCCCCCCAGGAAGAGCCCGTCATTGTCATTGTAGCCCGTTGTGAACAAAGGACCAGTAAAATTGTACTGAAACCCCCGCTTGTCATACCGGTTCACCCGCGGTGTTGAGGAGGTTTTATTCTTGACCGACTTCTCTGTTTCAATCAGACTGCCCGCTTTTGTATCATATACCCAGGTTCGCTTAGCCGATCCTGCCGGCTCCGAGCTGTCTGCAATGACATCCTTTCCATCGCCTCCAATGATCCGGACCTTCACCTGCCCCCCTTGTCCGCTTACCTCAAAACGATCCTCTCCGCCAAATCCATACAGTCGCACCTCGCTGGTTTCCGCTGCTTTTATTTTTCGATAATATACTAACTGCCGTGACTTACCCTCCTCTTGTCGATACAGGCTTACGAGGGTTTCTCCCTGCGGCAGATGTTCAACCATGAACTCTTCTGGTTCATCACTGCCAAAGACATTTATCTGCCGGATGAGCAGGTCATAATACCGTCGTGCAAAGTCGGTAAGCTTGTCTCTTCGTGCCTTGAGTTTTCTTACAAAGGTCGGACCATTGAGCTCAGCAATAGGATCGGGCCACTGCTCAACCGACTGTGTTATCACCGAATCTGTGAGTGCTTCCTGCATCTGTCGGGCAATACCGATCCACTCCTGTCGGTCCAGCTTGTTGATGAACCAGCGGTCAAAATACTGGGCATTCAGATTGATGCCTTTGATATTTTGTATGTCCTCGCCAAAATATTGAAACTTGGGGAAGGCCCACAACCGGGCCAGTCCCAGGATAACCCCGTCACTTTTATAAAATGCATTATCACGGTCAATGGGGATCGGCTGGTATGCAGCTGTCGAATCGGTGGTTGTTTCTGCCCAAAACCACTGTTTTTCATGACGATCCCAGTCGCCGATGAACATATCAAAAATACGGGAACGCACCAGCTGCCGCTCATCAATGGTAGCTGAACTTCCTGCCCGCAGCCTCCCCCAGAGTTCGTGGGAGCCCACCATGTCCACGGCATTCCTGCCATAGGTTTGGTTAAACCATTCCTTACTCACAAATTCCTCCACGGTGACGAGGGTTCCGTTCCTGTCGCCCGCCTCAATGTCAAACCCGGTGTGGCCGGGGATATACCTCAACTCCGGGGTAGTGTGGTAGACTCCCGCAGCGGAGGCCAGTGATGATGCCACCATGCTGCCGTAGGGATGTGTAGCCGAGGTCTGATCCTGTGCAATGTCTGTAATAAAGGTTTCCTGTAGAATTTCCGGCAATGATCGTTTCGGATCCTTCTGTACCGACCGCATGACATACCTGCGGCCCGTCGGATCTTCAGCAATGATGGTAACTGTCTGTACCCCTCCCGTCCTGGCCAAGACTTCCAGTCCCCCCTTTTCAGTTTGAAAGTTGAGGACTGGTACCTCGACAGGCGTAGTCCATGCATCCCGATAGTGGTCGCCCCAAATAAAACGCTTGGCATCCCCAGCCTCGTAAAGTGGCCCTGCGGCAATGGTCACAGTAGAATCCATCTGACTTTCAGAGTCAGGCTGTGCTCCCGAAGGACCAGCCGGGAAGTCGGTACCTCGCTGGGGTTCAATGAGTTCTTTTCTGTAAACCAATCGTCCTTCCTGATTGTTTTCTTCGGGCACCCAGAATTCTACGGCCACGGATCCGTCCTTGTACGTAAGGAGCTTGGCAAAACCGCGGCGGGAATAGACGAACTCAGCCCCATTTCGTCCCCGCGCATAAGAATTCTTGCTTCCCGAGCCGCTCAGGATAAAAAAATCCTGTCCTTCCTTGTCCGCCGTTGGCTTGTCCTTGATGTAAAAAGCCAGCTGATGATCATGTCCACTGGCAAAAAATACATTTTCGACATCTTCGGCGGCTTCCAAAATTTCCTGCTTAAACGCCTGGTACTGCCTGTTGGGAATATCCTGGCGCGACAGGCCCAGCTTGCGACTGAGCGGATAAAGTGATCCCACAATCGGAAGCGGTACATAGAGATTATCAACAACATTCGTCAGGGGGAAAAGGTGATCACGCAACGGATAAAAGCCCCCGTGGCTGCCATTGCTGTACAGAGGATGGTGAAAAGCAACCAGGATGTGTTTGTCAGCATTGGCATCAATCAGGGTGGCCGTCTGGTCAATGACTTCGGCCCGGCTCTGCTGCCCGCAGCTATCTGCAGCAGGTCCCAGTTCTAAACTCTGGTTGATCCACCATTCCGAGTCTAAAACAACCATGTACCAGTTCTTGCCCAGCGTGAACCCACTTGGTCCGGGACACCCCTCATCTGGAGTAAATTCAACCCTTGCAGAGCCAAAGTTCTCAACAAAATCTTCCTGGGCGCGCAGCCCTTCAATGCCGTAGCCCCACCAATCATGATTGCCCGGCAAAAAATAGGCCTGTCCCCGGTAATTATTCAATATATCCAGAGCCGGTTTCAGTTTATTTTCAGAGGAGATACGTTCCTTATGCCGGGGGTCCGGGGGCAGCCCATCCGGGTAGATATTATCCCCTAGAAAGACAACCGAGCTGCTGTCGCTTGCCTGCAGCAGCTGATATTGCAGGGTCTGCAGCACATCCGCAGCTCTCGGCTGCTCGGGTTCCCCCACGTCACCGATCAGGAACAGCGAGTACTCAACATCTTTTTCGGGAGCTGCCCGGTAATCCTCAACAGGCGACTTATAGAACGGCCGGGAGGCATTGCAGGCCTGCAGCATCATGAGAACAGCTGCAAGAAATAAGCTCCTGCCCATGGTTAATGCATTTCTGTCATTCATCATAAACGATACGGTTGGGGTCATTTCTATAATTAATTAGTGACAATAGATTTGACCAGAGCGTTCCATCCTATATGAGGATATCTGTTTCTTCGATCAGCTGACGTATTTTACCAACCAGATATTTAATCAGCCCCCTGCTCAGACGCACCCGGTCCTCAATCAGGTCGTAGAAGTCATCGCTTTGTATCTTTAGCAGATAACTCTCTTTGAGCACCTCGCTTGTAAACAATCTGGGGTTGCGGTCAAAAAAACCCCAGATCCCGAATGCTTCCCCGACCTCAATTTTACGTGTCACCTTTCCTTCTCGCGTTACTTTTATATCCCCGTCAACGAGCAGATAAAGAGCATCCGACGGATCACCTTCGGAATAGATGACCTCACCGGCATCAAAGCGAACACCCCAGGCGATACCCGCGACATGAGCAAGCTGTTCCGTGGGGATATCCGCAAACATCTCAATTCGCTGGAGATAAATGACTTTCTCTATGGTCGTTTCCATAACTAAGCTTTCCAGTTTCGGTTAATTACATATTCAGCTGTTTCCCTGATAAGCGGATGGGAAGAAGCATCAGCCGCAATTGACTGGCGCACTTCTTCCTGAAGCGGCCGGGGGCACGATGGAGACACGCTGTAGATAGCACATGCCTTAAGCCAGATGTCATTCCCGGTAAGCAATTCCATCATCCCCTCCTCGTAGGTAGCAACAGGCAAGTGAAAAAGACGGCGCCCGGCCTGCAGCATGCTCTGTTCGGAGGGACTGTCAATGACAGGAAAGATATATTTTTTTTCCTCCTGTGCTAAAATATTATCCATAAACTCAATAGAGGCAGCCCGGGCCGCCCTGTCGCTGCTCGTCAGTGCCAGGTAGGAACCATAAATATCCTGCTGGTTGTGCAACAGTGCCGCCAGGCGAAACAGTCGTTCCCTGGTCTGCTCCATCTTCTCTTTCAGCGCTGTCAGTAAAATAGCCTGAGGCCTGTCGGCAGGCTGAACCATTTTAATCGAAAGTAATTTAAAATATTCACAGGCTTCCTCCTTCAGAACCCCGCGAATGCGCTGTTCGTTGAAACCAAGGCCGTCAGCCTTCTTTTTCAACTTATTCAACGCCTTGATAACATGATAACGAAGGGCAGGGTTGGGCTGTTCCAGCATATCAAACAGCGCATCCGCAGATTGCTGGGTATGGATCTTTGTAAAAATACCCGGGACTTTTCTCCGTACATCAAAATCAACTGTTTGCTCGCAAAATTTTTCCTTGAACAGTGAAAAATAACCGGATCCGTAGGATGCCAGTACCTGCTGTACTTCTACTACGAAGTCGGGATGCTTTAACAGCTCAAACAGCTCATCCAAAAGAAGATCGCTCTGCAGCCTTTCAATACTTGTCAATGCTTTGCGAACAACAAGGGGATCATCATCATGAATAAGTTCGGACAAGTAACCAAGTGATTTAGACGTCTTGGGGAGATAACCAAGCATTTGAGCAATCTGGGCCCGTACCACAACGGAATACTGTTCTTTGGCGGATAATACCTTGTCTATGAATTCCTCTTCCGTCTTCAAGCCGTTATCCATGCCATGCTGATGCATGCAGCCCAGGGCGGCCGCTTTCAGGGTCTCATCCTCATTCTCCAGATAGTACCGCAGTGCATCTTTTGAATTCTTCTTACTGTGTCCGCACAGGTAATACACGGCTTCGAGCCGTATACTGGGCTCTGGATCCTGCAGCATGGGCTCGACCTCAGATGACATGTCGTCCGACTCGACCTTCGACAAAAGTTTCAGAGCCCTGAGTCGTATTTCACTGTAGCGGTGTGTCAGCAGTTCTCCCAGCTCCTCGCTCAGCCGTTCCGGCTGGCTGCCCTCCAGCAAACCAAGACCGTATACGATACGGGTTTCTTCTCCGCTTTTCAGCATCTCCCGGACCGCCCTGTAAGCAACGCTTTCGTCCAGGTTCAGGGTAATCTTGTCAATATCCATATACCGCTTGCGCAGGGAATTCCGAAACTGCTCTACATAGGCCTTTCTTGCCCATAATCCCAGTACAATCCAGATGCCGAGCGCAATGATTACGGCATAGGTCATTTGCCGCAGGGTTAATTCCATGACGTAGATAAAAAGCAGAAGCAGTACCCCGGCCATCCCCCTGAAAAACCTGTTGACAAAGGTATCAATAAAGACCTTGGTTTTTTGCTTGGTTTCCTGAGGCAGCGGAAGGAACAACAGCTCTCGCCCGGTTTTATCTATTGAATAGCGGCTGGCCCGATCAACCCCCTGCAAGAGTACAGCCGCAGCCAGGACAGGTTCAAGGAGAAAAAGAATTCCGCCGACTAGCAGTCCGATGGGCCGTGACAAAACCGCACCTCCAATCCCCGTGCGTTTAATAATTTGTGTGGAAAGCAATACCTGGACCAGCAGCGATGCGATACTCATGCCCCCGTAGAAACTACCCATAAAAGTAGTGAGTGCTTCCGTATCCGGGAAAGAAGCTGTAGCCAGTGTTTTAAACTGATAGTCAACCAGGGTGCTTACCAGCATCGCCATGCCGATGATGCCCGCTACAAGCAGCTGGTATCGTGATTTAAACACGCTTTTCAACACTTTGCGCCCGGAATCGATCTCCTGCTCGTTCTCGCCGGTAGCTTTTTCCCTGTCCGGAAAAGCCGGCCGGGTATTATTGGCCAGAATCCAGCAGATACCGAGTGCTCCGATACTCAGATAAAGCAGATTCTCGGTCGTTAAGCCGGCCAGCCAAACCAGAAGGCTCCCGCCCTCACTGCCAGCTATAGCTCCCGTTATGGCCCCCAAATTCAAAAGAGGAAACAGGCGTTTCGACTGGGCCGCATCGAATAAAGCATTTGCATACAACCAGAACTGGGAAATGACAAGGATTCCGAAGATGCCTACCCAGATATAAAACAGCAGATAAACCCATTGCGTATGGAGACTGAATAGCAGCCGGAGAACCAGCAAATTGCCCATATAGAACAGGAGGGATAGCTCTAGCAGCTGTTTGGTATTGTACTTTTGGGCCATCCGGGAGATGTAGAGGGTGACAGGTATGGCGACACCGGCCAGCAGAAGGTACACAAAAGGGAGCTGACGGGGACCCAGTTCAGACAGAAACAAGCTGTCACGAGCCGGCTTGAGCAGGTACAGGGTCAACATCAGCGTGAAGTGAAGAAAAAACATCAAGCCCACGGAGCTCCATTCACCCTGTCTCACATCATAAAAATACGCAATAGCTTTTTTCACCGTATCCCACCCCAGACCTTTATCGTGAGCTTAGGAAGATTTATTCCGATCATCAGGGTCATGAGTATCTGGTTAGCCGACAGTTATTTCTTCACTAGAGGCACGTTCTTTAAATTCTAGGCCGGCATAACGCACAATGAGTATCCAGAATACCAGGATAACCAGGCTTACCACTGAGAGCCATCGCACATTGGAAATCCCGACAAAGGCAGCGACAGTGAGGTTCAGAGCTACAGCCAGTACTTTGGCCGACCGCTGAACAAACATATCAATAAACGCCTTCGCTTTGTACTTGACATGCTTGCTGGTTGGGGTATACAGGGCTTCTTTGGCCGACTGGTTTATGGAATAGTTCAGACTGTTGTCACTGGCAGACATGATGGTTGCAAACAAAAGGCTGGGAATAAAGAGGAATCCTATCGTTCCCAGTGTAATGGCCACAGGTAAAAAAAGCAATGCAATCCCAACCCCGTACCGTTTCATAATAAAACTGGTTAACAGCAGCTGAACCAGCAGAGATACCAAACTGGTAACCTGCCCCACATAACCAAAATAGACATCCTTGTTCAGATCACCCGCTACCTGGCTTGCAATGGTTGCAGAAAGCTGAAAATCCACGATATTGGAAACAACCTCATACAGTCCGATCAACCCGACAATAGCCAAAAGGTATCTGGAATTGAAGACCAGCCGGGCACCTTCAAAAACTGCATTGCATTTTTTTTCTCCACCACAGCCGTCATCCTCATCACCGTTGGTTTCCTCCTCTCGGGCATCAACAATATAGCCTATCACTATCATCGCAGCCATGGGAACAAGGCAGAGGTAGAGCAATGTAGAACGACCCCATTCCCCTACAAAGCCGGCAACAACCGTTGAACCAACAATCCCCCCGATAATGCCTCCGAGACCGACAATACCGTATGTCCGTTTGGCCTGGTCTGAGGTAAAAATATCGTTTGAAAAAGCCCAGAAAAAAGTGAGGAGCGCTGAATTAAACATATCCCCCAGTATATAGAACGACCAGCTCGTGCCTGCAGTAGGGGCTTGCAACAGATTGGCAAAAAGAACAAAAAGTCCGCTGAACAATAGACACAGAATGAGATTCATATTCTGGCGCGAAAACTTTCGGGCGAGCACAGTAAAGAGCACAACCACTCCATATACGACAATCATGTTCAGGACCTTGGCAAGCTGCTCTACTTCGGCCCCGCTGAAGGTAGTTCCCAGCAGCTGGAGAGGAGCGCTCTGATAATAACCGACCAGCAGTCCCCGCTTCATTGGCTTCAGAATCCAGAACGTGGCAATGACCATAAAAAAAAAGGTGGACATAAGCAGTGCTGTGGGCCACTCATGCCGCCTGATGTCAAAAAAATCTTTACGTATGCGTCCTGAAAGACTCGTTTTTTTCATCCAATGGCTTTTTTATTGCCGGTCCGTTAACCAAAAATTAAAATACCCCTTCCTTGCCTGCCTTCCAATACTTCTTTCTCCATCAGCAGCCAATCCAACAATACCATCCTGTAGCGTCATTCCCAAATGACAGCCGCAATGGAACTATCAAATTTTAAATACTTTTTATTAATATTAAATACGATTTACATTGGAATGCATTCTTAATTTAAAAAAAAGTCTTTATGGAAACAGCAGTTCAAGCATACTGGCTGGGACACTCCGCTTTCAAGCTGGTGAGTCCGGCCGGTAAAACAATCCTGGTTGATCCTTTTCTATCCCAGAACCCCTCTACCCCGGAAGATCACAAGCAGCAGGAGGACGTCGACTATATCTTATTGACCCACGGACATGAAGATCATGTGGGTGACACCCTCGACATTGCTGAGCGAACGGGCTGCACCGTTGCATCCATGGTTGAACTCTCGCGACTGCTCGTCAGCAAACACGGACTCTCCGAAGATCAGGCTGTTGAGTTCAACAAGGGAGGAACAGTCTCATTTGATGATTTTTCTGTTACCATGGTCTCTGCCAACCACAGCTCTTCCTTCCAGGGCGATTATGCCGGCGAGCCCGGCGGACTGGTTATCGCTTTCGACGACGACCTCACCTTCTACCACCTCGGTGATACCAACATATTCTATGATTTAGAACTTTATGGCGAACTCTATGAGCCGGATATTATCGCTGTTCCGATGGGCGACTATTATACTATGGGACCTGATGAGGCCGCTATGGCATGCGACCTTATCCAGGCTGACTATGCCGTGCCGATCCACTACGGGACATTCCCCGTTCTGAGCGGCGACCCCGACGAGTTCAAGGCCCATACGGAAGAATCCACCGATACCGAAGTCTGGATTCCCGAGGCCGGAGAAAATTTTCTGGAGTAAGGAATCACCCAACCAATTTCACAGTGGATCCCGCCCCCTGCGGGATCTGCTATTCCCTTCCCATGTTGCGCGTGCATTAATTTTCTGTTTTGCAGCCCATCTGCTCTTTTTTTCTTCTATATTTATCTGTCGAACCATCAATGATATAAAGGATGCATCGTGACTGAACCTACTCCCCAGAAAATTGCTGTCTGGCTGATCAATGAAATTAAAACGAAAAGGAAGCTGAACCGCTCCGAAGCCGTTGCGGGGATTGAAACCCACTTTGGCAGCGAATACATCAAGCTCAATTCCAAGGGAAGCCGTACATTTTCTGAACCGATTAAAAAAGTCTTCAGAAAATTAAAGGATTCATCCATCTTCTGGAATGTGGACGAGCAGGCCTGGACCATAAAGGATAACGGTACCAATGACAGCCGGCACCCCCACGTTCCGGAACCGTCCATGCTTCCCCATGCCGTTCGGGCCCAGGATATTCCGGACCACGCCCCGCTCGATCATCCGGCCCTCTACCTCAACCAGGAACTGGGCTGGCTTGACTTTAACTGGCGGGTTCTCTACCAGGCTATAGACCCACGCACCCCCCTGCTTGAAAAAGTCCGCTTTGTTGCCATTGCGTCAGGTAACCTCGATGAATTTATCCAAAAACGAGTAGGCGGGCTCAAACGCCAGGAAGCAGCGGGAGTCTATGGCTTGAGCCCGGACGGCCGTACTCCTGTAAGACAGCTTCAGCTGGTTCAGCAACAGACTACCATCATGCAGCAGAAGATATCTGAAGTGTGGAACCACAGCCTGCAGGCGGCATTGGAGAAAGAAGCCTCTCTCAAAGTCGCAACCTATGATACGCTCAGTAAACAGCAGCAGCAGAAGCTGAACAACTATTTTGATGACCATATATATCCAACCCTCACCCCCCTGGCCGTGGATCCCGGTCATCCTTTTCCCTTTATTTCAAACCTGAGCCTGTCTCTGGCTATCAAGCTCAAAAAGCCAGAACGGGATGCCTTTAATTTTGCACGGCTGAAGATACCATCCAATCAACAGCGATGGTTTCCCGTAGAGAGCTCACAAGCGGCATTTCAGTATGTCCCTATCGAGGAAATCATCCGCCGGAATGCCCACAAGCTTTTTCCCGGCATGCAGATTGAAAGCACCTGTATGTTTCGCATTACGCGCAATGCCGACCTACGACGCAATGAAGAAGAAGCCGAAGACCTGCTCTCCCTAATTTCAGAAGAACTCCGCGAACGACGGTTTGCTGAAATCGTACGCATGGAAATTGAAGAAAACGTTGACTCCGAGGTCCTCAACCTGCTGAAAAATGAGCTGAAACTGGAGTCCAATGATATTGTGAAAGTGGAGGGGTTACTGGATCTAACAGGGCTCCATCCCATTGCTGATAAGAATCTGCCCGGGCTTCGCTACGAAAAGTGGAATCCCGTAGTGCCGGAACCCCTTCATCATGAGGGTGAGACTGAAGCTGAACAAACAATCTTTGATATCATCAGAAAAGGCGATATTCTGGTCCATCATCCCTATGAGTCTTTCTCCGCCAGTGTCCGCCGCCTTATCGAGGAAGCAGCTGATGACCCCGATGTACTGGCCATCAAGCAAACCCTGTACCGCACCTCCGAAAACTCTCCAATTGTGAAAGCGCTGATTCGCGCTGCCGAAAAAGGAAAACAGGTAGCCGTACTTGTAGAAGTCAAAGCGCGATTTGACGAAGCCAGCAACATTGAATGGGGAAAAATGCTTGAAAATGCCGGTGTGCATGTAGCCTATGGACTGGTAGGACTCAAGACCCACGCCAAAGTTGCCCTCATCGTGCGGCGCGAAGGCGATGAGTATGCCACCTACTGTCATATCGGGACCGGCAATTACCATATCCAAACAGCCGAGGTTTACACAGACCTCGGCATCCTGACCAGTGATCCTGACATCGGCTATGACATCACCAATCTCTTTCATTACCTCACCGGCTATGCTCCCGACCAGCAGTACCGCAAGCTATTGGTTGCTCCAAACGATTTGCGAAAAGGGTTCTATGCCCTCATCGAAAAAGAAATTGCCATTGCCCGTTCTGGCGGCAACGGTCGTATTATCGCTAAAATGAATGCCCTGGACGACGTGGAGATTATCCAAAAGCTATACCAGGCTTCCAGGGCCGGTGTTACAATAGATCTGATTGTCCGGGGACATGCCCGTATTCGTCCACAGCTGCCCGGCTACAGCGACAATATCCGGCTTATCAGCATTATCGGGCGATTCCTGGAGCACGACCGGATCTACTACTTTGGCAATGACGGGGAGCCTAAAATCTATATTGGCAGCGGCGACTGGCGCTATCGGAACCTCAATGAACGCGTAGAAGCCCTGATCCCCATTACCCTGCCCGAATTAAAAAACCGTATTGCCTATATCCTTCAAAAGGCCCTTGAAGACAACCGCCTGGCCTGGGAAATGCAGTCGGACGGCTCTTACAGGCTCCGCACGCCCAAAGCCGGAAATAAAGAACGGAATTTCCATAGTATGATGATGAAGGATGCTCAAAAAAGAGCCTTGGTATAGCCCCTAAGACCACTGCCGTACTCCCCTCCGAAACTTCCGGAATCTATTGGTATGCCCGGAGCAAAAAGAAGATCATCACGCCCGTCACCGACACATAAAGCCATACCGGCAGGGTAACTTTGGAAACCTTTCGGTGCAGCTTCAGCTTTCCAGAAAACGCCAGGTAAAAACTGGTCAATATCAACGGCATAACCAGGGCGGAAAGGATGATATGAGAGATCAGTATAAAAAAATAGAACGGCCGTATAATCCCTTCACCTGTAAAAGGGGTGCTGCCATGAAAATAGTGATAGATCACATAACTGATCAGAAAGAAAGTGGAAGTTATGAAAGCCGTCAGATTAAACTTCATATGCCGGCTGAACTTCCTTTGCCTGATAGCCTGATATCCAAACAGCAAAAGAATGGTACTTGCACTGTTCAGCAGGGCATTCAGTGCCGGGAGGCTGGTGACCAGGCCGGAGGTGTAATCCGCTCCCCCCTTGAAATAGATCAGCCAGAATAAAAAGCCGAGGGCCGTGCCACTTATCAGTAGTATAACCCCGATGGCTTTGGAGATGCTGATATCTTTTAACAGGTCAAGCGTAAACGGTTCGTCGGGACTCATCAATACAAGAGGTCAGATTAATTTTTCGAAAAACCCAAGGTACAAAGAATAGCACTATAATTAGAGTCTGTTTCACAAGTTTTTGTGGGCGCCCCCTGCATCAGGAGCAGGTTCGTCGCCTGTCAATATTACAGCGGTTATGCAAACAAGTCGGCCTTTTGGTTAAGCATTTTTGAAAAATTGATTTTATATTAGCCCCTATTTTGGGAACGGCGCAAAAGCGCCCCGTCCCTCTATTTAGAATAGATTTAAATATAGGCGAAGGTATTTTTGCGGGTTCTAAAAGACTTGGATTTTCCATACCTTCATGCCGAAACTTTTGTTACGAACATTTGCCAAATAAGCAACGCTAAATTACATGTGACCTATGGCTCAGATTTTTCCTAAATGGGCAAACGAAGTTCCGCGCCAACTATTGCTTGGGCTCATCATTTTTGCAACCGCAACCGTAGCCGGTGTCTGGTATTATTTTTCCCCGGAGTATACAGATGTTGGCTATGCCCCGGAGCAACCAATTCAGTACAGTCATAAGTTTCATGCCGGCGAACTCGATATTGATTGCGAGTATTGCCACACCAATACTTTCGATTCGAAGCATGCCAATGTCCCTGCCACCGAAACATGCATGAACTGCCATGCTCAGATTGATTCAAAAAAACCAGAAGAAATTAAAAAAATTCGTGAAAGCTGGGAATCCGGAGAGCCTATCGAGTGGATCCGGGTGCACAACCTTCCTGATTATGCTTATTTCAATCACGCGGCCCACGTAAACGTTGGAGTAGGCTGTGAAAGCTGCCACGGACGCGTAGACAAAATGGATGTTGTTCAGCAGATTGAACCTCTCAGCATGAGCTGGTGCCTCGATTGTCACCGGAACCCCGAACAGTTCGTACGCCCTGTTGAAGAAGTAACGACCATGGGCTATGACATTGAGAACCAGATCGAAAAGGGGCTTGAGTTGGTTTCAGAGAAAAACATCAATCCTCCGACCAATTGTCAAAGCTGTCACTATTAATAAGGTATAATAAAACCGAACGAACTTGAATTAACGCAATCGTAACCGAATGAGCGAAGAAGTCAAAAGTCCCAATTACTGGAAAAGCCTGGGCGAACTTGCAAAAAATGAGGAGTACCAAAAGTTCGTCGAGCGCGAATTTCCCGAAAATGCTACTGAACTCAACGACCAGGTATCGCGGCGCAGCTTCCTGCGCGTGATGGGGGCTTCTATTGCCCTGGCTGGCTTTGCAGCATGTCGGCGCCCCGTTCAGAAGATCATGCCGTACTCCGACATGCCGGAAGAGGTGACCCCCGGGAAACCGTTGTATTACGCTTCCGCCATGCCGTTTCAGGATGCCTTGACCGGCATTGTCGTTGAAAACCATGAAGGACGTCCGGGTAAGATAGAAGGAAATCATTTACACCCGGCCAGTAGCGGCAATACCAGCATTTTCGGGCAGGCATCGATACTGAATATGTATGATCCCGATCGTTCCCGGTACGTACGAAAGGATGGGGAACGCTCCTCGGTCAGTGCTTTTACCAAATTTTGCAGCAATCATTTTTCTGACACCGAACAGAATGTTGCCTTCATCTCGGAAGCGAACTCTTCCCCCACCTTTAATAAGCTGCGGGAAGAGGCTCTTAGCCAGTTCCCAAATGCTCAGTGGGTCACTTATGAGCCTTTCGGGGAAGACAATGCCCTCGAGGGAGCCAATATTGCGTTCGACCAGCGCTTGCGCACCTTTAATCAGTTTGACCAGGCCAATGTCATTGTCGCTTTTGATGATGACTTCCTAAACCCGGCTGCGGACAAGAACAGCGTGGAAAACACCCGCCGATTTACAGAAGGGCGCGATATTGAATCGCCCGAAGACGGCATGTCGCGCTTTTATGCCATTGAAAGCACCTTCTCACTGACCGGATCCAATGCCGATAACCGCCTGCGCCTCAAATCAGGCGATATCGGCCTCTTTATATATGCCCTTGCTGCCGAGTTATCCAATTCTGTCAGCGGACTCTCGGCGTTCAGCGGTGTCAGTAACAGATTTTCTGATCACGAATGGATTCCCGTCCTGGCAGAGGAACTTCTTGAAAATCGCGGAGAGTCGGTTCTCACCGTGGGCCGCGATCACCAGCCGGAACTGCATGCTACAGTGGCGGCCATCAATACCGCCCTCGGCAATACCGGACAATCCGTTACCTATCATGAAGTTCCGCATTTCAGCGATCAAAATGACCAGGAGGCATTCGTCAACCTGGTCGAAGAGCTAAATAACGGAACTATTGATACGGTCGTTCTGGTTGGCACCAACCCAGCGTTTACGGCGCCGGCCGACTTGAATTTTGCCGATGCCCTTTCGCAGGCAGGTCAGGTTATCCATCTCTCCGATTATTATGATGAAACCTCGAAACTGGCGAACTGGCACCTCAACCGTGCCCACTTCCTGGAGGCATGGGGCGATGGTTCCTCCTATACCGGGACACCTTCCATCATCCAGCCTCAAATTGAGCCGCTGTATTCGGGGATCAGTGAAATTGAATTTTTAGATACCATCCTAACCGGCCAGCAGAGTGACGGCTATGAGCTCGTACAGCAGACCTGGCAGGCCTATTATTCCTCCGACTTTCAGTCTGAATGGAAACAGGCCCTCCACGATGGGATAGCCGGCAATGAAACCTTTCCCGTTGTTTCAGTAAGCATTTCAAATGATTTTAATACGGCTGCGGCTGACTTTGCCAGCAATGCCAGTCCCTCTGAGGGCCTGGAGCTTGTCATTCGGGCCGACTCCACCGTCTTTGACGGTCGTTATGCCAATAACGGCTGGCTTCAGGAGTTGCCCAAGCCCATGACCAAGATTACCTGGGACAATGTGGCGCTGATGAGCAAGAAAACTGCTGACGAACTTGGTATCAAAGCGGCGGGACTGGGGGAATCGGAAGTAGAAGTGCTATCCGTAACTGTCGACGGCACCACGATTGAAATTCCAGCCTGGGTTCAGCCCGGCCATGCCGATGACAGCATTACCGTCACCGTCGGGTACGGACGCGAAGGATTTGGACGTGTTGCCAATAAGATGGGGGTTGACACATATCCCCTCCGCACGACAAACAACATGCATTTTGCAGACGGTATTTCCGTGGAGAAGACAGGTAAAATGTATGAAATTGCCTGTACCCAGGACCACAACACCATGGAAGGCCGCTCACTCCTTCGCTATGCTACCTTGCAGGAGTACCGAGAGAATCCTGACTTCTCAACTTATGAATCTTCATACGATGCTGAAATGCCGGGCGTCGCCTATGCCGAGGAAACAACCGGTGACAGCGACCCGCTATCCATTTTTGATGCCATCGATGAACAGGAATATCCCGAGGAGGAGCCGCAATGGGGTATGACCATCGACCTGAATGCCTGTACGGGCTGCGGGGTCTGCACCATGGCCTGTAATGCGGAGAACAATATTCCCGTCATCGGGAAGCGCGAGGTAAGCCGGGGCCGTGAAATGCACTGGATACGTAATGACCGCTATTTCGACGGTGATGTCAACGATCCCAAGGCTCTTCACCAGCCGGTGCCCTGCATGCACTGTGAACTGGCCCCCTGCGAGCAGGTCTGCCCGGTTGCAGCAACCACTCACAGTGATGATGGCATGAACCAGATGACCTACAATCGCTGTATCGGAACCCGTTACTGCGCCAACAACTGCCCGTACAAGGTCCGTCGATTCAACTTCTTCAATTATACCAAGGAATTTTTGACCAGCGGCGACGATCCGGAGATTGTACAGATGGCCATGAATCCGGAAGTAACCGTCCGCTTCCGCGGGGTGATGGAAAAATGCACGTACTGCGTGCAGCGTGTAAATCGCGCCAAGATTCAGCGAAGCATTGCAACGAACGGGCAGAGTAAAAAGCCCGTCGACGGCTCGGTAGAAACGGCCTGTCAGCAAGCCTGTCCTGCAGACGCCATCTATTTCGGCGATCTTACCGATCCCGACAGCCAGGTTGTTCAGACCAAGAGAAATAACCGCAACTACCTGCTACTTGAAGAGGTTAATACGCGTCCCCGAACGTCGTATCTTGCCCAAATTCGTAATCCCAATCCCAAATTGGCCTAATTTTCAATAATTTTACGATGAGCACAGATTATCAATACGTACCAGAGCCAAAACTTGTAAAAGGTGACCATACCTTTGGGAGTATTACCGATCTTATTACTAAGACGCCTCTTTCTCCTACCCCTAAATTGTGGTACCTGGCATTTGGACTTGCCAACATCCTTCTTATTGTTCTCCTTGGAGCTATCGGCTATCTCATTTGGGATGGGACCGGCATCTGGGGACTGAACAACCCTGCAGGATGGGGCTGGGCCATCATTAACTTTGTCTGGTGGGTCGGTATTGGTCACGCCGGTACGCTTATCTCTGCTATTCTATTCCTTTTCAGGCAGGGATGGCGAACGGCTATCAACAGGTTTGCCGAAGCGATGACGATTTTTGCCGTAATGTGTGCCGGTATTTTCCCGGCTATCCACGTAGGCCGTATCTGGGTAATCTACTGGGTTTTCCCCATTCCCAACCAGATGGCTGCCTGGCCCAACTTCTCAAGCCCGCTGCTGTGGGACGTTTTTGCAGTAAGTACCTATTTCACGGTTTCACTGCTGTTCTGGTATGTAGGTCTCATTCCCGACTTTGCCACCCTGCGCGACAAGGCCAAGAGCAAAGCGGCCAAAATCTCTTATGGCATCGCTTCGCTGGGCTGGACCGGCAGTTTCCGCAACTGGTGGAATTATGAGAAAGCTTATATGATACTGGCCGGCCTTGCAACTCCGCTGGTACTTTCTGTGCACACCATCGTATCTTTTGACTTTGCTGTTTCCGTTATCCCAGGCTGGCACAGCACCATATTCCCACCCTATTTTGTTGCCGGTGCTATTTATTCCGGTTTTGCCATGGTATTGACCCTCATGCTGATTGCACGCAAGATCTACGGGCTTGAGGACATCATGAATATCGACATTATGGAAAAAATGAACCTGGTGATGATGATCACCGGTAACCTGGTGGCCTTTGCCTACCTGATGGAAGGCTTTGTAGCCTGGTACAGTGGCTATATCTATGAACAGGGCATTTTCTGGCTCTATGTGGTAGGTCCCTACGCCTGGGGTTTCTGGATTTTGATGTTTTGTAACGTGGTCACGCCGCAGTTCTTGTGGTTTAAAAAGATTCGGCGCAATGTGGCCATCACCTTTGTGATCTCCATTATCGTAAACATCGGCATGTGGTTCGAACGTTTTATGATTTCGGTTGCTTCACTGGCCACCGACTTCATGCCCTCTGCATGGGATTACTATTCACCCACGTTATGGGACATTCTGACATACATAGGAACCTTCGGACTCTTTTTCACCTTCTTCCTCCTTTTCCTGCGCTTCCTGCCCATGGTAGCCATTGCAGAGGTCAAGGGAGTGATGCCGCAGGCCGACCCGCATAATTACGATGAAGATAATGATTTTGACCTAACCAAAACTGAACCTGCAGTAGTACAACAAGAGCAAACTGTTTAGCGACAAATAACCATGGAAACAGAAAACAACAATATTTACGGTGTATTAGCTGAGTTCCGTAATCCCAAAGAGCTTGTTGATGCGGCTACTTCAGTTAAAAAGTCCGGATACAAAGATTTTGATACCTATGCCCCCTTTCCCATTCATGGAATGGAAAAAGCAATGGGCATTAAAGAATCGCCTCTGGGATGGATTGTCCTCGGGGGGGCTCTGACGGGCCTTATCGGGGCCGTCACCCTCATGGTGTGGGTCATGGGCTATGAATATCCCATGAATATCAGTGGAAAACCTTTTATCAACATTCCCATTTATGTGCCCATAGGCTTTGAACTTACGGTACTGCTTGCAGCCGGTGCAACCGTGTTCGGGATGCTCTTCCTGAATAAACTGCCCCGCTTGAACAATCCGCTTTTTGGTGTTGATCGCTTTGAGAAGGCAACCGACGACGGTTTCTTCGTCTGTATCGAAGCTTCTGATGACCTTTTTGCCGAAGAAAAAGTTACCAAGCTGTTTCGGGATAGCGGAGCCACACACATTGAAACCGTTTACGACTCGGAATAAATCATAAAACAATCTTTAGTTTGCCTAATAATCCGATGAAAGCTACCAAGTATTTATATTTAGCGGCTATTGCTCTGCCAGTGGTCCTCTCCTCATGTCGCGGACAAATTTCAGAAAAGCCCCCGGTCCATCCCATTATGGACATGGACCAGCAGGAGCGGTTTGAGCCGCAGGAGCGCAACGCATTCTTTGCCGACAATCGTGCTATGCGTCAGCCGGTGGAAGGGACGGTTGCCCGGGGAAATCTGAAAAAAGATACGGTCTACTACCAGGGGATAAATACAGACAGCAGTTTTGTTGCTGATGCACCTGTTAAACTTACAAAATCATTTTTATACCGGGGCAAGGATCGTTATGAAGTCTTCTGCACCCCCTGCCATGGCTTGGCAGGCGACGGACAGGGCATCATCATGGCCAACAACTATGGGTATGTACCGGCCCCAAGCTTTCACATTGACCGTCTGCGCGAGGTTAACGACGGTTATCTCTATTCTGTAATTGCCAATGGTATCCGTAACATGCCCTCTTATGCGCAACAGATACCTGTTAGAGACCGGTGGGCGATTGTGTCTTATGTTCGGGCACTTCAGCAAAGCCAGAACGCCACGGAAGATAACGTTCAGCAATATGATGTTGACCTGTCCTCCCTGCAGGAAGAGTATAAGCAACAGCAGGCGGTAGCCGAAAAACAAGCGGCGTCACAGCAGGATGCAGGTGGCGAGGTCTCGGCCGAGCGAGGAAAGACCGTTGCCGCAGAGAATGCCTGTAACGCCTGCCATTCCACGGATGGAGCCAAGATGGTTGGTCCCACCTGGCAAAACCTATTCGGATCCGAACGGACACTGGATGATGGATCCACGGTTACCGCCGATGAGGAGTACCTGCGTGAATCCATTGTGAATCCTTCCGCTAAGATTGCTGAAGGGTTCCCCCCCTCTATGGTACCCTATGACCATCTGAGTGACAGCGATATTAATTCTCTCATTGAATACATAAAATCGCTGAGCGAGAACGCTGAATAATTGAAATTACATAACGTATATAACGTCTATAAACGATTGGTTTAATCTATGAGCAAGCCTAAATTAACCGATACGCTGGAGTTTCCCTCAGACCTTAATGTCACCAAATCGCTGTTTGGAGTGGGTGTAGTAGGTTTAATAGCCAGTGGCATAGGATATTTCCTGGAACACGACCAGTTTTTCTTCTCCTACCTGGTTAACTTTGCCTTCTTTTCCAGCATTGCCCTGGCCAGCTTATTCTTTGTATTGATTCAGCATCTCACTCGCTCGCACTGGAGTGTTGCCATCCGGCGTATCCCTGAAACTATTTCCTCCAACCTCTGGATATGGGGCCTTTTCCTGATTCCCGTACTCCTGGGCATGCACTCACTGTATCACTGGACCCACGCCGATGCGGTAACCCATGACCCGGTTCTGCAGGGCAAGTCGCCTTACCTTGACACCAGCTTTTTTATCATCCGGCAGGTTATCTATTTTGCCCTTTGGAGCTTCCTCGGCTACCGACTGTACACCAAATCGGTAGAGATGGACAAAACCGGTGACTGGGGACTTCAGACCCTGCTTCGAAGAACCAGCGGGCCCGGCCTCTTTCTTTTTGGCATTACGCTCGCTTTCGCTTCTTTCGATTGGTTGATGAGTCTCGATCCTCACTGGTATTCCACCATCTTCGGAGTTTATTACTTCGCCATGAGTTTTCAGGTGCTTTTTGCAGTACTCATCCTGATGGTGCTCTTTCTGTGGAAAAAGGGCCTGCTTACCAATACCATCAAAAAAGGACATATTTATGACCTGGGTGTTCAGCTGTTCGGGTTCACTGTATTCTACGCCTATATCGCATTCAGCCAGTTTCTCCTTATTTATTACGCCAACATTCCTGAAGAGACCGTTTGGTTTTTGGAACGTCTTAACGGCGGCTACGAGTATTTAGCCTATTTTTACCTCTTTGGACGCTTTGTTATTCCCTTTGTGGTCTTGCTTCCAAAGCGTGCCAAGTCGAATTTCAAAATTGTCGGAACTATTTCCGTGCTGATTCTGGCCTCTCATCTTGTTGAGTTATACTGGATTGTGATGCCGGTACTTGATCACCACGGCTTCCACTTCAACTGGATGACCCTGACCAGTTTTGTCGGATTGGGAGGCATCTTCATGGGATTATTCTTCCGCAAGTTCAAACAGGAGAAAATGATCCCTGTTAATGATCCGCGATTGGGAGATTCAATCAATAAACACTAACAGCACCAACTAATACGTTGAAAGCAGTAAGGGTCTGCCCGCTGCGACTACAAGTTTTTTGAATTATGACAAGCGAAGAGAAAAACTATACTCCAGAGTTCAAAAAAGAGGTGGCTCAAAAAGCGTTGGACCAGTCCAAACAGAATCTTGAGTCTCTCTCAAAGGAATACGATGTCCCCGTTTCAATCATTCTAATGTGGGCCACCGAGCTTGAAAAAGGCGGCGAAGACGTTTTCCAAAAAGCCGCTGAAGCTTCCGGACAGACCGAAAAAGAATCGGAAAATGTTGAACTGGATGTCAGTGATGAAGAAGTGGCCAGTTCCCTGGAACACGGGGTGATGTTCGACCATCTGAACTACAAACGCCTGATCTTCTGGAGTGTGCTGGGGATTATCCTGGTGCTGGTTTTTGTACAGGCACTGTTTGAGATGTATCAGACCAACAAGAGCTCGCTGCAAAACCGTGTGTCGGCCCAGAGCGGTGAGTACTACCAAGCCAACGAGCTCAAGAAGGAGGCAGAAGAGAAATTATCAACTTTTGGTGTCATTAATCTTGAAGAAGGCACCTATAGAATGCCCATCGACAGCGTCATTAGTGAAATGGCTGTCGATGCGGAATAACTAACCGGGTTACTGCAACATAAATGAGGCTCTATCCAACCTCGCCCTGCGGTCAAAGACGGCCCTTATAAAGGGTGTTTGCAGAGTATCATAGTAACGATTACAAACATATGCGTTATGTAGGACCATTAGCTGTAGTGCTATTGCTTTTAGGCTTTCTCCTACAACCTGTAGACTCCGCAGCACAGCTTAACCAGCAGAAACCGAAAGACCTGCAAAATATAGGAGTCACGGAACAGCTGGGACAGAAAATACCGTTAGACCTGAAGTTTGCTACTGCCGAAGGTGATTCAATACTTCTGGGGGAACTTTTTGAGGATGACAAGCCGGTGCTGTTAAACCCGGTCTATTATGAATGTCCTCAGCTTTGCTCTATGATTAAAGAGGCCATTTTCAAAGGAGTGAAAGACCTGAAATGGAGCCCGGCTACCGACTATAATATTATCACTTTCAGTTTCGATTCTGAGGAGGGCCCCAAGCTGGCTGCTGAGAACAAAAATCGATTTTTGAACAGGCTGGACAGGGAAGGTGCTGAAAATGGATGGCATTTTCTGACCGGCAACAAAGAAAGTATCAGAACACTGACCGAGGCCGTGGGCTATGATTTCAAAAAATTGGAAAACGGTCAGTATGCCCATGGGGCGGCCATCATGTTTTTAAGTCCCGATGGAACAATAACGCGGTATCTCTACGGCCTTAAGTTCGACGAATTTAACATGCGGAATGCACTTTACGAGGCGGCAGACGGCAAAATAGGCAGCACTGCTGAACAGGTACTGCTCTACTGCTACCAGTACGACGCGGATTCCAACTCCTATACCCCCGTTGCCTGGCGAATTATGAAGGTTGGCGGCTTTGCTACCATGATAATTCTGGCTATATTTCTTGGCTTTATGTGGGTACGATACCGATATTCTACTAATGAAAAGCAAATAAAAAAACCGAATGGAAGCGCTTAACGATCTACTACTACCCCCGGCGAAATCAACGCTGGCCCACCAGACAGACACTCTTTTTTGGTTTGTTCACCTGAGCGGCCTGGTCCTCACCATAGGACTCATAGGCGTACTTATCTACTTTGTATATAAATACCGGCGCAAGTCGGAGGATGAAGTTACCCCCCTCATCACCCATAACAACAAACTGGAGGTTACCTGGTCCGTTATTCCCCTCATCATGGTTCTCATTGTATTTGGATGGGGTTACCAGGTATTCATGGAACAGCGAGTGGCTCCGGATGACGCCTATGAGATTAACGTGACCGGGCAGAAGTGGATCTGGCAGTTTACCTACGAAAATGGTGCAAGAACCAATGGGGAGCTGCATGTTCCCGCCGGGCGCCCTGTCAAGCTGATCATGAGTTCCAACGACGTCATCCACTCCTTTTATGTTCCGGATTACCGCATCAAGCAGGACGTGGTACCCGGGCGCTATACCGAACTCTGGTTTACGGCCAAGGAGACCGGTGAGTCAATCGTATTCTGTACCGAATACTGCGGTACCTCCCACTCCGATATGACTGCCCAGGTTATTGTTCACGAAGAAGAAGAGTTTGACAGCTGGCTTGCAGATAATGCCGGCGGTGGCTCCAAACCGGAAGATCTTGCCCCCGCCGAATGGGGAGAACAACTGGCTACGGAATGGGCCTGTACCACCTGCCACTCCACAGACGGCACCAGCATGACCGGTCCGACCTGGCAGGGTGTCTTTGAAAGTGAGGAAACACTGACCGACGGATCGACGGTCACCGTCGATGAAAATTATCTCCGCGAGTCGATCCTCGAGCCCAGCGCCAAAGTCGTGGAAGGCTATCCCGATGTAATGAACACCTATCAGGGACAGCTCAACGACGACCAGATCAATGCTATTATAGAATACATAAAAACACTGAACTAATATGGCTACTGCAGAAACAAACCTTAAAAAAATTCAGGTTCAACGATATGAACCGGAATCTGATCCTGATCAACATTACCTAAATGAAGAGACCGGATTATGGGCCTGGTTAACCACGGTTGACCACAAGAAGATCGGCCTCATGTACCTGGCCTCCGTCACCTTCTTCTTTTTTGTAGGAGGCATTATGGCCCTGCTGGTCCGCACCGAACTCTGGACCCCCGCCAAGACCTTTATCGAGGCCAATACCTACAACCAGATCTTCACCCTTCACGGGGCTATTATGGTATTTCTCTTCCTGGTGCCTTCGGTTCCCGCCGCACTGGGCAACTTTTTCCTGCCGCTGCAGCTGGGTGCCAAGGATGTAGCCTTTCCCAGGCTGAACCTGCTAAGCTATTACCTCTATGTTGCCGGGGCACTCATTGCCCTGATCTCCATTGTCAACGGAGGAATTGATACAGGCTGGACGTTCTATACTCCCTACTCGTCGACAACCGGCGGGGCAGTTACCATTATGACCTTTGGTGTTTTTGTAATTGGGTTTTCCTCCATCCTTACGGGTGTGAACTTTATTACGACCATCCATAAAATGCGGGCGCCCGGCCTCAGCTGGGACAAGCTCTCTCTTTTCTGCTGGAGCCTCTATGCAACCAGCATCATCCAGATTCTGGCCACGCCTGTATTGGCCATCACACTGGCTCTCGTTGGCATGGAGCGTATTCTTGGAATTGGCATTTTTGATCCCGCACTCGGTGGTGACCCGGTGCTCTATCAGCACTTCTTCTGGTTCTACAGCCACCCGGCCGTATATATCATGATTGTACCCGGTTTTGGTATAGTCTCGGAGGTTATCTCAACCTTCTCCAAGAAGCATATTTTCGGCTACTGGGCCATTGCCCTCTCCTCACTGGCCATTGCCTTCATCGGTTTCCTGGTTTGGGGACACCATATGTTCGTTTCCGGGCAGGCCTCGCTGGCTTCCATGGTCTTCTCATTCCTGACGTTCCTGGTCGGTATTCCCACCGGAATCAAGATGTTTAACTGGACAGCCACACTCTACAAGGGATCCATCAGGGTGGCCTCCCCACTGCTTTACATCTTTGGATTTTTCTTCCTTTTCCTTGTGGGAGGATTAACCGGAATTGTACTGGGTTCTATCGCCTTGAATGTGCACTTGCACGATACCTACTACGTTGTAGCTCACTTCCACTTTGTGATGGTCGGTGGTATGGTAATGGCTTTTCTGGCTGGCGTACACTACTGGTGGCCCAAAATGACAGGACGTATGTACAACGAAACCATGGCCAAGATTTCCTGTGTGACAATCTTTATTGGATTCAATGTAACTTTCCTGCCCCAGTTTGTCATGGGTTCGCTGGGTATGCCCCGTCGTTATTTCAACTACATCGAGCAGTTCCAGATTTACCACCAGATTTCTACCGTCGGTTCCTACATTCTGGGAATCGGTTTCATGATGATCTTCTACTATCTCATCAGGTCGCTCTATAAAGGTAAGAAAGCAGAGCCCAATCCCTGGGGCAGCCGGGCGCTGGAATGGCAAGTAAACTCTCTGCCGCCACTGCATAACTTCCATCACACACCGGTGATTATCAACGGTCCGTACGACTATCACAAACCGATGGATGAATTTCAGCTGGGACTTGCTGAAAACGGGCACGGACATGCGCCCCAGCATGAGGCCGAAGTCAGCAGCCAGGAACCAACCAAAGCGGAATAACTCAGTTTAAAATTATAAAAACAGCAGAATCTGAATTATGGCAAATCATTCAACCTCCACGCATTCACAATTCTTCCAGCATCATTTTGTGGATGCGGAGCAACAGTTCGACGCTGCCAAAATGGGGATGTGGGTATTCCTGGTAACGGAGATCCTCTTTTTCGGCGGACTCTTTGCCGCCTACATTGTTTATCGCCTGTGGTACCCGGAACTCTTTGTAATGGCCTCAGAAGAACTCAACACCCTCTGGGGCGGTGTCAACACCATCGTGCTTATCGGCAGTAGTCTCACTGTCGCCATGGCTATCAAGTCGGCCCAGCTCAACCAGAAACGAAATATTGCCATAAACCTGGGCATCACCATTGCACTGGCAGCAATCTTTATGGTAATCAAGTATTTCGAATGGACCCACAAATTTCACCTGGGAATCTTTCCGGGCGAATTCTATGCCTTTGATGGCATCGACCATCCCAAGGCCAATGTGTTTTTTAGTCTGTATTATCTGATGACCGGCCTGCACGGCATTCACGTGGTGATCGGCATCGGACTGATGGTTTGGCTGCTGCTGCGTTCCATGAAGGGGCATTTTGACAGTGAATACTACACCCCGGTTGAGATCACCGGCCTTTACTGGCACCTGGTTGATATCATCTGGATTTTCCTCTTCCCCCTGTTCTATCTAATTGATTGATAACCCAAAACGACTTTTTCTCCTATGAGCGGACATCATATTTCGACCGATAAAACCCTGTTAGGTGTAGCCGGCGCCCTCCTGGTGCTAACAGTACTCACCGTTGTTGTTCACTATCTGCACCTTCCTAATCCATGGTCCATTATTGTAGCCATGGCAGTGGCTGTTGCCAAGGCATCCCTGGTAGCACTGTTCTTTATGAACCTGTACTGGGACGAGCGCTTCAACCTGATGCTTTTTCTGGCCTCTATCGCCTTCCTGGCACTACTGGTAGGATTTACCCTGCTTGATACTCTTTTCCGTCCGGAAGTGATACCTGGTTTCTAGATAGCAGCTGAACTTACGCAACCTTGACCAGCCGGTTCTTGTCTTGAAGAACCGGCTTTTTTAATTGCCCCCCTCCTTGTCGCCGGTCTTCTGTTCTATGTCTTGCTTACGTCATGAGCAACCCAACTTTCCGGGCGACCTTCCCAATACTGAGCTGGGATAATTGCCTTCCATACAGTCTGGGAAACCCCGATAAGACACGCACCATATGCACCCTCAAGGTGACTAAGCGGATAGATTTATCGGATACGCCGAACATCTGAACTCGATTGCCCCAGAATATTCATGACGTTTATGATCCAATGGAAGGTTTTTGAAACCGATCATAGAATTACGATGCCTGTGTCATCAATCAGCGGGAATGCTCAGTCCAGGTTCCAGGCCCCGAAAACTTGCAATACCTCCCGCCATCCCGGATGCCCATGCCGCAGGCATCCAGCTTACCGCTTAAATCATTGATGCCGTTTCGCAATAGGTCACTGCCATCACTGATTTTAAAAATTTTAAATCCCCGCCTGCATTACTATTTTTTTCCCTGTAATCCGTACCTTTGAGCACCGATTCCCACAACTCTTCATTTTGACCTAATGATGATGAAATTTCTATCACTCTACACTCTGATTCTAGCAGGCTGCCTGATGGTTTCCGCCTGTAATAAAACCAACAGTCAATCAACAGATATGAACGACAATCCCCTGTTTTCTCCCAGCGCCCTTGCCTTTGAAGCTCCCGACTTCAATGCTATTCAGATTAAACACTTCAGACCCGCTTTTGAGGCTGGCATGCAGCGGGAACTCGAACAGATGAAGGATATTGCCTCCAATCCCGATCCCCCCACCTTCGAAAATACCGTTGTGGCCATGGAAAAGAGCGGTCAGCTCCTGCAGCGCACCAGTTCGGTATTCTATAATCTGACTTCGGCCCATACCAATGAGAAGATCCAGGAAATTCAAAAAGAAATGGCACCAAAACTGGCAGCTCACTCTGATAATATCCTGTTGAATCCAACACTCTTTGACCGGGTAAAGACGCTCTATGAACGACGGGAGCAGCTGAACCTCGACACAGCCTCGCTCAAACTGCTGGAAGATACCCACCGCGATTTTGTACGAGCCGGAGCTGCACTGACAGAAGAGGAAAAAGAGCGTATGCGCAAAATCAATGAACGAATCTCTTCGCTGACCACTGAATTCCAGGATAACCTTCTTGCCATCACCAAAGAGCGGGCTGTGCTGGTACGTGATGTAACCAGGCTCGATGGACTAAGCGAAGACCGGGTCGCAGCTGCCGGGGAGGCAGCTGCCGAGCGGGGACACGAAGGGCAATATTTGCTTACCATCACCAATACCACCCGGGTGCCGATACTTAAAAATCTAAACGATCGCTCCCTGCGACGGCAAGTATGGGAAGCCTCTGCTTACCGGGGAATTGGCCAGGATAATGGTATCGACAATCGACCAATTATCCTTGAACTCGCGCAGCTTCGTGCCGAAAAAGCTGAACTTCTGGGCTATCCCAATTATGCAGCTTACAATCTGGACCCCCAGACAGCCAAAACTACAGATGCGGCTCTTGCTATGTTAACCGACCTCATTCCGCCTGTGATCGACAATACTGAGAAGGAGGCAGAAGCTATTGAGGGCATGATGCACAACGAAGGCATCGAAGGGGACGTTAAGCCGTGGGACTGGAATTATTATGCAGAGAAAGTACGCCAGGCCGAATACAATATCGACCAGTCGGAAGTACGGCCCTATTTTGAACTGAACCGCGTATTAGAAGACGGTGTTTTCTACACCATGCACAAGCTGTTCGGTATCACATTTGAGGAACGCGAAGACCTGCCGGTCTATCATCCGGACGTCCGCGTGTTCAATGTCTATGACAAGGACGGCTCACAGCTCGGCCTTTTCTATGCCGATTACTTTGAGCGCGACTCCAAGCGGGGCGGGGCCTGGATGAATTCCTTTGTTTCACAGTCGCGCCTGCTGCACAAGCAGCCGGTCATTGTGAATGTAATGAATATTCCCAAGCCCGCCGAGGGTGAGCCCGCCCTCATCAGCTTTGACAATGTGACCACCATGTTCCATGAAATGGGCCATGCGGTTCACGGGCTCTTCTCGGATGTCACCTACCCTTCCCAGAGCGGTACATCAGTGCCACGCGACTTCGTGGAGTTTCCCTCGACCTTTGAGGAAGACTGGGCCATTCAGCCGGGGATTCTTGAGAATTATGCCATTCACCACAAAACCGGAGAGCGTATCCCGAAGGAACTGCTGGATAAAATCATTGCGGCCCGCGACTTCAACCAGGGTTTCGATACCCAGGAATATCTGGCAGCTACGATGCTGGATCTCGAGTGGCACATGCTCGAGACGGGGGAAATACCGGATGCCGTTCAATCTTTCGAGGAGCAGGCCCTTGCAAAATACGGCCTGGATGTGGAAGCTGTGCCTCCACGTTATAAATCACCCTATTTTGCCCATGTCTTTGCCGGTGGCTATGCAGCCAGTTATTACGCCTATATCTGGAGCGAAGTTCTTGCAGCCGACGCCTTTGCGTATATTCAGAACCAAGGTGGACTTCAACAGAAAAACGGCGACCGATTTCGCAAATACATCCTCTCACAGGGGGGTAGCCGCGAAGCGATGGAACTCTATAAAGCCTATCGCGGCCAAGAACCGGAGGTGCAGCATCTGCTGGAACGTCGAGGCCTCGAGACGGGACAGTAAGGGAAGCAGACTTCGGAGATGAGTGCAAGCACCCTGCCTGCACAGTGCGGTATCTCCCTGTTTTTAAGTTGGAACGCCGGCTTTGGCATCACGTGTCATTAACCATTACTTTATTGTTTCATATGCTTGAAAAAATTTGTGTTTACTGTGGTTCAAGTCCCGGAAAACGAACATACTATCGGGACGGAGCCAGAAAACTGGCGAAACTGTTCGTGCAAAAAGATATTGAACTGGTTTACGGCGGAGCCAGTGTGGGTGTGATGGGCGCCCTTGCCGATGGTGTACTGGAAGCAGGGGGCCGTGTGACAGGTATTATCCCTGAAGACCTGGTCAGGAAGGAAGTAGCACACAACAAGCTGACTGATCTGCATGTTGTAGCATCCATGCATGAACGCAAGGCACAGATGGCAGATCTTTCTGATGCCTTTATTGCCCTTCCCGGTGGTCTCGGCACCCTCGAAGAACTCTTTGAAATAGTAACCTGGAGTCAGCTGGGGCTTCATCGGAAGCCCATAGGCCTGATAAATGTATCCGGTTACTACGATCAGCTGGCCTCATTCCTGGATCATGCCGTTGCCGAACAGTTTGTAAAAATCGAGCACCGCAATTTGCTTATGATAGAAAAAGATCCTGAGGAATTGATCAGTAATTTTGAAAATTACAAAGCGCCCGATACTGAAAAGTGGATAAGCAGCGACAGCACCTAAGCAAGATTCTCAGACCTTAACCAGATGATGACAATGAACAACCACAAAGAAAACCAACATCTCAATATTGCCGTTGCCCAGTTTCAACCCAGAGACGGAGATAAAGCCTACAACCTGTCTGTCATTGAAAAGCTGACCAGTCAGGCCAAACAGGAAGGAGCAGACCTTATCAGTTTCCATGAAATGTGCATTACGGCCTATACTTTTACCAGGGATCTGGGCCTCGGGGAGATGAATGAACTGGCAGAAGAAGTACCCGGTGGCAAAAGTACACAAAAGTTAATGGATCTGTCAAAACAATATGATCTCCCTATACTCGCCGGACTGGTGGAACAGGAGAATGATATGTTCTACAACACCTACATTGCGGTCTCAGGAGATGAAGTACTGGCCAAATTCAGAAAACTGCATCCCTTCATCAATGGCCATATCTCACCGGGCAACGAATACGTGGTCTTTGACCTTCTTGGATGGAAATGCGGCATTCTCATTTGCTACGACAATAATATTATCGAAAATGTACGTGCGACGGCCCTGTTGGGCGCAGAGGTGATCTTTGCGCCCCATGTGACCGGTTGCACCCCCTCCACCATGCCCGGCAGAGGCTTCGTGGATGATGCCCTTTGGCAAAACCGAAAAGACGATCCCGTTTCACTGCGTCTCGAATTTGACGGACCCAAGGGCCGGCGATGGCTTATGCGGTGGCTGCCCGCCCGCGCCTATGACAACGGCGTGTACTATGCTTTCACCAACCCGATAGGATACGACGGTGATCAGCTTAAAAATGGCAATTCCATGATTCTCGATCCCTATGGCGAAGTACTTTCCGAGATAAAATCTTTTGATGATGAAATTACTGTCGCACGCATTACCAGAGAAAAATTAAAACAGTCTGGCGGATGGCGATACCGTAATGCCCGCCGGCCGCAGTTGTACCAGGATATCCTCGGGCAGGACCATCAGTCGGAAACCAAGCCGGTTTGGATGAAGGACGAAGAGGGAAAATCGAAATGAACCGGCTTCCTACCCCTCAACAGGTTTCTCATCGGCATGAGCGACTATCAGCAGCAGCATAAATTCCAGTGCAATGAGAATGGCAACGCCTACCAAATGCACTACCTGATATACCGGGGGCATCCCAAGATAATAGAGACCGACCCCCGTAGCGATCTGAAGAATAATGATACCAAAAATCCAGTTTCCCATTCGGGCCAGCAGCGGGTGGCTGGCCTGCCGGCGTACAAGATATAGAAGTATTCCCCCCAGGATGAATACCGCCCAGGAAAAAGAGCGGTGCACTTCATCAATGGACCCCACTTGTGAGAGCCACAGCTCCCGTGCAGGCGGACTGGCCATGTTCTTCAGCACATCCACCGCCTCGCGCACCTGCGTACCCATGCTGAGCTGGACAAAGGTAATGACAAGCAGCAGCATTCCGCTTCCCAGCAGCCATCGCCTTATTGAAGGCGACAGCTTTGTTCCCAGCTGCCTCTCAGAGGCTTTGAATACCGCAAAAATAAGGGTCATCATAATGAGCATTGCCAACAACATATGCAGGGTGATAAGCCATTCGTTTAGCCCTGTGATAACGACCTGCCCTCCCAGCCATCCCTGAATCAAAACGAGCACAAAAGCAGCGGCAGAACTATAAAAAACAGCCGGCTCCGTGTTGCGGTATCGAAAAGAGAGCCCAAAGGTGACCATAATAAGCAGGCCAATGACAACCCCGACCAACCGGTTTATGTATTCCGTCCACGTTTTCAATACATTAAATTGACTGGCGTCGAACGCCGGCGGAAGCTCGGAAACCGAGGTTGGAGGAATCCACATCCCAAAACACTTTGGCCAATCAGGACAGCCGAGTCCCGCCCCTGAAGCCCGTACAAGTCCGCCAACAAAAATAAGAAAGATCGTTGCTCCCACCGTGGTTAAAGCAACCTTCTGATACCGATTGAGTTCCATACTGATCTTGGTAAGCTATTCTTTACAGGGGTACCAATTTTAAATAAATATTACTACCTTTAGACCTACTAAAATTACAGATTCGGCATGAAGTTAAGCACAGATTTTACGGTTTCAAAGTTTCTGAACATAAAAAAGATTTCGGCTTATTATGAATTAACCAAACCCGGGATTACGCTTACTGTTTTAGCCAGCATGATCATCGGATTTATTCTTGGCTCCGGCAACGGAATTGATTACATGCTTTTATTTCATGCTGCTCTCGGCACCTGGCTCATTGCATCGGGTACGGCTGCCCACAACCAATTTCTGGAATGGCGCCTTGACGGAAAGATGAAGCGTACCCAACAGCGACCCGTTCCCTCCAGCAAGATTAGCCCGCAGCAGAGCGTCTTGTTTTCACTTGGATTGATTTTAGCCGGGCTTATTTATCTTATTGCTGTTGTCAACTATGTGGCGGGACTCGTTTCTCTGGTTACCACTCTCATCTACCTGGGCGTCTATACGCCCATGAAACGTATTTCGGTACTCAACGTCTTCATCGGGGCTATCCCCGGTGCCCTCCCTCCTGTCGGGGGCTGGGCGGCAGCGACTGGTCATCTTGGCAGTACGGCCATGTGGATACTCTTCGGTATCGTCTTTTTATGGCAGGTGCCCCATGTTATGGCTATCGCCTGGGTCTGTAAAGACGACTACTCCAATGCCGGATTCCGGATGCTTCCCCGAAATGATCCCAATGGCTACAAGGCCCTTGCCCTTATTTTGCCCTGTCTTGTCGCCCTCGTACCCGTCTGTTACGGGCTGTATCAGGTGGGAATGAACAGCTGGCTCTATCTTTCCGGCGCTCTCCTCAGTTCGCTTGTATTTCTCTTTTACGGGCTTATCTTTGCCCGTGACCGTGATAAGGCATCAGCCAAGAAACTGATGTTTGCCTCTTTCGGTTACCTGCCGGCCATATGGGCATTCGTCATCCTGGATCTTCTGCTGATCTGAGCTGGTACTGCTTGGCAAAAGACCAGGAGATAACAGGCTGTATTATTTTCTTCCCGTCCACCAAAACATGAGGACAATTAAACAGCGGATTTATGTTGGGTTTTCATGTTCTATGAGACTCAGCTGTAGATAGGAGGATATTTCCCTGGATTTGCTTCGCTCATAATCGCATAAACCGCTTCAAAGATATCATCCCTGTTGGGTTTCGAGAAATAATCGCCATCCGAACCATACGCTCCTCGATGCTCTTTGGAGGTCAGGCACTGGGGTTCCGAATCAAGATAGAAATAGCCATCCTGCTCTTCGATTACCTTGTTCATCATAAAAGCGGTCCCGCCGCCCGGCACATCTTCATCCACAAAAAGAATCCGATTCGTTTTCTTGAGCGACTCTATAATGATATGCTCTCTGTCGAAGGGCAGCAGCGTGCGTACATCAATAAGCTCAACCGAGATGCCGGCCTCCTGCAGGTCCGGACGTACGGCCGCACAGAGATTAAAAGTAGATCCATATGAAACAACGGTGATGTCTGTTCCCTCAACAACGACCTCCGGAATCCCCAGTGGCACGCTGAACTCCCCCAGATTGGTGGGAAGCCTCTCTTTGAGGCGATAGCCGTTGAGCGGTTCGATAACCAGTGCAGGATCATCGCCCTGCAGCAGAGTGTTATACATTCCAGCCGCTTCGGTCAGGTTGCGGGGAACGCATAGGTGCATCCCCCGGATAGCATTCAGAATCAGCCCCATCGGTGAACCGGTGTGCCAGATGCCCTCCAGCCGGTGGCCTCTTGTACGAACAATAACCGGGGCTTTTTGTCCCCCTGCACTTCGATAACGCATGGTTGCCAAATCGTCACTGAGAACCTGCAGACAATAGAGGAGATAATCCAAATACTGTACTTCCGCAATGGGGCGCAAACCGCGCAACGCCATCCCTATGCCCTGCCCCAGAATTGTAGCCTCCCGGATGCCGGTATCCTGCACGCGGAGTTCACCGAATTTCTTCTGCATGTTTTCCAACCCCTTGTTGACGTCACCGAGCTTGCCCGTGTCTTCGCCGAAAACCAATGTCTCCGGGTACTGTTCAAAAATCTTTTCAAAATTATCACGCAGTACAATACGACCGTCCACCCTTTTGGATGTAGCGGCATATTTCGGTTCCACCTCTTTGACATGCAAGGGCGACTGCTCCCCTTCGCTGTACAGGTGGGTGTCATAGCGCTCCCGGCTTGCTCTGTAATGCTCATTTAGCCAGTCCAGCAACTTCTTCCGCGCCGGGAGCTTCTCATCCCGAACGGTTCGACAAGCTTCGCGAACGGCGGAGTAAATGTGTTTTCGGAGTGGCAGCCTCGGCATCTTCATCTGCCTTTGTATCTGCCGGAGCACACCTTTGTGCCTGCTTTCAGCAATAAGATCGTCCAATAACCGGCTTGCCATATCTCGCTCCTCCTTTAGTTCGGAGGTATAAGCTTCCCACGCGGCTTCCTTGCCGTTTTCCGCTTCTCTTTTGGCATCAGCCTCAAGCTGGTCAAGTTCCTCGGGGGTGGCAATACCCTTATCCAGTAGCCAGCTCCGCATTTTACTGATGCAGCAATGTTCCTCTTCCCACTGCAGCCGTTCATCCGACTTATACCGTTCGTGCGAGCCTGAGGTGGAATGCCCCTGTGGCTGGGTAACCTCCTGCACGTGAATCAATACCGGTACGTGCTCTTCCCGGGCAATGCGGGCGGCCTTTTTATAGGTTTGCAATAACCCCCGGTAATCCCAGGCCTTGACCTTCAGTATTTCAAAGCCATCCTCCTCTTCTGTCCGCTGGAAACCAGCGAGTACTTTTGATATGCTTTCTTTCGTAGTTTGGTATTCCCGTGGTACCGAAATGCCAAAACCGTCGTCCCAAACTGAAAGAACCATCGGTACCTGCAGGACGCCCGCTGCATTGATCGTCTCCCAGAAAATACCCTCGGAGGTACTGGCATCACCAATTGTGCCCCAGCCGATCTCCCGTCCTTCCCTGGAAAATTTCTGAAATTTTTCCATATCCAGGAGGGTATCGTGATTGCGGTATACCTTGGAAGCCTGGGCCAGACCCAGCAAACGCGACATCTGGCCCGCTGTGGGCGATATGTCCGGGGAGGAGTTTTTCATGCGGGTCAGGTCTCTCCAGCGGCCCTTGTCGTCAAGGCTTCTCGTGCTGAAATGAGCGTTCATCTGGCGTCCGCCGGAATGCGGGTCCGCTTCAACATCGGCATGGGCATAGAGCTGGGCGAAAAACTGCTGAACAGTAACCTGCTCGATAGCCATCATGAAGGTCTGGTCGCGGTAGTATCCCGATCTAAAATCCCCCTCCTCAAAATACTTCGCCATTGCAATTTGCGGCAATTCCTTTCCGTCTCCGAAAATTCCGAACTTCGCTTTACCGGTAAGTGTCTCTTTCCGCCCTATGTATGAAGTCTCCCGACTTACCACTGCCAGTTTATAATCATCAAGGATCTCCTGCTTCTCTGCATCCGTTAAATCAGCAGTGGAAAAGCCATTGGATTGCATTATACTTTTCTTCGTTTCCGTAGGTGCCATACTTTCTTTGTTCAGTTCGTTCGTGACTGTGGCTTTATCCCAAAGCTTTGAAAGCCATCTTTTCACTGCCTGCTGCATGCGATATATCCGTATAACTGGACCAGGCTGAAGGTCATGTGGCTTCCTCTTCATGTCCATCGGAATCACTTCAGGAGTCTCATTTAAATAGCCTTGCCGGCTTTGTCATTATTCCATAAACCCACCTTTCGTCATCTTAATAGGATCCAGCGCTTCATCAAGCTCCTCATCAGAAAGGTCCGTCATCTCGCGGGCCACTTCTTTTACGGGACGGCCTTCTTTATAGGCTTTTTTGGCTATTTTTGATCCCTTGTCATAGCCAATAATTGGATTCAATGCCGTAACCAGTACTGGATTACGGCCCACCGTATCAGCAACCTTCTCTCTATTTACGCTTAACAGTGAAACAGAGCGATCCGCCAGGTTGCGGGCCGCGTTGCCCAGAATCTTGATCGATTCCAGCAGGTTATGCGCCACAACCGGAAGCATCACATTCAATTCAAAATTTCCGGACTGCGCAGCCACTGTGATAGCAGAATCATTGCCGATAACCTGGGCGCAAACCATCGTGACGGACTCTTCAATAACCGGGTTTATTTTACCGGGCATAATGGACGAACCGGGCTGCAGGGCCTCCAGCCTGATTTCCCCAATACTACTGTTGGGACCCGAATTCATCCAGCGCAGGTCGTTGCCAATTTTCATAAGGCTGGTCGCAATGGTTTTAAGCTGTCCGCTTAACTCGGCCGGAGCATCTACGGTCGACTGGGCCTCAAAATGGTTGCCTGCTTCTCTGAAAGAATGACCTGTCGCCTCTGAAAGAGCCTCGGCGATCTCGGTTCCAAATTTCGGGTTGGTATTGAGTCCCGTTCCAACGGCGGTCCCCCCCTGTGGCAGTTCCGTCATGCGTTCCAGGGCCGACTCCAGCCGTTCAATACCCAATTCAAGCTGTCGCGCATAGCCTTCAAACTCCTGCTTGATCGTCACCGGCATTGCATCCATAAGATGGGTACGGCCCGTCTTCACGACATCCTCATACTCGGCCCCTTTCTTTTCGAAAGCAGACTTGAGATGGCTCAGAGCGGGAATCAGATTCTGCCGGACGCTCATCACCGCGGCTACACGGATCGATGTGGGAATTACATCATTGGAACTCTGACCGTAATTGACGTGATCATTGGGGTGAATCGTTATTTCCACATCGTTCCCCTTGAGCTCATTGGCTCTCCTGGCAATAATTTCATTGGCATTCATATTGGTTGATGTTCCCGAACCGGTTTGAAAAATGTCAACGGCAAAGTCATTATCAAATTTCCCCTCGCTGACTTCGGCTGCGGCCTTCTCAATAGCAGCTGCCACCTCTTGATTCAGCTCCCCGAGCGATGCGTTCACTGATGCGGCATGCTGCTTGACAAGTCCCAGGGCCTTGATAAAGTCCCTGCTGAAGCGCAGACCGCTGACAGGAAAATTATTCACAGCCCGTTGTGTCTGGGCACCGTAATAGGCATCCTTTGGCACTTTCACTTCTCCCATTGAATCATTTTCAATTCGGTATTCACTCATAATTCACGTGTATTAAATTCCAATTAATTCACATTTAAGCGGCGAAACATCTCCTCTGTGGATAAAGAGGAAAGGTAGTGATTTTTTAGGAAAGTTTGGAGCCTAAAAGGCTGGGCGCATCCTACTTGGGGCGGGTGTCTTCCGGGATGGGGGCAAAAAGAATTGCAGGGGAAAACTACAGTTCTTTTTCATACATGCGGTAGGTCTTCTCTATGGTTGCCCCAATTTTTTCAGCCACCCGTATCATTCCCGTATTGGACTCCAGGACCCAGCTCAATTCGGATGACTTATAACCTTCCCGCTTGCCATTGATAATGGTTTCTTTGTGGAGGAGGGCATCGATCCCCTTGCCCTGGTATTCCGGCAGGACCCCCATCAGGGCTGTGCGAATTCGGTTGATATGGCGGCGATGCCACAGGAGCTTGAATATCCCCGTGGGAAAAAGCGTCCCATCCAGGTGCTTCAGCGCCTGGTTCAGGTCTGGCAGTGCAATAGAAAAAGCAACCGGCTCACCGCTGATCTCGGCAATGTGTGCGACCTTCGGATCAAGTATCATCTTGAGGTCTTTAGCCAGCACTTCCAGCTCTTTCTTGGAAATAGGGATAAAGCCCCAGTTGCCAGACCAGGCCTTATTGAAAATATGTCGCACGGTCTTTACTTCCTCGTCAATATTCTTCAGATCTATCTCCCTGATCTTCAGCATCGGGAGGCGCCGTCGCACCACTTCCTCGGCCCGGTACATGCGGTCCAGTGATACGGTAGCCTGCGTCACGCGGAAAGCATACAGATCCATCGCTTTTTCGAAGCCGGCATTTTTTATAAGCCTGTCGTAATACGGCTTGTGATAAGGCATAAGAATGCTTGGATCGTATTCAAATCCGTCAACCAGGATTCCAACTTCATCCATCATACTGGGATTGGAGGGACCAAGCACATCGGTGTGCCCGCGTTCCCGCAGCCAATCGGATGCCACCTTGAGCAACAAGTTGGCTACAGCCTGGTCTTCAACGCACTCAAAAAAGCCGAAGAAACCGGTATTGTTGTCGTGATGCTCGTTGTATCGGTGATCCCGTATGGCGGCGATACGCCCCTGTATACGGTCATCGCATTCGACCAGGAAAAGAGCGATTTCACCATTTTCAAAGAAGGGGTTTTTCTCCTCGTCGATGAGTTTTTTTTGCTCCATCTTGAGCGGAGCAATCCAGTGTTCATCACCAGCGTAATGCTGATAGGGAAATTCCAGAAACTGTTTACGCTCCTGCTCCGTGGAGACAAGCGTAATTTTGTGTGTTCGCTGTTGAGCTTTCACGGCTTACTGACTTTCCAACAAAGATTGACCGTTCCGGTCAATGATCCCCTGGCTGATCCCCACTTTTCGGAAGGCGTCTAAAATACGATCCAGATGTTCATCGGTATGTGTTGCCATGTAACTGGTGCGCAGCAGCGACATACCCCTGGGTACTGCCGGAGGAACAACGGCATTCACATAAACACCCGATTCGAGCAGTTCACGCCAGAACCTGAAACATTCTTCCATCTCCCCAATCACAATCGGTATGATGGGGGTTTCGCTGCTCCAGACGTTAAAACCCATGGCACGCAATTCCTTGCGCATATAGTCAGAAATCTCGCGCAGCCGATCCAGACGCCATGTTTCCTCCTTCAGAATCTCCAGCGCCTTCAGGACAGTTGCGACATTGGCAGGCGGCATGGAAGCACTGAAAATATGAGCCGGTGAGTTATGACGGATATATTCTATCACTTCCTTGTCGCCGACCAGAAAGCCCCCCAGGGATGCAAATGACTTTGAAAAGGTACCGCTGATCAGATCAACATCATCCATCATGCCAAAGGTTGATGCAGATCCCCGCCCTCCTTCACCTATAACTCCAATCGCGTGGGCATCATCGAGGTACAGCCGGGCGCCAAATTTTTCTTTTAGTTCAACAAGTTCCGGAACCTTGGCAATCGTCCCGGACATGGAAAAGACCCCGTCGCTGACAATCAGCTTGCCGGCCTGCTCATCCGCCCGGTTTAGCAATTTCTCAAGCTGTTCCATGTCGTTGTGGCGGTAACGCATGGTCTTCGCATTGGACACAAGCGTACCTGTGACAATACAGGCGTGGTTGTCCTTGTCTGAAAAAATGATATCTTTGCGGCCGGCAATCGTTTGTATAGAACCTTCATTGGTCTGATAGCCGGTACTGAAAAGCACACAGGAATCCTTGCGCATAAAATCGGCCAGCTTTTCCTCCAGTTCGAGATGCAAGTCAAGCGTACCGTTCAGGTAGCGTGATCCAGTACATCCCGTACCATAAACCTTGATAACATCGCGCGCCGCCTCAATGACTCGTGGATCGTTGGTCAGCCCCAGGTAGTTATTGGAGCCCGCCATAATCACATCTTTGCCGTCAATCTTTACAATGGTACCATCCGTTGCCTGCAAGGGCTTGAAGTAGGGGTATAAGCCTTCAGATTTGATCTCGTCAGCTTTGGTAAAATCGTATGCCTTGTTGAAAATATCGTTGGTCTTGAGATCTGACTTGGAATTAGCCATTCGTTCCTGCTTTCGACTTTTGTATGAGTGCTTATCGTTGCAAATATACTTCCATATTATTCATCAATCAAATTATGAATAATATTATGTTAATTTGTAGTGATTCATAACCGTTTTCAAATATTCTACATACTGCCCGGCTACATAGTTCCAATTAAATTGTTTCTTTACATAATTTCTGGTCCGATTGGACAACTCTTTCAATCCTCCATTATTCAACAGCTCCTGCACGGTTTCTGCAAATTGCGCCGCATTCAGTGTGGGCACGCGGTAACCGTTTTTACCCTGTGCAATTACATCTTTGATCCCTTCCAGATCAGCTGCTACAGCTGGAGTACGTGCCATGTTGGCTTCCAGCAAAACGATACCGAAACCCTCCATATCACCCTCTACGGGGACGTTGGGCATCACGAACAAATCAGCCGCGGCATAGGCCTGCCGCAGTACTTCATCGGGCTGACGTCCAAGCAAGAAGATGCGGTTACTGAATGGGGTATCCAGGGATGCCTCAAGGATACTTTCGTATTCAGGACCGTCGCCGACGGTAACATATACCACCTGTTCGCTGAGTTGAGGCATCACCTCCCTGATAAACCACTCATGTCCCTTCCGTTTTACTTTACGCCCGACCGTAAGCAGCATAAGCTTATGGCTAAGCGGAATGTGAAAGTTTTTCTGCAGTCGTTCCCTCGACTTCTGTTTGTCGGGAAACTGGTCCAGCCTGTTCAGATCAAAGCCATTGGGCAGTGCCACTCCCTTCTCCGGTGACATCCCGCGCTTGATACATTCCTGGCGGGTAGCCTGTGAAACCGAAATGACCCCGTCGAGTCGCTCAAACACTTTGGGAATAAACCACTGGTAAATGCCAACCGGCAGCGTCACATCCCGGCCATGGTTGATCGTCACCATGGGCACCTCGATTTTACTGCGGAGCAGATAGGCCAGGCTTGCAGTTACCATCGAGGAAAACAGTACCACATCAGCACTGGTTTCACGTACCTTGTATGGCAGTTCCATCAGGGTTTTATACAGGAAAAAAGCCGTCTGAACCGCTATTTTCCCTTTCCCGGCGGCATTGATTGTTTCCTTGAAAACCGTAACGGCTTCCTTCTGTTCCAGTTCCCGAATCAACTGCTGACTCACCCGCTGCATGCCCCCGACATTATCAAGGATGGCTCCTTCGGATGGATGCGTATGTGAAACGTATAATATGCGCACTGTACTACCTCAAAATTTGAGTTCCGGGCGTGGCTCCCGAAGAGCCTCGCGGTAATTCTCTACTAACTTGCTATTCACATTTTCCCAGGAATAAGCCAGAGCCTTCTGTCGGGCGGCCTTGCTCATCCTTTCCTGCAACTGACTGTCATGCGCAATTTTAGAAATACATTTTGCAAATTCATGGGTATCACGGGGCGGGGCCAGAAAACCGTTGACCCCGGATTCAACCAGCGACCGGCTGCCTGTTGCATCCGCTACCACGCAGGGCAGCCCGCTGGACATCGCTTCGAGCGTTACATTCCCAAACGTCTCCGTTTCAGACGGAAACAAGAACACATCACTGCTGGCATATGCGCGGCTCAAGTCTGTGCCGGTAATAAATCCGGTAAAATGAGCCCCGGGCAGCATATGCTCCAGTTCTTTTTTCGCCGGACCGTCCCCCACAACCATCGCCCGAATATGAGGATCCTCCAGCTGCAGCTTTTTAATCGTATCCACAAAAGTCTGAAGATTTTTCTCCCATACCAGCCGCGATACGAAAGTTACAATAACATCGGAGTCGTCAAATCCCGCCGACCGCCGCCACGCCATGTCGCGATGCCGGGGATTGAACTCATCCGTATTCACCCCCCTGGCCCAGATACGAACCCCATCCTTGATTCCCTCCTCATTCAATTCATCAGCCATGGAGGGGGAGGGCACATAAATATGCTTGCACTGGCTATAGAACCAGGCCAGATATTTCCATCCCAGCATTTTCAACATCCCCAGGTTGTAATATTTCAAGTAACTGGTGAAATGGGTATGGTAAGAAGCCACAATCTGAATATTATTGGCCTGGGCCCACCGCATGGCCCGAAAGCCGAGCACATCGGGCGTGGCCAGATGCACCAGCGTGGGTTTGAACTCCTGAAGCCTCTTCTGGGCCGATTCCGGGAAGCCGACGGTAATACGGTATTCCGGACGGCCGGGAACCGGTACCGATGGCACGGGCACAAATTCCCCCTCATGATCGATAGCCGGTTCATCAATGGTCGGACCAAAAATAATAACGGGAATGTCCTGGGATTCCAGGTACGCCACCAGCCTGTTCAACGTCAGTGAAACACCATCTTGAATGTGATTGTAATTTCCAGTGAAAATTGCAACGCGAGGCTCATTCATAAATTTTCCAATGCATCATTGAGATTTGTATCTTTGCAGATGAACCCATGAATTTCCTTTTGGGTTAACGGCATTAACATAGTCACCAAATATACAAAATTTGATGAAAGCCTTCGTAACCGGCGGCACAGGTTTTATTGGAAGCCATCTGGTGGATACTTTGCTGGATGACAGCAGCTATTCCGAAGTGCGGTGTCTCATCCGTAGCAATTGGAAATGGCTGAAGGACAAAAATATTGTCCCTTTCAGGGGCGATTTGGATGACCTCTCCACGCTGGGAGAAGCTGTGCAGGATGTTGATGTGGTTTTTCATATCGCTGGCCGGGTCAAGGCACCTACCTACCGGGATCTTAAACATGCAAACGTGGATGCTACTGAAAATATTCTGCGGATCGCCCAGAAGAAAAACGTTCCCAAAGTGGTTGTTCTTTCATCGCTCGCCGCCACCGGTCCCAGCCAGGGGCGTCCAGTGACGGAAGAGGACCCCCTGAAACCGGTGAGCATGTACGGACGGTCTAAAAAACAGATGGAACAACGCATTCATGAGATCGCTGAGCAGGGAACCTCTGTAACCATCCTGCGGCCGCCTGCTGTCTATGGCCCCCGCGAGGAGCAGATCTATTCGTTTTTCAAAATGGTGGACAAGCGGATCTGCCCTATCATCGGCGATGGAGAAAAGCCGGAAATATCAATGATCTATGTGGGGGATGTTATTCAGGGCATCTTAAAAGCTTCCCGGAAAAACAGTCCGGGCGTCGCTACCTATTTCCTGACAGACGGCAAGCCTCATACCTGGAACGAAATACGCAGCGCCACCACCACCGTTCTGGGCAAGAAAAGCATCCCGATTTATGTAAAGCCGGGACTAGTCAAAAAAATTGCTGGAACCGTAGAAAAAGCTGCATCATTTTTTGGCGTGTACCCCGTTCTTAACAGGGAAAAGGCCAGGGAAATGATCTTAGAATGGACCTGCTCCACCGAGAAGGCCCGGGAAGAGCTGGGATATGCCCCTCAGTATACGCTTGAGGAAGGCCTGGCACGCACTATTCACTGGTATCAACGACATCACTGGCTATAAGTATATTATGAAATACATTCGATCCCTTTCTGTTCTTGCACTGTTTCTTTATGCAACATCGGCACTGCACGCACAGCCAACGCTGGAAAAGGATTATTCCTTTGTCATGAATGTCCCCTCCGTGGTCACCATCGCAAGCTCGCCCGCTCACTTTTATGTTCTTTCGGAAACAGAAGGCATGGCCGTTTTTCGGTCCCAGGCCGACTCCCTCCGGTGGCTCTATTCCTCGGCAGGCATGCAGCGTAGGGGGAATAGTGTCATTGCCGATATTCGATTTGCCTATCTACTGGGCAATGATGCGCAGCTGACCGTACTTGAACCCACATCCGTACTCGGCGTGTATTCCTCAACCGAACTCCCTGCCCCTCCCCTCGATGTGCACCGGCTCGGGCAGAACCTCTATGTGGCGATCGGCCATCAGGGAATAGGAAAACTATCGCTTGAGACGGAGGCGGCCGTTGATGCCGGCATTACTTTTGTAGCCCAGTCCCAGCTGGGCGGCAACAAAATCACGAGCCTGGCCGGGACCCCCAGCCAGCTTTTTGCACTTAGCAACGGCCCAAAGCTTTTCCAGTTCGCAGTGGATGATGAGAAACTATCACTGACCCGTACACACGATCTTTCTGAAGACCTCACAGACCTGTATCTGACCGACAGCACTCTGTATGGCTCAGATTCGGATGGCAATATTTTTGAAATCAGTGGCAATGGCGATCTTTCAAAATTGGGAAGCATCGGCGAACAGGTTACCAACCTCATCCGGTGGAAAGAATGGCTGGTGATCAAAGGGGCATCCAATCGCCTGTGGACTTCTTATAAAAACCGGAGTCCCCAGCTTTGGAAAAAAGATGGAGAAGCCGGCAACCATATCACACGCTCAAAATACCAACTCTGGCTCAGCGAATACGGCCAGATTGCCAAAGTTAATATTTCCAGGACTCCGCAAGCTCAGGATTCCAGTCCCTCGGTGGAGAATTCCACCCCTGCGGGGAGCCTCACCCTCGGTGAAATTGATGACTATACAATTCCTCACTCAAAGCCGCTCATTTTTCCTATTCGGCTTGCAGGAGATGTCTCAGCCGAAAACGTTCAATTCACCTACCAGTCGCCGGACATTAAAGATGCGGAAGTACGCGGCCAAAGCTTCTACTGGGATCCCTCTTCCAGCGATGTTGGTTCGCACAGGGTGAAAATCATAGCCTCCAGCAGTGACGGGCGGAGTGCCAGCACCAGCTTCAATATTCATGTTCGTTCGTTCAACGCCCCACCTCGTTTTACGCCGGTGCGTCCGGTTAGCATCCCGGTCGGTGAACCTTTCTCAATGCCTCTGAATGCCATTGACACCGACGGTATTAACAAGAACCTCATCCGGTTTCTGGGGGTTAATCTTCCGGACGGGGCTACCATTGATGAGGCAACAGGCACCATCGAATGGACCCCTCAAGCGCGACAGGTAGGTGAAAATACATTCCGGGTCATTGCGACCGATCAGTACGGCGCCGCCTCTTCGGTGGACGTCACCATCAACGTTATTGACAGTGCTCCGCAGAATGCTCCCGAAAATTAATCTTAACCCAAGCTCTCAATCAGTCTTTTGACTAATACTGAATTTCAGTCCCGTCTACTCAACTGGTATGATCAGAACAAGCGCTCGATGCCCTGGCGCGACTGCGGCGACCCCTACAAAATATGGCTCTCGGAAATAATGCTTCAGCAGACACGCGTCGACCAGGCCACCCCTTATTTCGAGCGATTTGTAGACCATTATCCCAGCGTCAATGCATTGGCGGAAGCAGACCAGCAGGATGTCCTTAAAGTATGGGAAGGCCTAGGCTACTACAGCCGCGCCCGGAATCTGCACGCGGCAGCTCAGCTGGTGGTTGACGACTTTGACGGCAGGGTTCCCGACAGCTGGGATGATATTACCAAACTCAAAGGTGTCGGGCCGTACACGGCCTCGGCCGTGCTGAGTATTGCCTTCCAGAAAAAATATGCCGTTGTGGACGGCAATGTAATCCGGGTCCTCAGCCGCTATCATGGTATTGACGAGGACGTGCGCAGCACCAAAACAAAAAACGGGATCCAGGAACATGCCGATGAACTGATCTCGGAAGAGCGGCCCGGAGATTTCAACCAGGCACTGATGGAACTGGGTGCCACCATCTGTACGCCCTCCAATCCCGACTGCGGATCGTGTCCGCTGCAGGATGGATGCGTAGCCTATAAAACTGCGCGAACAGAAGAACTCCCCTACAAATCCAAAAAGAAAAAACGTCCTCATCATCAGATTGGTGTCGGCATCGTCAGAAACCAGAAGGACCAGGTCCTCATCGCGCTGCGTCCGGATGACGCCATGTTGGGCGGGCTGTGGGAATTCCCCGGTGGCAAGCAGGAATCCGGGGAAACATTCCCCGATACCGTCAAACGTGAGCTCCATGAAGAGTTAGACATAACTGTCTCCATCATCAAACCTTTCATGAAGCTTGATCATGCCTATTCTCATTTCAAGATTACCCTGCACGCCTACCTGTGTGAACTTGAGGAGGGCAAACCGGAACCCAGAACCAGCCAGGAGATCCGCTGGATCGCAATCGATGAGTTAACGGAATATCCTTTTCCCAAGGCCAATCGCAGGCTTACTGAAAAACTGATGAATCTCAACAAGGGACAACAGGAGTTAGAAATTTAAGACGTGCCTTCTGATCTACAAAAATGCTCAAAGGAGCAACTTCTACAATTAAAACCCTTTTTGGACCGGTGGGTAGACCGCGTGGAAAGCCCCGACTACATCGATTCCGATCCGGTGCTTTTCATGCATGCCTTCAATAATCCGGAAGACCAGCTGCTGGCTGGTTTTTTTGCTGCAACCATGGCCTGGGGGCGCCGTGATATCGTCATTCGCAAAGTGCGTGATTTCCTGAACCGCATGGGAAACCGGCCGGCCGATTTTATTGGAAATTTTTCAGATCGCGATGCCCGGCATTTTGACGGCTTCAAGCATCGCACTTTCAAGCCCGTGGATATGATCTGGCTGACCAAAATCCTGCAGTCTATCCTCCTGAAATACGGTTCATTTGAAAACTTCTGGGAAAGATGTTATCAGAAATCCCGGCAAAACGATCGTCCCCTGATGTCCGTTTTCCATGAAAATTTTTTTGCGCAGCAGCCCGCTACCCCCCGGCGCACTTACAAACATGTTTCCAATGCCGATAAAAAAAGTTCCTGCAAACGATTGTATCTGTACCTCCGATGGACCATCCGCAAAGACAGTCCGGTGGACCTCGGTCTCATGGATTTCATGCCCCCCTCTGAACTGATGGTGCCGCTGGATGTACATGTAGCCCGCCAGGCACGGATCCTGGGACTGCTCAGCCGTACCTATAATGACTGGTGGGCAGTTCAGGAGCTTACCGAATCGCTGCGTACGCTGGATCCAAGTGATCCGGCTAAATATGACTACGCGCTATTTGGACTGGGAGTAAATGCCGATGAAATCCCTGCTGAGTTCTTGATCAACAAGCAGCCCTGAAAAAGACACTGTCATTGCTGTTCCTGCTTACATTGAATGAAATGATCCCCATTTTTTCTTTGTTACAATATGTACCTTTGCAAAAAGATGCTTATATTTGGCGTTCCAGAACGAAGAAGAACTTAAATTATATCATATGGTAGGAGTTAAAGTAAAAGATAACGAGAGTATTGACCGAGCAGTAAACCGCTTTAAAAAGCTGGTTGCCCGTTCACGCATTTTGAATGAATACAAAGATCGCCAGCAGTATACCAAGCCTTCAAAAGAACGTCGTGAAGCACTGAAGAAAAGCATTCGCGAACAGCGCCGTCGTCAGCGTCACCAGTACTAAGAATGTAATTCTATTTTGTATCAAAAGCCTTTTAGCTCTTGCTAAAGGGCTTTTCTATGGCATCCATAATATTGGAGGCCTTTAAAAGCTGCAGGCTGCATTCCCGCTCCGGACTACTGGCTTGCGGAATCAGGGCTTTACTGAAGCCCAGCTTCTCTATTTCACCCAAGCGCTGGTCTATCTTGTTCACCGCCCGTATTTCACCTCCCAGTCCCACTTCTCCCAAAAAGGCGATATCCCCATCTATACTTTTGTCAAGCAAGCTTGATATCAGCGCGCAAACCACCCCCAGGTCAGCAGCCGGATCGTTTATTTTCAACCCCCCCGCCACGTTTAGGTACACATCCTGGCCTGAAAACTGATATCCACCCCGCTTCTCCAGCACAGCCAGCAGGAGCGAGAGCCGGCGTTGGTCAAATCCATTGGCTGTACGCTGGGGCGTGCCGTAGTTGCTGGATGTTGTCAGTGCCTGCACCTCTACAAGCAGGGGCCGGGACCCTTCGATGGAACAGATTACGGCATTGCCGCTGACACTGCTGTCATAATCCGATAAAAACAGCTGTGAGGGATTCAGTACATCAACCAGTCCCGATTCCTTCATCTCGAAAACGCCCACCTCCTGGGCCGGTCCGAAACGGTTTTTCAGGCTTCGCAGCATACGATAGTTGTAATTTCCATCCCCCTCAAACTGGAGAACAGTATCGACCATATGCTCAAGCACACGGGGCCCCGCGATATTGCCATCCTTGGTAACATGCCCTATTACAAGAGTGGTGATATTCTGCTTCTTGGCCAGCTGCTGAAGCAGTGCTGCACACTCCTTAACCTGCTGAATACTGCCCGCCATACTGGTAAGTTCCGTCCGATACACCGTCTGTATGGAATCTACAATCAGCAGATCGGGAGCCAGCTTGCGGGCCTCTTTCAGTATATTACTAATATTGGTATCGGTATAGACATAGAAATTATCCGAAGATACACCCAGCCGTCGAGCCCGCTGCCTGATCTGCCCGGCCGACTCTTCCCCGGCACAGTACAAAACTTTCATTTCAGCATTGGCTTTGCCAATCTGAAGGGTCAGCGTACTCTTACCGATGCCGGGATCCCCCCCGACGAGAACAAAAGAACCCGAAACGAAACCTCCTCCAAGCACACGGTCCAGCTCCTGAATACGACTCATAAAGCGGTCTTCCGACCGTGACTCTATCTCTTCCAGCTTTTGGGGGGGCGGTGATTCTGCAATGCCATCGACTTTTCCTTTATGTTCTTTCTCGGAGGCTGACTTCCGTTCGACCTTGAATTCCTTGAAGGTGTGCCAGCTACCGCAATTCGGACAGTTTCCCAGCCACTTTGTTGACGTATGCCCGCATTCATCACAGACATATTGAATCCGATCTTTAGCCATAACTCCTATAATGATTTAGGTGAAGAAAGGTCACTTTCTACCGTCTCTTCGGGCAGGTTGTCAAAATTATCGATAACCGAACGGTTTACATACCAGGTCGTCGCCATCATTCCCAGCCCCACCGTGATGTAATAACTGATAATGCGCCAAGCAAATACCGCCAGTCCGATAAATGCCTTTCGCTCGATAAGCGGTCCCTGAAAGATGGCAAAGAGGCCCTCCACCCCCCCGCTTCCACCGGGCGTAGGCATAATCAGAAAGGCCAGATTCATAGCCAAACTGCGCAACAATGACAATATCGCATCAGCCGGCAGCAGGCTTAACACTACAATGGTTGGCAGGGCTATACGACAAAGCCAGGACATGGTGGAAAGAAAGAAAGTCTTCAACAGGAAACTTTTGGGCTTCTTTCGAAGCTCGTGCGAATATTCCACCAGGTTATCGGCTTCCTGCACCACTTTCGCTTTCCATTTCCGCAGAAGAGGCAGCCTGAACACAAAACTCACAACTTTCTTTATAGCATTGGGATTTTTCAACACTCCATAGGCCATCAACCCGGCATAACTCAAAAGACCAATGTATAATAGAATCATGGAAGCATGCCCAACCATACCGGTATTATCCGGAACGACCTCATAAAACAGGCCGGCCACAACCAGAATGGGTACAGCCAGGGCAAACCAGAGCTGATCCAGTAATACGCTGTACAGAATAATGGCAGTTGACTGTCCCAGCTTAAAGCCCTCCTTGGTAAGTGCGTAGGTGGCCATGGGAGCTCCTCCGATGGTAGACGGGGTAATGGATGAGGTGAAATCCCAGCTCAGCATGACCCGGAAAGAGGCCATCCAGCCCAGCTTCTTTTCTGAAAGATAACGGATTTTGGCAGCCACGAACCAAAGTCTCAGGAAGGAAATCACTACGGCAATAAGGATACCCGGCAAACGCTTGAGTTTTAAATGCTTGAGAACCCCGGGCGTATAAGTAAAATAGATGAGAAATCCCATGGTAGCTATACTCAGCGCTATCGAGATAAAAAGATATTTCTTTGAGAAATACTTTTTGGGATCTTCCTGTATTTGAGGGTCGCCTTTTGCCAATGAAAAAGATTTTAAAACTCACAATTCGTCGTGAAACCAACCGTCAAAAATAGCCATCATCAACTAATAATAGAAATGCTAATGACTGCTGCCTATCTCCACAGCCGTTTATAAAAAAGGCCTTACGGGATGCCCCGCAAGGCCATAATAAGAATTGTACCGGTGTTATGCGACAGTGATATCGTCATCCAGATAGACATCCTGGATAAAGTTCAGGATCTTGACCCCCTCTTTCAACGGACGCTGGAATGCTTTGCGTCCACTTATGAGTCCCATGCCGCCGGCTCGCTTATTGATGACAGCTGTACGCACCGCCTGAGCAAAGTCATTCTCCCCGGAAGAACCACCCGAGTTGATAAGTCCGGCTCGTCCCATGTAGCAGTTGGCCACCTGGTAACGAGTCAAATCAATGGGATGGTCCGTTGCCAGTTCATCATAAATATCTTCATCAAGCTTGCCATAGGCCGAATCACCCATATTCAACGCTTTGTACCCGCCATTGTTTGTCGGCTGCTTCTGCTTGATAATATCGGCTTGTATGGTCACGCCCAGATGATTGGCCTGCCCAGTGAGATCTGCCGAAGCATGGTAGTCTGTTCCGTCCACTTTGAAAGCCGAGTTCCGGGTATAGCACCAAAGGATAGTTGCAAGCCCCAGTTCATGCGCACGTTCAAATGCTCGTGCCACTTCCTGAATCTGACGGCTCGACTCCGGCGATCCAAAATAGATTGTTGCACCTACAGCAGCTGCACCCATCTCATAGGCCCGCTCAACCGACCCGAACATGATCTGGTCATAGGTGTTGGGATAGGTCATCAGCTCATTGTGGTTGATTTTTACAATGAAGGGAATTTTGTGGGCATATTTGCGTGCAACAGCCCCAAGCACCCCAAAAGTGGACGCAACACCGTTACAACCTCCTTCAATAGCCAGTTTAACAATATTTTCAGGATCAAAATAATCAGGATTCGGTGCAAAAGAAGCTCCGCCGGAGTGTTCCACTCCCTGATCGACCGGCAAAATAGAGAGATACCCCGTTCCTCCCAATCGACCATGATTCAGGAGAGCCTGCAAATTACGCAACACCCGAGGATTCCGATCGGAATGATACCATACATCATCCACGTAGGAAGCAGTGGGGAGATGAAGATTATCCTTTGGGATTGTTTCACATTCATGTGTCAGCAGATCTTCTGCCTGATCGCCTAACAGTTCTTCGATACTTTTGGATGCTAATGCCATGATCTCGTTTTCTAAGAGATTAGTTATGTTAATGATTAAAAGGGCTATTATAACAATTTTCGGAGTTCATATCATTAGTCAAAACAAGATTCTTTTCAATCGTTATTTTTGACTTTCCGGCGCTCCTTGTGCATAAATTTATACGGTAATCAGCAGAATCCTAAAAAAATTTACTACCAACCTTGCAGACGTGGGTATGCCCCAGTTCTTTGACCTCTGCAAATTCGCCGAGGGATCTATGACGAGCTGCGGTGTTGAATCCACATTTCGTCAAACCACCCGTAAAGCAAGGTGAGCACAATGCTCAAAACTCCACCAAACAAAACGGATCCCGCGACGACGTCCGGTCCCTCCCACATGAACGAAACGCCAATATAGAAAAGAATCCACAATACAATGAAAACCACGAGGCAACGGATAAAGAACGACATGACAGTTTACCTTTTGTTTAATTAACCGAAATAAATCGATAGACCCTAACTGGGAATTTCTTAAATCAGACCGTTATCTCCTTCTTCTCACGTTCAAACTCTTGTTTGAGGAAAGCGCCCGTGGCACTATGCTCATGCCCGGCTACTTTTTCAGGAGTCCCCTCTGCAATAATTTCTCCCCCTTCCTTGCCTCCTTCAGGGCCCAAATCAATAATCCAGTCTGCAGCCTTGATGAGGTCCAGGTTGTGTTCGATGACAATCACCGTATTTCCCTTGTCTACCAGCTGCTGGATCACATCAACAAGCATGCGTACATCCTGGAAGTGAAGCCCTGTCGTCGGTTCGTCCATAATATACAGCGTATCCCCGGTCCCCACTTTCGCCAGCTCACGGGCCAGTTTGATACGCTGCGCTTCACCGCCCGACAGGGTGGTGCTCGGCTGGCCCAACCGGAGATATCCAAGTCCCACATCAACGAGAGTACCCAAAATACGGTTGATAGCCGGGACGGAATCAAAAAAGTCATGGGCATCCTGTATCGACATATTCAGGACATCGGCAATATTTTTCCCTTTGTAATAGATTTCCAGCGTCTCCCGGTTGTACCGCCTGCCGTTGCAGGTTTCACAGTCCACGTAGACATCGGGCAGAAAATTCATTTCTATCTTGCGAACCCCGTCGCCGTTGCAGGCCTCGCAACGGCCTCCTTTTACATTAAAGGAGAAACGCCCCTGGTCATAGCCCCTGATCTTTGATTCGGGCAGCTGTGCAAAAAGCTTGCGAATATGATCAAATACCTTGGTATAGGTTCCCGGGTTGGAACGCGGGGTGCGGCCAATCGGACTTTGGTCTACAGAAATTATTTTATCCAGGTTTTCAATGCCATGGACCTCATCATAGGGCAGCGGGACCGACTTCGAATTATAGAATTCGGTCGAGAGTATTGGTTCCAGTGTCTGATTGATGAGTGAACTTTTTCCACTTCCGCTTACCCCTGTTACACAAATAAACTTGCCAAGGGGGATCTCCACATCCACCTGCTTGAGGTTATGTCCGCGGCCCCCCTCCAGGCGCACAGCGTCTCCACTGCCCTTGCGCCGCTTTTCCGGGTAGGGCACAGTCTCTTCATCCTTGAGAAACTTAGCCGTCATGGAGCTGGGATTCAGCTCGTCCGGGGCCCCTTCTGTTACAATCTCCCCCCCGTACTCTCCCGCACCCGGTCCAAGATCAAGTACATAGTCGGCCTGCTCGATGGTCTCCCGGTCGTGCTCAACTACAATCACGCTGTTCCCGAGATCACGAAGCGTCTCCAGCGAACGGATCAGCTTGATATTATCCCGCTGATGCAGCCCGATGCTGGGCTCATCAAGTATATAAAGCACCCCCACCAGCTGGGTGCCAATCTGGGTGGCCAGCCGGATGCGCTGAGCCTCGCCGCCGCTGAGTGTCTGTGCTTCCCGGTCGAGCGTTAGATAATTGAGCCCTACATTCAGTAGAAAGTCCACCCGGTCGCGTACCTCTTTCAGAACCTGGCTTCCGATTTTCTGCTGCCGCTTGTCTAAATCCAGGCTGTTGATCGTGGCGCGCAAGGTCTTAATATCCATCTTCACCAGCTCATCGATGGAATAACCGTCGATCTTGTAAGACAGTGATTCCCTGTTCAGTCGCCCCCCTCCGCAGTCGGGACACTGAATCTTGCTCATATACGCTTTTGCCTTGTCGCGTTTCTTGCTCGACTTGCTCTCCCTGTACTGCTCGCGTATCATGTTGCGCAGCCCCTTGAAGGAATGCTTGTAGGTTACATTATCTTTTCGGAAGTCATAGCTGACGTCGTACTTGGTATCCCCGCCCCCCTCGAAAAGCAGTTCAATCGCTTCTTCCGGAAACTCTTTGAGGGGAGTCTCAAAATCCAGGTCAAAAGTTTTCAGTACGGCTTTCAGTTGCTTGAAGGCAAAAATATCTCGGGGCTTGCCCAGAAAGCGGATGGCTCCCTCTTCAATGGTCTGTTCTTCGTTGGGAATAACAAGGCTGCGGTCCACATCATAGGTATAGCCCAGCCCGTCACAGTTTTGACAGGCCCCATAGGGAGAGTTAAAAGAGAACATATTTGGAGCGGGATCTTCGTAGGCGAGTCCGCTCTCAGGATCAAACAGATTCTGGGAATACAGGTGATCCTCAAAACCGCCCTCTTCATTCGGCACGGATAGCACCACATTGCCCTCGGCCATTTCAAGGGCCAGGCGCACACTCTCGGCAATCCGCTGTTCGCTTTTTTCATTGATGACAAAACGGTCAACCACAACTTCAATATTATGTGTTTTATAGCGATCGACTTTCATATCCTCTTGCAGGTCCATCAGTTCTCCATCCACACGCACCTGGACGAATCCCTGTTTCATGGTCTGTTCAAAGAGCTCGCGGTAGTGGCCCTTTCGCCCGCGTACCACCGGAGCCAGGCAGTAGGCTTTGGTTCCGGTGGGCATGTCCATGATCGTAGAAATCACCTGATCGGAGGTCTGCTTGGCCATCCGGTTGCCCGTCTTCCAGGAATAGGGCACCCCGATACGGGCATAGAGCAACCGAAGGAAATCATAGATCTCTGTGACCGTGCCCACCGTGGAGCGCGGGTTTCGGTTTGTTGTCTTCTGGTCAATGGAAATTACCGGGGAGAGCCCGTCTATAAAATCAACCTCCGGGCGCTCCATCATACCCAGGAACTGGCGGGCATAGGCCGAAAGGGACTCCAAAAACCGTCGCTGCCCTTCCGCATAGATCGTATCAAAGGCAAGAGAAGATTTACCCGAGCCGGATATCCCAGTCACAACGACCAGCTTTTCCCGTGGTATATTGACATCAATGTTTTTTAAATTATGTTCGCGTGCACCGCGAATAACTATATTTTCTCGCAAAGGTAGTGCTGCTTTTGGGTTCGATTAAACTTTAAAAGATACAGATAATACGTATCTTTTGTAGCCCTAAATTCCTACAGAATCAGTCGTTGACTTCACTGTCACATAACCGAAATTTTCTTCTATTCATTCAGCTGCATGAAGCAATCTTCAATCGACCTGGTCCAGCTTTTCAAATTCAGCTTCAACCAGTACAAACAATACGCCTCTTTTGTCATCGGCATCACAATTACCTACTACGTACTGGCCATTATACCCCAGGTCTATTTCATGATCTATTCGCCGGAGAACCCTACCCTGAAAACCCAGGTCCTATCGGCTGTGCTGACGGTTCTTCAGCTTTTCCTGAGCCTCGGATTTATTAAAATAATGCTCTTGCTGATCGATGACGAGTTTGTGACGGTCAGTGATATGTTTAACAACTTCCCGCAGTTCCTTTCTTATTTTATAGCCTATTTCCTCTACTTGATCTCAGTGCTTGTGGGGCTGGCCCTCTTCGTACTGCCCGGAATTTTTATCGCAATTCGGTTTCAATTCTATCCCTACTTCATACTGGAGGGGACTTCCTCTTCCATCAGCGCTCTGCAGCAAAGCTACTATAAAACGGAGGGGCTTACCCTTGAGCTCCTGCTGTTTGGCATCACCGTGATTATACTGAATATCCTGGGCGCCCTGTTTTTTGGCATAGGTATTATTTTTACCTATCCACTCACAACCATGGCCACAGCCGTTATTTATAAAAGTCTGATTGCCGGTACAGCGGCCATTCCTTCCGGCTCCTACCGGGAACAAATAGGATAGGATCACAGTATCAGCAGGTGTTTGACTATCATATTCACCCAAGCACCTGTTCAAGTATTCATGAAAGCTACTGTTCGAAGCCTTTTCCTCATCACTGCCATAGGCCTGATATGGACTTCCTGCAAACTGATTGAATCATCCAGTACCGAACATACACGCACGGCGAAACAGCTGTATCCCTTCGTTGAAAACCAGAAAGTCGGGTTCATGGACCAGAATTTAATCCAGCGCATAGCACCACGGTTTCAGCTTCGCACCAGCGACAGGGAAGCCTGGCCCTACTCCTTCTCCGAGGGTCTGGCTGTGGTCTATCGATCGGGAGCGGCCGGCTATATCAACCCGGAAGGGGAACTCGTCATTTCCCCGCGATTTGAGGAGGCCTACGCTTTTGAAAATGGACGGGGCCTTGTAAAAAGCAACGGGCGGTACGGATATATCGACACCTCCGGGGAATTTGTAATCAGGCCTACCTTTCACCGCGCCCGAAGCTTTCAAGACGGGCGGGCTGCCGTTCAGCAGAACCGCGACAGCGGCTGGGGGTTCATCGATACCGACGGCAACTTCGTTATCGAACCCCGATTTATCGCTGCTGAAAACTTTTCAGACGGACTGGCCCTGGTCCAAACAGCGGACCACAGAGAATGGGGCTATATCGATCGTTCAGGTACCTTTGTGATTGACCCCCAGTACCGGGAAGCCAAGTCATTTTCCGAAGGGTTGGCCCCCGTGCAACTGGGCTTCAGACAGTGGGGATATATTGACACCAGCGGTGAGATTGCAATCCCCTCAAAATTTCTGGAAGCCGACCCATTTTCTGAAGAGCTTGCGGTTGTTGCCATGCCGGAAAGCAACAACAACCTGAATCAAAAAAAGTATGGCTATATCAACCGGGACGGACGGTTTATTATTCTGCCTTCGTATGACCAGGCTTATGCTTTTCACAACGGCAGGGGCAGAATCCGCGAACACGGGCACATGGGCTTTGTAAATCGGCGGGGACAGATGGTGGTTGATCCGGTCTATGATCGCACCTGGGATTACACCGACGGCTTCGCACTGGTCATGCTCGACAGCAAATATGGCTATATCAATAAAGAAGGCATTTTCGTACTGGAACCGATCAACTGACATTAACCGCACAACAGCTCCTGATAAAGACAGTTCGGAATTGCTCCCTCAATGAATTTTCTGTATTTTCATAAATTCATAAAATTATATTATTGATATAAACCAAGCATGTTTTCCAAAAAATCCGCAGCTCCTGAAGTGGCAAACCCAAAGAACTGGTCCCCAACCTCGTGGAAAGAATACCCCATCAAACAGCTTCCCACCTATCCGGATGAGGCTGAACTTGAACGGGTATACCAGGAGCTAAAAAATAATCCTCCCCTCATCACCTCCTGGGAGGTCAAAGCACTCAAAGAAAAACTGGCTGATGTATCAGCCGGAAAAGCCTTTTTGCTGCAGGGAGGCGATTGTGCCGAGAGTTTTGCCGGCTGTGAATCGCCCAAGATCGTCAATCTGCTGAAGGTGCTGCTCCAGATGAGTTTCATACTCATTCACGAGATGGAAACACCCATTATTCGTGTCGGACGCATTGCCGGCCAGTATGCCAAGCCGCGCTCGCGTGATTTTGAGATGGTTGACGGCGAGAAGATACACAATTACCGCGGGGACCTGATCAACAGTATCAATCCGACGCGTGAAGACCGCGTACCCGATCCGCAGCGGCTGCTCACAGGATACAACAAGGCGGCCATGACCCTTAATTTCCTGAGGGCCCTCGCCGACGAGGGATTTGCCGATTTACACCACCCCGAGTACTGGGAGTTGGATTTCATGCGTGAAAATGAATATTACAAGGAGTACGAAGAAATGGTCAACTCCATTCAGAAAGCGGTCAGCTTTATGGAGACCATCACCCCCAATTCCTTCAATACCGTTCAGAAGGTCAATGTTTACACCTCCCATGAGAGCCTGAACCTGCACTACGACTCGGCACAGACCCGAAAAGTGCCCCGCCGCGACGGCTGGTACAACCTGAGTGCCCACATGGTCTGGTTGGGTAACCGCACGCGCGATCTCGACGGGGCTCACGTAGAGTACCTGCGGGGAATCCGCAACCCCATCGGGATAAAGCTCGGTCCAAACTATGATCTTGATCACACCCTGAAGCTGATCAACCGGCTGAACCCCATTCACGAACAGGGCAAAATTGTACTTATCAGCCGATTCGGAAAAGACGAAGTTGAAGAGGGCCTGCCCGAACTGATCCGCAATATTAAACATGAGGGTATGCCGGTGGTCTGGAGCTGCGACCCCATGCACGGAAACACCTTTGCAACCGATGATAACATCAAGACCCGCAATTTTGATGATATCGTTTCCGAAATACGCAAGACTTTTGCGATCCACCGCGATCAGGGCAGTTATCTGGGTGGTGTTCATCTGGAGCTTACCGGCGATAACGTCACGGAATGCGTAGGCGGAGCAAAAGGGCTCCATGAAGGCGAACTCCATCACAATTATGAAACCTACTGTGATCCGCGCCTGAATTACCAGCAGAGTCTTGAGATGGCTTTCCTGGTAGCCAAAGAATGGAAAAAAAGCTATGCCTAGTTAATCGTTAATGGTTATTAGTTGTTTCAATTTACTCAAATCACCAATACACTAATAACCATTAACCAGCTTCCTGTCACAAAAACAGGCCTCACTGCCGCTTTGTCTAACCGGGCGTGACAACTTTACCTTCCTTCCCGAACCTTCTGAAAAAAACGCAGGCCGCCGCTGGCTGAATGTCAGTCTTCCCGAGCCTGCAGGCCCTTGGCACAGGTATTGCTCTTCTAATAGTGAGTTTGATGAAACCAACTAATGTAGAAAAAACCTCGTGGAGGTAATCACTATGACACTTATGCGATATAACCGACCGGAAAGCAACTTAATGTCGAAACGGTTCTCGGACATTATGGATGAGTTTTTTAACGATGCGGTAAATGCACGCCGTGACAAATTTATGCCCAGCATTGATATTTCAGAAACAGAAACCAAATTCCATATTTCTGTGGAACTGCCGGGCATGAAAAAAGACGATATCAACATCAACCTTGAAAACAGCCGTCTAACCATCAGTGGTGAACGGCGTTTCCAGGACAAGGAGGATGGCAAAACGTACCACCGTGTGGAAACGCGATACGGTTCTTTCAACCGTTCTTTCCAATTGCCCGACAATGTTGATGAAGAAAGCATAGAAGCATCCTATGAAGACGGCCTGCTGAACATCAGCATCGATAAAAGTGAAGACAAGGTTAAGAAACAGATTAAGATTAGCTAACGTAGTAATTGACTTATACTATCCCTAAGACGGAAGCTCCTGTGAAAGGGGGTTTCCGTTTTCATTTCAAATAAAAGTCGCAAAACTGTACAATAATCATCGACTGCAAACGGTTTTATGAACTATCAGAACTTAATTAAATGCTAGTAATCTTGACTTAAACGGATTTTGATATGAAAAATGTACGTTCTTACCTGTTTTTGGCTTTGGTAGCGGTACTGCTCTTGGGATTTTATACCATCGATTTTGAATCAGAACAGGCATCTGTATTTGCAATGCCTGATTTTAATCCAACTACGGATGTTCAGGATTCTGGACAGCAGACAGCTCCATCGCTGAAGGATTTTAATGATGCCATTGTTAATATTGCCGATCAAACCAATCCGACGGTCGTCACTGTTACCGTTACACAAACGGTTCAGGCCCGCCAAAATCCGCTGGCGCGCTTTTTTGGCGATCCGCAGGCTGAGCCGGAGGAATATCAGCGCCAGGGCCTTGGGTCGGGTGTAATCGTATCCAGGGACGGCTATATTCTTACCAATCATCATGTCGTTGAAGATGCCGATGAGGTGGAGGTAAAGCTATACAATGACAAGCGATATAATGCAAAAGTTGTCGGTACGGACCCGCAAACTGACATCGCCGTTCTTAAAGTGGATGCCCCCGATCTGAATGTCATCAAGCTGGGCAACAGTGAGAAGCTGCGCGTAGGGGAAATGGTCCTTGCGATTGGAAGTCCTCTCCAGCTTGAGCTGGGGCATTCGGTCTCCATGGGTATCGTCTCTGCCAAAGACCGTTCTATCGGAATCCTGCGTCAACAGGCCGGCTATGAAAAATTCATTCAGACGGACGCCGCCATTAACCCGGGAAACTCGGGGGGAGCCCTGGTAAATATGGATGGCGAACTGGTCGGTATCAACTCCGCCATTGCGTCCCGCTCGGGAGGTAATGACGGTATTGGCTTCGCCGTGCCCATTAATATTGCCAAAAGCGTCATGGAGTCCATTATCGAGCACGGACGCGTTGTCCGCGGCTACCTGGGTATTTCCATGGGGGGTGAAGTTGATGCTACCATGGCCCGCGCCCTGGATCTTGACAAGGACTATGGTGTTATTATTGGAAGTGTGGAAAAAGACGGTCCTGCCGGGGAGGCTGGTCTGCGCAAAGGAGATGTGATCCAGACGCTGAACGGCGAACCCGTCAAAAGCTGGGATTCTTTCCGAACGGCTATTGGTACGTCATCGCCGGGCACGGAGATTGACCTGACAATTAACCGTGATGGAGAAATGCAGGAGGTTACTGTCACGCTTGGCGAACAGCCCGAAGAGATGGCGGTAAATCAGGGACGCACGGAAGAATCCGAGTCGATGGATAAAGAGCTGGGCTTTATTGTACGCAACCTTACGCCCGAAATAGCCCGGCAGCTGCGGGTTGAGCCGGGTCTTGAAGGCGTCGTGGTGACAGAGATAACACGCGGAAGCTCTGCACAGCGGCAGGGACTCCGGCGCGGAGATGTAATCACGGGCATTAACCGGCAAGGCGTCGGTAATGTACGGGAATTCCGCGAAGCCATGCGGGCGGCCTCCGAAAGTGAAGAGAAGGTGGCTCTGCTGGATATCAACCGACAAGGCAACAGCCAGTATATCGCCATTGAGCTCTAATTTGCTCCTAAACCATTCTCAACCACTGTTAAAAGAAAAGCCTCTCCGAGCTAATCGGGGAGGCTTTTTTTATGACAAGCTGACGAAATAGATGCCTATATTTGACAAATCGTTAGTTTTGATACTATGGCACTTTATTTGCTGTATACCATATAGCGAATGATATGATTTAGGATGAGCATGTAATTCGAACAATGGAATACAAAAACTATTACGACATACTGGGTGTTTCCAGGAAAGCTTCTCAGGATGAGATCAAGAAAGCTTACCGTAAAAAGGCGGCAAAATATCACCCTGACAAGAACCCCGATGACTCCTCTGCTGAGGAAAAGTTTAAAGAGGTAGGGGAGGCTTATGAAGTCTTGAGTGATCCCGAGAAGCGCGAGCTTTACGACAAAGTGGGCAAAGACTGGAAAAAATATCAGCGGGCCGGCGGGAACGGCGGGGGGTTCGACTGGTCTCAGTATGCCCGGCAACAACAGGGACAGGGCTTCGGTGGTCAACAGTCTTATCGCGTTAACATGGATGATATTTTCGGTGGCCGAGCCTCCTCCGGGCAGGGAAGCGGCAGTCCATTTTCCAGTTTTTTTGAAACACTCTTCGGAGGCGGTGGCAGTCCCTTCGGACAGGCCCAGGGCCAGCAGAGCCGAACGTACCGCTCCCCCAACCGCCAACAACAGAAAACTCGACAGGATATAAAGGCTGAGGTTACCATTTCGCTGCAGGAAGCCTACAAGGGGACCTCCCGGACGCTGCGCGTGGGCAGCGAAAAGATGAGAGTCAAAATTCCCGCCGGCATCAGTGACGGGCAGCGCCTCAAACTCAAAGGCAAGGGAGCCTCGCAGGCACGGGGTGGGGCACGCGGCAATCTTTACCTGACGGTCCGCATATCAATGCCCGAAGGCTATGAGCGCAAAGGTGACAACCTCTACATCGATCACCCGATCGATTTGTTTACAGCGGTCCTGGGCGGCGAAACTGTTGTTCAGACATTGGACGGAAAAGCAAAGATTAAAATCCCCGCCGGTACCTCGGGAGGCAAGCAGTTCCGCCTGGGGGGACTGGGTATGCCTAAATTCAAATCTCCTTCTAAAAAGGGCGACCTGCTGGTGCGCATACAGGTACAAGTGCCCGAAAAGTTAACGGCCGAAGAGAAAAAACTCTTCAAGAAACTGGCTGGCAGAAACAGTTCAGGCTGACGTCCTCCAGTCCCTGAGGTTTACATAGATCGAAATGCACAGGGCCAGCACGAAGCAGCCGGCAGTGACCGCATCCACCAATCCAGCAGCAACCTCATAGCCGGTAAATTCCTGAATCAGGAACTGGATATACGAATGGGACATCCTGGTGTACCCCAGCTTCCGGCGCACCAGCCAGTGCCAGTGGGTGCACGGACAGTATCCGAAACCGTACCAGATGCCCAGTACTGTCCATGAAAAAGCCGTTGCCAGCAATGTGGCAAGATTCCAGCGCCGGGTCCTCTTCCAAATCCATCCCAGAAGATTGAAGACGATAAGGAGGGAGTGAAAGATCAGAAAAAAAATATTCAGCAATTCATAAAAAACCACCGGTCACATCACTTGTTAAATATTGAAAAGGACATATCTTTCTACTCGAAATGTAGAGATATTTCACCAGTCTGAAAATTTTGATAAAATCAATTTAGCACATGATCACTTCACTACTGCTCACCTTTTTGCTAACGCTTACGACTGTTTCACCGGTTTCAGATCAGCAGAAATGGGGGAAAAATGGCCACCGTATCGTTGGAGAAATTGCCGCTGACTATTTGAGCGAGGAAGCCAGGCAGAGAGTACATGAACTGCTGGGCCCCGAATCAATAGCTATCGCCAGCACCTGGATGGATAAAATCCGGTCCGATACCAGCTATGATTATACCAGCGACTGGCACTGGGTAACCATCCCGGATGGCATGACCTATGAAGAAACAGAGAAAAACCCCGACGGGGATCTTATACAGGCACTCCGATCCATCATTGAAGAACTTAAAACAGGAGAGCTGCCGGGCGCTGAAGAAAAAGAAAAGTTGAAAATGCTTATTCATCTTGTCGGAGATCTTCACCAGCCAATGCATGTGGGAACCGGCAACGACCGGGGCGGCAACGATACCCGGGTCGAATGGTTCTATGAACCTTCCAACCTTCACCGTGTATGGGATTCCGGGATGATTGATGAAACGAAGCTAAGCTATACCGAATTCACGGCTGCCATCAATCATCCTACGGCCCAACAGATTGACCGGTGGCAACAAGGAACCATAACAGACTGGGCCCATGAAGTCATGGAGCTCAGGAACAAGGCCTATGCCTTGCCGGACGACCGCCAGATCGGCTACCGGTACATGTATGTACATCGACAACCCCTTGACCGCCAGCTGCTCAAGGGAGGTATCCGGCTGGCTGCTGTGCTCAATGAGATTTACGGATAGACCCTACCGGCAAATCCACCGGTCCTATCAGCCCAGGACCTGTTTCATTGCCTCTTCATGTACTTGTATTGCGTCTTCGCCCCACAGCACAAAACGAATCAGCCGCACTGATTTAAGTCGCGGTATTTCTCTTTTAACGGTCTTAAAGGCCACTTTGGCAGCCTCCCGGGGCGGGTATCCAAAAGCTCCAGTGGATATGGCGGGGAAAGCAACGCGCTCTATCTTGTTTTCCTCGGCCAGCTGCAGCGCATTTTTATAACAAAAAGCCAGGAGCTTGTCTTCCGGCTTGTCTCGCCCGTAGACCGGCCCCAGGCAGTGAATAATGTAATTATTCGGCAGGTTGTGTCCGCCTGAGATAACCGCTTCTCCCGGTTTGATGGGTGCCATTGATCGCGTTTCCTCAGCCAATGACGGACCGGCCGCCCGATGTATGGCTCCAGCTACGCCCCCGCCCGTTCGCAACTGGGCATTGGCTGCATTTACTACCGCCTCAATATCATCCTGTTGAGCAATATCTCCTCTTTTGAGTTCAATGGTCACATCCTCGATCGTTATTTTTCTCATAATTATTTTGTCTAATGCCCGGTTAATTGTTTCAACAAGAAAATGTCCTTCGATCATTCAGCCTTCTCAAAACTGTCAAAGGTACGTCAATGGCAACAGAAATGGCAGATTCGCTACCAATGTTGCAGAAAAAAGGAATTTAGTCCAGCTTTATGACATGCCATCACTGAAAAATAGGCATAAATATAAAAGCGGTATGATATTAGCTTCTTTAATAACAGAAGAAAAAACGTATGAAACTCAATGAATCAACGAAAAGATTATGAATCTGGACAAGTTTACGCTCAAAGCCCAAAAGGCCGTACAGGCTGCCGTTGAGATTGCCTCAGGCAATAACCAGCAGGCAGTAACGCCGGCCCATATTCTGCTGGCACTGCTTTCTGATGCGGACAATATTATCAACACTATTCTCAATAAAGTTGGAGTCCGGCTTCCCCAGTTGAAATCTGAACTGGAGCAGCGCATTGACAAGCTTCCGGTTGTGAAGGGTGCTTCCGTGTCCGGCCAGTATCTCTCCAATGATGCCAAAGCGCTTTTTGACCAGGCCCAGTCCTCTGCCGATGAGCTGGGGGACGAATATATCAGTTCTGAACATCTGCTCATCGGGATGCTGGCTGCGGAGAGCGAGGCCGGCAGCCTTCTGAAGCAGCACGGGGTGCGCCAGGACGATGTCTTAACCGTGATGCAGGAGGTGCGCGGCTCACAAAAGGTGGATGATCCCAACGCAGAAAGCCGCTATAACGCCCTTAAAAAGTACGCCCGCGACTTGAATGAGCTGGCCGAGAAGAACAAGCTTGACCCGGTCATCGGGCGGGATCAAGAAATACGCCGTGTGATGCAGATCCTTTCCCGGCGTACCAAAAACAATCCTGTCCTTATCGGGGAGCCGGGAGTGGGCAAAACGGCTATTGCCGAAGGAATGGCCCTGCGGATCAACCGCGGTGATGTGCCCGAAGGACTTAAGTCGAAGCGCATCGTCGCCCTCGATATGGGGGCGCTGATGGCAGGCACGAAATTCCGGGGCGAGTTCGAAGAGCGCCTCAAAGCGGTCGTCAATGAAGTGCAGGACTCGGAAGGTGAAATTATCCTTTTCATCGATGAGATCCACACCCTGGTGGGGGCCGGTGCCTCAGAAGGCTCCATGGACGCCGCCAATATTCTGAAACCTTCGCTGGCCCGCGGCGAACTGCATGCCATCGGTGCAACTACTCTGGCGGAATACCGCAAATACATTGAGAAGGACAAGGCCCTCGAGCGACGCCTGCAGACAGTCAAGATTCAGGAACCGACCGTGGAGGATACCGTCTCCATTTTGCGGGGGCTCCAGGAGCGATACGAACTGCATCACGGGGTGCGCATTACCGACAGTGCCATCGTCGCAGCGGCTGAACTCTCTCACCGCTATATTTCCGATCGCTTCCTGCCCGACAAGGCTATTGACCTTATTGATGAAGCGGCCTCGCGATTGCGCCTGGAAATAGATTCCATGCCCGAAGAGCTTGACCGCATAGAACGACAGATTCGACAGCTGGAAATTGAACGGGAAGCCCTGAAACGGGACAAGGCTGAGGAAAAAATTGAAAACATAAACAAGGAACTTGCCGACCTCGAGGAACAGCGCAACTCCATGAAGGTGCAGTGGGATAATGAGCGTGAGCTGATCCAGAAGACCCGTGATCTTAAACAGGCGATTGAAACCACCCGCAACGAAGCCGAGAAGGCCGAGCGGCAGGGTGATTACGAGAAGGTGGCCGAACTGCGATACGGTACCATCAACCAGCTGGAGACCGACCTGGAGGAAACCAACAAGCAACTGGCAGAAATTCAGGAAGGACGCGCCATGCTGAAGGAGGAAGTGGAGGGCGAGGATGTGGCGGAAATAGTTTCGCGATGGACCGGCATACCGGTTACCAAGATGCTCCAGAGCGAGCGCCAGAAGCTGGTACACCTGGAAGAAGAGCTCCACAAGCGCGTTGTAGGCCAGGATCCTGCCATTGAAACCGTATCAGATGCCGTGCGCCGCTCTAGGGCGGGCCTTCAGGATGAAAACCGACCCATCGGTTCCTTCTTCTTCCTTGGTTCCACGGGGGTGGGCAAGACCGAACTGGCCCGCTCACTGGCCGACTTTCTCTTCAACGACGAGAATGCGATGGTCCGCATCGATATGAGTGAGTATATGGAGCGCCACAGTGTCAGCCGTCTTGTGGGGGCCCCTCCGGGCTATGTAGGCTATGACGAGGGTGGACAACTGACCGAGGCCGTTCGCCGGCATCCCTACTCGGTCATCCTCCTGGATGAAATTGAGAAAGCCCATCCGGATGTCTTCAACATCCTGCTGCAGGTCCTTGACGAAGGGCGTCTCACGGACAATAAGGGAGTCACCGTCGACTTTACCAATGCCATCATCATAATGACCAGCAATATCGGCTCTCACTTGATCTCTGAAAAGATCGAAGAGACAGGCGGAGAATTCTCGGACGAAGTGTACAATAAATTGCAGGAAAAACTTATCGACCAGCTTAAAAAGACGATCCGCCCGGAATTCTTAAACCGGGTTGATGACATCATTGTCTTCCATCCGCTGAGCCAGGAACACCTGCGAGCCATTGTAGACATTCAGCTCCGGCGCGTCCACCAGATGCTGGCTAAACGCAATGTAACAGTCAACCTCACCGAGAAGGTTAAAGACTGGCTGGCTACCCGCGGTTACGATCCCGTTTACGGAGCCCGACCACTCAAGCGACTTATCCAGAAGGAGATCGTCAATAAGCTGGCCACTGAACTCATCAAACGCGAAGAAGAACGCCCGGTGGAATTTGAGGCCACCCTTGGCAAAAATGGTGAAGAGATCGAATTCGCCGAAGTGTTCAAGGACGCCGAAGCTTGGGCCGATTAATGGATCAGGGGAATTAGACCAGGGAGCAGCAAATTTTGAAGAATGCCATCTTCATCATTTGCATTCCCCGGTCTACAATTCCTATATATTTACAGCAGATTTTCAGGATTGAGCCCTTGCAAGTCATCGGTAATAAATGTGCGGCCTTCCCGAATCTTTTCCCCGTCCAGGTATACATCTGCTCCTATGCAAACGAGATCCCAGTGGATGTTGCTCTCATTCCCGTTGGGAGCTATTTCATAATCATTACCTAGTGTCAGGTGATTTGATCCATAGATTTTTTCATCAAAAAGGATATCGTACATCGGCTTTTCAATCACCGGATTGAGTCCAAAACTGAACTCCCCGAACTGGCGCGCCCCGGCATCTGTATCCAGGATCTCTTCAAGCGCCTCATTATCAGAAGAGTCAAAATCGATCACCACCCCATCACGCACTTCCAATGTCACAAATTCAAAGGGCTTTCCCTGGTAGACCGATGGTGCATAGCTAATACGACCGTTCACCGATGAGAGGATGGGGGATGAAAAAAGCTCTCCGTCGGGTATATTACGTTTGCCAAAACAGGGAATCCAGGTCTGGCCCTTGACCGAAAATTCAATATCGGTCCCCTCACCTTTCAGCTGAATAAGGTCGGTTTCTTCCAGCCGGCTCTGCAGCGGTTTCATGGCTTCCGCCAGATCGCTGTAATCCAACAGACATGCGCGGTAGTAAAAGTCGCGGAAGCGCTGGGTCGGCATCCGGGCATTCATCGCAAAAGCTTCGGAGGGGTAGCGCAGCACAACCCAGTTCGTATTGTTGACCCGTTCTTTAAAATGTACGGGATCGGCAAAATAATCAGCATACGCCTTGTTGGCCTTCTTGCTGACATCGGCCTGTTCGTAAATATTCAGCGAAGCCCGGATACCTACAAAGGCATCCATCTTCTTCATCAGTGGCAGCTGATCCAGCTTCGCCTGTTTTTTCCAGAACGCCTTGTCACCGGTTTCAGCGAGAACACGGCGGATTTCAGTATCTTCTATCTGGACAAAAGGATTTACATTCATGGCCCTTGCCTCTTCCACAAGCGCTCGCAGCAGACCAATGCCATTCAGGCCTACCAGCTGAAGCATTACATTCTGTCTCTCTTCAAGTTCGCAGCTATAGGTTAATATTTTTTTAGCCAGCTGTTTATCTCTTTCGTTATACATAGTCTTTCATTTCTTGATTGATAACTTGTTTTTAGCCGCTCATTGCAAATTTCTTCACTATCCGAACAACCAACTGAGGACGACACTCTAAGTTACGAGATGAACCGGCAAAGAACCACACCGACTTTGAATCTTCATCCAGGTCGGGCACCCCGCCCAAAGCGATCTAAATCAATAATCATACTCCCACTGCATGTCGATTCCCTGCCGGTTGTTATTGCCCTGGCTCAAGATCAGCCTCAGGTTCTCTTTCAGATAATATTCAAGGTAGAAACCCGTGGTGGGGGTAGAGCCTGCTATCACATTGTGTATCGCAAAAAACACTTTGGGGTTGATATACCATCCTGTACTGATGGAAGTACCTGTTTCACCGCCAACATGCGTATTTTCAATGCGTACGACATCGATTCCCAGGTGCTGCGTTGCCAGCGATTCCACCTTGTCCATCAGCACCTCTACAGCAAAGTCGGCCGCTGTGGTATTGCTGCTTGTACTTGCCACACTCTGTTCTGCAGGATCCAGCTTGTAGAACGGCTGCCCGAAGAGGGTATAACTGATGATACCGGCCAGGTCCATCGGGGGGCTGCTTTCATACTTGAACTGTGGATCTTCAACGGTACCCTCAATAATATACCATATTCTTATCTCCTGGTCGGTCTGTGGCGGCTCGTACAGCGTCCGGATATTAATCTGAGGATTATCGATGGGACCCGAAAAGGCCAGTGATCCCTCTTCCAGCTCAAAACGCTTGCCCAGGGGCTCCGCATAGCCCGTAGCCGTATTCAAGGTGCCGAACATCTGCAGTTCCCTGCCGGCCTCTTTCAACAGATCAATCTGCCCGTCCAGCTCCAGTTCCATTTCCAAATATCGCTGGTTTCGAACATAAAAGCGGCGATTAAAGCCGATATCCATGTCCAGCGACAGCGAATCGTACAGACTGATATCCGGTTCCATTGACACAGTCGTATCCAGACTAACTTCCTCAACCGATTTTTCTCCAAAATTATCCAGTTCTACAAAGCCGTTAACAACATCCAGTTTGCCGCTTAGCCGCGGTTGCGATACGCTCCCCTTGACATCGGCCTTGAGATTGATAATCCCGTTATATTCACTGGTATTAGCCACTTTAAAGTTTTGGGCCGTCACCGTAAAATCCAGATTCCCGGGCACCAGCTTTTCAAGTCCCATTGTGCCTCGTGCATTCAAATTCCCGCTTCCGCTCTTCATGCTTAAATTGGCAAGCTCAATTTGATCCGGCCGGAACCGAATAACAGATTCCATATTGTCCAGTCGAATGCCCGCTGGAACTATGCGCAAGGCGCCCCGCTGAAGCCTGATTTCCCCTGTCGTCTTCAAATTATCGCGTGCCCCTGCGATATCAACCTGCCCGTTAACCTGTCCCTGCAGGTTGGCAATCTCATCCCGGTTTAAAAAATCATTCAGCGCTTTCAGGTTAAACTGATTTGTCCAAACCGACATAGAAACGCTGTCCTGCGGACCGGGTAAACGGGCCTGCCAGCTTCGCAGGTCAATATCAAGCGGCATTCGGGCATCCATCTGCAAGGCTTTCTGCTTGAGCGAGGTAAGCATTGCATTCATCACAAGATTGGATTTCGCATGCTGGTAATGAACCGAAGCTATCAATGAGTCAATAGGCACTCCGGAAAGCTGGGCCTCCTGCAGGTTCAGCTCTGCATCCAGTTTCGGTTGTCCGGCCTTGCCTTCCAGCCTCCCGCTGAATCGCAGCGTTCCCTTTGTATTTTCATATCCGGCCTGCTCAAGCAGGGTCCCAAAACGACCCAGTTTGATGGCATGTAATACCAGAGCGCCATTCACAGGTTCTTCAAAAAAACTCTCCTCCAGCAACTCCGGATTCTCCGCCTTAAAGGGAATATCCAGCTCCCCTTCCGCAATAAGCTCCCCATCCTGGTGTAAGGCCATGGCCCCCTGCAGGCGTTCATCATCTATCTGCCCCTCCAGCCTCAGGGTATCCAGCAGCGTTTCCTGGTAAAGCAGGTCGAGCATCAGAAGGTTGCCCGAAGCCACCAGGCTTGTATCAGTTCGGTCCATCTCCAACTCTCCGGAAAGCATGCCGCTGAAATAGGCTTTTTCCAGGATGGCGTCCTGGATAACCCTCAGATTCAATCTTTCTGCATTTACATAAGCCCTTTGATGCATGGAATCGGCTGAAGGCACCGCCAGTTCCATAAAAGCCGATCCGTTCTCGTTACTGATATGCAGCGTATCTGTCTGTAGGCGCCCCCCCGACCAGCTTGCATGAAATGGTTTTTGCAGCGACAGGGTACGCAGCTGACTGGTGAGGTCGAACCGGGACCATTCCATGGACAGGGAATCCCCGCTAATGCGGTATTTACCGGACTGGTCGATACGCTCTTCCTTGGAGCCGGCGAGTTCTGCTTCAAAAGAGCCACTGATACTAGTCTCCGACCGCTGTCCCCGGGTGTATAAGCTAATATTCTGCAGATCTTCGGAGGCAACCGTTGGGCGCAGAATGTCAAAATCGGCCATATAATCGGCATTTTCCGACAGCCCTACCCGTATGCGGCCGGATATTTCCGGGGCCTGCAGCCGGTTATCATAGTTCACCTCCTCCAGGTTGATTTCCCCCTCAAAAACGGCCAGATCTGACGCTTCGGGGGCCAGCTCCCCATGCAGGGTGCCGGTGGCCTGCAATACCTCAACTTCAGCTATGGGAGCCAACGAAGAGAGGTCCTTGATCTCCATATTCAGATTTAATCGGTTGTGCTCATTATATAGGTCCTGCAGATAAAGACGGCCATTCAAAGTACCCGCTGCAATACTACTTTCCAGTCTGCCATTGTTGATACGTGCAATGGTATCGCTCAGCTGTACATCCAGCAGTAATTCCTTGACAGATTCTCCCATAAAGGTTGAGGAATCAGCCTTCAGCGTATTATGCACCTCCATATCCCCTAAGCCCTTCCCACGTCCCGTCCCCTCCAGGGTGATAAAAAGCGAAGATCGATAGTCCTCCATACCCCGTAAATCCGCCAGATTGAGATTGGTTCCACTGGCCGTATACGAAAAAGCAGGCACCGACTGGAGTGCACGCACCTCAGCCTGCAAATCTATTCTGCTCTCATTGACAGACAGCCGGGATTCCATGGTTAACCCCTGCCCGTTAAACCGACCACTAAACCTGGCCCGGTCCAACCGCTGCTCCATCATCCGGCTGTCGTCTATGGCCAGATGATATTGCCAATACTCTTTTTCAGGGTACCACCCGACTCCATCGATCTCACCTCTGAACGTGATATTGCCGGCATAGGTCTCATCCTGCAGCCAGCTGCCCGGGTTAATACGGTTCCCGTGCACAACTGCATGAATGCCGGGGGTCTCCTCCCAGATCCGTTCCAGTTCAGCCTCTGCCAGCAGCTGTTCCCCGTCGACAACAGACTCCAGGTGAATGTCTGCCGTTTCCCTGTTAAGATCAAAGGATCCCTCCAGCAGGTCCACCCGGTATATCCCCTGACGGATATTGCGGGCAGAAAAGGCGCCCTCCATGCGGCCTTCCTCCGGGCGGCCGATCGGCATATTACCGTCAGCCCGGAACTCCAGCTTTTGCAGCTGTGGCATCACCGTGTCGCCTGTGAATTCATCCAGATGAAGCTGCTCAGCCACAACTTCAATGGAGGTCATCGCCAGGGAAGCGTCACCCCGGAAATGACTGTTCAAAGTCAGCTGATTGATGCCGGGCGCATCCGCATCCAACCGGACCTTAAAATCAGCAATCGATCCTTCCAGTGCGAGGGAGGCATCAAGGTCTTGCTTCAGCGGAAGATCCTCCATATAAACCGCCAGGTCCTTCCATCCCAGGGGGGAAAGATCGGTCTGCAGCTGAACCGTTGAATCGGCCAAATCGGCATGTCCTGAGGCACTGATCATGCTATAGCCCGTTGCCAGGGCCAGTTTTTCAAGGGTCACCGATGTTTCACTGGCATTCAGGGAAGACTCAAAAGTAATGAGGCTATCGAGGCGTGTATTCCTGATGACAAAAGATAGATCATGAATTGACGCCTCATAGTTTTCGCCATAGTATCCTGCACTGCCGGCAAGCGTCAGCTGGTCAATAGTAAAAGAGGAATCCTGCCGCAGCCCGGGCATCAAAATCTCTGCCATACCCCTATGGATGGACAATTGAGAAAGAGAGAAGACCAGTCCTCCATCGGTAGTGTCAGCAGGTCCAGCCCCGGTATCCACCCAGTGCTGGAAATTCCAGGTGCTGTCCGGCTGTTGTTGCAAATGAATCACAGGCCGCGTGAGGCTCACCTCCCTAACCCGCAGCGTATCGCCAAAATAACTCAGCGGATCGTAGGTAAGCCGCAAAGTATCCACAGAGGCGATCACGGCTTCCCCCTCGGTGAGAGCAATATTCGTGAACGTCAGCCTCTTCCACAAATCGCCCGAGATAGTTTCAATAGACAGCTCCGGGATGAGCTGATCGTTGGCTGTATTCAGTAGAAGACCCTTGGCCCACTGCTGCACGATACCTGTCTTCAGCGAAAGGCGCGCCAATCCCGCAACTCCTATCAGTCCAAACAGGACAATCCACGGCCATCTTCGCCGGGAGTGATTATTTGTATGATTGGTCTTCTTTTCCATTAAAAGGCTTGTCCTACACTTATATGAATACCTATGCGATCCCAGGGGTCTCCATGATCCTGGCCCCGATACTTGTTCAAGTCGGCTCTGGAAGGGTTGATCTTATACCCCACATCCATGCGCACCGGTCCAATGGGCGAATTATAGCGGAACCCACCGCCCACGCTGAACTGAAGGGGGCGGCGGCTTATGTCGGGATCTTTACGCCACACCTGTCCCCCATCCCAGAAGACCGTAAAACCCAGTCCCTCGATCAGTGCATTAAGATCCTGCCTTATCTCCAGGTTAAATGCCAAAAAGGTGCGCCCCCCTTCCGGAATATATCGGCTGAATACCGTACTGTCGGCGATAATTTCTCCGCCATCAGTCTTCGGGCTTTTAACCACTGCACGCTTGGGGCCCAGCTGATAACGCCCCCAGCCACGAATGGAACTGGTGCCTCCCAGATAATAACGAATGTTACCCGGCAGCGAGTCTTCCTGCGTTGCAAATATCTTGCCCCCCTGCACGCGTGTTGCCAGGGTCGTGCTTTCCGTAAGAGAGGTATAGCGTCGCACATCCAGCGATATCTTCTGGAACTGAAACGTTGAGCTGCCCCAAAAACCGGAAAGCTCAGCATAGGGTTGCAAAACCCACCCCTTTTGATCACGTCTGCTTAGATCCTGATTGTAATAACCGCTTAACTGGATGGAAGACAAGTCATAACTTTTCGTCGTATCCGGCAGGTTTTCATCCAGCTGCTGCGACATCTCGCTGTTTTTGGTAAACTGATATGACAGCGATCCAGTCATGTTCTGACTATAACGATAAATAAAACTGTTGGTAATCCCTATTCTCGAGAGCTCATAGTTTTCCTCCAGCAGGTGCTGGGCAAAAGGGGAAATAACCACACTGCTTTTGGTATTGAAGGCATAAGGTACCAGGTAATCAAGGTTGAAGGTCTGTTCAATAAATGATGCTTTCGCAGTACTTGTAAACTGGTGACCATACCCAAAAGCATTGCGGTGGATCCAGCTCAGCTGTCCCCGCAGATACTCATCGGTACCAAAACCAAATGTGGTCTGTACCGTACGCAGGTCCTGCTCGCGCACCTGCATTTCCAAATTCAGCGTCGAATCCTGCGGCTGCTCCGGAATATTAATAGTCACAAAACGGAACAGGTGATGGTTGAAGATCTCACGCTGGGCTTCCTGCAGTTTCCGGTTGCTGAACCGCTCACCCCGCTTCAGTCCCGATTCCTGAATGACATAGTTATCGTTTACCGTGCTGTTCCCTTCAACCGTGAGCGTATCCAGATAGGCCATGGGCCCCAGCAAACAGCGAATCGTCAGGTCCGCCGACCGCTGAGAGGTATCCACAGCAGCTTCGATGGCTACTTTTGCATAGGCAAATCCCTTGTTTTTCAGCAGCTGTTCATAATTTCCAGTAACTTCGGGTTCTTTGATAATTTCATAGCGCTCCCCTTCCTGGTATTCACTCTTACGTCGGAGGCGGGTGAAATCGGGGCTCTCCAACAATTTTTCCCGGTAATGATCCTTATCGGACAAGTCAAAGGTAATACGATTGATTTGAATAGGGAATCCTTCCCTGATATCAAAGATCACCTTTTTTTTCCATGGCTTACTTCCGTTTTCAATGCGATAGTCAACCTCTACCCTTGGAAAACCGCGGCGGTTGTAGTAATTGCCTATGCGTATCACATCCTTCTGAATCTCCACCTCATCAAGGATATGCCCGCCCCGATCCCAGAATTTCATCTTTTCCCAGAACGAGAAAGCCTCAGTAGCAATCTGTTCCTTGATAATGATATCCGAAAAACTTTCGTTGCCCTCGATCTCAAGTTTCCATACCCGGGCGGGTTTCTCTCCGCGGTAGGATGAAGTATCACTCACATTTTGTGCCCCGACGGAATAGCACCAGCTGCACAGCATAAATACCGAAACCAAAGAAATCTTAAAATACAACACCTGTGCCGTTCCTGTTTAATGATGACGCGCGAAAGGCCCTTTCATTTGGCTCTGCCATACTCCATTGGTTAAGCTATTGGACAAGGAGAAGTAAAGCGACAACCCTGATAACCTGTTCGCAGGGCCTCTGTATAATCTTTTATAATAGTCGATTTAATAATAATGCATATCGGGGAACCATCAAAAGCAGATATGAGAACTCTTTGGTCAGCAGTTCAACTGCAACCGAAAAAATGGATCAATCATGTACGAATAAGTTATTGCCTATAACGGTACTGAAAGCCCCATCATAATGCGGATAACATTGGCAATCGATCGAAAATATCAGTAACCGGAGGTTTTTGCTGCCGGCAGCAAAAACGGCCCATGATTCTTTTCATTCTATTTCCAGTTCGCTTTTATATATTATACGTTTCCGCAACTATTCAATTTATGACTTTTTTGCTTATGTCCCGCTACCAATTATCGTGGATTATTCTACCGCTTTGCATGGTTCTTTACAGTTGCAAAAGCAGTGAAGAATTCACCGGCTATGCCTATGATCCGGAAGGCGTTACCAATACTTCCGACAAGGAAATCCAGCCACAGCACAAGCGTACCATAGGACGCTCGGAAGAAGGCATCTGGATAAGCAATGAATTCAAGGGAGCGCGGATGAATGATTTCTACAAGGTAGACAAATCCCTGTACCGCGTGGTCATAGAGCCGGAAAACCACCCCATCAACAACAGCCCGTGGTACGCTTTCAAAATACACAGCGAATCGCCCCGGACTGTCCAGCTCCAGCTATCCTACAGGCATGGAGAACACCGGTACCATCCCAATATCAGTCGTGACGGTAATCACTGGAGAACCATGGACCCCTCCGCCATCCAGGTTGACACGGCAGGCGTAGCTACCCTTACACTCGACCTGGATGGAGATCCGCTCTGGATCTCGGCCCAGGAGCTGCTGACCTACCGCGATATGACCCAGTGGATGGATTCCATTCGCACGGCATCTCCTACTGTTGTGGATACGGTTGGCTACTCTCATCGCCGTTATCCTATCTTAAAAATGACGACGGCTCCAAAACCACGAGACCAAAAGCAGGGCGTGCTTGTCATTACCGGCCGCCAACATCCACCCGAGGTTACCGGGGGACTGGCCAGCCGCATCTTCATTGAAACCCTGACAGCGGATACCAGGCTGGCCAGAGCCTTTCGGAAAGCGTTTGAAATCTGGTCATACCCGCTCGTCAATCCGGATGGTGTCAATGGCGGGCACTGGCGCCACAACGCTGCCGGTGTTGATCTGAATCGCGACTGGAAAAATTTCAACCAGCCCGAAACCCGGGCCATCCGCGATGACCTGCTCACACTCCGGAACGATCCCAACCGGAAGGTGTACTACGGTATTGATTTCCACTCGACCAATGAGAATATTTTCTATCCCATCAATCGCGATATCACCACTTTCCCGGACGACTTCACCTACAAGTGGATTGAAGAGCTCAAAAATTCCTTTCCCGAGATGCCTCTCAAGGTCGAGCCCTTCCCTCCCAATTCTCCCATCGCCAAGAACTGGATCTACCACACCTTTGGCGCCGATGCCCTCACCTACGAAGTGGATGACCGGGCCGACCGCAGCCAGCTCAGGGAAATTTCCCGGCAGGCCGCGCAGATCCTCATGCAGAATTTGCTGGAGGCAAAGAGCCAACAGTGACGCCCCCCACTGACACCAGCCGGGCTGTATTCTGGATGCCTTTCGGCCATGCGAACTTTTAACGTATTCCGGTGATTGCCCGTTAATAAGTACGGAACATTCTCTTTGCAATAGTATTTAAAGGAACAATGCGACACGTATTTACCGGTGTTGCATTCATCATAAATTAAAGAGGGGGGTTATTATGCTTGGTACCATTCTTATTATCATTGTTATCCTGATGCTCATTGGTTCTCTTCCCAGCTGGCGCTACAGCCGCAGTTGGGGGTATGGTCCCAGCGGACTTCTGGGCACTCTCCTGATCATACTCCTGATTTTCTGGTTGCTGGGTCACATTTAGAAATACCGCAGCTTTGGATATCAGCGCCCTGCTCAGTAACTCATCCAGCGGCAATGCATAATGCTGATTACTGCATGCCTTTACTGTACTACGGCAGACGCCTGTCATATTGCCGCTATAAGGCCGATAATTTACTTTAAAACCAGGCCACAGAGCGGTATATTAGGTCCTTATGAGATCAACCCTTTATATCCTCCTGGCTTTCGGTATGCTGGCTGTCTTTCTAGAGGCATGCAGCGGTCCTGATACAATTGCAGACCTGAGTAACGAGTCCTATCAGCTTCTTGACTCCGACAGCTCCAGTATTATCTTTCCCAGCCATTTCAGGGGCGAGACAACCGTCATCAGCTTTATTTATACCCATTGCCCCGACGTATGTCCCATCATCACGGCCAATATGAAAAATATTCAAAGTGGGCTGGCAGACACCAGTGATGTTCAGTTTGTTGAAATCACTTTTGACCCGGAGCGCGATACTCCTTCCGTACTTGCAGAATACAGAAAGGTTTACCGCCTGAATGACCAGTTCACCCTGCTTACCGGTCAGCCTGCAATCATTGATTCTTTGATGAGCAGGCTCCATATTGTGGCAAAGAAAGCCAAAATTGATTCTCTGCAACAGGACAGCAGTGACTATTTCATGCAGCATTCCAATACCATCTACATCATGGACCAGAATGGACGGGTTCGCACTGAATACCCCGCCAGCGTGGTCCCCCCGGAGAATGTCATTGAAGACCTAAAAAAAATACGCTGATCTATGTCATGGCACCGACTGATGGTTCTTATATGCTCCCTTTTATTTCTATATGCCTGCAGCTCTGGAAAAGAACAGGACACCAACCCAAAAGAGGATGTTATCCCTGGAAAGGTTGAACTTTCAGACGGCTGGGTACGGCCCGGCAGCAAGGGTATGATGAGCGCGGTGTATCTGACAATCAGCAATGGGACTGCTAAACGCGATACACTTGCAGAGGTGTCCAGTGACGTGGCCAAGCGCGCCGAAGTACACGAATCGTACAAGGGTGAAAACGGGATGTCCGGGATGCGCCCGGCCCCCAATCGCATCATAGAGGCCGGGGAGGAGTTGTACCTGCAACCGGGCGGACTTCATATCATGCTGATATCACTGAACAAAGATCTTGTGCCCGGCGACTCAGTGGAAATAGACTTCTCATTCAAACAAACAGGCACCAAGACGGTCCGGATGCCTGTTAAAGCTCAAAACCCATAGCGTGATACCTCATCCCCTTGCTTGCCAGACACCATTCCCGCTGTCTACCCGCTGCAGTGCAGCCAAAACCAATAAACCACGCCTTTTATGCTGCAATCTATACTTGTCGTAGGAATCGGGGGATTTGCCGGAAGCGTGCTCCGCTACCTGATCTCCCATACAATGAAATCAAGCTGGCCAACAATCTACCCCCTGGGTACTTTTATTGTGAATTTGGTGGGCTCGCTTCTCATCGGGGTAATCATCGCTGCGACACTGACGGAAAACCTCTCACAACAGTCGCGACTGCTGCTGGCTACCGGCTTCTGCGGCGGCTTTACCACCTTCTCCTCTTTCTCTTTTGAGTTCTTTTCCCTTCTACAGAACGGACATGCCGGCTATGCTTTCTTATATGCGATCGGGAGCCTTCTGCTGGGACTGCTGTTTGTATGGCTCGGCTTCGGTCTCGGCAAACTCTTTTAGCCTCTGAAGAACCACCAGCCCGGGAAACACGCTGCTGGCTGGGCTCACAAATAGAATATGCTAATCGAAACGAAGCACCTGTGCAGACGATCCGTTGGGAAATTCGATATCAAGCATGCCAGAAATCGTTGGCGCAATCTGCGGGATAAAGGTTTTTTCCGAGGTTTCTCCGTGCGGCACGCCCCACCCAAAAAATATCAGCGGCACATGCGTATCATAGGCGTAAGGCGACCCGTGCGAAGTCCCCTTGCGGCTGTTTGTGTCAAGCCATCCCGGTTTCAGCTGGATATACACATCACCCGAGCGATCATAGAGAAAACCGCGCTGGTACATGGCCTGATAGTCATTCACATAGTCATTGTACTGGAAGTTGGAGGCCGTATTGGTTGATGCAACCGCCTCAAACTGCAGCAGAAAGGCGGCAATGTCGTTTTGCATCTCCCGCAGCGAAAGTTCCCTGCGCCGGATCAAGTCGCGATCGAGATAAATCTGCTGGTTGGCATAGGCTTCAATCCATTCTGCCTTGCCGTACTGCTCGACCAGGTATTGATCCAACAGATCCAACACCGCATCACTGTTAAAATAACCGCCGGGCAGTTTCCGATCCATTAACTCGGCAGGGACATCAACCGCTCCATGATCGGAGGTCAACATCAGCAGGTACTTTCCCTCCCCCACTTTCCGATCAAGGTAATTCAGGAGATCCGCGATGTCACGGTCCAGACGCATATAGGTATCCTGCAACTCGATGGAATTGGGACCAAATTTATGCCCCACATAGTCGGTGGAAGAGAAACTGACACTCAGAAAATCCGTAATGCCGTCTGATCCAAGCTGCCCGGCATCCAGAGCCCGCTTGGCAAACTCCTTTACAAGCGTATTCCCGAAGGGTGTGCTACTTACCACAGAATACGACTCGCCCCTGTTCTCGTCAAGATCATGTGGAAAGACCGGGCGTTCTTCATTCCGAAACCTTCCCTCGTAAGGTGTATTGTCCTTATTGCTCTCCCTGTACTGATCGATGGGGATCAACGTTTCCCAGCTCTTTTTACTCAGTTCTCTTGCCAGCCCCTCCTCGTTAAACTGCTGGACCCAGTCCGGTAATTCATCCCGGTACCAGGAACTGGTGATGAAATTCCCGGAGTGCCCCTCATACCAGTAAGCCCCATCCCCGATGTGCCCCGCCGGCAAGACGGCCCCGCGATCCTTGATGGAGACAGCTACAACTTTGCTCTCTTCATTCATCTTTTTGAGTTCATCTGTCACCGTGCTGCTGATCAGATTGGCGGGCGACATCTTTCCACTTTCCCGATCTGTTCCCACAGGCTTAACCGTTGAGTCTGAAACAACATACATATCCTGGTCAGTGGAACGATCGTACCAGGAGTTGCCAACGATTCCATTGACCGAAGGCGTAGCGCCGGTATAGACGGCGGCATGGCCGGGTCCGGTATAAGTGGGAAAATAATTGTAATGATTATTCCGAAAATTATATCCCTGCCCGATTAATCGTTTGAAACCCTCATCTCCGAATTTGGACCAATACCGCGGCAAATAATCATACCGCATCTGGTCCACCACGATTCCTACAACCAGTTTGGGCTTCTGCCCCGGTTCAACGGCCGGCAATGCAGATGACCGTTCCTGGGCAAGACCCGTCTTGGCCATTCCCGTCATCAATACGCAGATCAGGCTCCATTTTAAAAACTTCATCATATATAGCAACTATTGGGGAGTTAATGTTGAAAAGCCACAAGGTAATATTCTGAATTCTTTTTGACGAATAAAAAACACGGCTATTCATTTTTCCCATTGCGGAATGGTATGGTAAACAACCCCCTCACCTTCCGATCTTCCTCACTGTCAAACTCATCGAGCCCTATGCGCAGGGTTTTAAGGGGATTGTGAAGCCGAAAAGTCCGTCCAATCCGATCCCAGAACGAAAACAATGAGCTGTAGTTGGAATCGGTCTCCGGCTGCCAGCGCGAATGATGCACCTTGTGCATGGCTGGTGTTACAATGACCATGCGCAACGCCCGGTCCACCCTGTCGGGCAGAGCGATATCGGCGTGATGGAACTGCACGACAGCAAACATGATCGTCTCGTAAAGCAACAGCTCCCAGAGATAGAGCCCCAAAAACAAAATAACGCCGATGCGCAGAGCAGAAGAAAAAATAATCTCCCCCGTATGAAATCGGCTGGCTGTAGTCACATCCATATTGGGATCGGCGTGATGCACCCGGTGAAACCGCCAGAAAAAGGGAACTTTATGGTTTAGCACATGCCACAGATACATCCACAAATCCATTAACAAGACGGCCCCGAGAGTATGCCCCCATGCCGGCATGCCCGCCTGGCCAAGCCAGTTGAGAATACCCACTTGATGTTCAAAGGCCCAGTTGGAAGCCCAAAGCCAACTGCCTACAAAGAAGAGCGAAATAATCAGGGCGTTCGTTAGTCCCAGGGTCATATTGGCCAGCAAGTGTTTCCCCTTTTCCCGGATCGAGCCTTTGAAGAAATCAAAGAACGGATGAGCCTGCTCAATCATCAGCAGTATCACAAGCCCAATTACAGCCGCCAGAACCTGTGTCTGCTCTAATAAATTTATAAGTGCCTGCATGTTAACAATCTGTTAGCTTCTATTCTCCCGGTGGAGTCCTCCATGGCAGAACAACATATCCCACATGTTAATTTTCCATCTATCAAACTCCTGGTTTTCATAGAATATTGTAAGAAAGAAAATCAATGTGACCTCCACCTCGACTAAAATAACCCAGGGCGACCTATTTCCCATCAATATGCATAGTCAGTGGGAATACGCCTGATCGTTTATTGAAGTACATCTCCAGCGACCCTGATCCCTGTTGATGGGGAGTGCACCAAGGGCGTTTACCCCGCGCACCGTTGCTCCAAATTAACGGTGCAGACCGCAGGCAAAAAGCTGTGTATCCCCCTGAATTTCTACAGTCCAGTTTGCATCCAATCATTTCTGATAATTGGCGAAAGCCTCCGGACCAATCTCGCTTCCGTCCGTGCTCCCCTAAATTAACATAGCCAGCATCTGATAAACGCAGGTCCGGCACAATGCAGATCCGATATAACAGATGCAGCATCTCCCGGATGAGAATATGCAGAACCCACGGCCGAATCTTTCCCCGGATTACCCATTGGCAATCCCGGCACTGCCGTCAAGCTATCCTAGGCCCGTGCCAAGGCAGTACTTTGTATACCGTCAATTATTCTTCACTTTCCAGGCCGGCCTGTACCAGATCTTCAAAACCGCCGATATTATATACCTTTTTGAATCCGTTCTGGGCCATCAAATCGGCCGCTTTTCCGCTTCGGTTGCCCGACCGGCAATACAAGTAGTAGGTTTTTTCCTTATCCAGTGATTTAAGGTGTGCTTCGAAATCACCGTTCAGCAGATCATGATGCTCATCAACCATTGCAAGGTGGCCCGCGTTATACTCATCCTTCGTGCGGACATCTATAATCACTCCCGGCTCTTCTTCAATCTTTTGCTGGAACTCTTCGGCGCTGATGCGCTTAACCGGCGAATCGCTTGAACATGCTCCCAATACGATCACCAGTCCCATGACTGCAAACACACCAGCCAGAAATCTTCGTCTAACCATAACAAAACTCATTTCTTAATTTACGGGTTAATTGCTCGCTCTATCAATATAGCGATTAATTGTCGAAATTATTGCTTCTCAAATCCCGCATTTACGAGCTGCTGCAATCCCCCTACATTATACACATTCTTAAAGCCATTTTTTTTCATAATACCCGCCGCCTGTCCGCTGCGGTTGCCCGACCGGCAGTACAGGTAATAGGAGCGTTTTTTATCGAGGCTTTTGATTTTCTGTTCAAATTCCCCCGACATCAGGTCGAAGTTGTAATCGGCCTTTTTCAGATGACCATTCCTGTATTCATCTTTTGTTCGAACATCGATGATGGTGCCCGACTGTTCCTTCAGCAGTTCTTTAAATTTCTGTGGTGGTATCATGTTTTTCGAGTTTTTAACCTTGTTAAGATAAAAAAGTACAAATGCTGTACCTAGTAAAATGATTACAATTAAGGATGTATCCATAAGAGCCTGTTATTCAAGTTTAAATTTCATTGACTATAGTACTATTTCTCATTCTCATATGTTCATATAAATGATATAGGTTCCCATAAAAACCAGGAAGGCTGCAAATCCTTTTTTGAGTCGTTGGTTGGAGATCCTGGAGCCTACTCTTTTGCCGACCAGGCTCCCGACTGCGCCGATGAGGCTAAAAACGAGCACCAGATGCCAGTTGACAGCAAGGTCCAGACCAGCAAGTACATCCATATACTTAAAAAATCCGCTGAAACTCTTAAGTGCGATAATAAGCAGGCTCGTACCCACGGCCAGGCTCATAGGCAGTCCGCCCAGCAGCACCAGGGCCGGAACAATCAGGAAGCCTCCCCCTACGCCCACCAGTCCTGTAAGCACGCCCACGGCCATCCCCTCCAGCACGATTTTCCACCATGCATGCGATATCTGCGACACTCCGTCTGTCCCTGTCTGTTTTTTTTCGTCCCGAAACATCATCACGGCCGCAAAAACCATGACCACCGCAAACAGCAACAGTTGAAAGGTACCCGAGACATAGGCAGCAATCATCGCACCTCCGTAGGTTCCGGCCATCCCCGGCAGACCAAAAAGAATGACACTGCGCCAGTGGACCTGTTTTTTCAGCGCATAAGGAATAAAGCCGGCAAAGCTGATAGCCCCCACAATTCCCAGCGACTCGGCTATCGCCACCTTCTCCTGCTCACCGGCCAGGTAGATGAGCACCGGAACAGTGAGAATCGATCCACCGGACCCCAACAGGCCCAGAGAAAGCCCTACAAGCAACGCCCCAATCCATGATAAAATCATAATGACTTACCTACTGTCTTCCCCCGGACCGAATTGTTATTCGGACCGGAGATAATCGATATTATTTTTCTACGGTTTACAACCGGCCTCAACCCTCAGCCGATTTCGCGTTTTCCTGTTCCCATTTCTCAAAATCATCATCAATCCACTGCACTTGGAATCCAGCCCTGGCCAGCAAGGCACTCGCATACGATGCCCGCCTTCCGCTGGCGCAGTGGACCAGCAGCTCCTTGTCTCTGGGAAGGTCATCCAGATGCACCGCCAGGCGGGTATGGGCGATATTGAGTGCTCCCGGGATATGCCCCTCCTCATACTCTGTGGCCTTTCGTACATCCAGCACCTGCTTGTGGTTGTCCATTCTCAGGTTTTCCGCCTCATCGAAATCTATCGCGTTGATATACTCCAGGGTTCCGCTCCAGCTTTCCAGGTCATCAGGGGTTGCAAAGCCCCTGATATTATCAAGGCCAACCCTGATTAAGTCACGTACGGCCTGTTCCACATTTACTTTTTCGACAATAAGGTAGATATCGGAATCCGCCTCTACGTAGGAGCCTGCAATTGTATTGAACTCATCTTCAAAGGTGGAGAGCAGACTGCCGGGAAGATGACCATCCTTCATAAAGGAATGCTTGTCCCTTGAATCAATGATCACCCCCTCCTGAGCCATTAACTCATCAACAGTCATATGCCCGGGCTGTGGCAGCTCGCCAAGGAGAGCCGGACCTTCCTTGTTCACTTGCTTCATGCGTCCAAAATACAGGGGAGGTTCTGGCTGACCGTCGAGAATAAAATCAACGAATTCCTGCTCGCTGCCTGAGGCTTTGAATGCGGGACTAAAACGAAGTTCATACCCAACCGTTGATTCAGGCACCGCCCCCAGCGCTTTACCACAAGCACTGCCGGATCCATGCGCCGGCCATACCTGCAAATATTCCGGCAGGCCTTTGAATTCCTCCACCGACTTGTAGAGCTCTCGGGCGGCCGGTTTCATAGCTCCTACCTGTCCCGCTGCGGTTTCCAACAGATCGGGACGGCCTACATCCCCCACGAAAACAAAATCGCCGGTAAGCATGCCCATCGGCTGGTCCGTGGCGTCGCCATCGGTAACCAAAAAGCTCAGTGATTCAGGCGTATGGCCCGGGGTATAGACCACATCAAATTTAATATTGCCCAGGCTGAATGTATCCCCATCCTTGAGAAGTTCGAAGTCATAATCACTGTCAATAAGCCATTCATACTTCCAGTCTTCCCCTCCTTCGTCGGAAGCATAAACCTTTATGCCACGCGCAGCAAATTCACGAAGTCCCGAAATATAATCGGCATGAATATGGGTATCTACAGCAGCCGTAATCGTAAAGTCCTGCTGCTCGGCCTCCCTGACATACTGATCGATGTCACGCATCGGATCAACAATGATGGCTTCACCGGTCTGCTGACACCCAATTAAGTAAGCGTATTGCGACAGCTTCTGCTCATATAGTTGTTTGAAATACATATCCGTTCATTTAGTGATTATTAAAAAAGGTGATGATCGTTAATGTATCCATAAATATACTTTTTATAACCCATAACTATTCAAGGATATTTCACACCTTCTCGTGACCTTTCTTTCAGGATCCATGGCTATCCATCAACCGATCTTAACCGTGGGGTCCTTTTTGGGGGGCTTCTCATCTACCCCGATCCCCAGTTTGGCAAAGATCTGCTCGGCCAGACACCACCGGGTGAAAGCGGATTGAAATAGATTAAGGCCTACAAACAGGGTCAGCAGAAACCAGTAGGGACTTACGAAATAGCCCAGAGCAACACTGACAGTGACAAATGTTCCGGCCAGGATGCGTATTGCTCGCTCCATGGGCCGCATGGGTGTACAACTTTGATTACTTTTTTTCATGATTCTGTTGTCATTTGTTGTAATTGATATTTTCTAAAAAGATTCGTTCTACCATCTTAGACAGACTCCTCCACATTCAACTGATAGGCATGCAGGGGATTCTGTTCACTGGCACCGGTATCCTCATTATATGCCTTCACCTCTGCGATGACACGTTTCACGCACTCCTCTCCCTGGATCGCAAAAAACAGGGTGGAATACACGCCGTGATCATCACCGGCAAACCAGTTGGATATATCCGGCTGGTATGCTTCTGTTCTGAATCCATGGATATTGGTTTCACTGTAAATCGGTACTTTCTGACGGGCCAATATTTTCCGGACGTCATCGGTATATTCTTCAATGCTGAGTATTATTAATAGCTTCATAATATGATGATTTTATTTAGTAGCATTCGCAGCCGGACAGCCCGTGGCCGACCGGATGCGAACCCATTCTATCTTACCCTTCTTTTTCTTTAAGCTCCTTTACCTTGTTTTCCACCATGAAATAGATCAACGGTATCATAACCAGTGTGAGTGCTGTAGATGCTACCGCACCGCCCATCAGTGAAATAGCCAGTCCTTGGAATATCGGATCAAACAGGATGACCACGGCTCCTATCACTACGGTACCTGCCGTCAGCAGAATGGGCATACTCCGTACCGCACCGGCTTCGATCACCGCCTGCTTGAGCGACTCCCCGTCATCAAGCCGTATGTTGATGAAGTCAATCAGCAGCACGGAGTTTCGGACCATAATGCCAGCCAGGGCGATCATACCAATCATGGAAGTAGCGGTAAAGAAAGCCCCCAGCAGCCAGTGCCCCACAATAATGCCAACCAGCGACAGCGGGATGGCTATCATCATAATAATGGGCACCTTGAAGTCCTGGAACCAGCCAATAATGAGCATGTAGATGATGACCAGCACCACCGCAAAAGCGATACCCAAATCACGGAATACCTCGTAGGTTATCTGCCATTCACCATCCCATTTAAGGGTATAATCATCGGTCATGAAGGGTTGACCCGCAAAAATCTGGGCCAGGTTATACCCTTCCGGCATCTCGATGGCGTCAATCTCCTCCCCGGTATCCAGCAGTGCATAGACGGGGCTTTCAATTTCTCCCGCCACCTCGGCCAGCACGTAAGTTACCCTGCGCTGGTTCTTGCGATGGATACTGGGTTCCAGGCTTTCCTCGGAAATCGTTACAAGATCGGAAACGGGAATCATCGCCCCCGAAGCCGACTTCATATAGAGCTGTTGAAGCTCGTCGATATCCGAGCGATCAGCCTTGGGCAGCTTCACCATGATCGGTACATCATTTAACTCTTTCTCGCTGTAGATGCGCGAGACCGGCTTTCCTCTCAGCGCCATGGTCACGGTCTGCACCACTTGCTGGGAAGAGATACCCGACATCATCGCCTTCTCAGTATTAACATCCAGTTTGTATTTTGTCTGTGGCGCTTCCTTCATCCAGTCCACATCCACAATGCCTTCGGTCTGTTCAAAGATTTCTTTCACTCGGCCTCCCACGCGCTGGCGCTCCCCGGTATCGGGACCATAAACCTCAGCCACGATGGTCGACTGCACCGGTGGGCCGGGCGGAACTTCAACCACTTTTACATTGGCATCATATTTTTCACCCACCCGCTGCACAATGGGACGAATACGCTTGGCAATGGCATGACTTTGATCGCTGCGTTCTCCCTTGTCAATCAGGTTAAGCTGGATATCTGCTATATTCGCACCCCGGCGCAAATCGTAATGACGCACCAGCCCATTGAAATTAATGGGGGCATTATCACCGGCATAAATCTGGTAATCCCTGATTTCAGGAATATCCTTAAGGCTCAGCCCCACCTCTCGGGCCACCGCATTGGTTCGCTCCAGCGTAGTACCCTCCGGCATATCGATGATCAACTGAACCTCATTCTTATTATCAAATGGCAACATCTTCACTTCTACCATCCGGAATACAAAAAGCAGGGTAGATGCCAGCAGCAGCACGGTTACACCACCAATAAACAGCCAGCGTTTGAAGGTGCTCTCCAGCAGCGGGTTCATGGCACGCTCATACCATTTGTAAATGAGTGTCTCTTTCAGGTCATATTCCTTCTGCTGCCCGTTTTTATCCTTCTTCTCGCCGTGCGGCAGCAAAATGTAGGCCAGCCAGGGTGTGATAACAAGAGCTACGATCAGAGAAAAAATCATCGCCAGCGAGGCTCCAATCGGCATGGGACTCATATAAGGTCCCATTAATCCCGATACAAAAGCCATCGGCAGCACGGCTGAAATGACGGTGAATGTAGCGAGGATGGTCGGATTACCCACCTCGCTGATCGAGGCAATAGCCGCCTGCTTGAGCGGGAGCTTCCTCATCTTAAAATGCCTGTGCATGTTTTCAGCTATAATAATGGAGTCATCCACCACAATACCCGTTACAAAGACCAGGGCAAAAAGCGTGATCCGGTTAAGTGTGTAACCGAACATGTAGTACAGAAAGAGCGTCAATGCAAAGGTCACGGGTACCGACAGGAACACCACCAGTCCGCCTCGCCAGCCCAGGGCAAGTGCAACTACAAAGGTCACTGCCAGGATAGCCACCAGCAGGTGCTCGAGCAGTGAAAACACCTTTGCCGAGGCCGTCTCGCCATAATTCCGCGTGGTCGTAACATTGACATCGGATGGGATAAGACTGCCGTCAAGATTATCTACTTTTCGCTGAATTTGTTCAGCGATGGCCATCGCATCGGCTCCCGAGCGTTTAGCCACAGAGATCGTGACGGCCGGGTACGAGGTGCCGGGATTCAATCCGGATTCATTCGCTTTTTGATGGCCGATGCCATAAGAAACATATTCAGAGGGCTCCTCCGGTCCGTCTTGCACCTCGGCGATGCTTTTCAGGTAGATGGGATCGCCATCCTGCACGTCCACCACTACATTACGCACCTCCTCGGCCGACTTGAAAAAGTCTCCGGTATCCACCAGGTACTCGGTATCATTTTTACTGAACGATCCTGAAGAAAGTTCCTGGTTGGCCGCCTGCAGCTGCCCGACTACCTGCATCGGATCGATACCGTAGGATGCCATCTTATTTTTGTCGAGCGCCACCGAAACCTGGCGGGTCCGCCCCCCGTGAATGTCAGTCTGGGCCACATCCCCAATCTGTTTGATATCAAGTGCCAGTTCATCGGCTACGCGCCGCAGATCAAAATCACTGTACCGGTCGCTCCAGAGCGTCAAAGTCATGATCGGCACGTCATCGATGGAGCGCGTTTTTACCATCGGCTGAGTGGCGCCCTCCGGGAAGCGGTCCATGTTTTTCATGAGTTCATTGTACAGACGAACCAAGCTTCGTTCCACATCTTCACCAACGTAAAAGCGGGCAGAAACCATTGCCTGGTCGGGCATGGAGGTAGAATAGACATACTCGACGCCTTCGATGTTCGAGAGTACTTTTTCCAGGGGAATGGCAATCCGTTTTTCCACCTCTTGAGGTGAAGCACCCGGATATCCGACAAAAATATCGGCCATGGGAACATCAATCTGGGGTTCCTCTTCCCGCGGTGTTAAATAGGTTCCGTAAAATCCCAGCGCAAGGAATACAATCATCAATAAGGGGGTCAGCTTCGAGTCGATGAACCCCTGCGCAATTTTACCTGCAATTCCAGTTTTCATAATGCTATCTCTAAATAGTTGCTATTACTGTGTGCTGACTTTCTGACCTTCGCGCAGTCGCTGGTCGACCGAAGCCACAAAAGACTCTCCTTCGGACAAGCCGGACAGTACCTCGACATTATCACCGCTGGCATCGCCCAGGCGGACCCACCGAAGCACTACTTCAGAATCATCATTGAGCGTATACAGGCCGGTCAGCTGCCCCCGCTCCACGATAGCCGATCGCGGCACCACAATAGCGCGATCTTCAGTCGTGATCAGTCCCACTTCAGCAAACATGCCGGATTTCATGCCGGAATCCTTTTCCAGCCCGGGCAGTCTGATCTCCACGGAGAACTGACGGCTGCCGCGATTACCCGACTGGTTGATATTGGATACAATGCCTGTTCCATCCTGATAGCCCGCGGCCTTCACATCTACTTTAACGGTATCATTGAGACTGAAAAGGGAGATCTCACTTTCCGGGACGGTTATTCTGAGCTTCATCATGTTTTCCTGCTCAAGAGTTATGATGGGCTGTCCCGGACCAGCCATATCACCCTCCGATGCCATCTTGGAAACCACATATCCATTAAACGGGGCACTCAGAACGGTATAGTCGAGCATATCCTCAATCTCCCGGAGCTTGCTCTCAAGTGTCTTCACCTTGGCTTTTGCCATTTCGTACTGGGTGGAAATATCATCCAGCTCTTTCTTGGTGGCACTTTCCTGCTCGTAGAGTGCCTGCAGGCGATGGTAATTTGTTTCAACATTCTTTAAAGCCGCCTTTGCCTCCAGCATACTCGACTCAACCTGGTTTTTCTGTGCCTGCAGATTGTCGTCCTTGATGCGGACCAGCACAGATCCCCTCTTGACGTAATCGCCCTCTTCAACATCAAGCTGGGTTATTGCTCCCATCACTTTCGTACTCAGGTTGACCGTACGATCACTGGTAACCGTGCCCGAAAAGCGATGAGATGCTGTTCCCTGTACCAAGTCTGCCGTTTGTATGGCCACGGAGATCGGCTGTTCCTGCTGAACTCCTGATTCCTCAGAAGAACTGCATGCAACCCCGACAAGCGCAAGCACTACAAGAGCAGATAAGAGTCTGCCTGAAATATTCATGATCCTGTTTTTCATTTTTCTGTCTGTTTTATGTTAAAAACGGTTTGGTGATAAATTTCATTAGTAGGCCATATCCTGCTCCAGCAACAACTCCAGCGTTGCCAGGCTCAGGTTGTACTGATAGATTGCATTAAGGCGCTGAAAACGTGCCTGCAGCAACTTGGTCTCAGACTGCAGCAGGTCTGTCGTTTTTTCCAGTCCCTGTTCATAGCGGTTATTGCGGATACGGAAATCCTCGGCCGCCTGCTCGACCGACGACTCAGCAAATCGAAGCTGTTTCTGTGCCTGATCCAGAGATCGCCGGGCCTGCTGGATTTCCAGCCTGTTCCTGAAGACTTTGCTATCGTAAGCCAGTTTTGCTTTCCTGAGCTCTGCTTTTGATTCCATTACCTTTCCAACATTGCTGAACCCGCTAAAGAGATTCCATCGCAGCGTGGCCCCGATCATGTAGCTGTCTCCCTGGCTTCCAAAGGGAACTTCATCATTGAGCTCATAACTGCCGAAGAGATTGATGCTCGGTACAAAATTAAACTTGGAGGCCTTGAGCATCTGCTCGGCAGCCGAGACGCGGTACCCCATTGCCCGTACCTCGGCATTGGCAGCGTCACCGGCTTCAATAGCCTCATCAGAGGGAGCCGGACGCATCCGCAGACTGTCGGCAGCAACAATGGTGACGGCCTCGTCCATATTCAGCAGATACCGCAGATTATCCCGGACCGTCGCCAGCTGATCTTTTATCTTCGACTGCTGACTTTCCAGCTCAAGAACCCGAACATTGGCCGCCAGGTAATCGGCCTTATTTATCATATCCTGCTCAAACAAATTTTTAGCCTGCCGCTCATTTTCCCGGGCGGTCTCAAGCGACCTTGCAATGACCGAGAGCCTGTTATCCATAAGCTGCAGCTGGTAGTATGTATCCTTAACCTGGTAACGGGTGTATTCAAGCGTCCCCTTCAGCTTCTCCTTAGTGGCTTCCAGCTGGTTTTTTACTGCGCTTCGTCTGAAGAGCGCATTGGTATTAAGCAACGGCTGGCGTACTTCAAATTTCGTCGTGAAATTGTCGTAGGCGTCTGGTGCGTTCAGGCGAGACGGGGCAAAATCAGCCTGTGTTACCGCTTCCTGCTTCAGCTTAAAGCCGAATACATTCAGCGGGTCATTCGTTGAAATGCCGGTCTCCTCAATCGAAAGCTGGGGGAGGAAGGCCGCATTGGTCTGTCGATACTGGGATCGTACCTTATCTATGTCAGCCTCTGCCATTCTAATCTCGAAGCTGGATTCCTCGGTGATCGCCAACGCTTCCTGCAGGCTCATTTTTCGAAGCTGCGAGCTTTCCCCGGAGTCGGACTGTGCCTGGACCGGTTGAGCAAGAAACAGCAACAGCCCTGCCATAACCAACCATACACTCTTTGCATTAATCATTGTCATAGCGCCTTGTCGTTATTTTAAACATTCTTATGAATAGTGCTTTACACTAAACTTCACTCATTCAATCAAATTCGGAAAGAGGGTATACCCCTACAGACGTTTGATTACTTTTTCCAACCGCGAACCCACTTCATCTGCAACTGGTTGCAGCCTTTCATTTTGAACAGCCAGCATGGAGGCTACCGGGTTTACAGCAGACACTTCCACAGTACCATCCTCATGCTCTTCAACTATAACATTGCAGGGAAGCATCACCCCGATCTTGTCTTCTGCCCTCAAAGCCTTATGGGCAAACTCTGGATTACAGGCACCCAGAATTCGATATTTTTTGAAATCAACATCCAGTTTTTTCTTCAGCGTCCCCTGAACATCAATTTCGGTAAGAACCCCGAACCCCTCTTCCTTCAAAAGGTCCGTGACTGTTTCGATAGCATCATCAAAATTCTTATCCGTCGTTTTCGAGTAATAATATTTCATAGTTCCTGAGTTGGTTGTCATTGATCTGACATGAATATAGGGAGTGTTTTCATAGTTGTCAATACAAGTAGATACATATATTTGATGCTGTCAATATATTTCCTCTATAACATCCCTAAACAGTACTTAATAGGGTTTTTACAAAACTATATGAGTACCTTACAAGAAATAAACTTGTAATTACAGGTATTTTTTTTGTCTTTTTTTTTATGTAGCTTATTAGACAACCGATAAAAGATGAGGAAGCAAATGGAGTTAAAAGAAGGCATACCCCTGCATAAACAGATCAGCGACTGGCTCAAGGACAGGATTGAGAGCGGCACCCTCAAACAGGACGAAAAGCTCCCATCCGAAAATGAACTCAGTCAGAAGTTTGATGTCAGCCGTGTTACGATTCGTCGGGCACTTCAGACCCTGGAAAATGAAGATCTCATCTATCGCTGCCAGGGACTGGGGTCGTTTGTAACTGATCAGCGCTCTCATCACTCCTTCTCTATTTTAAACGATTTTTCAGAGGAGCTCTCGGACACCAGTATGACAGCCAGCTCTAAATTGCTGTCGTTTACGCAGAAGGAGCTTACAGACCGAAATGATATCCTGTCGTACCTGGATATGCAGAACAAAACCCACGCAGTTGAAATCGAGCGTATCCGCCTCGGCGACAATCAGCCCATAGCTTATGATATTACCTGGATGCCTATCTTCTATGGACAGCTTATTGAGGGTTTCGACCTTGAGCAATACACCATTTTCCATATCCTCGAGAAAGAATTCGAAATTCCTATTGAGAGAGGATGTTACAGAGTTGAGGCGACATTAGCGGATGAAGTTATTGCCGGTCACCTGGAAGTTGAGCCCGATACTCCGCTCCTGTTAATCAATCGTATTTCATACACCATCGGGGATAAACCAGTTTATTTCCAGCAGCGATATTATCGAAATGACAAAATAGTATTTGAACTGATGGCAGATCGCAGGGCAAACCCGACCTCCGGGGAAGGAAATATTCCGCTGAAAGAATTTGCTCCTGTTTTTAAGAAAGAAATGGAATAACTTACTAATGTTAAAACCCCAACTTATCCTTCAAGAGGTTACTGCTATGAAAAAAAACATGGGAACTGCTGATCGACTGATTCGAACAATATTGGCCATTGTTGTAGGACTACTTTACTTCCTGGACGTCATCTCCGGTACAACCGCTCTGATTTTAGGAATCCTGGCCGTGGTATTCCTGCTGACAAGCCTGGTTAGCACCTGTCCGCTGTATATGCCATTTGGACTATCAACCCGGAAAAGATGAAACGCCCCCTGCCCTTTGCAGCATAAGGGGCAGGGTTCATAATTTCCAATCCCGATTGGGTACAGGCCTGTACAGGGCGATGGAAGTATGTCCTGCTCCCTTCCTCTGAACGGCCGGGATGGCATTTTTTCGTCCGGTTGCAACCATGGACTTCATTTTTATTTCCATCTCCAAACTGCCGGACTATATCCTTAATTGACTTCACGGCCACATCCCCTCTGGAAGTTGGTGCCCTTTATACTAACCGAACACCATGGTTTCGCATTCATCTTTTCATAGAACCTAATAGGCAATGGTGCGTTTCCTATTGTCGTAGGTAACAACAGTCAGACTGGTGACGTCTTCGGCTATCCTTATAAAACGTCCTGAAGCCGACTGAAACGAAGAACCGTAATAAAACTCCCGTTTTTCTCGGCTGCCATCCTTAAATTCGAGAATAGCATAGGCGTCATCAGGGCCAGCCCGAAATAATTTTCGCTCCGTTTTATGCTTGAACAGCAGAAGAGGCCCCTGATTTTGAGAAGCGGCCACCAGGTATTCATCGGCAGCGGTACGGAGTTTTACCAGTGATTTGCCGTCTGCCGGTATGAAGACACCGCTTTTTGACACAGGAACCGGTTCAAACCGCCCGTTGCCGCCGCCCTGCAGCAGCAACCCATTAAATGCATCGTAGCTCCCCACCTGGGCCTCCCCTCCGAAGTGATTTCCACTCATCAACAGATCCAGCTTGCCGTCACCCGTCAGATCCTCCGCAAGCATTCCGAACACCGGGGCAAACTGTGCCTCCACCGGCAGGGGCCTCCATTCAAATGTCCCCCCTCCTTTATTCTCAATATAGCCGGTTCGCAGTTCTGTAGCCTCATACCTCAGGGCCTCCTCCAGCTCCGATGGAGAAAAAAGGTCCTTGATGGTGGAGGTAGCGTAGTGCTCTATGGACGAAATCTGCTGCGTGCGGCGGGGCAGCTGCCAATGAAAATCCTCAAATTTATGAGCCGGATATTCTTTTCTGTTGCCCAGCGTATCTGCATTATACAGGGTCAGGATGGCATCATAGGCACCGTTGCCGTCGAAATCATTTCCGTAAATACGCACCGGCTCCTCAACGGAAGCTTTGTAGATGGTATTAAGCCCCATATTACCGGCAACATAGTCGGTATCGCCGTCCTGGTCGAAGTCGCCGCCAACCAGGCTGTTCCACCAGCCGACCTCGCCTGCTATACCTGTCCGTTCCGTTATGTTCTCAAAGGTTCCCTCGTTATTTACAAGAAAAGTCACTGGCATCCATTCCCCTGCAATCACCAGATCCTGCCAGCCATCCCCGTTGAAATCGCTCCAGAGGGCATCCGTCACCCGCCCCAGTTCATTCAGGGAGGGAGCCACCGCGCTGCTCACGTCGGTAAAAACGATCTTCCCATCCCTTGAGTCATTGCGTAAGATAACACTGGATACCGGCATTGGGTAAAAACGGGGGAGCGACCGGCCGCCTATAAACAGGTCAAGGTCGCCGTCCCGGTCGTAGTCGGCCGCCTTCACAGCAGAGCCACTCAAATTAAAGGAGGGAAGCGCTTCCTTGCGTAATAGAAACTGTCCATTGCCCCTATTCTCGTAGAACCGGTCCTGGTAGGCAGAGCTCTCCGGACGATTTTCCACACTGCCGCTTACCACATACAGATCCTTATCGCCGTCTCCGTCCGCATCAAAAAGAAGTACACCCGCATCCTCCTGAATGGCTCCGTTCTTTTCCATATTTTCCGGGTGAAATGCCTGTTCCTCAAAACGCCCATCCTCCTGCTGCATCAGAATCGCCCCCCGGTGGGTCAGTGCACCACCGATAAACAGATCATCCAGCCCATCCCCGTTGATGTCGCCGACCGCCAGAGCAGGCCCATATTGTGACAATTTATACGGCAGCATGCGCTGAACCTTGAAGTCCATATAGTTTTGCTCTTCATGCCGGTAGGTTATCCCGGTTTTGGCGGTAACCTCCTCGAACAAAGGTGAAGAAGGTCGCTTATTTCTTGGGGAGTGCATCTCCCGGGCGTCGGCATAGTCGGCACGCAGGGTCTGATTGGCCCGTACCTCTTTCCATGTCTGTTTTTTGTCTTCGACCGGCCAATAGACAACCACTGAATCGACTTTTGGAGCTGGTCCCAAGCCAATATGCACTCCATTTTCCACGGTAGACAAGTAGCTCCGAAATGGCTGGTTGACCTTGGTACGGAGGCCGGATTCATCAAAGACGGAAACGACGGCCCCGATACCGGTTCGATTCTGTTCCGGGCCACTGAATTCAACTTTTAGCCAGTGATGATTCTCATCGCGGCTGTCGAGTGTATTTTCATAGATAAATGGCCGGTCATTGATGTTGCTCATTACGATGTCGAGATCCCCGTCGTTGTCAAGATCAGCCCACACAAGGCCGGTGGAATAGCCCCGCTCCCCCAGTCCCCATGCCTCGCTGGTGTTCGCAAACGTCAGATCCCCATTATTCTGAAAACTAACATTACGGGATTTGTCATGCGGTATGGAATCCAGGAGCATGGATTTGGGCGCAATACTTGACATCTGATTTCGAAACCGCACAAAATCCTTGTCAATTTTATTTCGTGGAATACCGTTGGTAATCACAAGATCCTCAAAACGGTCATTGTTGAGATCGGCCATCACCACTCCCCAGCTCCAGTCGGTCTCCGCCATACCCGACAAAAGTGCAATCTCGCTGAATACTGGTCGCTGCTCTCCCCGTGCTTCCCCTTGATTGAGCTGCAGGGTGTTTCGGGTATACTGCGGGTCAAAATCCTTAAAGATGTTATTAAAATAATTTTGATAATTGTTGGGGGAAAACATAGTCTGTTTCTGCCTGTTGTTGCTGCCGGCCATATCCAGTGCAACCACATCCATCAACCCATCGTTGTTAATATCGCCTATGTCCGTCCCCATGGCGGAAAAGCTGGTATGTTTAAAATAGCTCCCCGCCCGGTCCGTAAAGGTTCCGTCCCCGTTGTTTATCCAAAGCAGGTCGTTGGATACAAAATCATTACCAACATAGATATCCTGCCAGCCGTCGCGGTTAATATCCACAATGTTAAGCCCCAGTCCATACCCCGACTTTCTAATCCCGGCTCCCTCGCTGACATCGGTGAAATAGGGATGCCCTCTTGCAGCCCCCCCATCATTTCGAAATAGCCTGTCCGTATTGGCCCGGCGGCGTTTGGAATCACTCATTTCCATATTTTGCCGACCTTTCCGACGTTTATCCGCTACCATCTCATACATATCCAGGTCTCCGTCGTTGTCATAGTCAAAAAAGGCGCTTTTAGTAGAAAAAGAGGTGCTGGCCAGTCCATAGGCCTCCGCCCTGTTTATAAAAGCCGGGATGCCCTGTTCGTTGAGGCCCTGGTGAATCAATAATATATTTTTTCGCTTTTCAGGATTTTCATTTTTAGCCACCGACAGGTACAAGTCCGTCCACCCGTCATTGTTGATATCCACGGCTGACACCCCGGTATGCCAGGCATTTGAGCTGCCAGCATTGGCCGGTTCAGTCACATCACGAAATTTCATATTCCCTTCATTCAAGTACAACCGGTTGGATACGGCATTACCAACAAAATAGAGATCCTGTAAACCGTCGTTATTGAAATCAGCAACAGCAATACCTCCCCCACTATAGGCATATTCATAGTCCAGCATATTCAAGCTGTCGCTCTCGATGATGGTATTCTCAAAGGCAATATCGGATTCGTCGGCGGGGACGGATCTAAACAGTGTATCGGGCTGCTGTGTGCAAGCTGAGACGAGCAACAGCATAAAAAGGCCACCTATTTTTTCAGCAAAGGACATGGATACAATGAAGTTCAAAGATTCTGAAATCTGTTAGCGGTACTAATGGTATCATTATTAAAAAAGGCAGCCCCCTGTACCAGGGACTGCCCTTCTAAGCTAAGTATTAATAATGAGAACCTTAATAACCTGAATAATGAGAACCTTAATAACCTGGATTCTGCTCCAGTGTAGGTTCGCCATTCACAGAGGTGATATCAATCTGTGTCTGTGGAATGGGGTAGTATTCGTTTTTACCTTCAGTAAACGAAGCCCCGGAAAAGTCATTAAACCCGAGTTCTCCGCCCTCATACTGGTAAAAATCTTCCAGCGTCTGCTTGGCTTCGCCCCATCGAACGAGGTCGAAAAACCGGTGACCTTCGAGAGAGAGTTCCAGCTTGCGCTCGAAGTGAACTGCTTCGCGGGCTCTCGCCTGGTCTAAAAAGTAGGGGTGTCCGGGAGGATAGATACTTACGGTGTAATTCGGGTTCTCATATTCCTGCCAGTTGTCTGCGTTACCGGGATCGCCCTTGAGAAGTATAAAAGTCGATTCGGTATCGGTGCGGATGACCCACTCCCCGGGGTTTGCATCCAGAGCTGTCATTTCCGATTCGCTGTCCACGGTTGCCAGGGCGAAAGGCTGATTGTCCGTATAGTCAACCCAGCCGTCACCATAGGTATCATCGGCCACACGACCGCGTACTCGGTTGACGAGCTCACGAGCCCTATTCAAGTCGTTGCCTAATTCAACTTTTGCTTCGGCCGCCCACAGCAGCACGTCGGCAAAACGAATCACATCATAATTCACCGCACTGCCGGGCGCCCATTCATTCCGGTTGCCGAATTCAGAGGCGTTTTCCTGGCGGTAGACATGCTTTTGGGCATGATAGGGGCCGCCGTAGCTCTGCTCACGGATCCACTCCTTGCCGCGGAAGGGACCCCAGTCCAGGTACGGCACGCCGCGTCGTCCGACGGCGTGGTCCAGACGCGGGTCAAGGGGACCTTCATGAATGGTAAAGGGCTCGCTTGATTCGATACCCATGTCGTTCTTGACCATCTCATCGTTGTACCCATCCAGAATGGGCAGCCCCGTAATAGCGTTGGTTCGGTAGGAATTCACCAGTTCCTGGGTGGGCTGGTAGAAACCGCAGCAGTTAAACGGGTTTCCGAACGGATAATTCAGCATATCTTCCTGACGAGAATTGTCAATGGTCCCCGTTCCGTCGGGACCTGTATACTGAATGGAGAAGACCGTTTCACTGCTGTTTTCACGGTCAGCACGGAAGTTGTCCGCGTAGTTGTCCTGCAGGGCGTAAGGTTCGCCCGAGGAATTGACACCCTGGTTAATGATTGTTTGAAGCAGTGCGTCCGCCTCACTCCATTTACCCTGAAAAACATAGGCTTTGGCGAGATAGGAAGCGGCAGCCCACTTGTTGGCCCGTCCAACCTGGGACTGTACCTCGGGAAGATTATCGTAGGCATACTGAAAGTCCGCCTCGATATCCGCCCAGCTCGCAGCGGTTTCACCGGTGTTGGGCACCTTGAACTCGGTAGTCTCTTCGTCAATCCACGGGACATTGTTAAACATCTTCTTCAGCTCGAAGTAGTAATGTCCGCGGAGGAAACGACCTTCCCCCTCGATGCGGGCTTTTGTTGCATCATCCACTCCCTCAAGCTGGGGAGCAAGGGCAATGACCGAATTCGCACGGGAAACCCCTTCGTACCGGGTTGTCCAGAAGTCATTGAAGAACCCATTAGCTGCATTGTGGGACATATCCATGATGCTATTGATCGGGGTCTGATCAGTAAAGATCGACCCTTTATGGGCGTCGCCGCCGGCGACGCTGCCATAGACCCAGTTGGTCCCGCCGGAGGACCATGTTCCGCTGATATTCTGGCCATCCAAGGCAGCATAGGCCCCGACGAGCAGGGCGTTCGCCCCCTGCTCGTTAGCCAGTACATCTTCGCTCAGTGATCCTTTCGCGGGTGTGCTCAGAAACTCTCCCGTATCGCAAGAGTACAGGAACAGCGCGAAAACCATCACTGCAAATGCTGTAATATGTAAGTTAAATTTCTTCATGTTCTTGATCCTTTTTCTTTTTAAAAATTGTGTCATCAATATGAGAGACTGATTCCAACTCTGAACTGACGTGCAGTTGGGTAGGCTCCCTCGTCAATACCAAATGCAGTAGGAGCACCACCTGCGTCTGCACCACCACCGGCATTGTATCCTACCTCGGGGTCAGGCCCGCTGTAGTTGGTGACGGTAATCAGGTTGGCGGCCTGTACGTATACTCTCAACGACGAGATGCCGGATGGCGCCAGTATATCCTTGGGAATGGTGTATCCCAGCTGAACATTTTTCAGCCGCAGGTACGATCCGTCTTCCACATAATAGGAATTCTGTACCTCGTTCGTGCTGAAAGTACTCGCTGCCTCCAGGATAGGAGCAGAAGCATTGGGATTGTCGGGCGTCCATGAATCATAGAGCATGGTTTTACTTTTGGCCCCGGCAAAGTTGGGATAGAAATCCGTCCACCACTTCACCTGGTTCCAGAGATCGTTGCCCTGAGATCCATACCAGAACATGCTGAAGTCAAACGCTTTGAAATTCAGGCCGAAGTTCACGCCGTAGGTGAAATCGGGATTCGGGTTGCCCAGGAATGTTCGATCTTCCGGAGTGATTTCGCCGTCTCCATCGGTATCCTGATAGCGGAAACGTCCAACAGCTGCGTCATCCTGAGTGGGACCATTGGCAATTTCCTCCTCGTCGTCCCAGAAGCCCACAACTTTGTAGCCGTAATAGGATGAAACCGGATGGCCAACCGCGTTGCGCACAATCCCTGAGGCACCGAAACGGTTGAATGCCTGCTCGAAATAAGTTACATCACGGGAAATCTTCTTGATCTCGTTATTGTAGGTTGTGAAAGTCACCGTGGTATTGTACTCCAGGTCGTCCGTAATATTTCCGAACAGGGACATGGAAGCATCCAGCCCGGTATTGGTCATGTTACCAACGTTGACATAAGGCTGTGCCGCACTGCCTGCGGTCGCCGGCAGCGGGGGATTATACAACAGATCCTCCACATCCTTTTTGTAGTAGTCGGCGTTAAGCTCGAGTCTTCCATCAAAAAGGGTCGCATCAAGACCAATATTCATATTGATGTTTTTCTCCCACTTGGCATCCGGATTACCAATACGCGACTGTGAAAATCCAAGCTGTGTACTGCTGTTGCTTCCTGTAATGTCATAGTAGGTTCCAACATTGCTTGGAGCAAACAGGGTATACGGGTTATTGGGATCCACGTTCAGCTGGTTACCCATGATCCCGTAACCTGCACGCAGTTTCAGATCGGTAAATATATCCGACTCGGGGAAGAACTCTTCTTCGGTCAGTCGCCACCCGATACTTCCGGCCGGGAAAAGTCCCCACTGGTTGTTCAGGAAACGAGAGGACCCATCGCGACGAAGAGTACCGCTCAGCATGTAGCGGTCATCGAAATTGTAATCGACTCTTCCGATCAAAGAGAAGAGAGCATCTTCATAGCGTGAGCTATAGTTGGTTTTCGTACCGGATCCCGTGCTGAGGTTGGTAAAATCGGGATCAAAAGAGAAAAAATCCTGGGTACTTCCTCCCAGACTCTGTCCCTTGTTCTTGTACGCTTCGGTTGCCAGCACCACCTTCACATTGTGCAGGTCGTTGAAATCCTGCTGGTAGGTCAGGGTGTTGGTCCATGTGTAATTAAAGCCATAATACGAACTGGCGTTATACTGGTTGGTCGTCGTATTCTCGGAATTCTCGTAGGTCGGGTAGTTGAAGCTGTGACCGGAGCCTGAAAAATATTCTCCGCCGAAACTGGTTCGCAGTGTCAGCTGGTCTTCCCAGAGATCCACTTCAGCATACATGTTACCGAACAGTCGATTGTTGGTATACTCGTTATTACGCGTACGATAGGCAATAGCCACAGGGTTGAACGGGTTACCCAGTCCCTCTGCGTGCGTACCGGCAAAATTCCCTCTCACATCATACACCGGGATAATGGGCTGCTGGCGATAGGACATTCCAATAGGGCCACCTTCGTCGAGTGTGCCAAACTGCGGGTTGTCCGTTACCGAGTAGGAGAGGTTTTCCCCGATGCGAATATTATCGCTTACGTTGAACTCGGTGTTTGCGCGCACCGTGTAGCGCTTGAGGTACTGCTCCATCAGCGTTCCCTGCTGGTCGAGATAGTTGAAAGAGAACAGATAGTTCCCCAGATCGCTGCCACCACTCACTGACAGGTCATGATTCATCTGTCCGGCGGGATCAAAGAGCTCATCAAACCAGTCTGTTCCCTCCTTGTTGGCCCGTGTATAGTACACAAAGTTTCCTAAGGCCGAAGGATCAGTGTAATGGGGATTGATAAAGTAATTGGAAATATCCACATCTTCTTCCATTGCGCCGGGTGGATCAATAAAATCAGGCAGTACCGGATCTTCACCGCTGCCATACTGCGGGTGCGATGGGTCCTGACCGGCATTACGCTGAGCAGTCCAAACCGACTGGGCCATTTCGCGAGGATTCAGGGTATTCCATACGTTGCCACTCTGGGGCACCTGGTAACCGTAATAGGCGTTATAGTTAATCTGTACATCTCCACTACCCTTTTTGGTCGTAATCACGATTACCCCGTTGGAGGCACGTGAACCATAGATGGATGCTGCAGCAGCATCTTTCAGCACCTGCATGGACTCAATGTCATTGGAGTTCAAATCATTGATATTCTGAGTAGGAACGCCATCAACTACATAAAGCGGTTCGTTATTGCCAAAGGTACTAAAACCGCGAATACGAACACTCGGCTCCTCACCCGGCTGTCCCGAGGAAAGCACGGTAACTCCGGAGGCCTGCCCCTGCAGCTGTTCTGCCACCTGTGTTTCCGGTACCTGGGTCATTTGACCTACATCAACAACTGAAACCGAACCTGTTAAATCTTTCGCTCGCTGCGTACCATATCCCACCACAACCAGTTCTTCACCGCTGATCGTAGTTGGCTGCATCTGAACATCAATCGTTGTGCGACCCTGAATAGGCACTGTTGTCACTTCGTAACCGATAAATGTGAATCGAAGCGTATCCTGCAGACTCGGAACCCTCAATTCATATGTTCCTTCTGCATCTGTTGTGGTACCAGTCGTTGTACCCTGGACTGAGATATTCACCCCGGGCAGTGGCTGGCCAGTCGCTTGGTCAGTAACTGTACCTGACACCGTTGATGCATCTTGTGCGGCTGCTGTTCCCGAAAGAAGCAGCGCTGCCACAAAGACCCCCAAAGATATCAGCCACTTCATATTTGGCTTAATTTGTAGTTTTGTCTTCATGTATGTCCCTTTTTGGTTAGAGTTAAAATCCTGCCCCAGACTTTGCAATCCAAAACAAGAAAATAGTGCAATAGTGCAAATGATTTGCTTATTAACTAAAAAATTTTTCTCATAATAGGCAAGCCTTTTTTACGTTACATAAGTTAAGGCTTTGCAGGAATTGTTATTTAGGCAAATAAGAGAAAGGCCGCATACCGTCGTGTCAATTTTAAGCTTTCAAAGCTCTTAATCCATCCTCTCAATGCATTATTTTATCTCTTATAATAAGTAATTTTGCCATCCTTGTCATCTACCAACGAATAGTTTTATGCATGTTTTTTATATTTCCGGAAATTTATTTCAATTCTAAACTAACCAATTTCAGTGATAGCATGTTAAAAAGGCCACTTAAAAGGTCCTAATCCTTAAACAATCGGATTCCAGCGGGTAAAAGGCATCCCCCCGCAGACCCATTATTTATTCTTCCAGGACGGATTTCCCATAGCCTGCCTCACCGAACAGCAAACATCCTATGCTTAATTTTCCGAAAGCCAAATCACCGGCATGCTCTAAAAATGTGTTATCGAGAGATCACACATGGGACATGCAGCAAGAACTGCCCGTTAGAAAATGAACAGTATTTCCTGTTATATCCTTCAGATCATGGGTGTGGCTCCAATATTTACATCAACTATGAAAAATATTTGCAAAAGTAATATTTTTTTTCGAGAGCGGTCGTACTTCTCTCTTTTTAGTCACGTCCATTCCTCAAAATCCGAACCATTCACGGCCACTGCCACTGTACTCATGGACATCAACACGGCTCCCACCGCGGGACTTTAATTAATTCCAGACCCAGCCAACCAGCGGAATTGCTATGATATTGTAGCCACTGGCCCACCAGAAATTCTTAATCATCTTACGATAGGTTGCACGTGCCCAAAAAACAGTTGTTTTACCTTCTGCGGCTGAATCATCCATCATCCGCGGTCAGGAATACCAATATTGCGTTCTTCCAAATATCCGGACTTTTTACGGCCAGCTGTCTACCCTTCACCGTGCCGGTAACCTTTTTTACCGAATTAAAGTCCGAAACCTCGAAGATTTCATCCATTACCTCCACGAATACCCCGGACAATGAAGTGCTCAGAAGGTGTTTCCTTCAATGCCCCTCTCCTCGGTAGGATTTTCTCGCCGGGCTTGATGATTAGCTGATCTCCGTTTCTGAGCTCTTTGAGCGGAACATCCCCAATACTGTCGTCGTCCCGCAGATGGGGGGCGTAAGCCTGGCCAACCCCTCGATCGCGTGCGAAGTGGTCATAATCGACCGTATTTAAATTCAGCATCCAAAAGCGTGATGAGGACCAGCGTGGCTAACTTCCAGAAAAACAACTTCCCTTCATTGCCAAAGCCCCCCGCAGCGCTATAGCCATAAGCCACCGCATCTCCCGTAACATCCAGCTGCCCCTCAATCCCCAGAAACTACTCAATCATGAGAGACCGTAATAAAATAAGGACTGTGAGAAGCTGCGGAGAATAGATGGAAGCTAACTTTTGTCCTTTTCCACCCACTTGCCTGTAATATCAACATAGAGCTGTTTCATACGTCCTGGGAAATGTAGCTGTAACACTCGGCACGCACCTCACTTTTTCATCATGCTGTTCAGACAAGACCTGAATACAAACCTCCTGGCAGGCACAGGATTCTTGAGCGGAAGACATCTGATCCGCATTTCCGGCAGCATGCCTATCCCTGCTGCCCGCATTCATTTTCATATCATACAGCAGTGTGATCGCAGACAGTGCCGTCGAAAGCATCACACTGCTTAAAAGCAGGACCAGCACAAGAGGTGAACGGTGGGCTAATATATCTTTTGGGGTAATTTCACCATAGAGACGCAAGCAAAACTAAAATAACGGATTTTCCAAAATAAGATTATTCTGTTTGGTAATCGGGTTGAATATTCTTTTTACTCAGGCGCCGTGAGTTGGCAATCACGTTTACAGAACTGAAGGCCATGGCAGCCTCGGCCAGCAAGGGGTGCAGCATACCCAATACGGCCAGTGGAACCATCACTATGTTGTAGAAAAAGGCCCAAAACAAGTTCTGCTTGATTTTTGTAAATGTGGCGCGGCTTAATTTTACCGATTTTACGACGGCACTCAGATCGCCCCTGACCAGTACAATATCCCCCGATTCTATGGCAACATCGGTTCCCGTGCCTATGGCAATGCCCACGTCCGCCTGGGTCAGTGCAGGGGCATCATTAATCCCGTCGCCGACCATGGCAATAATCTTTCCCTGCTGCTGCAGCTGTTTCACCTCGGCCGATTTCTGGTCGGGCAATACGCCGGCAATCACTTCCTCAATGCCGACTTCGGAGGCCACCGCCCGGGCCGTTCGCTCGTTATCTCCCGTAATCATAACCGGTGTCAGGCCAAACTGCCTGAACTTTGCGATTGCTTGCTTGCTGTCTTCTTTAATGGGATCGGCCACAGCAATGATACCGGCTACCTGCCCATCAACGGTTACCAACATGGCTGTTTTTGCCTGTTTTTCCAGCTCCTCAACCTGTTTTTCTATTTCTGCGCCAAGTTCAACTCCCGATTCACGGAGTAATGTTCTCGTTCCAACCAGTACCTCTGTTTCATCCACCGTAGCCTGAATCCCTTTGCCCGTTATGGCCTGAAACCGGTTAACCGGCTTCAGCTCAATGCCTTTTCCTTCGACATACTCCACGATGGCACGTCCCAGCGGGTGTTCGGATCCTTTCTCGGCGGAAGCCGAAAGGCAGAGCATCTTTTCCTCGGGCACGGATCCCAGGGTGAGGACATCCGTCACCCCCGGCTGTCCTTCCGTGATAGTACCGGTTTTATCCAAAATGATGGTATCCACATCTTTCATTACCTGTATTGCCTCTCCCCTTCGGATGAGTACCCCATTTTCAGCGCCCATGCCGGAACCCACCATGAGTGCCGTAGGCGTGGCCAATCCCAATGCGCAGGGACAGGCAATAACCAGTACCGCAATAGCCGCATAAAATGCAAGGGCCACCTCTCCCATACCGGGGTTAATCCAGGGTATAAAACCGGATGCCCAGCTCGCAATATCGCCAAAGAACCCCGGAAACAGCAGCCACAGGGCCAGCGTCGCAACCGATATACCCAGCACAACCGGGACAAAAATGCCGGTAATGCGATCGGCAAACTCCTGGATGGGCACCTTGGACCCCTGAGCCTCTTCCACCATCCTGATCACCTGGCTCAGGAAGGTATCCTTTCCTACTTTAGTGGCTTCGACCTTCAAGAGGCCATGCTTGTTCAGGGTGGCACCTATGACCTCGTCGCCCTTTTCCTTGGCCACCGGCATGGATTCACCTGTGGCAATAGACTCGTCCACACTACTGCTCCCGTCGATAACTTGTCCATCAGTTGGAATCTTTTCCCCTGGTCGTACCACCATAATGTCACCGGGCTGAAAATCCTGAACGGGAATTTTCAATTCTTCTCCATCGCGTTCCACGGTCGCCTCTCTTGCCTCGAGTGTCATCAGTTTCTGAATAGCATCCGATGCCCGGCCCTTCGCCTTGGTTTCGATATATCGACCGGTGAGATGGAAAGCCATAATCATACCTGCAATACCGGCAAAACTGTGGAAAGCCGGTGCCAGCCCGAATTGATGGAGCAGGGCTACCACCCCCGTGGATAAAGCAGCAAGGGCCCCCATGGCTATAAGCACATCCATATTGGGCATCATATTGATCGCTGATTTCCACGCACTTTTGATGGTCTCCCAGCCGGGGACAAAAATAACGACAGCCGAAAGGCCAATCATGCCCAGCTCGAAGCCGATCTCGCCAAGCAAGGGATACCCCCATATCATTTCAGGAATCATCCACAGCATAATAGGGATGGTCAAAGCCCATGCCCACCACATTTTAGACCAGGCCTTATCCAGCTTTTCCTGCTCGCGCTGCTGTTTTGCTTCTGCTTTTGACGTGCCGGACTCCGATTCCTCCCGCACCAGGTTATATCCGGCCGCCTCCACGGCTTTTTCAAAATCCTCCAGCGTCAGTTTTCCCCGGTAGGTCACCCTTGCCGTCTCGGTTGCCAGGTTCACCCGGACTTCCCGCACACCGTCCATCTTCCCGAGCATCTGCTGTACCGAATTTACGCAACTGGCACAGTGCATCCCTTCTATCTTAAGGGTGCGAGATAGCTGCTGTTCATCGCTCACGGAATAGCCGGCAGCTTCTATCCTTTCCCTGAGTTCCTCTTCGGATACCTTCCGGGCGTCATAGGATATGGACGCCGATTCCGTTGCCAGGTTGACCGAAGCCTCCTCCACGCCCTCCTGTCGCTGTAGTGATTTCTCAACCGCAGATACGCAGCTGGCACAGTGCATGCCCTCAACCCTCAGCGTTAATTTCCTTAATTCGGCTGTTGTCATATCATCAGTTCTGTCGTTTTGTTATGGGACATTTATGGAGATCAAACCCCTTCCATCGAATCGATGCTCCGCTATGGTGCTAAACGAAATCCCCGGAATTCATAGCCGGCCTCGCTGATGACTCTTTCGAAATCATTCTTCGAAACGGTACCAGCATTAAAAGAAATCGCAGCCGACTCTTTTTCAAGATCGACGGTTGCCTTTTCCACCCCATTCAGGCTATTCAGGGCATCCTGAATGGTATTGGCGCAGCCACTGCACCCCATTTCACCTATTTGTATATATGCTGTATCCAAAGACGTTTTACCTGTGTTCATATTGGTCATACTCTCAATTCCTGGGTTAACTGATTTTCGAATAGAAACTTACGTGATGACCATGGGTCCTGCGTTATAGAATTATATCTCTTTGTTGTAGAATTTTTACGAGGGAGGTAATTCGATGCCCCTATTCGGTTTCATCGACATCATCCAGCGATTTACGGAAGGAGTCACTGGCTTTTTTATAGTCCGTAACCGACATGCCGGTCGTCTGCTTAAACTGATTGGAGAGATAGGCTACACTGCTGTAATTGAGCTGATAGGCTATTTCGCTCAGCGTCATTTCACCGTAGGAGAGCAGCTCTTTGACCCGCTCTATTTTTAGGAAGATGAGGTACTTTTCAATAGTGGTTTCCTCCCTTTCGGAAAAGGCGGAACTCAGTGACGAATAGTTCTGATGCAGGTTGGCTGACAGGTAGTCGGAAAGTTTCGGTGTTTCCTCCGAATGCTCCAAATCCTTAACGTAGCGTATCAACAGCGTTTTAATCTGTTCCACCAGCTGCTGGTGCCTGCCCCGGATCAGCTCGAAGCCGTATTCCTTAAGTTTTTCATCCACTTGTTCCATGGATACGGAATCGTCTGCTCTTACAACCGCTTTACCCAGGCTGATCTCTTCAATCATGAATCCCATTTCACTCAGCGTATCACGCACTACCATGATGCAGCGCGGACATACCATATTCTTAATATTCAGGATTACTTTTTCGGAACGGGACATCTCACGGTAATTCTGATTGAGTATAATAATACAAGCCCTGGATAAAATATCATTCTGCCGTAACTTGCCAAAGAATTTAATCCAGAGCCTCCGGGATAGTTCCCCTCCGCCATCCATGATGACCGGTTTTTAGAAGGAACGCAAAAAGGGAAACATCTAATTGCTATGATTGATAAATTGTTATTTATTGTATCCGAAATCGAGCACAAAACCTAATTTGCTGAAAACAGAAATGCATCACTCTAACCTGTTCCAACGACTGCTCTCCCGAATTAACACCGGCCTTTTGCCGGCCCTGTTTCTGCTTATCCTGGCAGGCTGCAGCGGCAAAGAGCCACCAAAAAAAGAAATCAACACCCTTAAGCCTCAGAAAGCTGCAGAAATAGCAGCGAATATTGAAAAAGAAGTGCCTGTTGAGCTGGCCGAGGGTGTGGAGCTTAATCTCTGGGCCTCCGAGGAACTGATTATTGATCCCGTGGGCTTGGACATTGACAACAAGGGGCGGCTGTTTGTAACCAATACCACCCGAAGCTGGAGCTCCGAATTTGATATCCGTGATCACCGAAACTGGATGGATGAGGCCATGACCTGGAGCACGGTAGAGGACCGCAGGGACTTTTTGCATCGTGAGCTGTCGCCGGAACGGAGTGAAAACAACAAGGACTGGCTCCCGGACCGTAATGAAGACGGCTCCCACGACTGGAAGGACCTGACCGTACAAAAAGAAAAGGTATACCGGGTTGAAGACCTGAATGACGATGGCGTCGCTGATCAGTCCCAATTGTTCATTGAGGATTTTCATTCCGAGGTTACCGATGTCGCCGGCGCTATCCTCTCGTTTCAGGATAATGTCTATGTTGGGGTAGCTCCAGACATGTGGCGCCTCAGGGATACCAATGATGACGGGATGGCCGATGAGAAGGAAACCATCAGTCATGGTTACGGCGTACATATCGGTTTCAGTGGCCACGGCATGTCGGGAGCCACCTATGGTCCCGATGGACGTATTTACTGGGGCATTGGCGATATCGGGTTCAATGGCAAGGGACCAAACGGCAAACACTGGAAATACCCTAACCGGGGAATCATCGCCCGCAGCGATCCGGATGGAAGCAACTTTGAAATTTTTGCCATGGGCGTGCGCAACACCTTTGAATTTTCGTTTGACAAGTATGGCAACCTGGTGAGTGTTGACAATGACGGTGATCATCCCGGCGAATCAGAGCGGCTCGTCTATCTCGTGAAAGGATCGGACACGGGCTGGCGGCACAACTGGCAGTTTGGCAAATATGATGACCCGAACAACAACGATTACAAGGTGTGGATGGACGAAAAGATGTACAAACCACGCCATGAAGGACAGGCTGCCTATTTCATCCCTCCCATTGCAAACTACCACAACGGACCGGCCGGCATGGCCTACAATCCCGGCACAGCTCTGAGTGAACAATGGAAGGACCATTTCTTTGTAGCCGAGTATACAGGCTCCACCGCCAGCTCCCGCATTCATGCCTTTACTCTTGAACAAAATGGAGCGGGCTTTGACCTTAAGACGGACGAGGTGGTTGAACAGGGCATCCTGGCTACCGGCCTCGATTTCGGGCCGGATGGCGCTCTGTATTTTGCCGACTGGATTGAGGGCTGGAAAACAAAAAACAAGGGCCGAATCTGGAAACTGGACACCCCGGAGACAGCCGATGCCCAGATTCGACAAGAAACCAAGCAGATTTTAGCAGAGGATTTTTCTTCCCATTCCGGGAAGGAACTTGCCGGGCTGCTGGGACACCAGGACATGCGTGTCCGCATGAAAGCCCAGTTTGAACTGGCAGAACGGGGCAACGCGGGTGCGTCTGTTCTGAAAGAAGCTATTGAGACCGGTGAACAGCTGGCGCGTCTGCACGGCATCTGGGGCATTGGCCAGCTGGCGCGAACAAATGCCGATCATGCCGAAGCACTAATCGGACTGCTCGGGGATGATGATCCCGAAGTCCGGGCACAAGCGGCCAAAGTACTGGGGGATGTCCAGTACGCACCGGCAGCCCGGCAGCTGGTAACACTGCTGGAGGATGAAGAAGCCCGTCCCCGTTTTTTTGCTGCCCAGGCACTTGGAGAAATAGGATATCAGCAGGCTACAGAACCGATTATTGCCATGCTGGAAGCCAACAACGACGAGGATGTATACCTCCGCCATGCCGGTACGCTTGCTCTGGCCCAGATAGGCAATGCGGATGCCATTACGGCCCTTGAAAACAGCCCTTCCCGGGCGCTGCGCATTGCAGCGGTCGTAGCCCTTCGAAGAATGGAACACCCCGGCGTTGCCCGCTTCCTGGATGATGAGGATGAATATATAGTTACTGAAGCAGCCCGGGCCATCAATGATGACTGGTCTATTAATGAAGCTCTGCCGGATCTGGCACTGCTGCTGGACGAAACCTCCTTTTCCAACGATGCGCTGATCCGGCGGGCCATCAATGCCAATCTTCGAACGGGTGGAGCAGAAGCAACCGAACGACTGGCCAATTATGCGGTTCGGCAGGAAGCTCCCGACTCCATGAGAATAGAAGCGGTGGCTACCCTCGGCGTCTGGTCAAACCCGCCACAGCTCGATCGCGTGACCGGACGTTATCGCGGTAAACCCGAATTGAACCCGGAACATGCGCGAGATGCCCTTGCGATGATTGTGGACCCATTGCTGAATGCGCAGAGCGCCCCGATCAGGGTTGCTGCTATCCAGGCAATCAGTAATTTGAACTACCGCGACGCTATTGACCGCCTTTTTGCCCACCTTCAGGATGATACTTCACCCCGGGTGCGCGTTGCCGCCCTCAAAGGATTGGAAACGATGGACTTCAGTCAAATTGAGGAAGCCATTCAGACGGCCTTGAGCGACCAGGATGAACAAGTACGCATGACCGCACTGGCCATGGCGCCGACGCTGGATCTGACTGACCAGCAGATCACAGACCTTCTTTCCTCTGTGCTGGGCGAGGGAGCACCCAGTGAACAGCAGGTAGTGCTGGAAACCCTGGGGGAGATGCACTCTGCCCCGGCCAACGACCTCATTGCACAGGAACTCACCAAACTCAGCGAAGGGAATTATCCACCGGAACTGCAGCTTGATCTCATTATGGCAGCAAAAAGCAATAATTCAGAAGAACTCGCCCGTCAGCTCAAAAAATACGAGGCATCAACGTCATCGGACGACGTGGTTGCATCCAACCGGGAACTGCTGTACGGCGGTAATGCCGAAAACGGACGTCAGCTGCTCTTCCGGCATGAGGCTGCCCAGTGTATGCGCTGCCATGCGGTTGGCGGAAACGGTGGAACAGTTGGCCCTGACTTGGCCGACATAGGCTCAACCCTGAATCGTGAACAGATGTTGGAGGCACTGCTGGATCCCGGGGCCCGCATCGCGCCGGGTTTCGGAACCGTAACCGTCACACTGAAAGACGGAGAACAATTAAGCGGTATTGTTCAGGAAGAGACCGAAGATATGCTGACCCTGCAATCGGCGGACGGCACCACCCGTAAAATTGAAAAAAACACTATCAAAGAACAGAGGACGGCCCCATCCAGTATGCCCCCCATGGGAACCATCCTGGAAAAAGATCAAATTCGCGACATGATCGAATTCCTCTCCACATTAAAAAAGAGGAATGAATAAATACCATTGATCCTGCATGTTTTATGCCTGCCCGGGCCTCCGGGCAGGTTTATTTATGCGTGCTCGTCATGAAGATTGTGCGGAGTTGCCCTCGGCAGTATGTGACATGCCTCGTCCTGCTCGTTGCCTGATCATCATGTTCATTCTCCTGATGTGTCCTAGTTCCCGGCTGGTAGAAGCAGGCGGACTTGACTAAAAGAGGGGATGACTGCGTATAATTTTTAATATCAGGTGGTACAGTTCATTCTTGGGATTATTATAGCGAAACTCCGATTCCTTCATGTGCAAATAACAGGTATGGGAATGAATTCCTTTAAACTTCTCAAGCCTTGATTTCAGAAATCCGCGAAAGCCGTCAATACAGTTGACTTTTAAACTATCCTCTTCCTGAATAGTGGCTCGATCCGTCATCCAATACTGCTGACCGTTATCCAAATATACTATCATATCCAGGCAGTCCCGTACTTCGGCTTTTTGCAATTGCTTCTCATCGCTGTAAAAGGAAGTATAAACCACCCCTTCCTTTTCGCAGATGCCCAGAATAGTAATTTCTTTGCACTCCTGAATATCCGGCATGACCTCCGATGAAAACGACACCGGCGCCACCACCCTGCAATACTCTGCGATACGTCTTCGGATGGCTTTTATATAGCGGTTTACCGTATTACGGTTTAAGCCTGAAAGCCCGGCTATCTGTGTAGCTGTCAAATCGAGGGCAAAAAGCCTGACCAATTCCCGAAATTTTGCCTCTGATATTTTTGAACGATTAACGTATTTATTATTCATTGCATACCATGATGTCACTAAAAAATAAAATAACTGTTCCAGTCAAGACCCCATCCCTTTCGGTACGGGGAACCACGACCTTCATGAATATTTGAGTCAAAACTTGCCATTTAGACTCAATATAAATTATATTTACAGCCCTTTATTTAAAAACAGTCTAAATAAAAGTCAAATAAACCGTTTGCCTTACCCAGCATACATCCCAACAGTGCCAACTTCATAATACCAGTGAACAGCAGTCAGCAAACAGTCACCCAATCGCTATCTACGCTCACTTTTGTACTTCTGTTGGGAGGAGAGGACCTGGCACAGACGGGTACCATACAGGGCCGGGTGATAAAGACCGACTGGAAACCGATACCGGATATCAACCTCCACTCCGAAGACACCCGGTGCGGAAGCCTCAGCGATGCCCTGGGCTACTATACCCTGAAAAACATACCAGCCGGTGTTTACTCCGGGTGGTCTCCGGCATCGACTGCCCCAACCAGCGAACATCCATGCCCGTGGAGACGGCTGCTGTTCCATTCGGGAATTCCCTGTACAGCAGACATGTTCAACGACCCGTCATCCTTGACCAGTGGTACTCATGGTCCCGCCAGCCTAACAGATGTCGAACTGTTCAAAAGCCCGTAATATCACCGCTGTTTTACTTATAAATTCAAATTACCCATGACTTCATTCAAAGACGTTGTTTTATTGCTGCATCGCTGGGTCGGTCTCATCACCGGCCTGGTAGTACTTACACTGAGTATCACGGGCTGCCTGTTTGTTTTCCAGGAGGAAATTTCGACCTGGCTTCATGAAGACATCTATTTCGCGGATGAGATTCCCGCAGGCCGGCAAACACTGCCAATCGACCAGCTCCAGGAAAACGCAGCGGATGCGTTAAATGTCGATCATCTGCCCTTCGGCATAACCACCCACAAGGATCCGGGGCGTAACTGGTCGGCCATGCTCTACAAGGGCGGCCTGGATTCCTGGACTTACTTCGGGTCGATGGAAGTGTACAAGACTGCCTATATCAATCCTTATAATGGCGAAGTTGAAGGCATCATCAATGAGAAAAATGATTTCTTCCAGGTTGTCAAAGGCATCCACTGGAGCTTGCTGCTGGCCACCCCGGTCGGTCAACCCATCATCGTCTGGAGTACGGTGCTATTTATCATACTGCTCATCAGCGGTATAATACTGTGGTGGCCCAAGAGGTGGAACAGGATCGGTAAGAAGAAGAGCTTTAAAATAAAATGGGGGTCAACCTGGCGGCGCATCAACTATGACCTGCACAATGTACTGGGGTTCTATTTCCTGGCAATCAGCCTCATCATCGCCTTCACCGGACTTTACTGGTATTTCCCTTTTGTTCAAAAGAGTCTCCATTTCCTTGGCAGTGGAACATATAACCTCCCCCCTGTCTCCTCCCAAAAAGTTGTTTCATCCGTTCCTGAAGACGGAAAAGCTTTATCCGCCTTGAATAAGGCCTATTCCAGAACATGGCGTGAATATCCCGAAGCCTATTCTATTACTTTTACAGCACCGACTGATTCGCAGGGAACTATTCAGGCCACCGTACGTCCCGACGGTCAGACCTATTACAACCGGAGCACTCTTCAGTTTGACCAATATTCCGGCAGCCTGCTGGCTGCCAACAGCTATCAAGAAAAAGACAGCGGCGAAAAACTTGTGGCCATGAATTATGATATCCATGTAGGTGCCATAGGCGGACTCCCGGGAAAGATCATCGCTTTTTTTGCCAGCCTTGTATGCGGCAGTTTGCCTGTTACCGGATTCATTATCTGGTGGGATCGCCGGAAACGGTCCAGGAGCCGTGAAAGACGGGTTGGAGAACGAAGAAAACAGCCCGCCACACCAGAAGAAGGGGTACCGGCATAATTATAAACAGACTGTCGACAGCCTCATCAATGCAGCCGCTGCTCATCCTCCCTGAATGAGGCGGCCTTTTGCCCGTTCATGCCCTGTCCCGGGCCTTAGTATCTATTTTAGCCTTGACTAAATAATAAAGTAGCCATACCTTTATATTTAGATTAAGCTAAATATATAATTAGTCTTATGGCAATTTTACCTGTTATTCTCTTCATCTCCCTGACATTCTTCCCCCAGTCCTTATCAGCCCAGGAGCAAAACGGTGAGATCCGGGGAGTTGTAATCGACGATGGAACTCCCATAAACGGGGTGAATGTAGCACTGCAAAATATCCAGCGAGGAACTACCACTGACAGCAGCGGCATCTTCCTCATCGATAATATTAAACCGGGCTCCTATACCCTGGTCGTTTCGACTGTAGGGTATCACACACATCGTCAGCTGGTGACCATCCGGGCCGGCGAAGAACGGAGGTTACAGATCCCTCTTAAGCCCAAAATAGAAAAGCTTGGTGAGGTTGTTGTCACCGGTACCATGAGAGAAACCTTTGTCAAGGATTCCCCGGTCAAAGTATCGGTCATATCTCCTCGTCGGCTGGAACAGGGTCGTATGAGTTCAAACATCATGGATCTTATTGATCAGGTCAATGGTCTTTCCACCCAGCTGAATTGTGGTGTCTGCGGCACCAATGCCATACGGATCAATGGCGTTGAAGGTCCCAATACAGCGGTACTGATCGACGGCATGCCCGTCATGGGAGCACTGGCCTCCGTCTATGGGCTGAATGGAATAAGTCCATCCATCATCGACCAGGTGGAGGTTATCAAGGGACCGCAGTCCACTCTCTATGGTACGCAGGCCCTCGGAGGCGTGGTGAATATCATTACAAAAGATCCTGCAAACACTCCCTCACTGGTTTCCGACGTATATGCCAAAAGTACCTCCGAAACCAATATAAATCTTGCCGCTTCGCCCAAGACTGATCGATTTAAAAGTTTTATCAGCGGCAATATACTGCGAATGGAGCGCTTCAGGGATAAAAATGCTGATCTCTTCAATGATACCGCCAAACGATCACGGTTCTCTTTTTTTGGAAAGGGGACCCTGCTGGGATCCAATGGCAGCGAGCGGATGAATGTGGCGGCAAAAATTTACGATGAAAATCGAACAGGGGGTGTTCGGGCCTATTCCGACGATCTCCGCGGTTCAAATGAGATCTACGGCGAATCCATCGATACGCGTCGTTTTGAACTGCTGGGGAATTATTTCCCGGCTGGCCTGGACCAGAATCTTCGTATCAGCAGTGCAATAACCCATCACCACCAGGACAGCTATTACGGGCCCACCCCGTATGTTGCAACCCAGCGTATTGCCTTTGGCCAGGCAACCTGGACCCAGCCGCTTTCTGAACTTATGGTGCTTCTGGCCGGCGCTACCGCCCGCTACGAGTATTATAATGACAACACCCCGGCTACGGCGCGAGGCCCGGACCGCCGTCTCATTCCGGGTATATTCAGCCAGGCCGAAGTCACATTGAAGACTCTCACACTGCTGGGCGGGATTCGGCTGGATCATCACAGCGAACATGGATTCGTCACCGCCCCGCGACTGTCACTAAAATATCGTCCCGGTGCCTACACTACGCTCCGGATGGCCACAGGCACCGGTTTCAGGGTGGTAAATGTTTTTACGGAAGACCACGCGGCCCTCACCGGCTCGCGAGAAGTAGTCTTTTCTGAGAACTTGGAACCTGAACGTTCCCATAGTATTACGGTGAGCCTGGAACATATTTTTAGGCTGGACTCCAATCCACTGACACTAACGCTAGACGGTTTCTATACCCGCTTTTCAAACAAAATTATCCCGGATTATGATCAGGATCCCAACCTCATTGTGTACGAAAACCTGGATGGCTTTTCCGTCAGTCGTGGTTTCTCAGTTGACCTGGATCAAAATTTTACCCTTTTCCCACTGAGTTATAACGCCAGCTTTACGCTCATGAATGTTTTTACCAAGGAAGACAGCCGGCGGCAGGCCCTGGCCTATGCGCCCAAATATATCGGAGCCTTTGGGGCATCGTACAATATCAAGGCTGTTAAGCTGTCTATAGGATATAGCGGCAGCCTGGTCGGATCGAAACGCATGCCTGACAGCTATGTTAAAGGTTTCGGCCGTGATCGCTGGTCGCCAGCATATACCACCCACGATATCAAGCTTACCAGAGAGTTCGCGAACGTTAACAATGCCCGGGGCCTTGGGTTTGAAGCATACCTTTCGGTCGAGAACCTATTCAATTATACCCAGGGCAGTCCGTTGGTTGGTGCCGATGCTCCATTCGGTCCACAATTTGACACCATCTACAGCTGGGGTCCAATGGTGGGCCGCACATTTGCCGCTGGTATGCGCCTGAATCTGCGATAACGTCCGGGTCACCAAATTATGCTTCCCTTCATGAACAATGCTAAAACAATGCTCCCCGGCAGCCTGGTTGTACTGCTCCTGCTTTCGATACAGCCATCCGCCGGTCATGCTCAATCACTGACATGGCTCCCTTTTGAGGAAGCGCTTGCCAGAGCCGACAGCAGCAACCGCCCCGTACTTGTGGATGTCTGGGCTCCCTGGTGCGGCTGGTGCCATAAATTGAAAAATGAAGTATATCCGGCGCTGACTGTTGAATTGTCTGGTCAGTTCGTTCTAACACGCATCAATCGTGACAACCGGGAAGCCGAACACCACTACCGGGGACAAAAGATCACCTCTCTTAGGCTGGCTCAAAAATTCGGAGCACAACAAGTGCCCACCCTGGTGTTTCTTAACGCTCGAGGGGATTATCTGCTCCATATAACAGGATTCGTGGATAAAAAAACACTCAAGCCCCTGTTAACGTATATCGCAACCGAGGCTTATCACCACCAGTCGTTTGAAGCCTTTCAAAAAAAGAACGGCTTTTAGCTCCCCTTCCTACAGCTCTGCAACAAATATACTGCAGGCTACCTCGTTTCCGACGACCTGCTGATCACTTTCGACCAACAGCGTTATCGGTCCCTTGAAAGGCCCCTTCTCCTTGATTGTTATCTTAACCCCCGGCAGCAGCCCGATCTCCTCGAGATACCGCAGTACTTCCGGATCCTGATCTTTTACGCGGCTGACAATGTATTGCTGATTGACCTCGGCATTAATAAGGGGCTGCGAATCCATCTCAGGCATCAGTCCCTCTTTGGTCGGAATCGGATCGCCGTGTGGATCGTGGGTCGGGTCATCCAGGAGCTTTGCAATCTTATCTTCAAAACGCTCTGAAATATGATGCTCCAGCTTTTCGGCCTCATCATGCACTTCATCCCACGAATAGCCCATGACTTCCAGCAGGTACAGCTCCAACAGGCGATGATGGCGTATAATCTCAAGGGCAATCTTGCGACCCGATGTGGTGAGGCGGGATCCTTTGTACGACTTATAATCGACCAGCCCCATTTTGGCCAGACGCTTGATCATATTGGTCGCCGAGGCAGAGGAAACCTCCAGAGATTTGGCAATTTGGGTCGTAGAAGCTCGGTCTCCCTCAGACTGAAGAGTATAAATCGTTTTCAGGTAATCTTCTATTGCTTGGCTTAGTACCATAACTGGGGTTAATAATCGCTAATTCAATATCTCTGCCAATATATTAATATCAAAAGCCGATTACAGTAAAAATATCTTAATCAATTGTAATGCCCTGGTTACCCAGATATTCCTCAAAGCTGAGCCGCCGGTGGTAATCACGACCTACATATGCCAGTAGTTTATCAAATATTTCAGCGGGCAGGAAACCGGGCTGAGTTCCTATGAGCGAACCATCCGAATTAATGAATATTGTAGTAGGCGTCCGTATCGCCCGAAAAGCCCGGGCAAGTGACTGTTCAGTGAAGCGCTCATCATTAAACAGTACTGCATCCTTTGATTCAATATCGATGCGCACCGGGTAGAAGTATTTATGGAGGCTGTCCACTACCGATTGCTCTGGAAAAACCTCCTTGTTCATCTTTTTGCAATACCCGCACCACTGTGCTTCGGAATACAGCAGTACTTTTTTGCCGGATTCAGCAGCCAATGACTGTGCCTTTTCGAGGCTCATCCAGTCGATCGTCTGAGCCGTCGCCAACTGACTGTGGAACAAAAAAACAACAAGGAACAGATAAACGCTGCGGACCGTCATTGGAATTATATTAGTTCGTCTTCATTATTCACTTCACCAGTTTCATCACCACCATGGTCATATCATCATGCTGTTTGGCATTGCCAATATAAGCATTTACATCTTCGGATATGGCTGTTAATATATTTGCTGCGGACGCATTGCCCTGCCTGCCCAGCAGGTTATTAAACCGGTGGGTTCCATAGAAGGTATGATTTTCATTCAGGGCTTCTACAATGCCATCGGTATAAAGAATCAGCAGGTCATCCCTGTCGAGCTGGAGCTTCATCTCCTCTATGTTATCATCGAACGGCTTGCCGGTGGTCAGCCCTATCCCCAGTCCCCGCGGCTGCAGCTCCCTGATGCTTCCTGCAGCGGCATTGACATGCAGGATGGGATTGTGCCCGGCTCGTGCAAAATAGAATTCCTGTTTCTCCAGGTCGATAATGCCATATACCAATGAGATAAATACACCGCGGGCCGCATTATCACAGAAAAGACGATTGGTTTTCTTGAGAAGCTCCGCCGGCGATTCAATCTCCCTGCATAAACTATGTAGTATCCCTTTAATGAATGTCATATAGAAGGCAGCCTGGATTCCTTTTCCGCTTACATCACCTATTGTCACAGCTACCCGGTGATCATCCAGCTGTATAAAATCATAATAGTCGCCCCCCGTTTCGTAGGCGGGCTTACATATGGCTGCCAGCTCTAGGTATTCAAATTCGGGCGTTTTAACCGGCAGGAAAGACTGCTGTACCTCCCGGGCAATCTGGAGCTCCTGTTTTATTCGCTCTTCCTGAGCCAGTTCCTCTACGTACTCAGGCACAAACCGGGAGAGGGACTGCTCCTCCCTGCCCTGCAGTGCAGCAACTATTCCAAATAAAAACAGCCCCCCAATGACCATCATATAGAAAAGAAATACGTAGCCATCCAATGTGCCGTCTACCGTCCAGCCCGCGCTGGTACGAACAAGTCCCAGGAAAAGAAAATAGCTCAGCAGCACGGTGACGGCGTCCCACTCAAGGTAGATAAAGACCAGCGCCAGTCCCATGGCTGAGGCCATGATAAGCTCTTGCGTAACCGGACCGTACGAACCCACGACCGGAGCTACCACAATACAGGCAAAAATCATCAGCAGGGAAGCAGTTATTTTGCTCTTGGTCTGTGCATAAGCCTGTCCGCCCAGCACCAAAAAGATCCCCAGTACCACACTCAACGCACCCCATCCGTTGTACAACAGCAGATACAGCGGAGCCCATACAGCTTTTTCATGCAGGAAGACTTGAGATATGTCGATATATAGATGGGGAAGCAGCCACAGCATTACGGTCCAGAGTCCCACCATAATAAAGGCCAGGATCACCGACCGCATAATGGCATAACCGACGGGTTTATTAAAAATCATCCCCTGCCTCAAATAATCGTAGATATTCAATTTCTCCGGCCAATGCTGCCTGGTAATAGAATCCCCGATGGCAGAGAATACGAAGAAGGCCAGGGAAGCAGCTGCTCCCGTGATTCCGACCCCTATCAGGATCACAATAGCGGTGGTCCAGTTATTGGGATCCGTAAAGAAATCAACCTGGGGAATTACCGACAACAGCATGGCTACAGCAGCCGCAGTCCCCCCCAGAATTGCAATCATCAGTGCAGGTTTGGTATCGATGGCACGGGCACGAATTCGAAAAAAGAAAATAATGATGCCCCCCAGGCAAAACAGGAAAATGAGGGCATTGCGTAATACGGGCCAGATTTCCTGTAAATTAACTCCTTCTTCCGAACCGAGTTGATAAGAGGTATTCATGTCAATCAGTGCTCCGGTAGCGGTCACCCGCAAACTGATGGACTGCTGCTGGCGCAGCTGAGGGTTGGTCCAATCGTAGCGAATAGTAGCCGTACTGATATTGCCAATCCGGCCCAGCCTGACGGTATCCCCCTGCAAAACAGAAGGTTCCCATCCTGTGCGGGACAAATAATAGGAGGCCATATTCTCGATATCCCCGGTATAGAGCCGAAACGGCCGCTCCTGTTCAAGACTCCTTGCCAGCCGTGAAAGCATGGTTTCCTGCCGGTTGTACGCTTCAGATCGGCGGGGTCGCATCTCAACCAGAAACTGGCGGCTTATCACCGAATCACTCAGCATCGCAAGCTGCTCCTTCGCCTGTTCCCGCTCATCACCAAAAAGAGAGGACAACACAGGCCGATGAACCATGGCCAGGGGCATGATAGCCTGTGAATTACGCATTTCCAGGAGATCCCCGTTCATATCAAAACGCATTTGGATGCCCTCTTCGAAGCGGCCGGGGCCCTCCTCCGGCTCATCGCTGCCAGCATTGTGCGTCCCGTCCTGCTGGCTATCCGTAATGGGATCAAAAGTGACCTCCCAGTAAAAGGCCGATATATTTTGAACCGTACCTTCCCGCAACTGATTGATCAACTGCGGCCGCCCTATGCGTTCTTGAAGGGTATCCAGGAGCTCACTGCGCACTCCGAATGATACATCGCTGTCAAACTGCTGAACCGCATAACCGAATGAGTCCAGCTTTTGTTCAGCTTTTTGCCGGATTTCACTTTTATCCATGGTAAGCTCAATCGTACTGCGTGGATCCTGCGAAGGATAGATAACAAAAAAACACACTGCTGCAAGCAGCCCCACCACCAACAGAATATATTCCCGGCCTGTAATATTCACCTAAAGAGTACTAAAAAGGTTACGTATTCATTTTTACTCTTTCACGTAGAATATGTGAAAATGTTTTGAGAATTAATATTTACCAATCATTGTTAATATGAAAGCTTAGTGGCCCCGTTAAATTTGAATGATTATTTTTATCTGTATGTGTCTCATTGCATTTGCATATAACCATCATCCCGAATACCCGCTGGTCCTTGCGGCCAACCGCGATGAACACCACCAGCGGCCAACCCGTGCTGCCCGATTCTGGGACAACCACCATGATATCCTGGCCGGAAAAGATCTGGAGGCCGGCGGTACGTGGATGGGCATCAGCCGCACCGGGCGGTTTTCCGCGGTCACAAATTTCAGGGATCCGGGTATTTCAAAAGCACACCCGCCCAGCCGTGGTCACCTGGTCCTGGATTATCTGAAAAAGACTCGTCCACCCGGTGATTATCTCAGTGATGTCCACCAGAAAGCCGACCGGTACATGGGCTTCAACCTCCTGGCAGGAACGCCCGAAAAATTGTATTACTACTCCAACCAGCAGCAGGAAATTCGTCAGCTGTCATCCGGCATTTACGGTCTCAGCAATCACCTGCTGGATAAGCCATGGCCAAAGGTCAACCGATCCAAGGAACGCCTGGAACAGCTTCTCAAGCAGCCGTACTTTTCTGAAGAAGCTCTGTTTGAGCTTCTATACGATGATGCCCAGGCCCCTGACAGCCAGCTGCCGGATACAGGCATCCCGCAAGAAATAGAAAAAAAGGTTTCTCCCGTTTTCATCAAAGGAGAGGATTACGGCACCCGCTGCTCAACGCTGTTGCTCATTGATAAAAACCACCAAGTGACGTTCAGGGAACGCCGGTTTAAAGCAGGAACCCAGGAAATTACCGAAGAAAACCATTATGAATTTCCCCTTCTGCCGACCCCTTAGGAAAGCGGTTGGATCAGCCGGCTGCCCGCATTAATTTCTTTCTTTTAATCCAGCGATGTCATTGCCGCCTCCTTCCCCTCCGGTGTGTACTCCTCCGGGTCCGGGACTTCGCCAAACCTGTAGATAATGCCTGCAATGACTGCAATTCCCAGCGGATAGATTATCCACCAGGGGATACCAAAAACAAGTATGCCCGCCATGCCTGAGATACTGATACCGCCCACAATCATCGCATAGGGCAGCTGCGTATTTACATGCTCCACATGATCGCACTGGGTGGCAATAGAACTCAGAATGGTCGTATCGGAGATGGGAGAACAGTGATCACCCCATACCGAGCCCCCCAGAACGGCACTTACACTTGCATAGATGATTTCATGAGTCATCTCAAACGGCAAACCGCTGTTGTTACCTATTTCCCAGGCCAGTGGGACCACCAGGGGCATCAGGATCCCCATTGTACCCCAGCTGGATCCTGTAGCGAAAGATGTCAGTGCGGACAGTACCAGGACCAGGGCGGGCAGCCAGAACGGGTTAAGTGTATCTCCAAAGACAGACATCAGATAGTCTGCGGTGCCCAATTCAACCGTGATGGCGCTGAGGGCCCACGCCATCACCAGGATAAGCAGGCCGTCGAACATCGTGTGCATCCCCTCCATCATCCCCTCGAGCAGCTCATCAACGGATAATAGTCGCCTGGCGAGCGTCATCACTATGGCTACAACAATGGAAAGGAGCGAGCCCCAAAGCAAGGCTTTGTAGGAGTCTGCAGTTTCGATAATAGACTGGACCGTACCTCCCTCTCCTGTAACAAGCAAACCGGCGACAGTACCCAGAATAAGCGTGCCAATGGGAACAGCCGCATTGCTCCAGTGCGATACGGTCTTCTTCTTTTCATCATCCTCAATTTTGTCCTTCCAGAGGTTGTAGGTGTCCAGCGTAGGATCGTGTTTGGCTTTATAGAGCTTGATGCGCGCCTTGAGCATCGTTGCGAAATCGCGCCCCGACCAGGCAATCAGCAGCACAAAGAAAATGGTGAAAAAAGCATAAAAGTTATACGGCAGCGAGTTGATAAAAACGGCGTAGGCTGATTCATTAAATTTGGGCATTTTCTCCTCAGCATCAGCTATGAAGCCCACCATGGCCCCAATCCAGGTACTGACAAGGGCTATAGTGGCAACAGGAGCAGCAGTGGCATCCACCAGGTAGGCCAGCTTGGCACGAGAAATTCGAAGCTTATCCGTCAACGGCCGCATTGTATTGCCGACCACCATGGTATTGGCATAATCATCAAAAAAAACAATAAAACCCATCAGGGACGTCACCAGCTGACCATGCACTTTGGTCCTGACATACCGGGTAATGTTTTGAATTACGCCCCGGGTGCCTCCGTTGTCGGTAATAATTCCCACCATCCCGCCAATCAGCAAGGTGAAAACAATAATACTCATATGGCTTACATCGGCTGTTGCCGGAACAATATAGCCGCTGAGCGTGGTGAAGAAGCTGGTAAAGACCCCGGAAAATGAGAGATCCCCGATCAAAAAGGCACCACACCATATCCCCAGGAACAAGGCAAAGAGAACCTGCCGAAATAACAAGGCTATGCCTATGGCCACCAGTGGAGGCAGTATGCTGAGCCAGGATCCGGTGACTCCCGCCCCCCCGGCTGATTCCCCGGGAAATGCATACCCTACGCCAACAAATAGAAAAACAATGCTACAAACAGCTGCCATTGCGAGGAGCTTTCGCTTCATTTAATCGCCTCCGTCATTAGTTTAGAGCTAGTCATTTTGATATGCAGGAAGATACAATCTGTATGCGTATTTGCCATATTTTGGCATCCGCCCGATCACAGAGAAAAACCCAACAGATTGAAGCAACCTGTTGGGTTCTGTGAAACCAAGACTCCACAATCAACCCAGCTTCTCGATGGCCCTGTGGATGCGGCGAATGGTTGTCTCCTTGCCCAGTAATTCGATTGTGGGCGTCAGGTCGGGGCCATATCCCATACCCGAAACAGCCACCCGAAGTGGCATCATCAGTGGACCAAAGCCAACATCATGGGCCTTGATAACTTCCTTGATCTTATTCTTCAGGGTCTTGGCCTCAAAGTCCTCCTCGTCGAGCTCATCAATTTTATCGACATAGGCCTGCAGCAGTTCCCCGCTGTTGTCTTTCCACTTCTTAACCGCTTTTTCCTCATATTCCTCCGGATCATCGAAGAAAAAGCGCCCCATGGTCACAAAATCCTCGATCTTGCTGACCCGGTCTTTCATCAGCTCGATAATCTGCTTCATATATTCTTCATCGGGCTCGAGACCGTGCTCGCCGGCGATCTCCCTGACCCGCGGCCACAGCTTCTCAGCCGGTTTGTCCCGCAGGTAATGTTCATTGTACCAAATCAGCTTCTTGTAGTCGAACACCGCCCCGCCCTTGCTCACGCGGTCCAGCGAAAACAGGTCGACAAGCTCATCCATTGTGTGGACCTCACTGTCGTCGCCCGGGCTCCATCCGAGGTAGGCCAGGAAATTGACCAGCGCTTCGGGTTCAAACTTCTGGTCGATATAATCCCGCGTATTGATGGGAATACCCTCACTTTCAGCCTTGCGCTTGGAAAGTTTACCGCCGCTGGGCGACATGATGAGCGGCAGGTGGGCCATGCGGGGCGGTTCCCAGTTAAAATATTCATACATCAGGATGTGTTTGGGAGCGCTGCTGAGCCATTCCTCGCCCCGTATCACATGGGTGATTCCCATCAGGTGGTCATCCACCACATTAGCCAGGTGATAGGTCGGCATGCCGTCCGACTTCAGCAGCACCTGGTCGTCAAGCCCTTTGCTTTCAAAAGAGACAAAGCCCCGAATTTCATCCTCAAATCGGATGGTCTCGCGCCGCGGCACTTTCAGCCGAATCACATAATCATCGCCGTCCTTCAGCATGCGATCCACCTCTTCCTGGGGAAGGGTGAGACTGTTCTTCATCGACATACGGGTAATGGCATCGTACTTGGGAGAAGGATTGCCGGATTTTTTCAGACGCTCGCGCATATCATTCAGCTCCTCCGGGGTGTCAAAGGCATAATAGGCCTGCCCCTGCTCTACAAGCTGCTCCGCATATTCTTCATAGATATCCTTACGTTCGCTCTGTCGATAGGGACCCACCCCGCCCGGCTTTCCGGGCCCCTCGTCAAAGTCCATGCCCGTCCAAACCAGGGAGTTGATGATATCTTCCTCGGCCCCCTCTACGTAACGGGTCTGATCGGTATCTTCAATCCGGAGTACAAAGACCCCATCCTCATGTCCTTTGGCAAACAGATAGTTATATAATGCCGTGCGCAGTCCACCAATGTGCAACAGACCGGTGGGTGACGGTGCGAATCGTACACGTACAGAACCTTCCATATATACTATATAAATTATTTTTGAATTCCTTTTTGGCGTGGTTAAAAATAATGCTTCTTCAGCATTAATGTTAATGATTGTCTCACTAATATTTTACGACCGTTGCTCCGGGTCTTTAAAAAACCTATCATTGGTCTACCGCAGAGCCTGAAAGCTTCTTTCAAATAAACGAACCCGATGACACTGGCACTTCTATCACCACAGCTGGCGCCCAACCTCTATGATCTTGCCATCATGCAGCAGGCCGACCGTATCGTTCTGCAGGACACCGAACAGTGGTCGCGCAAAAGCCGGGTGCATCGCGCCCGAATCCGCGTGCCCAGTGGTACCCAGTGGATCAACATTCCCGTTCGGACGGAAGACCGGAAAAAACCCATTCGAGAAGTTCGAATCAACCACTCCGCGGACTGGATTTCACCGCTGCTGCGTACCCTCAAATACAACTACAGCAACAGCATTTATTACGATTTCTATCAACCTGAAATAAAAGCCGACCTGGAATCAGCCCGCCAGTATACCCGCCTGATGCCTTTTGTCATGCACATGCAGCGGAGGCTGCTCCGCTTTATGGATATAAGGCTGCAGTACGAAATGGCCAGCACCCTCCCCGGGTACACCTCCGACCCCGACCGCTTTGCCAAACGTGTAGGGGCCGACCTGCTGTACCAGGAATATGACAGCCGCCATTACCTGCGCCAGGCCGAAAACAAGGCAGAACCGACCTTTTGCCATCCACGCTATCACCAGCATTTCGAACAGTTTGAGCCCTGGTGCTCCCTCTTTGATGTTCTTTTTCAACTGGGACCGGAAAGTTTCCGCATAACCGACCAGTTGACGCTTGAAGATTAAAGGGGGAACCCTTAATGTTACCAGGAGAAATCCCTGCATGATAATGTAAGGCTTACTTTTTCGAGATATCAGATGGAGTGCCAAAAACAACGTTTTTCTCTGCCCGACGATCACCATTACGTCAACTGCGCCTATATGGCCCCGCTCCTGAAAACGGTGGAAACCGCCGGCATAGCGGGAATTCAAAGGAAGCGCCGCCCCTGGGAAATAAGCCCCGATCATTTTTTTGAGGAGAGCCATCAGCTCAGAGATCTTTTTGCGCATTTAATCCATACCCCAAAGGCCGAAAATATTGCCATACTTCCTTCCACCTCCTATGGTTTATCCACTGTTGCAGGGAATCTGGACCACCGTAAAGGAACTTCTATTGTCATCGCTGGCGAACAGTTTCCCAGCAACGTTTATCCATGGCGACAGTTTTGTGCCCGCCATGACTGCCAGCTGAACATTATTGAAGCTCCGACCGCCCCGGAAGGCAGAGGAGAAAAGTGGAATGAACGGATTCTCGATGCCATTGATGCCAGTTCCCTGCTGGTTGCCCTTGGAAATGTGCACTGGGCTGACGGGACACTCTTTCATCTGGAAAAGATTGGAGCACGGGCGCATGAAGCTGATGCTTATTTTGTGATCGATGGCACACAGTCCGTTGGCGCCCTTCCCCTTGACGTGCAAAGCATCAGGCCCGATGCCGTTATCTGCTCCGGCTATAAATGGCTGCTGGGGCCCTACTCCATCGCATTGGGATATTTTGGCGAAAAGTTCATCAACGGGATCCCTATTGAAGAAGGATGGATCGAGCGTGAAAACAGTGAAGACTTTTCAGGTTTGGTAAACTACAGCGACCGGTATCAGCCCGGAGCCATCCGATTTGATGTGGGAGAGCGCAGTAATTTTATCCTTGTTCCCATGATGATTGAAGCATTGCGCCAACTCAGGCAGTGGGGAATCTCAAATATCCAGGCCTACTGTAAGAAATTGACCGGGGAACTCGTCCGGGAATTACGACCGTACGGTTATCAAATTGAGGAACCGGCATGGCGGGCGCATCATCTGTTTGGCATCCGGTTCCCGGCACATATTGACCCGGCGGAACTTAATCAACGGCTTGTCCAGGAAAACATTCACCTGTCACTGCGCGGATCGGCCCTTCGAATATCTCCCAACGTGTATAACGACCACGAAGATCTTCAGGCATTGCTGGACGTTCTCACGGACCTGTAGCGGCCTTCTTCACTCAGCCCGGTGCAGTACCATAAGCGTGTCGTTATCCTGCAAGAGCAACAGTTCTCCCCTGCTGACCTTGTAACTGTCAGTCCGGGACAGCGCATCCAAAAATGCCGTTTCCAATTTCATGGAATCCGAACAGGCCATCTTAGTACTGACAAGCCGGCCGAGGGAGAGCTGTTCTCCGTCTGCGATGATTTCTCCGATCAGCTGATTGCAACCGCTGTTGCCCTGCACCCGGCTGTCGACCAGATTGAAACTGAGGACCGGCTGTTGCTGATGTGCAATTTCCTCCCCGTCAAACGAATGCAATATCCAGAAATCATGCAGGCGATAGCGATCATTGATAAACTCCCCGCATCCCCGGAACGTATCGGCACCGGATGTTACAACTACGCGGTGCGAAAAGTACTTGCCCGACATGCTATCGAGACATCCCACCGGATAGAGGGCGACTTTCCAGATGCCTTGTCCGGTCTCAGCCATCAGCAGCCGAGCCCGGCTGGCGGTATCCTTCTTCATCTCCGGCGCCGAGGTTTCTACCGCATCACCATCCAGAGCCTTAAAGCGCATCAGCTTGTCAAAATCTATTTCCAGATTCCAAAATGGTTCATTTCCGGCCGCCCGGAAGTCGATGCCCTGTTCACGAAGTTCATCCCACTGCCCAGTTTCACCAGCCATCGGCCTGTCTCCGCGATTCAGAATATAACGAGCGGCCAGCGATCCGGTTATCTTTTCCTTGTTGCGATCGCGCATCACCAGTGTACTGTCATCAATCATAAAATACCTCTCGCCGCCTGACCTCTCTTCCAACACCAGAATCGAGTCGTCACGAATCGCATAGGAACCGGTTTCTGTAAACGGCCGGCTGCTTTTGCCTAGATAAATGGAACTGGATTCATAGTGCTGATCTTCATGCAGAGCAAGCTCATAGAGAATCCCTTCACAATCAGCACAGGGAATAATTCCACTGTAGGTAGTCCCCGCAATCTCCGTTGGCGGAGCAGAAGATCTGCGCTCATCGCTGCAGGCCCCGATAAAGACACCAACCAGTAATACAGCTATAATTTTTTCCATTATATACCTCTGGTCCACTTGCCATCAACTTAATTGATATAACCTTTTACATACAACCTGTTCCCGTCAACCCCTTTTTGCCGTATGGCCACTCCAAAAGCCCTGTAGAAGCCGGGGCCTTAGACCAGTCCCACAAGTACGGGGTCATTACTCCCCGGGATCCAGAATATTATCGATACGGACCCGGGCATCCGACAGGTGAACTTCCGTTGCCCGATCGCCCGAACGCCCCTCCGACCGGCGTATATCATCCAGCAGGATCTCAAGCTGGTCGCGGACAATGGGACGAATATCCGACTGACTGACGTCAACATCCGTCCACCCGTAATATTCTTTCATGGGAGAAGATATGTTCGGCAATTCTTCATTCATCAGGTACTCCATACGTTCGATGTAGGCGCGCTGCAGGTTCCGGCGGTAGACCCCGATGGACTGACCATCTCTGAGCTCGCTCCAGATTCCCTCCCGAACATCGTCCATCATCTCAAGGGCATCATAGGTATCGGCTGTGCTCCGGGCCTCAAATTCAATGAGGCGGGCAATACGCTGGGGATTCGTCAAATCATTGAGCACCCGCACCTGGGCATTTCGCATATTATTTACTACTGTCGACTGGTTGATCCGGCTCAAAACGTCCCTGTTCAGCATCCAGTCTGCCACCACGAAGGCACGTTCTGACAGAAAATCAACCGCTCGCTCCTGGATCTCCCGGGGCACCGGTTCGTAGACGGGTCCTTCCTGGCTATAGGTTTTATAATTTTCATAGACACCGCCCACGTTCTTGGTCACATGTCCCATATAGCGGCTCCATTGCCCGATAATGTTGTTATAAAGTTCTTCCAGCTCCTCGAAATCAGCCCCTTCACGCTCGGTCCATGCTATCAGCCGGTCGGTAATTCGTTCCAGGTTGGCTAAACCCAGCCTGCTCGCCTCCATGGCATCGTTCCCGAGATCTTCGTTCTGCGAGCGGGGATCAATTTTACTTCCTGTCTGCCGGCCATAAAAGTATACCGGATCATCAGCCCGCTGGCGGGTCCACTCATGGAGTGTGGCCTCCCGCTCTTCACGGCTCATGGTCTCTGGAAACCAGGTATAACCCCACTTGATCGACCATTCGTCATACGCCCCGATGGCGGGGTGAAAATTTTCCACCCCGTCTCCGGGCTGGGCGATATAGTTAAAACGGGCGTAGTCCATGATGGAGGGGGCCGTCCCGTGCCGGGCCGTGAACGAGGGCGAACGCAGCGAGTCGACGGGATAGGCATAGCTGGATCCCCAGTTATGCGGCAGCCCGAGGGTATGTCCCACCTCGTGGGAGGAAACAAACCGGACGAGCTCACCCATCACTTCATCCTCAAACTGTATGGACCGGGCCTTGGGATTGGCTGCTGCCGTCTGAACAAAGTACCAGTTGCGCAGCAGGTTCATCACGTTGTGGTACCAGAGAATATCGCTTTCCAGGATCTGCCCCGTTCGGGGATCGTGTACATGCGGTCCCATCGCGTTTGGAATATCATTGGCGATGTACCGGATGACCGAATAGCGTACGTCTTCCGGCGAAAATTCAGGGTTTTCTTCTTCAGAAGGTGGATCTTTTGCAATAATCGCATTCTTGAACCCGGCCGCCTCAAAGGCTTTCTGCCAGTCTTCAACCCCCTGTTTGATATACGGCCGCCATTTTCTGGGTGTCGCCGGATCAATATAGTATACAATAGGCTCGACGGGTTCCACCAGCTGGCCGTCCAGATAGGCTTCCCTGTCTTTGGGTACCAGTTTGTAGCGCGTAACAAACTGTTGCTGGTCGGCCCTGTGCCGTTCACCTCCATATTCCACCTGGTCAATCGAGAAATAGCCCACGCGATTATCAACCGTCCGCTTTTCCATTTTTTCGTCCGGCAGGAGGATCATCGACTGGTTCATTTCAAGCGATATGGTTCCCGTTGCAGCATCAGCCGGGGGGTTATTGGAATCATACGTCAGGATATGACGCGTTTCAATATTTTCCGGGTAAGACCGAATGCTGTCGATGAAGCTGCGGCTGCCATCCAGGCGTCGTACCTGGAACTGCTTGCGCTGTGCCTTGCTCAACCCGCTTATAAGCTGTACATCAGAGGTATAGAAATCCGTCACATCGATAACACGGGTCCGGGAAACCGTATCTTTCCCGATCGTTTCAATCTCAAAGCTGTGAACCACTGGTTCAAAATTATTATTCTGCACCGACCGGTAGATGGGATGGTCCTCATCGGCAATGCTTTCGTGTGAAACGTGTCGAAGCAGGATGTTGCCATTTTTCCTTTGCCACCGCACTACCTGCTGCGAACGAGCCTTCATGCCCGCCCCGCCAAAACTCAGATCATTCTGCGTTCCCGCGATGCGGCTTACCAGCAGCATCTCCTGTCCCAGCAGACTGTCGGGTATTTCGTAGTAATATTTGCCGTCAACCTTGTGGACCTTGAAGAGGCCTTCATCACTCTCGGCCTCATCAGTTATCACTTTGTCGTAGGCCTCGTATTCACTTTTGTCGGCCTGCTTGGATGAAGCCGGCTGCTGGGCGGTTTTCCGTGTGGACGTACACCCTGCCAACAGCAATACCATCAACAGCACTGAAACCGCTCTTTTATTATCTGTCAAATTCGAAAAAATCATATCAGCGTATCGCATTATCTGGGGTTGTTTTTAGCTTACCAAAGGTTGCGCTTGTAACGGAATGATTCAAGCATAACAATGAACATAGATGTAAAAAAATATAATTTGTATTTTTTCTAATCGTTGGCCAATATATGTTATCTGGCGGCAAAGGCAGACCGTCCCTTTGCGGTTCGTGATGCTCTGGAGTAAGAATTAGTCAAATTGTATCAGCTTTATTACCTTTAACTCACTATGGCGAAATCTACTGTTAAACCTCTGAAACACTTACTCTACTTCTTCAAGGATTTAAAACAGACGGGGGCTATAGCACCCAGCTCTAAATTCCTTGCGGAAGACTTGGTTGCTCAACTTAGGAAAGAGGTAAGTACAGAAGCCTGCCCTCCCCTGCGAATCCTGGAAGTCGGACCCGGTACCGGTCCACTGACCAAACAGATCCTCAAGTATCTGCGGCCGGAAGACAAGCTGGATGTTGTTGAAATCCATAAAAAGTTCTACCAGATCGTCAAGAGCCAGTACCGCCGGCCCAACCTCCAGGTGCATCATGCTGACATTCTACAATTCCAGCCTGACTATAAATACGACTTCATTTTCTCAAGTCTTCCCTACGAAAATATGCCTGAAGAGATCAGCCAGGAAATCTGGAAGAAAAAGCTTAGTCTATGTTCCTCCGATGCCTGCATCAGCTACTTCAAATATGTGAAGTTTCGAAACTTCAAAAGTGATTTTGAGGAGGAAATTGTTAAAAAATACGGGCAGGATAAGAAAATTGTCCTGCGTAATCTTCCCCCGGCCAAAGTATACACCCTGGAAATCAACAGTGGTGAACAGCGAAGCATCTCCCTGGGAAATACGCACGTGGCGTAATCAAAGAAAGATTACATTTACGAAAGAAAGCAGTATTCCAAAGACCACCGCCCACCAGAAATTCTTAATCTCCAGTCCATCCAGCAAGGCTTCAACCAGCATCAGCATAAGGGCATTGATTACCACCAGAAACAGGCCCAGGGTGATAATGGTAATCGGGAGTGTCAAAAACACCACTATCGGTTTTACAAACGCATTGACCAGCGCAAGCAGAATCGCGGCCCCGAGAGCAGTCCAGTAGTTTTTAACCCTGATCCCTTTCAGCAGGTAACCGATAGCTAGTACGGCAAGACTATTGACAAGTATTTTTGTAATCATAAGTATTCATTTTATTCCCGGTTAGGCAAGTATACGGGCATCATACAAAAAAGTTATGATCCCTGCAGGCCAAAGGTCGCCCCCCGCTCTTCTCTTCTGCCATATACGATGCATTCGCAATTCAATGACTGCTGGAGATTACTACTCGACCGTGACGCTCTTGGCAAGGTTTCTGGGCTGGTCAACATCACAGCCCCGGTTAACCGCAATATAGTACGACAGCAGCTGCAGGGGAATAGAAGTCAGCAAAGGAGACAGGCAATCTTCGGTTTCCGGAATAGGACAGCTGAACTCGGCCAGGTCTATCACTTCCTTGTTCTCGGCGCCGGTGATGGCAATGATGCGTCCCTTCCGTGCCTTCACCTCCTCGATATTGCTGATCATCTTGTCATTGGTATGGTCGGTGGCCGCTATCACAACGACCGGCATCATGGCATCAATAAGTGCGATGGGGCCATGTTTCATTTCCGCCGCAGGATACCCTTCTGCGTGAATATATGAGATCTCCTTAAGCTTTAAAGCACCCTCGAGTGCAACAGGAAAATTATAGGTGCGGCCCAGGTAGAGAAAGTTCGGGGCATAGGTAAACAGCTCTGCCATTCGCTTCACGGAGTCACTTTGATCCAGGATTTTCTCAATTTTTCCCGGAATATCATTGAGCTCACGGATGAGCCGGGCGGCGTACTCCTTGTCAATAGTGCCGCGTTTTTGTCCCAGCAGAATAGCCATCATGACCAGTACCGAAACCTGGGTTGTAAACGCCTTGGTCGAGGCCACCCCAATTTCAGGTCCTGCATGGGTGTAGACCCCCGCATCCGTATCGCGGGCAATGGTCGACCCCACGACATTGCACACCCCCAGCGCAAGGGCGCCGTGCTCTTTGGCCGTCCGAAGTGCGGCCAGCGTATCAGCCGTTTCGCCGCTTTGTGAAATAACAAGCATCACATCGTCTTCACTGATAAGCGGCTCGCGGTAACGAAATTCCGAAGCATATTCCACTTCCACCGGGAGCCTGGCCAGATGCTCAAAAAGGTACTCTCCGACCAGGCCGGCGTGCCAGCTGGTGCCGCAGCCCGCAATAATAAGTCGATCGGCCGCAGCCAGCCGGTCGATGACGTCTGTCAGGCCCCCGAGCTGCACCGAATGATTCTCCACGTTAAGGCGTCCCCTCAAACAGTCGGCCACCGCCCGCGGCTGCTCAAAAATCTCCTTCAGCATGAAATGGGGATATCCTCCCTTTTCAATTTCATCGAGGCTCAGGGCCAGCTCATGCACTTTTTTGGTCAGCGGAATATCCTCAATGGTTTTCACCTCGTAACCGTCTTTCCTGACAATCGCCATCTCCCCGTCATCCAGGTAAATAACCTTGTTGGTATGCCCTACAATGGGCGATGCATCCGAGGCGATGAACATCTCGCCATCGCCGATCCCCAGCAGCAGTGGGGACCCTTTGCGTGCCACGATGATTCGGTCGGGTTCATCGGTATGCAGAATAGCCAGTCCATAGGTTCCGACCACCTGCTTGAGTGCCAGCCGGACCGCCTGCTCGAAGCTTACATTCTCCCCGTTTTCGTAAATCTCCTCGATCAGCTGCGCTACCACCTCAGTATCCGTATCGGTCTGGAAAGATCGTCCTTTATTTTTCAGCTCTTTTTTCAACGATCCATAGTTCTCAATGATACCATTGTGAACAAGAGCGATATTCCCGGACTGGCTCACATGCGGGTGGGAATTAATGTCATTGGGTGCGCCGTGGGTGGCCCACCGCGTATGACCGATGCCGATCATTCCACGGCAGGGACTGGCCGCAAGCTTGCTTTTTAACCGCTGCACCTTTCCCTTTCCCTTCTTGATATCCAGCGTTCCGTTCAGCAGGGCAACGCCCGCCGAATCATAACCGCGGTATTCCAGCCGTTTGAGCCCTTCAATGATGATATCACTGGCCTGTTGTTTTCCTATATACCCAACTATTCCACACATAAAATACTATCCAATATTAGTAATGATTTTTATTATACTGTTCGTATCTCTGCTTGACTGATTACTGCAATTTATCATTCTGACAGAGATTTTAAAATACTTGCTTCAACATCAACAAGGGGAAATTGCATATGAAACTGTGTTTTTTTGAGGATGACCAATTGACGAATTTTCATCCTCTTACACTCAGCCGTCCAGTGGATGACCTCCGAATCGGCATTTATACCATCCGGCAAAAATGGCAGCGTGCCCTGCGAAAAGAATCCTCTGCCCGGATTGTTCGACCTAACCTGCGGAATGTTTTTGACACAGGGGAAATTACTCCTGATGATTCCTGCCTTTGGATCAATGCGCGATATCTTCCCACCAGAGAGCTTTTGCAAGAAGTACAGAATCTCAACAACGGCACCTGCCTCCAGGTTGACTCAACCGTTGTAGCCGCATGCGTGGACGGCCGGAATTCACAGGCTTGGATTGAAGAAGGCAGCCCCTCTTTCAGTAACCTGCTGGTCATACAGTCACAACCCTTTGACTGTATCCGCCACCTGTGGGAACTCTTCCAGTTCAACGGGCGTGAGATTATACGAGACTTTCAGCTTTCAGGTTCCAGCGATTCGGAAAACATTACCATTTCGAGCCGGGCTGCCCTTGAAGACGAAGACAACATTATCATCAAAAAGGGAGCGGAAGTTGAAGCCGGCTGTGTACTGGATGCACGGAAAGGCCCCATTTATATCGGCCGGGATGCGACGGTTATGGCTGGCTCCATCCTCCGAGGTCCTGTAGCCGTCTGCGAAGGGGCCATTGTTAAAGCTGGAGCTAAAATCTATGGCAATACCACCATTGGCCCAGTCAGCAAAGTGGGAGGCGAAGTCAGCCATACCATTTTTCACTCCTATTCTAACAAGGCCCATCACGGATATATCGGACACTCCGTTATTGGCCAGTGGTGTAACTTTGGGGCCGGAGCCACCATCTCCAATTTAAAAACCAACTACAGCAACGTACGGGTGCCCCACTGGGATGACGGCGAAGACCGGGACAGCGGTCAGCAGTTTGTGGGGGTCATCCTGGGAGATCATTCGAAAACGGCCATCAACGCTGTTCTCAATTCCGGGACCGTAACAGGGGTCTGCTGCAATATTCTTTCCCGCGACTTCCCCCCTAAATTCATCCGCTCGTTCAGCTGGGTCGGATCCAATGTCATCCAGCCTTACAAGATTGAGAAGGCACTGGAAGCCGTGGAACTCATGATGGCCCGTCGTGAGGTTGAGCTGACGGAAGGCTACAAGGAGATGATGCGTATCATCTTCAACGAACGCCATCAAAACTAGCTCCTTCAAAGGCTCTGAGAAAATTTTCAAATTGGGTTGAACTTTCTCCCTAAAGCTCCCTATATTTGAGTGCTGTTTTCAAAGCGCTGTATGGAAGCGGTATTGATGCCCAAGTGGCGGAATTGGTAGACGCGCATGCTTCAGGAGCATGTGGCCTTTTGGCCGTGGAGGTTCGAGTCCTCTCTTGGGTACTACAAGGCCTTGCAAGTGAATTTTTTGCAAGGCCTTTTCTGTTTACCCGAACTGGTTAAACCGCTCGAAAGCCTCTCGCTCCAGCGCTTCGCGATGATCGGGATGGGCAATATCAATCAGTGCCCTCGCCCGCTGGTGAAGGTTTTTTCCGTATAAATTGGCAACGCCATACTCCGTGACCACATAATGGACATGGGCCCGGGTCGTCACTACGCCCGCTCCCGGTTTCAGGCTGGCTACGATTTTACTCTCGCCCCGGCGGGTTGTCGAGGGCAGCGCAATGATGGGCTTTCCCCCTTCACTCAGAGAGGCTCCACGGATAAAATCCATCTGCCCCCCCACCCCGGAATAGTGATAGGTGCCTATGGAATCGGCGCACACCTGTCCGGTGAAGTCGACCTCCATTGCACTGTTGATAGCCGTAACCCTGGGATTTTTCCTAATGACAGCAGTATCATTCACATAAGCTACGTCCAGCATGGCCAGCATGGGATTGTCATCTACAAAATCATACAAGCGACGGCTGCCCATCACAAAACTAGCCACAATCTTTTCCGGGTGCTTGGCCTTCTTCTTTCCGTTGATCACGCCCTTTTCCACCAGGTCAATGACCCCGTCACTGAACATCTCTGTATGGATTCCCAAATCCTTGTGATTTCCAAGGGCATCGAGCACCGCATTCGGTATGGCTCCAATCCCCATTTGAAGCGTTGCGCCATCCTCGACCAACTCTGCACAGTTCTTGCCAATCTGCTGCTCCACCTCGTCAGGGGCGGGTATGGCAAGCTCGTGAAGCGGGGCCTCGGATTTTACCAATGCATTGAACCGGCTGGCATGAAAAATACCATCCCCGTGGGTCCGAGGCATATTCGGATTTACCAGCGCAATCGCTTTGGTTGCAGACTGCAAAGCTGCCCGTGACGCATCCACCGAGACGCCCAGCGAACAATAACCGTGCTTGTCCGGTGGAGAAACCTGGACCAGGGCCATATCGACGGGCAGGATGTCCTTTCGGAAAAGTCCCGGTACTTCACTTAGAAAAATGGGCAGGTAATCCGCACTGCCCTCATTAACCGCTTTCCGGACATTTGCTCCCACAAAGAGGGCATTGGTACTGAAGGTATCGCTGTACTCGGGCTTCACATAGGGAGCCTCGCCCTCGGTATGCAGGTGAATAACCTCAATATTTTCCAGCTCGGGAGCACGATCCGTCATTGCGTTAATCAATTCCTGCGGAGCAGCGGCGACACTGTGCACAAACACGCGATCCCCCGAATTAATGAGCTTAACGGCTTCATCTGCGCTTGTGTAGTTAAATGTTTGATGCATAGACAAATGGTTAGTTAATCTTTAAATTTCGTTCAGCCAGCCGGGTATACAACTCCCTGATACTTTCCTCGACCGGCTGTCCGCTGTCAACCCGGACGCTGTGGTTATCCTGCAGTTCGACAGGGGGTTCATACCCCCTGCTCAGGCTTTTAAAATCCTCCAGTCGCGCATCAGAAATTATCCCCGGCTGCTCCTCACGTGCTTTCAGCCGCTCTTTGATTATGGCATCCGCAGCCCGGACTTCGATGAAAATATAATCGATACCTTCAGACTCCAGCTCCCGGGTCAGCCGTCTTCGTTCCTCTATTTTACTAAACGTGGCGTCCAATATCATACTGTTCCCGGCATTAGCCGCCTTTGCTCTCAGCGTGGCATAGGTCTTTGCAGACTGCTCCCTGGAATACAGTTTATTCCGCCGGGAAGCGGGGGTACGCTCGGTAAGGGGCTGATCCATGGACCGTTTCCGTATGTAATCAGACGAAAACCGTGGCATGCCCAGTTTCTCCGACAAATGCTTGGACAGGGTACTTTTTCCGGTTCCCACACGCCCCATGACAATCAACACCAGAACATCCGAGCCGGCCAGCGCATAACGCAGTGAAAGGTTAAAATAGCGTGTGGCAAGCCGGCGAGCCCTCTCCCGCTCAGCGACCGGTACTTCGTGCTCGGTGCTCTGCAAACTTTTAACTTTCCCCTTCACATACGCCCGGTAGCATTTGTAAAAATTGATAATACGAATCAAATCATCATCCCCCAGCATTCGGGCCATCCGGTCTACAAAATGCCGTTCTTGCTCCCAGCAGTCGTTAAAATCCAAATCCATCGCCAGGAAGGCCAGGTCAGCAGCCAGATCGCCATACCTGAACCGGTCATTGAATTCTATGCAATCGTAGACCATGACTTTTTCCGGACTAATGTAAATATGATCGAGATGGAGATCGCCGTGGCCATCGATAATACGTCCCTGCTCCTGCCGCTTTAGAAACAGGCTTTCATGCTCTTGAAAGTAGGTATTGGTGTAATAGGTAATCACGTCATAGGCAGGGCGGTCTATCGTATCGCTGATAAACTGCCTTGTCTGCTGAAAGTTCTCATCGGTATTCACCTTTATTTGTTCAATCGATCCCCACCGGGCAAGTGCTTCATCCTGCTGCTCCTGATAAAATCGGGCGAGTTTATCTGCCACGCGATTGAGCTTGTCGACAGTAAGCGTCCCGTTTTCGATGTGAAATTGCAGGAAATACTGGTCCGAAAGCTTTCGCATCTTGACGGCATACTCTGCAACGGTCTCGGCCTCCCCTTCTTCCTCCAGCGGGATGATGCGATAATCACCGTGTTTCCCGGCTATCCCTACCACACCCAGATATACATCGTCAGTGAGACGCCGGTTGAGCTCCACCTCCCGGTAACAGTACTTCTTCCGTTTTGCAAGGCTGCTGTAATCCAAAAATCCAAAATCTACCGGCTTCTTTAGCTTATAGACGTAGGGAGGAGCTATGAAAACATGCGAGATATGAGTCTGGATATGATGCACTTCTTCCGGCGCATGGGGATAGGAAGCGGGCTGCTCCAGAAAGTGCAGCAAACCGGGATCCGGGCCGGAAGAAGATGCTTCTCTATTATCCATAACATCCACCGATTATTGAGCAACTATGATCAGGTATTCTTCAACACGCTATTTCCATAAATAGTTCTTGTGCAGGAAAATATAGAAGGGGATCCCTATCACTGCAGCATGCCCCCATCCCGGTTTCGGCATAAAAAGCTGCCTTTCAGTTTTTATCTCTTGCCCTCACTCCCGGGTTGAAAAGGTATAAATCGTTGTAGACTGGTAGCCATCATCCGGCGTAATCACCGTGGAGGGAAAATTGGGATGGTGGGGCGAATCCGGAAAGTGCTGGGTTTCCAGGCAAACCGACGACTGCGGGCCATAGGCATGCCCGCCCTTACCCACCTGGTTCCCTTCACCGGTCAGTGAGTTTGCTGTATAAACCTGCAAGCCGGGCTCGGTCGTATGAACCTCCATCACACGCCCCGATTCCGGATCGAACAAGCGGGCGGCCAGGGCCAGGGCTCCCTCTTCTTTATTAAGCACATAATTGTGATCGTATCCTCCTACATATTCAAGCTGTTGGTTGTCTGCATCTATGCGCGCACCAATTGCAGTAGCCTCGGTGAAGTCAAAGGGCGTTCCCTCCACTGCCCGCAGCTCGCCCGTTGGAATGGCCGTTGAGTCAACCGGAGTATACTGGACGGCATCCACAAAGAGCACATGATCCAAAATCTTCCCCGATCCCTCTCCGGACAAATTGAAGAAGGCGTGGTTTGTCATATTCAGGACGGTTGGCTTATCCGTGCTGGCTTCATACTCCAGCTTAAGCTCGTTATCCTCCGTCACGCTATAGGTGACGGTCACTTCCAGATTACCTGGATAGCCGCCTTCCCCGTCTTCAGAGAAATAGCTGAGCTCCAGGGTTTGGCCGTCGATCTGATTGGCATCCCACACCTGGTGGCGGAATCCTTCCATTCCCCCGTGGATAGAATGTTCTCCATTATTTTTGTCGAGCTGATAGGTGCTGTCATTGAGGGTGAACTGTGCCTGGGCGATGCGGTTGGCGTATCTTCCCATGGTTGCCCCCAGGGAGGCAATCCCGTCGAAGTACTCCCGGGCCGTCTCATAACCGAGCACAACATCACCGAGCTTCCCGTTTCGGTCGGGCACCAACACAGAAACAATTTTGCCTCCGTAATTCGTGATTTGAACTTTCATTCCCTGTTCATTCTCCAGGGTAAAAAGATCCACCTGCTTACCGTCGTGCTCTACCTGGAAATCAGACTGTTCAACCGGGATGTAATCCGGTGATTCCGCCGGGTCTGATGAGCATGAGATAAAGCTGAACATGATGAACAGGATCCCGAAAGCACGAAAATATGAGTACATAAGCTGTAGATTATCTGGAGTATAGTTTAATTGTTCGGCCTTAATATAACAGAAATTGGATCATTGGAAAGGATGTCCGGTCTTTTTATCGCTTTTCTGCTTTACAACACCCTTCGGGCAGCCAGATAACGACTGGCCCAGTACTTTTGAGATATCTGGCTGATAGTAACCCCTTTGGAGGTGGAAGCATGCAAAAACTCCTCTTTATTCAGCATAACCCCTACATGCAGCATTTTTCGACCGGTACGGAAGAAAATGAGGTCCCCGGTTTTTATGGCCGCCCTGCGCACCCCGGCCCCGACATTAAGCTGTGTCCGTGTATTGGTAGGCAAATCAATATTAAAATACTCGGCAAATACGATATTAATAAACATCGAACAATCCACCCCGCTTTGCGACCCTCCCCCCAGACGATAGGGGGTGCCCTTCCAGTCGCGGTAGGCCTGCATGAGCGAAGCCCGGGCTTCGTTAATCGATGCAATACTCACAGCCGCCATGGGCGACGGGGTCACTGTCTCAGTATCCGATGCAGCCTCACGATTTGTGGTATCACTGGCAGCCGTCGCCACCGGGGAACGGGCCGATTGTTTGACGACCCCGCATCCTATCGTGAGCGAAAGAATACACAGCAGCATAAGTATTTTGTTCAAAGATACCATAAAACCGATGATTTAAAGCTTAAACTACTCCATTAAATGATCTATATTTAAAGGTTCAATAACAACGATAAAATTAAGGCAGATATTAAAATATGCAACTTTTGGTAAATGTCGACCATATTGCCACCCTCAGAAACGCCCGGGGCGAAGGGTATCCCGATCCCGTTGAAGCCGCTGGCGCCTGTGAACAAGCCGGGGCCGCCGGTATTGTCTTTCACCTGCGGGGCGACCGGCGGCATATCCGTGATGAAGATGTTTATGCACTTAAAAAAAGCGTGACCGGGACCCTTGATTTTGAGATGGCCGCTACCGAAGAAATGCTGACCATCTGTACGGAAGTGAATCCGGACCTTATTACGCTGGTACCGGAAAGTCGTGAAGAGCTGACAACCGAAGGAGGGCTGAATATGGAAACTGTATTTGATGATTTTCAACAGCGCGTATTCCCCAGGATCCGTGAAACCGACATAAAAATAAGCCTTTTCCTGGATCCCAATGAAGAAGATATTGCATTGGCCGGTGAACTGGGCAGCGACATAATAGAGCTGCATACCGGAACCTATGCCAATGCCACCACCGAACAAGACCGGGAGCAGGAACTCCAGCGCCTGAGGACGGGAGCGCTCCAGGCTTATGAGCTGGGCATGGAAGTGAATGCTGGTCACGGGCTGAATCTTGACAATCTGGAAGCCCTGGTTGAGGAAGTCCCTCATTTAAATGATATCAGCATTGGTCATGCACTGGTCTCTTCAGCCCTGTTTTACGGGCTTGATGAAACCGTCAAAAAGTTCCTTTCCATCATGAACGATTCAAACAGAGCCTGACACCGGGCCATTTATCACAAAGACATCACCATGCAACATTCTGAACAACATAAATCGGGCTATGTGGCCATCATTGGCAAGCCAAACGCCGGCAAATCCACATTAATGAATCGGCTGCTGGGCAGCAAAGTATCCATTACCACCCATAAACCACAGACCACCCGCCACCAGATTCTGGGCATTCATTCGGAAGATGACCTGCAAATTATTTTTCTGGATACCCCCGGAATTATCAACCCGCGCTACGAACTGCAGAAGGCCATGATGAAGACCGTGGACCGCGCACGTACCGATGCAGACATCATCCTGCTCATTGTGGATGTCACCGACTATGAGGTGCCCGGCCGAATTTTTAAGATGTTTGCCTCAATGAAAGGAAAAAAGATTTTCCTGGTTATCAATAAAATCGATAAAACCTCGGAGCAGCAGGTGAAGGTCGTGACCCAAAACATCCAGGAGCGGTTCGACTTTGACCAGACGCTGCTGGTCTCAGCCCTCAATGGCGAGGGCTTGCAGGGACTGATGACAGCCATCAAGGAGAACCTGAAACCGGGCCCGCCCTTTTATCCCAAGGATATGCTCAGCGAGCAGCCCGTTCGGTTTTTTGTGGCAGAGATGATCCGCGAGCAGCTTTTCCTGCTCTATCACCAGGAAATCCCCTATTCCTCCACCATAGATATCGTGCAATACGATGAGCGGGATGACCTTGACTACATCAGCGCAGACATCATCGTCAACCGAAACTCCCAGAAAGGAATCCTGATTGGCAAAGGCGGTAAAGCCATCAAGAAGCTGGGAAAAAATGCGCGGGAGGTCATTGAAGACTTTGTAGACAAGAAGGTATACCTGGACCTGCATGTCAAGGTGCGCGACAAATGGAGAGAAGATCCCAATCGGGTCAGGCATTATGGCTACTAAGGAAAACCAGCGTCCGATACTTTTACGTACTCTTGACAACAGCCACTATAGTCATTTCCGGCATACCCTGCCGGGTGATCCTGAAAGGCAATCCGGCCAACTACGCACATTATACCCCGTATTATTATAATCGGCACCCATGAAACATCCCTTTCATCTGCATCGCATACTGTTTTTACCCGTCCTCCTGACAGTATTCGCTTTTTCGGCGGCTGCCCAGGATTCCGGCGTCCTGGCCACCCGTTCTGACAGCCTCCGCGGCTCCATCACCCCCCAGCGCGCCTGGTGGGAGGTTACTTACTACGATCTTCATGTCACGGTACAGCCGGAAGATTCCAGTATTACAGGCTATAACAAGATGACCTACCGGGTCACCGGGAGGCCTCAAAAACTGCAGATTGACCTTCAGCGCCCCCTGGTTATTGATCAGGTTACCCAAAACGGACAGCAGCTGTCTTACGCGCGAGTTGAAAACAGCAACGCCTACTTTGTGGACGTCCCAGGCCAACTTCAGCATGATTCCCTCTATACGCTTGTGATCTATTACCACGGCCGGCCCAGGGTTGCCGAAAGGGCGCCCTGGGATGGCGGTTTTGTATGGGGCAAAGATTCGGGGGGTACTCCCTGGATAGCAACCGCCAACCAGGGACTGGGAGCCAGTGCCTGGTGGCCGAACAGGGATCATCAAACAGCCGAACCCGACAGTATGGGGATCCACATAACCGTTCCCGACCCCCTGGTTAACGTATCCAACGGGCGGCTTCGGGCCAAAACTCCGCATGACAATGGCATGACCACCTGGAGCTGGTTCGTGTCGAACCCCATTAATAACTACAATATTGCAGTAAATGCCGGCAACTACGTCAATTTCTCCGATACCTACCAGGGAAAGAGGGGACCACTGGATCTTAGCTACTGGGTGCTGGAGCAGCACCTGGACAAGGCCAGGGAACAGTTTCAGCAAGTCAAACCTATGATGCGCTGCTTCGAAGAGTGGTTTGGCCCCTACCCTTTCTACGAGGACAGCTATAAACTGGTGGAAACCCCGCATCTGGGCATGGAACATCAAAGTGCAGTGGCCTATGGCAACCAGTACCAGAATGGTTACATGGGCGAGGACCTGTCGGGCTCGGGCTGGGGACTCAAATGGGATTTCATCATCATCCACGAATCGGCCCACGAGTGGTGGGGCAACAACATTACCTCCAAAGATATTGCTGACATGTGGGTCCATGAGGGATTTACCAGCTACGCCGAATCCATCTACACCGAATGCCGGTTTGGAAAGCAGGCAGCAGCCGAGTACACCAGGGGGCTACGCGACAGAATTCAGAATCGCACCCCTGTTACCGGCAAGTACGGGCTGAACAATGAAGGCTCCGGCGACATGTACTACAAAGGGCACAATATGCTGCACATGATCCGCCATATCATTGACAACGACGCCGCCTGGAAACAGATCCTGCAGGGTCTCAACAAAGAGTTCTACCATCAAACGGTTACGGCCGACCAGGTCGAGCGGTATATCATCCGGCATTCCGGCAAAGACCTTGACGACCTCTTTGATCAATACCTGCATTATGCCCAGCTTCCCACCTTCCGCTATTATATCGACAAGCAACACCGCCTGCATTACCGCTGGCAGGCGGATGTCGACCAGTTTGACATGCCCCTGAAGGTAACCCTTTCCGGCAGTGACTATTCGTTCATCTATCCCGTTTCCGAACGTTGGAAAACGGTTAAAATTGCTGAGGGTACAGACTTCAAAGTGGATCCCAATTTTTATATCATAACCGAAGAGGTTTCCGCCTCAGCAGTAGATTTGATATCAAAATAACCTATTTTTATACTTGTATCGTTTGCAAAAAACAATTATGTTAGCCTTGAATTTATAAAAGGATACCCATGAAACGAGTTGCTTGCAATATGATCTGTTGGATGTGCATTATACGGCTTTGTATGCCCTGTACACATCCGGAGGCTTAATTCGTTTCATCTGAATGAACCAAATTAAAAGCCCTTCGGAAAATCCCGGAGGGCTTTTTTTTTGCACTGTTCTTTGTTATTTGCTGAGCATTGTTATCAAGAAAGGCTGAGGGAACAGGCCCGAAGACGCCTTAGCAACCGCTTTACTCATCTCACTGTATATTTGTGGTGGGGAGAAAGGTGCTACTTCCTGCTCCAGTAGTCCGGAGGAAGATAAATAAAGAGACTTGACGATTCGAAATGACTGAAAAGCCTCTTCCAAAATCTTCTCCAGAAACAGGAGCAGGATTGGGGAAGAGGCTTTTTTATTGGAAATAAAATGAACCGGAAACAAGTCACCAACTGAATGCGAACAACTTTTAACAACTGGTACGACAAGAAAATGCGTGCTACAGAGGCACTGGATGCGGAAACCAACCGCGCCGAGAATACGCTGAAAACGTCTTCATCCATCGCCGTTGTCGGGCTCTCACGGAGCTTTCATAAAGACAGCCAGTTTGTAGCGCGCTACCTGAAAAATGCCGGTTATTCCATTGTGCCTGTGAATCCGAATGCAGATACCATTTTGGGGGAACAATCCTATCCTGACCTTGTCAGCATCCCGTTTCCCATTGATATCGTGGATGTTTTTCTGCCACCGGAGATCTTGCCCAAGGCGGTTGATCAGGCCATTGAAATGGAACCCCGACCCAAAGCAATCTGGCTGCAGCTGGGGACAGGTAAAAACCCCGAAGAAGCTGAAAAAGCTAAGGAGTTTGGTATTGAACTTTATCAAAATCGCTGCATCAAAGTGGACCACCAGTTCCTTATTCGACCAAACGAAGAATCAATATCTAATCCATAACCCATATACTCATGAGTACCAACGAAAAAGAGCGAAGCTATAATTTTGAGACACTGCAACTGCATGCGGGCCAGGAGCCCGATCCAACAACAGGCTCACGCGCTGTCCCCATCTATCAGACAACATCCTACGAGTTTGATGATACCGAGCATGCCGCTACCTTGTTTGCCCTGAAAGAATTCGGCAATATCTATACCCGCATCATGAATCCGACCAGTGATGTGTTTGAAAAACGTATTGCGGCCCTGGAGGGCGGCGCTGCAGCAGTAGCTACCGCATCGGGACAGTCGGCACAGTTCATGAGCATAGCGACCCTTGCACAGGCGGGCGATAATATTGTCTCGACCAGCTTCTTGTACGGTGGTACTTATAACCAGTTTAAAGTAACGCTTCCACGCCTGGGAATAGATGTGAACTTCGTGGACGATGACACGCTTGAAAGCTACGAAGCTGCTATTGATGAGAATACCAAAGCCATCTATGTGGAATCCATAGGCAACCCCCGTGGAAATGTACCCGATTTTGAAGGGCTCTCTGAGATTGCCCAAAATCATGGCATCCCGCTGATCGTGGACAATACCTTTGGCGCTGCGGGTGCTATCTGCCAGCCGATCAAGCACGGAGCCAACATCGTAACCGAATCGGCCACCAAGTGGATCGGCGGGCATGGAACCAGCATTGGCGGTGTAATTGTGGATGCCGGGAATTTTGACTGGGGCAACGGCAATTTCCCACTCTTTACCGATCCTTCGCCGGCCTATCATGGACTTAATTTCTGGGATACCTTCGGCCCCGATGGACCTTTTGGCAATATTGCCTTTGCGATCAGGGCTCGCGTTGAAGCACTGCGTGATTTCGGTTCAGCGCCCTCCCCTTTTAACAGCTTCCTGCTTCTGCAGGGACTCGAGACCCTATCACTGCGTACTGAACGACACTGCGAAAATGCTCTTAAGCTGGCCCAGTGGCTGCAAAAGCAGGATAAGGTTGACTGGGTAAGCTATACGGGGCTGCCTGACCATCCCTATCACGAACGCGCTAAAAAGTATCTGCAGCCCGGGAAGTTCGGGGCCGTCTTGACTTTTGGCGTCAAGGGAGGATTTGAAGCCGCCCGTTCCTTCATCGAGAATGTGGAACTTGCCAGCCACCTGGCGAACGTTGGAGATGCGAAAACACTGGTGATCCACCCATCTTCAACAACCCACCAGCAGCTGAGTGATGAAGAACAGGCCTCCAGCGGGGTTAAGCCGGACCTTATCCGTGTTTCCGTTGGCATTGAACATATTGACGACATCATCGAAGATTTCGACCGGTCGTTCAAACAGCTTTAAGCGGCGGTAAAGCCCGACATCGCGCCCTGCAGAATTACCTGCAGGGCACATTAAAAAAATGTAAATTAATCAATCACTTATGAGTAACACAGTTCAAGAAAAAGAACATTTGGATCAAAAGATTGTGCAGGCGGTACAGACCCTGGCAGAGGAAATAAGCAGTAACCCGGAAAAGGCGGATGTCGTCTTCAAGGCTGAATCAAAGCTCGAAGAAGGCTTGCAGTCTGAGGTAAACATACGTGAATTTCAATTTATCTCCGACGAGCCGGAAAGCCTGGGCGGTACCAATCGGGGAGCCACACCCGTGGAATACATACTTGGTGCGTTGGCCGCCTGCCAGGAAATTGTGATAAAGGCGCATGCCCTTGCTCTCGACATCGATGTAAAATCGGTCAAAATAAAAACAACAGGCGATTTGGACCTGCGGGGGTTCCTGAACCTGTCGGATGAGGCACGCTCCGGATTTAACAATGTTAATATCGTTACTGAGATTGAAACAGATGAAACTGATAAAAAGAAACTCGAACGTCTCAAAGAGATCTCCTTCAAGAATTGTCCGGTTTTGGACATCATTGAAAACCCCGTACCGGTTGAAGGAACCGTCAGTTTCGTCAACTAATCAGACATATTGTGTGTTAGAATCCGCCGGGCTCCCTCTTACCGTCTGACAGATAACAGCTATTATGAATAAAGGCGTACAACAACACAAGCTAACAGAACCTTTTATTACGGAATCGGGTTTTACGATTCCGGAACCGGAAGTAGCTTATCAGACATGGGGAAAACTGAACAAAGCCCGGAACAATGTCGTGCTTGTCTGCCATGCCCTGACCGGCAATACAGCTGTCGACGAGTGGTTTGACGGTCTTTTTGGGCCGGGCAACACGCTTGACCCGGAACGGCAGTTTATCATCTGCACTAATTCACTGGGCAGCTGCTACGGTACGAGCGGGCCCGCCAGCATAAATCCCGAGACGGGAAAACCCTACCGCATTGATTTTCCCAGGATTACCATCCGGGATATGGTTCGCATGCAGCAGCGGCTGCTCGACGATCTTGAAATTCCAAGTATTGAACTCGTTATTGGCGGTTCCATGGGCGGCATGCAGGCCCTCGAATGGTCTATCATGGATGATCGCCCGCAGGCAGCCGTGTTTATTGGCATGGGCAAGGCCCATCGTCCGTGGGCTATTGGCATCAGCCATACCCAGCGCCAGGCGATCTATAACGATCCCAACTGGCAGGGAGGCTACTACAACCCGGAAAACCCGCCCCGCCGGGGACTGGCACTGGCCCGTATGATAGCCATGATCAGCTACCGGTCGGACACGGATTATGAAAACAAATTCGGGCGATTGTCGCAGCAGGGAGACGACCAGGATCAGTTCCAGGTAGAATCCTACCTGGATTACCAGGGGCAGAAACTGGTGGACCGCTTTGATGCTGTTTCCTATGTCCGGCTTAGCCAGGCCATGGACAGTCACGATATTGCACGTAATCGCCAATCAGCGGAACAGGTATTGGGGCAGGTCGACGTCCCGTCCCTGGTCATCGGAATTGATTCGGACCTGCTCTATCCTGTCCAGGAGCAACACGAATTATCACAGCTCCTGCCCAACGCCCGGTACCGGGAACTTCAATCCATTCACGGGCATGATGCATTCCTTATGGAATTTAAACAGATGAATGATATTATTACCCCCTTTTTAATGGAAACACCAACAGCAACGCTTTCTTCCTGACGATGAAGCAATCTCCGATTCATATTCTAAAATTTGGCGGTACATCCCTGCAGAATGCAGCCTTTATAGAACAGGCGGCCCGGGTGGTCATTGACCGCTCTCAGGCGGCTCGCCCTTTTGTGGTTGTATCAGCGCTGAAAGGAGTAACGGATGCCCTTATAGCACTGGCTGAGGCCCCTTCAGATGCCGAACAGCAGATCCATCGCCTGGAACAAAAGCATGTAGCTCTTTTGGAGCAACTGGTGGGCCCGGACAGCCCGTCACGGCGGGAGCTGACCGAACTTTTTGAAGAACTAAGACAGACGGCCAGCGATCAGGTACTGAAAGATGAAGACCGCAGGGCGTGGAAAGACCGCATCCTGTCGGTGGGAGAGCGTGCTTCGGCCCTCATTTTTGCCGCAACCCTCTCCCACAAAGGACTGCAGGCGGAAGCTTTTGAAGCGCACCGGTTCATCAAGACAGACTCCACCTTTGGACAGGCGAAAGTAAAAGAGGGCCCTACCCGGAAACTGGCCCGCAAATTCTTGCAGCAGTCTGAGACGACCCCGGTAATTACCGGTTTCATCGGATCGGATGCCAAAGAACGTATTACAACCCTGGGCCGGTCGGGCTCTGATTATACCGCCGGCCTTATTGCCGATGCCCTAGAAGCGGATCATCTTGAAATCTGGACGGATGTAAATGGCGTCTTAACAGCAGACCCGCGCTGGGTCCCCACGGCACAGCCTATCGAGGAACTCAGCTTCGCGGATATCGGCGAACTTTCGGCGCATGGAGCAAAGGTCATTCATCCCAAGACCATACGACCAATCAACGACAAGGATACGACAGTCCTCGTAAAAAACAGCTACAATCCATCGCATCCCGGCACACGTATTAATGCCGCACACCAGTCAAATGGCGCGTTCAAAACCATTACCATTACAGGGCCTTTCACGCGGCTGCAGGTTGAAGACCAGCATGCATCTGATCTGCTGGACACACTGACCCGCCACCTTGATGGCGAAGCGGAGCCCGAAGCGATCTCATTTCACCGGAGCTCTTCTTTTGAACCGGCGCGCTTTCTCGTGCTTCAGTCGCTCTTTGAGAATATGCGCGACTCGATTCACAGCTGGACCGAAGAACATAACATTGCGCTGAATATCAAAGAGGATATTTACAAGGTGAAAAAGTTCAGCAATTATTTTAAAGACGGCGAGCAGCTCACCAAACGAATATGGAACCTGCTGGCCTCTAAAAATCTCCGCCCCCTGCATATCAGCAGAAACAGTGACGAACGCTTTATTTCTTTCCTGTTCGAAGAAGATGAAGCACGGCGGGCAGCCCGACTGCTCAATGATTATCTGCAGCACCAGAAAACGACGGTCGATCTATTTGTGGCCGGGACCGGGGCCGTTGGACAGACGCTGCTCCAACAGCTTGAAAGAGCAGATACCAAGGAACTGCATTTCCGGCTGCTGGGGACCTGTAACAGCCAGCATACCCTTTGGGATGACCAAGGTCTGCAGGTGCAGGCCAGCGGCGATCACCTGGATTGGTCCCGGGCTGAAGAGACAGACTGGGAAATTCTCATTGACAAGCTTACCCAGTCGTTCAGGCATAATATCATCTTTGTTGATGCCACCGGCAGTGCGGAGGTGGCACGTCTTTATCCACAGCTTTTTGCCAACGGCATTCATGTAGTAACGCCCAGCAAGCTGGCCAATACCTTTGAGCAGTCTTTCTTTGACAAGCTTCAGTCGGAAGCCCGGCGAAATGATGCCACCTTTCGCTACGAAACAACCGTGGGAGCCGGACTGCCGGTCATTTCCACGCTCGAAAATTTGCGGGACAGCAACGACGAAATCAAAAAAATATCTGGCGTTGTTTCAGGCACGATGACGTACCTCTTTAATCAGCTCGAACAGGATGTCCCCTTCAGCGAGGCGATCACCAAGGCCCGGGAACTCGGTTATGCCGAGCCTGATCCCCGTGATGACCTTTCCGGGGAGGATGTGGCACGCAAATTTCTGACCCTGGCTCGCACCCTGGGGCTCAAAATTGAACGCGACGAGTTGCAGGTGGAGTCGTTGATCCCGGAAGAACTTGCAGAAGTCAACCAATCAGCCTTTCTTACACGCTTGAAAAAATACGACGCCTATTGGCATCAGCGAATGCAGAAAGCTAAAAGTAAAAATGAAACGCTTCGATATACGGGACAACTGTCTGATGGTAAGATCTCCATTGGTATAGAATCCCTTCCCATCGATTCACCCATTGGCCAATTGCGGGGCACGGATAATCTTTTTCAGATTTTTTCTAAATTCTATAGCCAGACTCCGCTGATCATTCAGGGGCCGGGTGCCGGCAAGGAAGTAACGGCTGCAGGTGTACTGAGTGATATTATGAAAACGGCCAAACAACTTAAGTAAATACTTTTTTACAACTTCAATAAAGATAACCTAACATAAATAATGATGTCTTCTGATCAGGGTTTATACCAATCCCACCATGAACATGATGCTTGCGGAATTGGTTTTGTAGTGAATATTAAGGGAAAAGAATCCCACAAAATTGTTGAACAGGCACTCACTGTTCTACATAACCTCGACCACCGGGGAGCCACCGGAAGTGAAAAGAATACTGGTGACGGGGCGGGTATTTTACTGCAGATTCCCCACAATTTCCTAAGCGACTCCTGCAGGGGACTGGGTATCGACCTTCCCGGGCGCGGACAATATGGAGTTGGAATGATTTTCCTTCCGCCCGATCGGGAAGAACGGCTGGCTTGTGAAAAGATTATCAGGGAAGTCGTTGAAGAGGAAGGACAGGAAGTGCTGGGATGGCGAAAAGTACCTACCGACAACTTTTACCTGGGACAGTCTGCAAAGGATGCTGAACCTTCGGTGCGGCAGCTGTTCATCGGCCGCAGCCGGGATATCCATACCGAGCTTGATTTTGAGCGTAAACTCTATATTATCCGCCGCAAGATTACCAAGCGAATTGAAAACAGCGAGATCCAGGATAAAGACTATCTCTATATAAACAGCCTCTCCTCACGCACCATTATCTACAAGGGGATGTTGACCTCCACACAGCTCAAGGATTTTTACCCGGACCTGACCGATCCCAAAATGGAATCGGCCCTGGCCCTGGTCCACTCGCGATTCAGCACCAACACCTTCCCCAACTGGAAGCTGGCCCACCCGTTCCGGTATCTTATTCACAACGGTGAAATCAATACGCTGCGGGGCAACCAAAACTGGATGCGTGCCCGCGAGGCTCAGCTCTCGACCGATCTTTTCGATGTCGACCTGGATACGCTCAGGCCTATTATCCAGGAAGACGGAAGTGACTCCGCAAAATTTGACAACTGCCTGGAATTTCTCCTTCTCAGTGGCCGTTCACTGCCTCATGCCATGATGATGATGATTCCCGAACCCTGGGAGAAACATGAGAGCATGGACGACGAAATGAAAGCGTTCTATGAATATCACAGCTGCCTGATGGAACCCTGGGACGGTCCGGCCTCCATCGCATTCACGGATGGAAAAACGGTGGGTGCTACGCTCGATCGCAACGGGCTGCGTCCCTCCCGATACTATGTGACCAGCGACGACATGATCGTACTTTCTTCCGAAGTCGGGGTGCTTGATATCCCCGCGGAAAACATTGTATACAAGGATCGCCTGCAGCCGGGCCGCATGCTCCTGATCGATACCGAAGAAGGACGCATCAAGAGCGATGAAGAGATTAAACATCAGATAGCCCAGGAACATCCCTACCGGGAGTGGCTCGATGACAACCTTGTTGATTTCCATGACCTGCCATACAATGAGCAGGATGAACCCGGTATCTCCCACGATGAGATTGTACACCGGCAGAAAGTATTCGGCTATACCTACGAAGATCTGAATGTTAACGTGGGGCCCATGGCCGAGAACATGCTGCAGCCGGTAGGCGCCATGGGAAATGATGCGCCTATTGCGGTGCTCTCCAACGAACCACAGCTGCTTTACAATTATTTCAAACAGCTATTTGCCCAGGTAACCAATCCTCCCATTGATCCTATCCGTGAGGAACTGATTACCTCCACGGAGACAATCCTGGGATCTGAAGGCAACATCCTGGACACTACCCCGGAGAACTGCCGCCAAATACGGTTGAAAACACCTGTTCTCAAAAATGAGGAACTGGCGAAACTTAAGAACATTAATCTCTCCGGCTTCAAAAGCAAAACGCTCCCGATCCTCTTTGATGTCAAGAAAGGCGGCGAGGGACTCGAACAGGCCCTGGACAATCTTTTTGATGCCGCGGACCAGGCGATTGAGGATGGCGTTAACATCCTGATTCTCTCTGATCGCGACTTTAACCGTCAAAAAGCACCTATCCCGGCCCTGCTGGCTGTGGCCGGCCTCCATCACCACCTGATCCGTTCGGGCAACCGGACAAAAGTGGGACTGGTACTGGAATCGGGGGAACCGCGTGAGACACATCACTTCTGTACGCTCCTGGGATATGGTGTTGAAGCTGTCAATCCCTACATGGCCTACGAAAGTCTGCACGACCTGATCCGGGAAGGTCACCTTGACCTCTCCTTCGAGCGAGCCCAGAAAGGATACAACAAGGCTGTTGTCAAGGGGATTGTCAAAGTGATGTCGAAGATGGGTATATCCACCATCAAATCGTACCGGGGTGCTCAAATCTTTGAAGCCCTCGGACTCGACAAGGAACTTGTGGATAAATATTTCACCTGGACGGATTCCCGCATCGGGGGCATCGGCCTTGATACCATTGCCCGGGAAGCTCAGATGCGTCATCATGAGGCCTTCCCGAACTACCGCACCAACGGACAGGTTCTGGATGAAGGGGGACAGTATAAATGGCGGAAAGAAAGCGAATACCACGCTTACAATCCCAAGACGGTCCACACCCTGCAGCTTGCCACCAAGAACGGCGACTATGAACTCTATAAAGAATACTCGAACCTGATTGACGAACAATCGGATCCGCCCGCAAGCCTGCGAAACCTGATGGATTTTAATATCGACGAATCCCAGTCCATACCGATTGAAGAAGTCGAATCGGTCGAAGAAATATGCAAACGATTTAAGACCGGAGCCATGTCGTATGGATCCATCAGCCAGGAGACACACGAAGCACTGGCAATAGCGATGAACCGCATCGGCGGTAAAAGCAATACCGGCGAGGGCGGCGAAGACCCGGCCCGTTATACCCCTGAACCGAATGGCGATTCCAAGAACAGCGCCATCAAGCAGGTAGCCTCGGGACGATTCGGGGTCACCAGCGAATACCTGACCCAGGGTGATGAAATCCAGATCAAGATGGCCCAGGGAGCCAAGCCCGGCGAGGGCGGTGAGCTGCCCGGACGAAAGGTATATCCCTGGATTGCGGATGTACGGCTATCAACGCCGGGCGTGGGACTTATATCCCCCCCGCCCCACCACGATATTTATTCGATTGAAGATTTGGCACAGCTGATTCACGATCTGAAAAATGCCAACAAGGATGCCCGCATCAATGTAAAGCTGGTCTCTGCTGTTGGCGTAGGAACCATTGCCACGGGCGTTGCCAAGGGGCATGCTGATGTCATCCTGGTGAGCGGTCACGACGGCGGCACCGGAGCCTCACCGCAGACCAGTATCAAACATGCTGGACTTCCGTGGGAGCTGGGGATATCCGAGACCCATCAAACGCTGGTGTTGAATGATCTTCGAAGCCGTGTAACGCTCGAAACGGACGGACAAATTAAAACAGGCCGGGATATTGCTGTCGCAGCCCTGCTGGGCGGCGAAGAATTCGGATTCGGCACCAGTGCCCTGATCACGCTGGGCTGTATCATGATGCGCGTATGCCACCTCGATACGTGTCCGGTGGGCATCGCTACCCAGAATCCCGAATTGCGCCATAAGTTTACCGGTGATCCGGCCTACGTGGTTAATTTTATGAAGTTTGTAGCCCAGGAGCTCCGCGAATACATGGCTAAACTGGGTTTCCGCACCGTAGATGAGATGATCGGGCGAACTGACAAGCTCGTCCAGGCGAAAACCGACCACTGGAAAGCCCGGTACCTGGACCTATCCCCCATCCTGCACCGCCCGGACCGGGCCGATGAGGTGGGCACACGATGCATGATCAAGCAAAATCACGGCTTGGAAAATGCTCTTGATATCCAGACACTCATGGATATCTGTGAACCGGCACTGGCCAACGAAAAGAGTGTCCGTGCTACCCTGCCCATCAAAAATACGAACCGGGTGGTGGGCACCATCGTCGGCAGCGAGCTCACCCGCCGTTATGGATCCAAAGGATTGCCCGAAGATACGATCCACCTCAAGTTCGAAGGATCGGCCGGGCAAAGTTTTGGCGCCTTCATCCCCAACGGCATGACCCTTGAACTGGAAGGGGACGCCAATGACTACTTTGGCAAAGGCCTTTCGGGCGGCAAGCTGATATTGTATCCTCCAAAGAATGCCCGCTTCGATCCGGCGGAAAACATTATCGTCGGAAACGTATCCTTCTATGGAGCCACCAGTGGGCAGGCCTACATCCGCGGAAAAGCAGGTGAACGGTTCTGTGTGCGAAACAGCGGCCTTCATGCCGTCGTTGAATCCGTGGGCGATCATGCCTGTGAATATATGACCGGCGGACGTGTAGTCGTTCTCGGGGAGACGGGCAGGAATTTCGGGGCCGGCATGTCGGGCGGTATTGCCTACATCCTGGACAGCAACCAGCAGTTTCACAAGCGATGCAACACCGACCGGGTCTTGCTGGAGCAGCTCAATGATAAAGAGGAAATTGAGCAAGTCTACGAGATGATCCGCCGCCACGCCGAATACACCGACAGTCACCGGGGCTGGAAAGTACTCGCAAAGTGGGATGAGATGATCCACAAATTTGTTAAAGTACTCCCCAAGGACTTTAAAAAGATGCAACAATCGATCGAAAAGGCTGAACAAGAAGGTCTTGAAAAAGACGAGGCGGAAATGGAGGCCTTCCTTCAGAATCGATAACTGCGGAAGGCACAACAGACCAGACGATCTGCCGCATCAACAAATATATTAAATCAACTAAATTGTATATCAACTACTATGGGTAAACCAACTGGTTTTATGGAGTTTGAGCGTAAAATAGCTCCGAACAGAGATCCCAACCAACGAGTTAAAGACTGGGATCAGCTTCATGATCATCTGTCAGAAGAGGAACTTCAGGAACAGGGAGCCCGCTGCATGGACTGTGGGATCCCTTTTTGCCAAACGGGCGAAGATAAAAAGGGCCGTACCATGGGGTGTCCCGTTCACAACCTTATTCCCGAGTGGAACGACCTTGTGTACAAGGGCAAATGGAAAGAAGCCCTTGACCGCCTGCATAAAACAAATAATTTCCCTGAGTTTACCGGGCGGGCCTGCCCGGCTCCCTGCGAAGGCTCCTGTGTGCTCGGACTTATAGATACGCCGGTAGCTATCAAAAGCCTTGAGCAGGCCATCATTGACAAAGGATTTGAGGAAGGCTGGGTTGAACCGCATCCACCGGAAAACCGCACCGATAAGAAGGTGGCGGTGGTCGGCTCGGGCCCCGCGGGCCTTGCAGCTGCGGCCCAGATCAACAAGGCCGGTCATCATGTTACCGTGTATGAACGGGACAAGCGCATTGGGGGGCTTCTCATGTATGGCATCCCCAATATGAAGCTGGAAAAAACGGTCGTCGAGCGCCGGGTAGACCTGTTGAAGGAAGAAGGAATTACTTTTATAACCGAGACGGAAGTTGGCACAGACCTTCCGGCCCCGGAGCTTACCGACGAATATGATGCCGTTATCCTGGCCGGCGGGGCCACGAAAGCCCGCGACCTGAACATCGAAGGCCGTGATCTTGATGGCATCCACTTTGCCATGGATTTTTTGCATGCCAATGTCGAAAAGCTGCTGAAGGATGATCACAAAAAAGAATTTATCTCCGCCAAGGATAAAGATGTGATTGTTATCGGCGGCGGCGACACCGGTACGGACTGTGTAAGTACATCCATGCGCCACGGCTGCAACAGCATTACCCAGTTTGAGATCCTTCCCAAGCCCCCCGATCACCGGGATGAGGATAATCCCTGGCCCGAATGGCCCAACATCTACAAGCTGGACTACGGACAGGAGGAGGCCAAGGCCAAGTTCGGTGACGACCCGCGCGAATACCTTATCATGACCAAGAAGTTTGTGGGTGACGGCAAAGGCGGGGTCAAAGAATTGCATACGGTCCAAATTGAATGGACAACCAACGAAGAAGGCCGAAAAGTGCCCCGCGAGATTCCCGGCACCGACAAAGTATGGAAAGCGGATCTTGTGCTGCTCGCCATGGGCTTTCTGGGACCTGAGAATCCCGTACTGGAGCAGCTTGATATTGAACGCGATGAGCGCTCCAATGCCAAGGCTGAACACGGCGATTATCACACCAACGTCGAGGGCGTGTTTGCCGCCGGCGATATGCGCCGGGGACAAAGCCTGATTGTCTGGGCCATCAATGAGGGACGCGGAGCCGCCCGCGAATGCGACCGCTATCTCACCGGCACTACCGAATTGCCCTGAAATTACCCACAGTCGCACTTAAGAATGCAAAAGGTCGATCGAAAGGTCGGCCTTTTGCCATACCTGCACCTGCCCGGGACTTCAACGGCAGAGAATCCCAATACTCTCTGAAGTGATTCCTTATCGTGGCCCCAAATTTTCTCCCACACTCTACCACCTCGTCCCCACCATTCTCTTCTCCCTAATATCATCACTTTTATGTGGAGCGACCTACCTCTAAACGCCCCATTGGGCTTTTTGCATGGTGATCCCCTGAACGACCGAAAAACCAATTTCATTTTCTGGAATAAGTTCTTGACATATTATATCCTTTCGGGGTACATTGTGGGGTGAAGTGGTAGAATGTGGGAGTTCATGACCACTCGTCGAATTCGATAACATATGCTGTAATTCTGGGGACCGTTATATGCCTAGTTTTAAAGGCCAATATAAACATAGTGTTGATAGTAAAGGACGCGTTAGCTTCCCGGCTAAACTGCGTAAGGCTCTCAATCCCCAAGCACAAGAGCGCTTTACTATATTAAGAGGGCTCGAACCCTGTCTTTATCTCTACCCAGAGGATGAATGGCAGAAAGTAGAGGCGCAACTCTCCCAGATCAACAGCTTTACGAAAGAAGGTCGCACGGTGAAACGCAATTTCCTGCGTTTTGCCGAGGACCTTTCGCTGGACAACCAAAACCGAATCCCACTCCCTTCACAACTTACTGACTGGGCCGGCATCGATGGAAAAGCCATTTTTATCGGCAGTGGTGAACGCATAGAGATATGGTCCCCTGCCAAACTGGATGAAATCGATTCCGGCCTGGACTTTGAATCGTATCAAGAACTTTTTGAGCGCGTGATGACTGATAATGACAGCAATGAGCAAGAATGAAACATACTATGAGCATCAGCCGGTATTGCTGGAAGAGTCCGTAGAATACCTGATCACGGATCCCGGCGGTATCTATATTGATGCCACGCTCGGCGGTGGCGGACACAGCCTGGCATTGTTGTCTCAATTAAATAACGACGCACAGCTCATCGGTCTCGACCAGGACGACGAGGCACTGGCAGCCGCGAACTCCCGCATTGGCAATGATCCCCGTTTCTCAACCATCAAGGGGAATTTTGGCTATCTGAGCCGGCTGCTCCCTCCGGAACTGCACGGCCGCCTGTCAGGCGTCCTGCTTGATCTGGGGGTCTCGACCCACCAGATCAGTGAAGCTGAACGCGGCTTCACCTTTCAAAAGGAAGGTCCCCTGGATATGCGTATGGGCAACCTGCGCGGCATCACCGCCTACCAGGTGGTCAATGAGTATTCCTATGAAGATCTCCGTGACGTCATTTACCACTACGGCGAGGAGCGGCTAAGCCGTGAAATCGCCCGTGAAATTATCAGCCGCCGTCCCATTGAAACAACAATCGGCCTGCGCGATGCTGTTGAGGCTGTCGTGTACGGCAAACATCAAATCAAGAGTGTGGCCCGGGTCTTTCAGGGTATCCGGATCGAGGTTAACCGTGAGCTGGATATGCTACGCGAGGTTCTCGATCAGTCCCTTGCCCTCCTTCAGACGGGGGGACGCATTGTAGCCATCAGTTACCATTCTCTGGAGGACCGCATCGTCAAGAAGTTCTTTAAATCAGGGAACCACGAAGGTAAAATAGAAAAAGACTTCTATGGAAATCCCCTGACTCCCATTGAGGAGATCTCCGGCGGTATTATTCGCCCGACGGAAGATGAAATAAAACAGAATCCGGCTGCCCGAAGCGCAAAGATGCGGGTTGCCGAAAAAATCGAACTCCCGGAGGCGTAGATATGCTGGTAAAATCTCCCATGAAGAAGGACAACGTCCGGCCCAATAAACGAAAGAAGAAAAAAAACAGAAAAAAATCTTCCAGTCAATCAAACGGGAAGGTCTACGGCCGGAAAATCAACAGAGGAAAAAGCCAAAAGAAGAAGATTCCTTTTCCCAGAATTAAACCCTGGAAAGTTATCACCGGGGCTATTGTATTGGGTTTGCTGGGAATGCTGTACCTGAAACATGTATTTGCAACCCAGGAATTACTGCGCGAAGTACAACAGGCGGAACGCGAATACAACCAGGCAAAACGCCTGCACAGCAATTATCGGCTTACCTACGATCGAATGATCGGGCCGGCCGAAATATATGACAAGGCCAAAGGGCTGGGCTTCGTCAACGGGGGACCGGCCGAGAAGGTGATAGAGGTGGAAAAGTAGATGCAGGAAGAGCAATCAGGCATATTGAATCGCATGTTTGTGATCTTTGGGCTGGTACTTTTAGTACCCTGTGCCATTGGTATGCAGCTGGTTCGTCTCAACTTCCTGGAGGGCTCGGCTCTGCGAGAACTTTGGAGCGAGCAGGCTATCGATTATATTTCCATTCCCGCCCAGCGTGGCAACATCTATGACGAAGACGGCAGTTTACTGGCAACCAACTCCGTTGCTTATAAAATTGCCATCGATCCCAAAGTCAGCGGACTGACCCAAACCCAGATTCAACAGGTATGTGACACACTGGGCAAATACAGTTACAAGTCGCCCGGGCAGTACCTTCAAAAAATAAAGGGGGCTCCCTCCCGCTCGCGGTACGTGGTCTTGGGAACAAATGTGAAAGCCCAGGCCTATGAAGCCCTCCGCCAGCTTGATATCCGCGGAGTGATACTGGAAGAAGAATACGAACGGCGCTACAGCTTCGGTTCTCTCGCGGCCCATGTCCTCGGATTCGTGAATCATGAAATAACCGGGATGACAGGGCTCGAGCACCAGTACAATGAAGAACTTAACGGCGAAGACGGGGTACAGCAGGTTCGCCGCGGGCGCAACGGGCGCATCTATGCCTATGTGGGAGCACCGAAGAAACAGCCCCGGCGCGGTTACTCCCTCTATACCACCATCGATTCCCATATTCAGGCTATTGTAGAGGAGGAGCTAAAAGCCGGCATTCAGCGCACCGATGCCAATTACGGTACGGCCATTGTAATGGACCCCAAGACGGGCGCGATCAAAGCGTTGGCAAACCACCCGACCTACGATCCCAATAATTCGGCTTCTCTGAACGCCAGCAACCGACGGAATTTTGCCATATCAGACATGATTGAGCCCGGATCAACCTTTAAGCTGGTTACGGCCATTGCTGCTGTGGAACAGGAAAAAGTGGATTTCAGGGAACAATTTGAAACCCCGGACGACGGGAAAGTCAAGATCCACGGCCAGTGGATGCGCGATCACGATCCACTGGGAACGCTGACCTTCTCTGAGGTCATCGAACAATCCTCAAATGTTGCCACTTCCGAAATAGCTATGCGGCTGTCCAGGGATACTTTCTACCAGTATGCCCGGAATCTCGGCTTCGGCACCCCCACGAATGTGGACCTGCCCAATGAGGAGACCGGGCGTTTGCCCAAACCGTACGAGTGGAGCAAGGTCACCCTACCCTGGATGTCGATCGGTTATGAAGTGCAGGTTACTCCCATACAGCTGGCACAGGCCTATGCTGCTTTCGCCAACGGCGGCCGGATGATGCGGCCCTACCTGGTTGAAAAGGTGGTGGACAGCGAGGACAACACCATCTGGGAACAGGAAAATATTATTGTTCGTCAAATAGCTGAGAAAGGAACGCTGGAAAAGCTGTATCCCTCCTTTCAGAAGGTGGTCTCTGATTCAGGAACGGCTCACAAGGCCCAGGTGGAGGGACTGGCTGTCGCCGGAAAGACAGGTACGGCCCAGAAACTGATTAACGGACGCTATACCAATGAGTACCGGTCTTCCTTTGTCGGTTTTTTTCCGGCGGATGATCCCAAATACGTTGCGCTGATTGTGCTCGACGAACCCGATACCTATCCTCCCTACGGCGGGTGGACCGCGGGTCCCATTTTTCGCCAGACGGCCAAGCGTATTGCCGGGCTGGATAATGAAATTGAAAAACAGATTATTGAACAAGGTGCAAAAAAGGACGTCTGGGCGTATGCCCCCGATCTTCGGGGACTCAGCCGGCAGGAAGCCGCGTCACTGCTCCGGAAGCAATCCATTTCCCACTCCTTTCAAGGAGATGGCGACTGGATTACCGGCCAGCAGCCGACACCGGGCGATACGCTGGAGGCATCCGATAACATTATGCTTGAGTTATCAGGCCAGCAGGTTACAGCAGACACTACGGGCCTGCCGGAAGATTATTCCATCATTCCCGATGTAGGGGGGCTGAGCATGCGCAAGGCTGCACAGCTCATTGCAGGACGTGGTTTTGACATCAAGATGATTGGATCCGGCACCGTCTATTCCCAGTTTCCTCGCCCCGGGGACCAGATGAAGAAAGGACGAACGATAACAATCCGGGGCAAATCAAAAGCGTTGAAAACCTTAGTCAGCAAGTAATTTAAACACTCACAACACACAGCTTTACGTTGACCTTTAAAGAACTCATAACACTCTGCAAGCCCGTTGAGGTATCCGGACCGGAGCCTGACGAGCTTGGTATGCTTTGCCAGGATTCGCGCAAAGTGAAAGAGGGAGATGTGTTTATAGCGATCCGGGGTTTCCAGGCAGACGGGCACCTTTTTGTTGAAGACGCCATCGATAACGGAGCCTCGGTTGTAATCAGCGAAGAAAAAATGGATACCGGCCAGAGTGCCTGCAGCATCAGGGTTTCTGATACACGCAGGCTCCTGGGCCCCCTTGCCCAGGCTTTTGAAGGCTATCCGGCTGATCAGCTGAGGGTAATCGGCGTAACCGGTACCAATGGGAAAACAACGGTATCGACACTGACCTACCAGGTACTGCGAAAGCTGGGCGTCCAGGCTGCATTGCTGGGAACTGTTGCAAAACACCTGGGCCAGAAAACTATTGACAGCAAGCTGACGACTTCGGATCCCATTGTACTTGCTTCCGATATGAAGCAGATGGTCACTTCCGGCGTCTCTCACCTGGTGATGGAAGTATCATCCCATGCCCTGGACCAGCAGCGTGTGGAAGGCATCTCTTTTGACGTGGCAGCTTTTACGAACCTCAGTCACGACCATCTGGATTACCACGACAGCCTGAATGACTACGCCCGTGCCAAAAAGTCGCTTTTTGATTCACTGGATAATTCTACAACTGCCATCATCAACGGCGATGACGACCAGGCCCTGTTCATGATTTCCGACTGCCCGGCCCGAATCATCACCTTCAGTTTCAAAAAAGCCCTTGATATAGAGTGCCAGATACTGGCAAACAGTACGAGTGGACTAACCATCCGCATCGGCAAAACGCTCATCGAGAGTCCCCTGCTTGGCGTTTTCAATGCCTATAATCTCACGGAGGCTTTTTTAATCTGCCGAGTACTCGGTGTCGACGAGCAAGCTATTGCCGATGCCCTGCAAGAGGCAGATGGCGCACCCGGCCGGCTTGAACGCATCACCGGCGACACCGCGTCGCAGCCTACCATACTGGTAGATTACGCCCATACCCCGGATGCCCTTGCGAATGTACTGCAGACACTGAAAGCGATAAAAACGGAAGCTCAGGAACTGCATGTCCTATTCGGCTGCGGGGGGAACCGGGACCAGACGAAACGCCCCAAAATGGCCACTGTGGCCGAACAGTATGCCGATGAAATCACCGTAACCTCCGATAATCCGCGGGATGAAGATCCCGAAGCCATTATTGACGATATCATGGCCGGATTTGAGGACGCCTCGGCCGTGCACCGACTTGCTGATCGGCGGGAAGCCATCAGAAAGGCCATCCAGTCTGCCGACAAGAATTCCATTGTCCTGGTAGCCGGCAAAGGACACGAGACCTACCAGGAGATCAAGGGGCAGCGCCTTGATTTTGACGACCGGCAAATAGCCCGCGAAGCATTAGACACCGGAAATGACAACGCTAAATCGCCGGGGGCCTGATGTTATACGAACTTATGAGCTGGCTTGAAGTTAATTACCAACCGCCGGGTTTCGGCGCCTTCGAATTTATTACCACAAGAGCCGCCGTGGCTGCTGCCATGGCGCTCTTCATCAGCATCATGATCGGCCGACAGATCATTAAATGGCTCGAGCAGATGCAGCTTCGCGAGGTGATTCGGGATGACATTGGTCTCGATACCCATCTCGGGAAAGCCCACACCCCAACCATGGGCGGTATCATCATACTTCTTGCAATACTCATTCCCGCCCTGCTCTGGATGCGCATGGACAGCATCTATACCTGGATGATCATCCTGGTTACACTCATTTTGGGGGTCGTCGGTTTCGTTGATGACTACATTAAAGTAGTAAAGAAAGACAAGTCGGGGCTCAGTGGACGCCTCAAGATTGCCGGACAAGTGACCGTGGGCCTTCTTTTGGGATGCGTACTCTATTTTTGGCCGGACTTCCACGAATTTCGTACCCTTACCACAGTCCCCTTCCTGAAAAATGTCAACATCGATTACGCTTTTCTGGGAGAGGCGCTGGGATGGGTCATCTATATCCCGGTCGTCATTTTTGTGATCACGGCCGTGAGCAATGCTACAAATTTAACGGACGGACTGGACGGGCTGGCTGCCGGCACTTCCGCTATTTCCGGGCTGATCCTGGGTATCTTTGCCTATGTGTCCGGGCGAACCGATTTTTCCAATTTTCTCAACATAATGTACCTCCCCGGCTCCGGCGAGCTTACCATCTTTACGGCTTCACTGGTGGGGGCATGCATGGGTTTTCTGTGGTACAACACCCATCCTGCTTCGGTTTTTATGGGAGACACGGGATCACTGGCCCTTGGCGGGGCCTTCGGTGCCCTGGGTCTGATGCTGCATAAGGAGCTGCTGCTACCTATTGTCTGTGGCATCTTTTTCATGGAAACGATCTCTGTCATAATTCAGACTACCTATTTCAAATATACCCGGCGGAAGTACGGCGAGGGAAAACGAATCTTTTTAATGGCTCCCATCCATCATCATTTTGAAAAAAAAGGATGGCCCGAATCTAAAATCGTCGTCCGATTCTGGATTATCGCTGTATTACTTGGAATTCTCGGACTGTTAACCCTCAAGCTTCGATGATAGACGTACAGGATAAACATATCGTTGTGATTGGTGCCGCCCGCAGTGGCCTGGCTGCTGCATTGCTGCTTAAGCGGCAGGGGGCCGATCTTTTTGTATCGGATAACGGCCCGATCACTCCGTCTGTCAAATCGGCCCTCGCCGATCAGGCCATCCCTTTCGAGGAAAAGGGACATAGCCGGGAGGCCGAACAGGCCGATTTTGTGGTTTTGAGTCCCGGCGTACCCACCGAGGCACCGGTCGTACAGCATTATGTCCAGTCGGGCAAGCCGGTATTCTCGGAACTTGAAGTAGCCAGTTGGTTCAACCAGCGTTCGATTGTGGCCGTTACCGGGAGCAACGGTAAAACGACGGTTACCAACTGGCTGGATCATACCTGGACACTGGCAGGCCTTGCACACCGGACGGCCGGAAATATCGGTCACGCTTTTTCAGAAACGATCAATGTCGATGCCGAGCAGCATAAAGGCGATGTCTTGCTGGAGGTCAGCAGCTTCCAGCTGGATCATATCAGCAGCTTCCATCCTCATATCAGCCTGCTGCTGAACATCACCCCGGATCATCTGGACCGGTATGAAAACGATTTTGCAAAATATGCAGCGGCGAAGTTTAGAATTACAGAAAACCAATCCGCCGGCGACTGGTTCATATACAACTATGATGATCCAACCATAAGGGAACATGTTGAGACCCTGAAAAAAAATGAAGATGCTCCCCGTCTGCTGGCTTTTTCCAATCAGCAGGAAATTGAAGCATCCGGCGGGGCGTTTGTTCGTGACGAAAAGATAATACTCAAAGTTAACCAAGAAGAAGAGGTTTTAATGCCTATCAGCGATGTAAAACTTTCAGGAAAGCACAATCTGAACAACGGCCTGGCCACCGCTTTGGCCGCCCGTGCTTCCGAAATCAAAAATGATGTCATCCGCGAAAGTCTCAGCACCTTTGAAGGGGTTGAACATCGGCTGGAATATGTTCGGACTGTCAACGGCGTTCGATACGTGAACGACAGCAAAGCGACCAACATCAACGCTGTCTGGTATGCCCTGGACAGTTTTAATGTACCGGTCACCCTGATTTTGGGCGGCCGCGACAAAGGCAATGACTATAGTGAGCTGGCCGGGCAAATACGCGAAAAGGTTCACACCATTATTGCAATCGGCGAAGCCAGACCCATGATTGAAGAACAGCTTAAAACAGTGGTTCCTCATTTTAAGACCGCCGATACCATGAATGAAGCCGTCCGGATGGGTAAACGCAGCGCCAAACGGGGAGAAGTAGTACTGCTTAGCCCGGCATGCTCGTCCTTCGACATGTACGACAACTATAAAGACCGGGGCAATGAATTCAAAAAAGCCGTAAGCAGGCTTTAACCATTGAATCCATTGTCCGGAAAAACCCCTTGAGACAGGAGCTTTCAGCCGGATAATAATCAACAACTTATATGCTCTATACGACGCCAAATAAAAATATCTCCTCCATCATGGGCACCGGCCCGGATGAGATCGACACGCCCAAACAAGGCAGTGATCGCATCCTCCTGATTGCGGTGGTCCTGCTGATGATTTTCGGGAGTCTTGCGGTTTATTCGGCCATTGCCTTTTTTGCCGAAAGCAAGCATACTTCGGCCGGCAGTATGGTTTTGGGGCATCTTATGAAGCTGGGCATCGCCTTCCTGGGTATGCTCCTCGCCTCAAAAATCAATTATCACACCCTGGCCAAATTCAGCCGCTTCGGGATGGTCATAAGCTGGCTGCTGCTTATCAGCGTGATGATCTTTGGAACCGAAGTGTTTGGAGCCAAACGATCGCTCGACATTGTTGGCTTTTCATTCCAGCCCTCATCTTTTGCCACCGTGGCACTGCTTATCCACGTAGCGGTGCTTCTGGATGAAAAGCAGGACTATATCAAAGATTTTAAGCGGTCCTTTCTCCCCATCATGTTCTGGGTCGTCATCACCTGCGGACTTATAGGCATCGAGGATTTCAGCAGTGCTGCAATCCTTATGGGTCTTTCCATGCTGGTAATGTTTGTTGGACGTATCAGCATGCTGCAGATGGGCACTTTAATCATTGTTGGGGCCCTGGGCGCCTCAGTGCTGATTTGGCAATCGCCGGAACGGCAAAGCCGCCTTGATCACTATATTGATCAGATCATACAGATCAACAGCGATGAATTTAACATTGAAGAAGGCTACCAGGCACAGCAGGCACATATTGCCATTGCACAAGGCGAGATCTTTGGCGTCGGTATCGGGAAAAGTACCCAGCGCGACTTTCTGCCGGCTCCCTACAACGACTTTATTTTCGCGATCATAGCCGAGGAGTACGGAATGGCAGGCTCGATTATGGTGCTGCTGCTGTTTACGCTGATCTTATTCCGGGGCGTCGCCAAAATTGCAAAAAACGCACCGGATACCCTCGGCATGCTTATGGCGGTTGGGTGCACACTGACCATCGTCCTCTATGGATTCGTCAATGCCGGGGTTGCCAGCGGACTGCTGCCGGTGACGGGCTTGCCGATGCCCTTTGTAAGCTATGGCGGTACGAGCACGCTTTTTTCGGGTCTCATGATTGGAATCCTGATGAACATTTCGAAATACAGCAACGGTAAAAACACGGTATTCTATGCATAAAAACGCTAATCACATATCATCCCGTTCGGGTTCTGCGGCCGGAAACAGCAGCAGAATACTCATTGCCGCAGGCGGCACCGGGGGACACGTATATCCGGCTATTGCCATTGCGGATGCCCTGGACAGGGAATGTGAAGACGCGCAGATTCTCTTTGTGGGAACCAAAAATCACATGGAATGGGAAGCCGTTCCCCGCGCCGGCCATGATATTACGAGTATCTGGATCAGCGGCTTCCACCGGCGGCTGACCGTTAAAAACCTTCTTTTTCCCGTAAAACTGGCTACCAGCCTCGTACAGAGCCTGCGCATTATCAGCAGTTTTAAACCCGATGTGGTTATCTCCTGTGGAGGCTATGCAGCAGGACCAGTAGGCTGGGTGGCAGCCCGCAAGGGAATTCCTCTGGTTATCCAGGAACAAAATAGCTTTCCCGGCGTCACCAACAGGCTGCTGGGAAAACACGCGAGTCTCATTTTTACCGCTTTCAGAGATGCCGGAGGATTCTTTCCGCAGGATAAGATCATCCTGGCGGGCAATCCCACCCGGAAATCACTGACCAGCGTTGACACCGACCAGGCTTACGAAGCGTTTGGCCTGACCCCGGATATCCCCACTCTTCTTATCCTGGGGGGCAGCGGAGGCGCCCGAAGCATCAATGAAGCCATGGCCAAACATCTGCCAACCCTGCACGATGAGATGCAGCTCCAGATTATCTGGCAGTGCGGCGAACGGTACTATGACCGCCTGCGGGAAGACATTCATCCTGAAAATTATGATCATCTCCTGCTTACGGACTTCTTGCATGATATGCCGGAAGCATATGCAGTGGCTGACCTGGTGATAAGCCGGGCCGGGGCCCTCTCCTGTTCAGAACTGGCGCTGACCGGCAAACCGAGCATCCTGGTGCCTTCCCCCAATGTAGCCGGGGATCATCAGACCAAGAATGCCAAGTCCATGGTCAGTGAAGGAGCAGCCGAACTTATTGCCGATGACCAGTTGGAGGAAACACTCGCCGGTTTGGTCGGCCGGTTAATCACAGACCGGCAGCAGCTGAAAAAGATGCAAAAGGCGGCCCTTAAACTGGCCCGCCCCGAAGCCTCGGAGACCATTGCAACCGGAATCCTGGAACTGATACAGAAAAAAAAGCACCCATGACCATCATGCAGAACCGCATTCAGCATCCTGGGAGCCCGATGAACGCATAAACCACGTATTAAATGAGTAACAAGATTCAAACACAGCCCATTTTCGGACGAACCCGCCATATTCATATGGTTGGGATCGGCGGGATTGGTATGAGCGGGATGGCCGAAATTCTTCTGCAAAAAGGCTATGCTGTTTCCGGCTCTGATGCCAAAATGAGTGAAACCGTTGAACGGCTGCAGGAACTGGGCGCCGATGTTGCTATTGGTCATGATGCAAAGAATATTGAGGGCGCCGATGTAATTGTATACACAAGCGCAGTGAAGGCACAGGATAATATTGAAACCAAAGCTGCCCTTGAAAAGGGTATTCCTGTTATCAAACGGGCTGAAATGCTCGCCGAGCTGATGCGCATGAAATACGGTATCGGGGTTGCCGGTACCCATGGCAAAACCACCACTACAACCATGACCGGGCACGTAGTGCAGGACGGCAGTTTTGATCCCACCATCATTGTCGGGGGCAAGGTACACAGCTTCTCGGAGACCAACGCTGTTGTCGGCAAGGGCGACATCATTATTGTTGAAGCGGATGAATTTGACCGGACGTTTTTACGACTGCGCCCTTCACTGGCCGTCATCACCAATATCGAGGCTGAACACCTGGATATATACAGCAACCTCGACGACGTAAAAGAGGCGTTCATAGCTTTTGCAAACAAAGTACCCTTCTACGGGGCCGTGGTCCTGTGTCTTGACGATCCCAATGTACGGAGCATTATTCCGTCCATCGAGCGCCGGACCATTAGTTACGGCTTGACCCCCCAGGCCAGGGTGCGCGCTGCAAATATCGAGACCGATCACTTTAACAGCATATTCACGGTCATTGATGACGGCCGGGAACTGGGAACGATTACGCTCAGGGCGCCCGGTGAACACAATGTGCGAAATGCCCTGGCAGCTGTGGCCGTCGGACTTGAACTCGATATCGGTTTTGAAAAGATCAAATCGGGATTGGAGCGATTCGAAGGGGTCTTCCGTCGCTTTCAGCTCAAAGCTGACCATGACGGGGTTATAGTAATTGATGATTACGCGCACCACCCGACGGAAGTACAGGCCACGCTTGCCGCAGCACGCAAGGGATGGAAAGACCGCCGTCTGGTTGCTGTCTTTCAACCGCACTTGTATTCCCGCACACAGGAATTGTACAAGGAATTTGGTCTTTCCTTCTTTGATGCCGAGGTCTGTGTGATCACCGATGTTTATCCATCGCGCGAAGAACCCATAGCAGGGGTTGACGGCAAGCTTATCGCCGATGCGGCCAGGGAATACGGTCACCGGCAGGTTCACTATGTCAATGACAAGAAGGAACTGCCGGCACGGCTCAAGGAAATTGTGGAAGCCGGGGATGTCATTATCACAATGGGCGCCGGCGACATCTATACCTATGGCGAGGCCTTTGTCAAAGAACTGGAAACAGGAATCTCAAAATTGCACTAACAGCATTTAAACAGCAGACTGCGAACCGGATGACTAACGAAAAGAAACATAGCCCAACGGAAGCCCCCACAGGCAGGAGCAATCCTCTTCCCTGGGTGGCAGCCGCCCTTTTTATACTTGGACTGGCTGTTGTTGCCGGCTTCTACTGGAGCTCCAACATGAAGGTGCAGAAGGTCTATTATGAAGGGCATAGCTTTGTCTCCGAGGCACAGCTCCGGGAAATTGAGATACCAACCGGGATCCATCCCGACAGCCTGAACACCATGCAGATTATCGATCAGTTTGAACAGATTCCGTATGTCAAACGGGCCGCTGTAGATGTAACGCCCGGCGGAAATTTGACGATCCGGATCTCAGAACGGAAGCCTGTGGCCATGCTGGCCGACGGCGATACCAAACGATATGTGGACGAAGAGGGAGTTCGCCTTCCCGTGGTCTTAAACCGGGCTGTGAATGTCCCCCTGCTCTATGGGTTTGATGCCGGGGCGGCCGGCGACACCCTGAGTGGACAGGAAGCGCAAGCTGCATTGAATTTCCTGGGCCAGCTCCGCGAGAAACCGGTCAGCGATGCCACGATCAGTGAAATAGCCTGGACAGACAACGGTATCGTAGCACTGACAAACCAGCACGGCGTCAAACTCATTTTTGGTAAAAAGGACTTTGGCACCCGGCTGCGAAACTGGGAAGCTTTTTACGCAGAGATAATTAAACAGAAAGGCATTGAGAGCATGCGATCTGTCGACTTGAGATTTCAGGGACAGATCGTGACGCACGAACAATGATTAATCATATAACCGTACGTGGATAACATTATGGAAGAGCAAGAAGATAGAATTGTAGTTGGACTGGATATCGGCACCACCAAAGTATGTGCGGTCGTTGCTTCAATTGACCCACAGGACAGAATCCATATTCTGGGCGTGGGAAAAGCTGCGAATGAAGGACTCAACCGGGGCGTTGTGGTCAACATTGACAAAACCGTGAACGCTATTAAAGCGGCTGTTGAACAGGCCCAGCTGGCATCCGGCATTGAGGTAAACTCAGTAAACGTGGGCATTGCCGGCGATCATATCCGGAGCATGCGCAGCAAGGGCGTCATTACCATCAACAACAAGGATAACGAAATAACTGTGGACGATGTGGAGCGGCTGCTCGAAGACTGCCAGCGCATCATGCTGCCCACCGACCAGCAGATCCTCCACGTCATCCCCCAGGAATTCGTGGTAGACGGCCAGGACGGCATCAGCGACCCGGTGGGCATGAGCGGCATGCGCATGGAGGCCGAAGTCCACATTATCACGGGCCTCGTCTCGGCAGCCAAGAACATTTATCGGTGTGTGGAGCGCGCCGGCTACCAGGTGGCCGACATCATTCTCGAGCCCCTGGCCTCCTCTTATGCCGTGCTGGATGAGGAAGAAAAAGAGGCCGGTGTGGTGCTGGTCGACATTGGCGGCGGAACCACCGATGTAGCGATTTTCCAGGACAATACCATCCGTCACACAGCGGTTATCGCAATAGCAGGAAAAAAAGTAACCGATGATATTCGCATGGGCCTCAGCGTACTTGACGACCAGGCCGAGAAGTTGAAATGTGAGCATGGCGAGGCCTACATCGACCTCATTGAAGATGATGAAGCCATCACGGTACCAGGTATAGCCGGACGGCCGCCGAAAGAGATTACCAAAAGCATTTTAGGTAAAATCATCCAGGCGCGCATGGAGGAGATCCTGGAAATTGTCGCCATAGAAACCAAGCGCAGCGGCTACGCCGATGCCCTCAGTGCGGGGGTCGTGCTGAGCGGCGGTGGCTCGTTGATCAAGAATGTGTGTCCCCTCGCCAACGAGGTTCTCGGCATGGATGCCAAAGTAGGCAAGCCCATGGGGCTCAGCGGAGGACTGACCGAAGAGGTCAACAATCCCATTTATGCCACCGGCGTGGGACTTGTCATGCACGCCATCAAGACAGGAAGCGGTCCACAGAACCAGGCCATTGTTCCCTCCTCCACCAAGGGGTCCAGCGTGGAGAAAGTCATGGAACGGCTGGCGGATCGTATGAAAAGCTGGTTCAAGGAACTTTAAATAGTATCATAGCAATCAAGTCAAAAACAAAGCAATCTAAACAAGGAGTCAATTATGAGTAACTTAAATTCTCGTTTCAGTTTTGACATCGACAGTCAAGACAACGCAAAGATCAAAGTTGTAGGCGTTGGCGGTGGAGGAGGAAACGCCGTCAATAACATGATTCACAAAGGACTGACCAGCGTAGAGTATATCGCGCTCAACACTGATGCTCAGGCCCTCAAAAACAGCATGGCCGACATCACCATCCAGGTTGGGGCGAACCTTACCAACGGACTGGGAGCCGGCGCACGCCCCGAAATCGGGCGCGAGGCGGTTGAAGAGAACCGGCATGAAATTGAAGAAGCGATTGAAGGGGCCGACATGGTCTTTGTCACAGCCGGCATGGGCGGAGGAACCGGTACCGGCGGAGCTCCGGTCGTCTCGGGCATTGCCAAACGGAAAGGCATCCTGACGGTGGGCATCATCACTACGCCTTTTGAATGCGAAGGTCCCAAACGCATGAAATATGCCCGTGAAGGTATCACGGAGCTGAAAAAGAACAGCGATACCGTTATTGTTATTCCGAACGAGCGGCTGATGAATATTGCTGATGAAGATACCACCCTGCTCGAAGCCTTTGAACATGCCAACCAGGTACTGTACAATGCAACGCGCGGCATCTCGGACCTCATCCTGATGCCAGGTCTTATTAACCTTGACTTCGCTGATGTCCGCACCACGATGCTCGACGGTGGAGCGGCTATCATGGGAGCAGCCAATGCGACTGGGGAAGACCGGGCTGAAATTGCCGCCCGCGAAGCGATCAACTCTCCCCTGCTCGACGGTGTCAGCATCCGCGGGGCCCGCAACGTGCTGGTCAACATTTCGTCCGGTGCCAACCTGGGAATGAGAGAAACCACCACAGCCACCAGCATCATCCAGCAGGAAGCTGGTGAAGATGCTGAAATCATCCTGGGTACCGTCCTTGACGAGAGTTTTGATGATGAACTGCGGGTCACCGTCATCGCCACAGGCTTCGATTTGGCCGACAACCGCAACGAAGCCCGTGTGGCACCAAATAAGCAGGAAAACAGTGCCCAACCGAAGAAAGGTGCCATGGATGATCTGAAGATGCCGACAACCAGTGAGGTTACGGGACAAACCCGGTACTCAAAATCAGCAGATCAGCCTTTTTACAAGGGCGAGAAAAATCTTAAGCACATGGATCAGCCGGCTATTCACCGGCGGGGACTCAAAAACATCCATTCTCTCGACCAGAAGGATGAAGAGCAGAAAGAGCAGCCCAAAGAACAGCGCAAGGGTGATGAACTGCTCAACAACCGCCGGGAACGAATAGATAAAACAGATTCCGACCAGCCGGCTTTTCTCCGTAAAATCATGGACTAAGTCGCACTGGTTCTGTGACGATTGCTATGATTGAATGACACAAAACTGATATTCCAATCAGTTTCTCCATCCTGCTATATGCAGGATAGATTGCTAAATACAAAGGGAGTCCTTTGATCGGGACTCCCTTTTTTTAACTCTTCTTTTTATAACGGAAGGCGCCAATAACCGGCACCGGTGCGCCCGGCCCGAGGTATCTTCGCGCTCACCTGAACACCCTTATCGCTCCTACCCCGCGACATTTCCCTGATTACTTCTTACCAAAAGCGAAAGCTCCGCCTGGAGAAATTGTAGTTGCAGGTTGAATGTCAAAGGTTGAAGGTTGTGAATCTTTTTCCCTAAACAGCCGGCTATGTAGTTAAGGCATTTAGTCTCTTATTTAGAAATAATGCTTTATTCTTGTCCATTTTTTATCGCTAAAGTGATTGTTCCATTTTTGGAACGACGCATCCCGCATGCGCGGGACCAGCAGAGCTGGAGAACCCAAAAACGTCGCCGGCTGAGAAAACTCAGGAATCAGTCTCCGTCGGTACGTTGGAAAATAATTTAACTTGCTCCGCTGGTCGCGGAGCTTCAGACACCCCCGATGGTTCGGGGTTTATCCTCCGTACCGTCCTCGCCAAAAATGATCCCTGACTTTTCGTTAGGCCGGAGGTTTATTACTCTTTAATGAAAGCGACAAAGCCCACCGGAAGAATTTCTGTTTGACGAGGGGCTGGCGCCAATCCTTGATCAGCGTTTGAGATAGGTATCAGCACCGAGGAGTTAAATTCTTCTTGACCTTTTATGAGCCTTTTGGGTCAAGCCAAAAGTGGTCTATATAAAAAATGATATTGATTAGAAGATAGGGCAACAAGTAATGTATCAGCTAATGCATTACTTGAAAGACTACCCGCATGTCGTATTAACATCGTTTCGGACCTTGGAAAGAAAGTCTTCTACAACTCGAGCCTTTAGCCTTAAGAATAAAAGATCTCTCCCTCTCGGTCGAGATGACTTTGTGGGGCAGATAAAGAAAGAGTAATCATTTGTAAGGCTACTCGCATCAATCTAGCCCCCGTCATTTCGAACGGAACACCCTAGAGTGAGAAATCCTCTATTATCCGGGCACCCTGCGTTAAGATCAAAAAGTTATGGATCAGGGTTTCCCCGACAGCCGGCCTGAGCAGATAAGGTGTGGAAAGAGAGCGGGAGCGGCAATGAAAAAATACAAACAGGATTAAATTTAAAACACTTCCGTCAATAACTTGATCGCCATGCCCACCGCCAATACGGCGAAGGCATACTGCAAATACTGACGGTTTATCTTCAGATTAAACAGTGCTCCCACAAAGCCGCCCAGCAGACCGCCGGCGGCCAGCGGCAGGGCCGCACCGAAATCCACATAACCGATATGATAGGACGTAAGTGCCCGCGTCGTTCCGTTGAAGAAGGCCAGCTGTACCCATCCGGAAAGGGAAATGAGAACGATGGCCAGGGATGAGACGCTGACGGACTTCACAAACCCCTTCTTATACCACAGGTTCATCAGCGGCACCATGACGCCACCGCCGCCGATCCCCGCCAGTGCCGCCACAAATCCCCCCAGTCCCCCTGTTACCACCGACTGCCGCCAGGAGATGGGCCACTGATCGTGGCGGATCTTTTTCGTTTTCCGGGATCCCCTGCGGTAGAACATGTAAGCCACATAGACAAGCAGGAGGCTGAAAAAAATCACAAATACCTGTTGACTGTAATAGCCGGAGGTAATGACGACCTTCCCTGCAAAAATACCCGCTGCCCCCAGCAGTCCCACACGGATGCCCTCTGACCAATAAAAATTTTGCTGCTGAAACTGGCGAATCGAACTTCCCAGGGAAGCGATAAAGGTACAGAAAAGGGAGCTCCCAATGGTCAGAACCACCGGGTCTTCGATTCCGGCATCATTGAATACTACAAAAAGGATGGGCGTAAACAGGATACCGCCGCCCAGGCCGAAAAGACCGGCCACCATACCTGCAACAACCCCCAGCAAAAGCAAGAATAGCAGTTCCATCAGATTGTAATTTGACCTTCCAGGTACGTACACGCTTCTCCTGCAAGCAGTACCCGCCGGCCTCTGTCTTCACAGAATACCGTACCTCCCCGGGCGGATACCTGTCGCCCCACCAGTTCCTTCTGATGAAGCGTCCTGCTCCAGTAGGGTACCAGTATGGTATGAGCCGAGCCGGTGACTGGATCTTCATTCACCCCGGCCGCAGGGGCAAAAAAGCGGGAAATAAAATCAAATCTCTCATCCGTGGAAGGCGCTGTCACAATCACCCCGCGCGTATCAATGGTGCCAAGTAGCTGAAAGTCGGGCGCAATGGACTGAAGCCGCTCTCCGTCCTCAACCACACAGAGTATATCCATATCCCTGTAAACCTTAACAGCGGAAACCTGCAGGGCTTCTTCCAATGCCGCAGGTGGGTCAAAGGCATTAAGCCTGGCCGCAGGAAAATCCATAACCAGTTGCCGGCCCCTCCGGCAGACCTCCAGTTCCCCGCTTCTGGTATCGAAAACGATGCTCTCCCGGTCATAGCCCAGGTGTTCAAAGAGTACGTGGGCCGAACCGAGCGTAGCGTGTCCACATAAATCCACTTCCGTTGCGGGGGTAAACCAGCGAAGCTGGTATCCCTGGCCGGCCTTCACAAAAAAAGCCGTTTCCGAGAGGTTATTCTCCAACGCAATTTGCTGCATGAGCTCATCCGGGAGCCACCCATCCAGCGGGCAGACGGCCGCCGGATTACCTTCAAAGACGTCGGATGCAAACGCATCCACCTGGTAGAGACTAATGTTCATGGATCTGAATATCTGTTGTTTGATAGCATCTGGAGTTAAAGAAATATTTTGTTCTTTTCAAATTCATCATTCCGCCTAAATAAGCTTATATTTTGAAAGAAAATTCCGGCAGCAGCCGGGACGATCCAAGATTCAACACCATCTATGCATCTATTTCCTGAACATTTAAGTGATAAAATTGGATTTGAAACCGTCAGGACGGCCGTACTGAAGAAAAGTCGCTCCGTAATGGGGCGCGAGCGTCTTGCCACGATGATGCCCTTTTCCGACCGATCAGTTATTCAGCGGAGGCTCGAGCAGACCAGGGAGATGATGGATCTTCTGCAGAATGATACCGCCTTTCCGCTTAATAACCTGCACGATATCCGCGAGCCGCTCAAGCAGTCGCGTGCCGGCAACCGGGTGCTTCCCCTCCCTGTTTTTACAGAAATCCTGGAAGTCTGTGTAACCGCCCGCAGGATTAAGTCCTACCTCGGGGACCGTGAAAAGCACTACCCGGAGCTCAAGGAAATCAGCATCGGGCTTATTCCGCTTGAAGAACTTGAAAAAATACTGCAAGATAAATTTACCAACAGCGGAGAGCTCCGCAGCGATGCCAGTCATCAGCTAAAGTCAATACGGAAGCGACTGAACAACAAGCGCAACGACCTTCGCAGCACCATCAACCGGGTAATGAGCCGTGTTGCCAAGCAGGGCCGGGCCTCCGATGAAGGACCCACGATTCGCAACGGCCGCATGGTTATTCCCGTACTGGCCGAATACAAGCGCAAGGTTCAGGGCTTCGTACATGACGTATCCTCCTCCGGGCAGACCGTATATCTGGAGCCGGTGGAAGCCCTGAACATCAACAATGAAATACGGCAGCTGGAATCGGAGGAGCAGCGTGAAATTGAACGGATTCTGCGTGAACTCACGGCAGAAATAGGCCGCAACCGCGATACCATCCGGCAGAACCTGGAGGTACTGACCACCATCGATGTCGTAGCAGCGAAAGCACAGCTCAGTATTGACCTGGATGCCTTTGTACCTGTTCTTTCGGAACGTTCGCATCTGTACCTCAGAGAAGCCTACAATCCGCTGCTGCTGTTAAAAAACCAGACCCTACCGGAAAATAAACAGGAGCAGGTCGTTCCGCTGGACATGGAGCTCACGGCGGAAGAACGATGCCTGGTGATAACCGGTCCCAATGCCGGTGGAAAATCCGTGGCACTTAAGACGCTGGGACTGTGTGCCATGATGGTGCAGTCGGGCTTTGCCATCCCCGCCCGCGACAGCTCGGAGCTACCGGTCTTCAGCAGCATATTCGTGGACATGGGCGACGATCAATCCATTGAAAACGACCTAAGTACTTTCTCCTCACGGCTGGAATGGATGAAGCACACCATTGCCCGCGCCGACCGCCACAGCCTGGCCCTCATTGACGAAGCGGCGGCGGGCACTGATCCCGAAGAGGGAGGCGCACTGTTCCAGGCACTTATTGAATTACTCATCGAACGCAGGGCCAAGGTACTGGTAACCACGCACCATGGCTCTCTAAAGGTATTTGCCCATGATCATCCTTCCGCCGTCAACGGGTCCATGGAGTTCGACCAGGCCACCCTTTCCCCGACCTATCGATTCAAGAAGGGCGTGCCGGGCAGCAGCTACGCCTTCGAGATAGCCAAACGGATGAAGCTCCAGGAGAAGCTTCTGAAGCAAGCCCGCCGACTGTTGGGCGAAGGCAAAAAAGACATGGAGACCCTGATTGCCGAGCTGGAAGCCAAAACCCAGGAGGCAGACCAGCTCAAGAAAAAATATGACCAGCTCAAGTCCAGGACCCAGAAGGCCCGCCATCGCTACGAGGAAAAGCGTTCGGCCATAGAAAAAGAAGAAAAGAGCATCCGCGAAAAGGCCCTAAAAGAGGCCAAATCCATCATGGATTCAGCCAACCAGAAGATTGAACAGGCCGTAGAACGTATTGTAAAGGAGGGGCAGAAGGACGAGGAGGTTATCAGGAAGGCCAGGCAAGACGTCGAAGAGTTTCGCAGCGAGGTGGATGCCGATCTGGAAGCCGTCGAGAATGAAGCATCCGCTTTTGAGGATGTTTCAGAAAAACCCAAGGTCGGCGACCGGGTTCGCCTGGAAGATGCCCAGACAACCGGGGAACTCAAGGAGATCAATGGCAGCACGGCCGTTATTTCGGCCGGCGGACTGCGCATCAAGACGAAGTTCAGCAAGCTGGTCAAAGTTGAGGATGCCTCGCAACAGAAGCCCAAACAGCGCATCAAGGTAAATATTGAAGGCGGCAGCCGATACAAGGTGGTGCCGCCCCAGTTAGAAATACGGGGAATGCGCGGGCGGGAAGCCATGAAAGAGGTTCAGCACTATCTCGACGACGCTATCGCTGCCGGCCGTCAGAAAGTAAACATTATCCATGGCAAGGGCGAGGGCATCCTGAAAAAGCTGGTTCATGAATACCTCGATAAGCGAAAAGAGGTCAAGAAATATCACATGGCCCCCATCGAGCAGGGCGGTGCCGGCTGTACCGTCGTCATCTTCCGGTAGACGGCCGGGGTAATTCGACCTCCAGCTCTTCCAGCAGCGATTCCCAGCTTCCCGCTGCCTGCCGGTCCACAGGAATTCCCTCTCTCTCCAGCTTATCGGTCACTGCCTGGTCCCCGGAAATTACCCGGATCTCGTCATAATCCAGGTCCGGGAAAGCTGCCCGCGTACGATTGACTGACCGGCGGGAATGAAAGAGGACCACCTCCGGCTGCTGATCCTGCAATACGTTTTTATTCTGCTGCAGCTCCTCTTCTCGCGGGCCCTCCAGCCTAAAAAGCACCAGCTCCTCAACCGGGATATCCAGCTCCTGCAACAAACCGGGCAGATCCTCGCTGGTTTTGTCGCCACAGGGGTAGAGAGTTGTACCCAGCCGGCGGACACGCAGCATAAACTCCATCAGATTGATCGCCTTGCCCTCGGCCCGGGGATGAATGGCGGGAATATTTTCTTCCTCAAGATAGTCGGCGGTCGGCTGATTGAGGGCAAGGTTCAGCTGCTGGCGGGCATCCTTTAGCTTATTCAGCTCCTTGAGTTTCTCTATAAAAAAACGAGCGTTACGTTTGCTCCCGTGGACAATATTCTCAAAGTCCTCCATGCGATTCAGGGTATCACGGATGGTGCTATTCATTCCAAGGGCCTCATAGCGCTCCAGCGGGTGGTGAAGCAGGGACACCGGCTTTCCAGCCAGTGATGCACAAAACTGCTCAGCGTCTTCCTCGGCGGCGGTCAATAAAACAGACAGGCTCATTACGTACAGATATCTACTTTGTTGAGGTTAAAAGATCAATGTAAAATACGGAAAAATAACGGCAGGCTCTAAACAGTCCATAACAGGAACCAGTTTTCCCGAGGCCAGGCCATCAGAACAGGTAGCCGACCCCTACGTAAATGCGGCTCACATCGCTGGAAAAACCAATTTCTCCCCGCAGAATAAAATCGGGGTTGAGTATTGACAGGGCTCCGCCCACCCCGATGGTCTGCTTGTATCCTTTAAAAAGATCCCCGAAATCATCCTCTTCCGTAAAGACCCGGCCGGTATCGGTAAAAAGCTGCATACCCAGTTTAAGCCGATAAAATTGGGGAAATTCAAATAGCCAGCTTCGAAGTTCCAGCGTATAGGCCACTGAGGAATTCCCCTGGAACCGGTTGAGGGGATAGCCACGGAGGGTATTGCCGTCAGCCAGCGTCGATCGCTCCCAATAGGGGACGTCGCCCATGGCGTGGCGGGCTTCCAGCAGGTTGGCCACCGTTATCTCATCAAACAGCTTGAAATACTGACGAAGTTCGGCGCGGGCCGTCCCCATCGCATAGCGGCTGACCAGATCAGGGGCATAGCGCAGCTCCAGGGCCAGGCGATTGCCGTGCTGGGGATCAAACTCACGGTCCCTGTTTTCCCAGACAAAGCCCGTCTTCAGAAAGTTGAGCCATCCCCCCCTGCGGCCTCTCGGCTGCTGGCGGCTGAATGATGACGGTTCCCTGGATACATAGGGAATTTGATATTCGGTCTCTGCTCCCGCCAAAAGATCCAGCCGGCTTCTTCCGCGACGATAAAGCGGTTTTCGAAGTTCATAGCCCAGCCCGAAGCCTACTGATTCAAAATAAAAGAACCCCTCCTCCCATCCCTTCTTATCAAAGGGAACTTCATTGCCTATACCGAAGAAATTGTTGGACGTAAATCGATTGAAATAAAGATTCAAGGTAGAGCGGATGGGGCGTCCGAAGGTTTCCGTTTGTTCATATGCTCCCCTGAATTTCACATAGCCCCTGGTTGATGCAAGCGCCGATGCCTTGACATGGCTCCTGAAAGGCTCCATCTCCCCCCTATAATCATAGCGGCTATAAATGATTCCTCCGATCACTCCCTCATTTGAGCTATAACCGGCGGCCGGCACCAGGGCACTGCTCAACGAATCCGCATTGCCCCCGGTATTGCCGGACTGGGCCAGGGTTGTTGCTGACGTCGCTGCAATCAGACCCAACAGTAAAAGCGTTTTTTTTATAATCATCGGCGTTTCATGATTCCAGGCTCCCCTCCTGCTCGAGCAGGTCGATTGTTTCCATGGCATGCCGCATATGCGGGATGACGATACTCCCGCCCACTACCAGGGCCACATTCAGGGCATCCACCATTTCATCTCTTGTATAGCCGGCCCCGGCACATTGTTCCAGGTGATAATCGATACAGTCGTTGCATCGCAGCACGGCTGAAGCCACCAGCCCCAGCAGCTCCTTCGTCTTACCGGGCAAAGCCCCGTCTTTATAGGTGTTGGTATCCAGGTTAAAAAACCGTTTGATTCCCAGATGATCCGCATCAAGGACCTTCTGATTCCCCTGCTCGCGGGCTTGTCGAAATGATTCCAGTCGATTATTTTCTATTTTGCTCATCATTTTGGTACCTTCACGTTGATTAGATGCATTCCAAGATACCACATATTCTCAGGAACTCGAACAAGGAATTCCATAATTGATTCAAGCGGTTCGGATCAATGAAAAGAAGAAACACTCAGCCCAAACATAAGTTGGCCGTCATAGGAGACAGTCTTAGCCAAGGATTCAATAATGGGGGTATCTATCGCACCGACCTCAATTTTCCCGCACTGCTGGCGGAATGCTGGGAGCCCGCCCCTTCCTTCAATCAACCGCGATTTACGGCCCAGGCCGGCATTCCGCTTAACCTTGAGATGCTGCTGCGGGGGTTATCGGACGAGTACGGTGAAAGTATTGAATGGGATGAATACCTGCCTGCCCTCTCCTACCTGTATTCCACCCTGCGCCGGGTCAAACGCTACTGGGAGGGTGAGATGAAACCCCTGAACAGACCGAAACAAACCTCGCCCTATCACAACCAGTCGGTTTGGGGATTTGCCATGAACGACGCCTGGATGGTAACCGAACACCTGAGCCGACGGTTTATTGAAACACAGCCGGAAACCTATTCCATTTTCGACATGCTGCCTGATCACGCCATGTATGTAACGGCCAGTCTGGTGCTAAATCCCACCTTCAATCAACGCTTTGGCCACTCCACGCAGGTAGACAACATTCAGCAGCTGCAGGAGGACGGGGGAATTGAGAACCTTATCGTGACCATGGGCCACAACAATATTATCGGGGCCGTATCGGATCTGAAATTTGTCTTTTCCACCGACGATGACCTGGAGGATTTCCCCTCCAAGCGGGACTATACGGTATACCGACCGGAACATTTTGAACGGGAATACCGGAAACTTGCAGAAAAAGTCAATGCCATCGGTGCCGAACAAATCATCACACAGACCATTCCCTATGTGACCATTCCACCCGTCACCCGGGGCGTCAATGCGGATAAATCGCGACACGGCCACACCGGCTATTTTGATTACTACACCCGTTTCTGGATATGGGACGAGGACTTCAACCCGGACAAGCACCCGCACCTGACCAAGGAGCAGGCCATTTCGCTTGACCAGCATGTGGATGAATACAACGTGATCATCAGGGAAATTGCCGAGGAATACGGCTGGATCGTCGTACCACTGAACCGCTATCTGAGCGGTTTTGCCCGCCGGCGCTTGGGCGGAAAGCTGCGCATCCCCTTTCCTGAAAATTTTGTGCAGGCGATGAACAAGCACCCGATGACCGATCACCTGTTTGAAGACCCCAAAAATCCCAAATTCAGCACCGACTACCTGCGCATCAACCATGACAGCGGCAAGGTGTACAAGGGAGGCATTTTCAGCCTGGACGGCATTCATCCAACAACCACCGGCTATGGACTGATTGCACACCTGTACAAGAAGACCATGGAAGAGCATGGGATCACATTTGACAAGCCCCTGAACTGGAACCACATCATCTCGAATGATACCCTGGTCACGGATCCCCCTTACCTGCTTGTAGAGCTGCGGGGGCTGCTGCGTTTCCTATCGCTCGACCGCCAGCAGAAACTGTCTATTGCAGGCAATGGCCTGCTAAACCAGCTGATGAAAATATTCTCTGCCCGCGACCCCGGGGGCTAACCAACACATGCGGGCCCGCAACAGCAATCCTTTGGTAAACCAACCTCCGGCGGAGCGCTCCCCCGACCCGGTACCTTAAATGAGAATGCTACCCTCTTCATCCCCTGTCGGTGAGCACAATTGTTCTGACCTCTTCAGGAGCAGCGGCCCCCAGATAAGCGGCCGTCGACCAGGCATCCGCAACCATGGCTGAGGCATGAACAGCCGTCACAGATCCCACCGGTTCAGCAGGCTTCGCCCTGTCAGGCAGCAGCAGGTGCCCCCATGAATGATCCGACTCATCATATCGGCGATTTTGATAGGCCCCGCTGGTGCTTAGTGCTTCATTAACCAGTTCCACCGGTTCCCGCACCGGCTCTTTGGTTTCCGGATTCAACAGGTGGACGGTCCACTTCTGCTGGTCGAGTGGTTTTCCAAAGCAATGAATATCGCCACTGAAATTGATGAAACCTGCAGCAACATCGGTCTGCTTCATGACCTCCAGGGCCTTGTCAAGCGCATATCCGCCCGCAATGCCTCCTGTATCGATGGCCATTCCGGCTTCGGCAAGCATCACCCGGCCTCCTTCCAGCTCAATCTTTTCAGAACCGATCAGGCGCTCAATTTTTCTGAGCTCGCGGTCCCCCGGACGTTTCACCGGCTCCGAAGGAGTTTCGCGGAATCCCCATCGCCGCATGGCAGGCTCAATGGTGATATCAAAACGTCCTTCTGATGCCTGATGTACCTCTTTGGCAAAGTGCAATAGCCTCCGGCTTTCTTCCGTCACCGTCATCGCTTCCCGTCCCGCCTGCCGGGTCAGCCTCGCCATCTCACTGTCGCTGTCGTACATCGAAAACGTTTTTTCGAGGGTACGGAAAGCCTGTTCAGCCCGGCGGATGGCCTCGTATCCCTCTTCTTCGCTTTCAGCGATAACCTGAAATGAGATGATGGACCCCATCACCAGGCTCCGGCGATGAACGGATGTAAGTGAAACACCCTTTTCCCTCCATCGGCCGGGCAGCAGGGCCGCTCCACCCAGAAATGCGCCCATCCCGCCTGTAACGGCAATCTCCAAAAACTGTTTCCGATTAATAGCCATACGTCAATTATTCTGTTTTGATAGACAAGATTTCATTACCACCAGGCTCATCCAGGCATAGGTCCCAACCATCAGGGTGCCACTCAGGATGACCACATATACAAAGGGCGACCACAGGTAGCGCATGACCCACAAGCCCCCGAAAGTAACAATGAGGGAGATCAGTGGCTCTACCGCTATGGAGATCTGAAGCCAGGAATCTCTGCCGGTTGCCAGGTAAAGCAGTCCCACAATCAGAAAGAGGGACGAAAGCCCCAGAATATGATTGTGGGTTGTGATTAACATCTCCTTGGCCGGTTTCGGGAACTTCAGCTCATCGGCGGTATCGATTTTGCTCTTGCTGATTCCCTTGTACTGTTCCACAACCCCGGTGGGGGTCAGGTGGGTCGTCACTTCAATCATCACTCCGCCGACAACCACTCCAATAAATGAAACCAGCACAAAAGTGAAAATCAATTTTCTGACAGGTGCCGGCCAGTTTTGCAAAGGGGGCAGTGATTCCATCACGGCAATTCAATATCTTTTATTATTGACATTAAGTCGTGAACCGAATTGGTCAGGGAACGTGCCGAGATCGTTGCCCCACTGATATTCTGAATGGTTCGTCCAAAGACAATCTTCTCAGGATTGCTTTTTCCCTTGAACTGATCACGAAAATACGAATAATCAATTTCATAACCGTAATTCTCCCGGTACTCCAGCACGTCGACCCCTGTAACTTCCCTTTCTTCATTAAAATAAAGCAAATAGGAAAATTTTTCTGACCGGCTCGGAGCAATATCCGGCAGAATATACTGAGTGACATCACCTTCCGGCACCGTGCCGATGAAAAGCGTATCGGGGATAGTAGACTTGGCTTTCAGTCGGCTTTTCATTTTTGGGCGGACTTCCTTCGGGACCGTCACTTTCCGCCAATTCACCTCCTGATCGGTACCCAGTACAGCCTGTACCGACCTGGCAATCAGTTTGCTGTTTATTTGACCGGGATCTACCTGAGCTGCAAGGTAGCGTGGGCCCGCCAGCAGGAGAACGGCAAAGACTGTTATATATAGCCAAATTCTTTTCATACCAACATAAATGAAGGGGAGAAATTTAATCATTCCTCCCCTTTGGTGATACTGATTTTTTAGAAATTATATCCGACGCCAAGGTTGAACTGCTGAATATCCTTGATCCCTTCAGATTTCAACAGCTGGTAGTCGGCCTTGAAAGCCACTTGCGGAGCGGGCTTGTATGTTAAGCCGAAAGTATACTCATAGCGTTCATTCTCAGGGTTGTCCGGTATCGTAACGGTTGAGGCCTGCGTATCGTACACCTCACCGCGGCCAAAGAGGTTGAGCTGCTGCTCTGTTTCTGCATCGCTCAGCCGCAGCAGGTCATAGGCCAGCTCGAGGTACCCACCGTACTGGCTTTCGCCGGCCGCATTTCCGAAGGTCGCGTTCAGATCCTCCACATTGGCCGTTTGACTGTAGACAAATAACCCGCGTGCCTCAAAGCCGCGGTTGGTGTAGATGGCATGACCGTCGATCATATGCATATTCACTCCATCCATGGCATCACCGTAGGTGGCATCGGTAGACAAATCAGAGAAGAAATACGAGGTACCCACCGTCAGGTTCAGGTTCGCGCGGTAATCCAGTCGTCCGGCAACGGCCCAGTTGTCGGTGGAGGCTTCAAACGCCTTCTGACGGGCATCCCGGATGCCCTCGTTCCCGGTTATACCGGAGGCGTCCAGGCCGGCCATCAGGTACAATTCATAACTCAGTCCGGATCTTGATTTTCCGTAGATTCCGGCCCCGGCTTCTCTCCAGGTGGAAGGGATGATGTATTTCTCTACGTTGGGACGCTCTACTCCATTGAATGTGGGCGGCTCGTGAACAGGATTAACTATGCCCATGGGAACCAGCATGATACCCGCACGAACGCCGAGCGCCGGCTGGTAACGCATATCAATATAGGCCTGCTCAAGGGCGACCTCTCCATGCCCGTCCTTGACATAGGTATGTTCTACTTCCAATTCGGACCGGAAGGTAATCCACTCATTAAAGTTATACCCTGCATAGAGGATGAACCGGTGAAAATCGAATTCGCCCGGTGTCTGATCACCGTTGGCATTATAGGTTACATCGTTGTAGTGGAGCTCTCCGTAACCACCAATAGTTGCACCCTGATTTTGCTGGGCAAAGGCCGCCATGGACAGCAAGAAAGTAAATGAAAATGTAAGACTTAATAGTTTAGTAAAGCGCATTGTTATGAAGCTGTTGTTTCTGTTTGAGTTAATGATATATAATTGTAAAATAGTTCTTTAGATGACCCCTACTTCCCGCAGCAGGTTCAGTGTTCCTTCGAGTTGCTGCAGCTTTTCATAATCGTATTCCGGACTCAGCTTAAAGGCGCGTTCCAGATTCAGCATGTAGTCGGGAAGTGTTACGCCATCGATAACCGGATATTCATGTACAGACTCTGCTGCATACTCCTGAGCCTGCCTGGAGAGCAGAAAACCAAGGAATTTCTGAGCCGCTTCGGAATCCTGTGAGGTCTGCAGTTCGGCAGCCCCCGTAACCAAGGCCAGATTTCCCAGATCTCCCTCTTCAAAGTGATACGTTTTAATCGGAGCATTCGCATTCGGTTCGGCCTCTCCATAGTGTTCATGATCTTCATACTCTCCCTCGCCTCCACCATATTTCAACCGGAGAATATAGTAGTGGTTGGTCAGGGCGATATCAATTTCTCCGGCGGCAATAGCCTGGACCATGGGGGTATTTGAGCTATAGCTCTTCGGATCCAGCTGCATCATGCCAAGCAGCCAGCGCCTGGCCTCTTCATCGCCCTGGGTGAGGCGCACGGTCGTAAGAAAATCGTAAAAACTGGAATAGGTGGGTGTCCATCCAACCCGCCCCTCAAACTCCGACATGCCCGGAAGATCCATCACTGAGGTGGGCAGCTGGGTTGAGTCGACATTATTGGCATTATAGGCAAGCACCCGGTATCGCACTGTAACCGGAATCCATTCGTCGGATGAGGATTTAAAAGCGGCCGGTTTATTGAGCAGGGAATCGGGAAGCGGCTTGAGAAGATTCTGTTTCGATGCAATGGCCATGGCTCCCATCGTATTCGCCCAGTACAGATCGGCGGGACTTTGCCCCCCCTCCTCATTCATTACGGCAAGCAGCTCCGCATCGTTGCCGTAACGCACCTCCACATCAATACCTGTCTGCTGTTTGAAATCGGTAACCAGCTGATCCACCAGCGCCTGGCTTCTTCCCGAATATATTACCAGCTGATCAGTAGCAGGTTCGGAGCACGATACCAGTAGTAACACAGCGGCCACAGCCGCTGTTAACCTTGAAACCTTTTTAATTGTTTTCATAAACAAATCTTCACTTGTCATTTATATTTAAACCGTATGCTGTGCAGCACGTAACGCTCGCAGCATGATTATCCATAACGCTTAATTAGACCAATTCTAATTAAGGGAGGGAAAGTATCGAATTTATTACACAATGACCAAAAAAAAATCACCTGTTGGAGTAATTGGCGCCGGCATCTCAGGCCTTACGACAGCCTATATTCTACAAAAAAAGGGCATTACAGCCACCGTTTATGAAAAGAGCGGGAACGTCGGGGGAGCTATACGGACGAGCCAAAAAGATGGCTGGCTGGTTGAAGAAGGGCCCAATACGCTGATGGTCAAATCGCAGGAGGTATGGGAATTGCTGGAGGAGCTCGGCCTGGAGGATGATATTATCGAAGCCAACAGCCAGGCCAAACGGCGCTTTATCCTCAAGGAGGGGCGGCCGGTGGCCCTGCCCTCCTCCCCGGGCCGTTTTCTGACAACCCCTCTGCTTTCAGCCGGGGCCAAACTTCGTCTGCTTAAGGAACCGTTTGTGGCTCCAGCCAAAGGCGATGACGAATCCATTGCCTCCTTCATACAGCGTCGACTGGGCAAACAGCCCCTGGATTACGGGGTCAATCCCTTTGTCTCGGGGGTTTATGCGGGCGATCCACGGAAGCTTTCCATGAAGCATACCTTTTCCACGCTCTGGAAGCTTGAACAACAATACGGCTCCCTGTTGAAAGGAGCCTTCCAGAAAGAAAGAACCGGGAAGTCCGTCAGAAAAGCGCTCATCTCTTTTACCAACGGCAACCAGGTACTCCCCAAGACCCTGGCCCAAACATTGACTGAGCCGGTACAGACTTCCTGCGAAATCAGATCGGCCCGGCAGCATCGTGGCCGATGGCAAATCAGCGGTCGCAGGGCGGGCCAGCCATTCCAGACCGACCATGAGCTGCTTGTTTTGGCACTTCCGGTCCATGCGCTTCCCTCTATTTTTGCATCCGACCATTTCAATCAGCTTTCGGATATTCCCTATGTCCCCTTGAGCGTACTGGCTTTGGGGTTCAGCAAACAGCAGGTCGAGCACCCGCTCAATGGATTCGGGATGCTCATCCCAAAGGTTGAAAAGCGCCGTGCGCTCGGCATGCTCTTCTCCTCTACCCTTTTTCCCGATCGCGCCCCCCGCGGGCACCATCTGATTACCTGCTTCATCGGCGGTGCCCGACAGCCCGGACTGGCCCATAAATCCCGGGAAGAACTGCTGGAACTGCTTCTTCCTGAACTGAATGAGCTATTGGGAATCCGGGAAGACCCTGTGTTTATTCATCACACCTTCTGGAAACGCGCCATACCCCAGTACGAAGTGGGATTCGACCGGCATCTCGCAACCATGGATACGATTGAAAATACGCATCCGGGCCTTTTGCTGAATGGAAATTACCGCCACGGCGTCTCCGTTCCGGACTGTATCTCCTCGGGATTTGCCACCGCCGACAGGGCAGCACGCCTGCTGCAATCAGCAGGCTCCCAATAGTTCGGTGGGAGGGCTCTATTTTCCACGAAAAAATTAGTACCTTACGAGCTGATTATACAACGAACAGGTAGTGACAACCACTGAAAAAACGATCCGAATATTATGGCTAATGCTTTTTTTGAAATTCGGGAACCGGAAAACGAATCCTATAATTCTTATGCCCCGGGTACTCCCGAACGCAAGAAACTCCGCGAAGAAATTGACCGCCTGAAGGGCCAGGAAATTGAGATTCCGGCTATTATCGGCGGCCAAAAGATTAAAACCGACCACCAGCAGGATGTGGTGATGCCCCATAACCACCAGCATACCCTGGGCAGCGTCCACCTGTGCGGTGAGAAAGAAGTAGAAATGGCTATTGAGGCTTCCCAGCAAGCCCGCCGGGAATGGGCCGATCTGCCGTGGGAAGAACGGGCCTCGATATTTCTGAAAGCCGCTGACCTCATTACGGGTCCCTACCGTTACACCATGAATGCGGCGACCATGCTGGGACAGTCCAAGACCCCTCACCAATCTGAAATTGAGGCCGTCGGCGAACTGGCCGATTTCCTGCGGTTTAATGCCTACTACTTGCAGCAGCTTTACCGGGAACAGCCCTACTCGCCCGACGGAATGTGGAACCGCATGGAGTACCGCCCACTCGAAGGCTTTATTTTCGCTGTCACTCCTTTCAACTTCACGGCTATTGCCGGGAACCTGCCGCTGGCCCCCGCCCTCTGTGGAAACGTTTCCCTGTGGAAACCGGCAACCTCTTCAATTTACTCCAGCTATTTCATCATGAAGGTTCTCCACGAGGCCGGAATGCCGGAAGGCGTCATCAACTTCCTGCCGGGCAACGGTGCCGATGTCGGGAACCCTGTCGTTGAAAGTGAGCATCTGGCCGGGCTGCACTTTACCGGCTCAACGGGCACCTTCCAGCATCTGTGGAAAAGCATTGCTGACAACATTGAAACTTACAACACTTATCCCCGCATAGTGGGAGAAACCGGTGGAAAGGATTTCATCTTTGCGCATGAATCCGCCGACGTCGATGCGCTGGTGGTAGCCGCCATCCGGGCCGCCTATGAGTACCAGGGACAAAAATGTTCGGCCGCCTCCCGAATGTACATCCCGGAATCCATCTGGGGCTCGTTCCGCGAGAAGTTCCTGGAGGAAGTACAAAAGGTGAAATACGGCGATGTGGAAGATTTCAGCAACTTCATGGGAGCTGTTATTGACCAGAAGGCTTTCAATACTATTACCTCCTACATCGACTATGTTCAGGAGTCGGATGACGGCGAGATCCTGTTCGGCGGCAACTACGATGATTCTGAAGGGTACTTCATCGAACCAACGCTGGTGCTGGCCCGCGATCCCCATTTCAAGACCATGGAAGAGGAGATCTTCGGACCGGTTCTGACCGTCTATGTCTATGAGGACGATCAGTTCGAGGAAACGCTGCAACTCTGTGATACAACCTCTCCATACGGACTAACAGGAGCTATTTTCGCCCGCGACCGGTATGTGCTCAAAAAAATGTCCGACAAACTGCGACAGGCCGCCGGCAATTTCTATATCAATGACAAGCCGACGGCTGCAATCGTCAACCAGCAGCCTTTTGGGGGAGCCCGAAAATCAGGCACAAACGACAAAGCCGGAAGTGCAGCCAACCTGATGCGCTGGATGTCGATGCGTTCTATCAAAGAAACAACCGTACCGGCAAAAGACTGGACCTATCCCTACATGCGCGAGGAGTGATGCAAAGTGGAACGGGCGATATCGGGGATAACCCCCTCCCAAGATGGTGTTATCTCCCGGTTTCTGTCCCTCTCATCCTTCCCAACCCCTTCGGGTACCTGTTCACTGGTGGTCCGGCGGATTGTGTTACGTGCCAAGCGGGAACCGTTTTATTTGTTCATGAGTGGCTCCCCCGGCATTAAGCCTGCTCTCATAGAGCACGAACTCACTTACCGGTACGCCGGGAATCATCAGCTTTTTGTGCTGGTTAATAAATGACATGACCTCTCTTTTATTACCGCCCCTGGTCCGTCCAATGGTAATATGTGGTACATAGGGACGGTTCTCAGCCTGAAATCCGGCGGCAATAGTTGTTTCTTCCACACGGCGCTGGAGCTTACGCAGTTTTGTTGATTTTGAGACACCCGCCCATAATACTTTGGGACGCCCTCTCCTTGGAAAGCAGCCGAATCCCTTAATCACCAGCTTGAATGCCTGTTGATGAATACCATTTAATTGCTCAATAAGCGGCGGCAGATCCCTTTCACTGGTATCACCCAGGAATTTAAGCGTCAGGTGCATTTGATGCCCGGACTGCCACCGAACCCCGTCGATGGGCCCCCTCAAAGCTGCCAGCTGCTGCCGAACATCCTCCGGCAACGGGATGGCGATAAACAGTCGCATCAGTGATAACGGACTTCAAAGGTATCATATCCCTCGTCCGCTTCTTCCACCTCAACATCGATGTTATCAACCCTGCTGGCCCCGGGGCCGCTCTCACATCGGTTGACCATTTCGCGAATATGATCCATGGGTCCGGCAAAAACAGCCTCTACACGTCCGTCCGGAAGGTTTTTAACCCATCCGAAGACGCCTATCTCCTCGGCATTAACTTTTGCAAAATGACGAAAGCCGACCCCTTGTACTCGACCTTCTACAAATATGTGCGCTTGTTGCATATCAATTGTCTCCTGTTTATCTCTGTTGATCTAAAAGTATAACCATTATATCGCGTTAGCGTCAAAGGTACCAATCTATGAGGAAATATCTAACTTTCAACAATTTATAACCATAAAGTTTGTATAATTCACCTATGCAAATTGAACTTTTATACCGCTAAGACCTTATTTTTCGATGACACTCACGCAATTGTCCTACATTGTAGCCGTGGATCGCTACCGTCATTTCGCTACCGCCGCAGAAAAATCCTATGTCACCCAGCCCACCTTGAGCATGCAAATCCACAAGCTCGAGGACGAGCTGGGCATTACCATATTTGACCGGTCAAAATCGCCTGTGGTTCCCACTGAAATTGGTGAAAAAATCGTTGCCGAAGCTCAAATCATTCTCAAGCAGGCCAAACATATTGAAGACCTGGCCTCCCTGAGCGATGAAAAGCTCCGGGGAACCTTCCGCATTGGAATTATTCCGACCATAGCTCCCTACCTTCTGCCGCTCTTTCTCCGAAATTTCAAAGAGCGCTATCCTGATGTCCGCCTTGTTTTTGAAGAAGTCGTCACAGAGGAACTCCTCGACCTGCTTGATGACGACTACCTGGATATCGGTATTATTGCCACCCCCGTGGAGCGGGGCAATATCTTTGAGGAGGATCTGTATTATGAGCCCTTTATAGGTTACATATCCGAAACCCATCCCCTGGCTGAAAAAGAGACCCTCACAGTCGATGATCTTGATGTGACCAATCTCTGGCTGCTGAATGAAGGGCACTGCTTCCGTGATCAGACTGTAAAGCTGTGCAAGAAATTCAGGAAAAATAAGCTGGAGGATCCCGACATTGAGTTTGAAAGCGGCAACCTGGAAACGTTAAAACAGCTGGTGGAACAAAATTTCGGAATGACCCTGTTGCCCTACCTGGCCAAAAACCAGATCAACGAGCAGTGCGCCAAAGCGCACATCCGGTATTTCGAGGAACCGGTGCCGCAGCGCAAGGTTCGCATGATTTATGGCCGCGAGTACCTGAAGCAAAATATCATCCAGGCCTTTAAAAAGGAAATCCTGGAAGCTATTCCCCCTGAGCTGAAACAGAAAGAGGACGGGGTGCTGGTGGAATAGCCGGCATCACTTAGCTGTTTCATGGTCAGCGGGTCCGGCCGCTGCCGTGAAACCTGCGGCTGGATTAAAGCTGTACAAAAATCACTATTCATCCCCGATCTACGGAGCACGCTGCTGAACCCTTAAAAATACTTAGTAATTCTATAAATGCTTCCATAATTTTGGGGCTTATTCTTCAATTATAAAAACCGTTTTCGTGGATCATTCCTTTTTACTTTGGGGCATTTTCAACGTTTTTATTGTGTCGATGCTGATCATCGACCTGGTCGTCTTCCACAAAAAAGATCAAGAGGAGGGGATCAAGGAGGCATTGATCTGGACGGGCGTCTGGATCGCCATGGCACTTGTCTTCGGTGTGGGGGTCTATTACTTCATGGGATCTCAGACCGCCCTGGACTACTATACGGGCTACCTCATTGAAAAGTCGCTGAGTGTTGACAACATCTTCGTTTTCCTCCTGGTCTTTTCCTACTTCAAAGTCCCCGCTAAATACCAGCATAAAGTCCTATTCTGGGGGATCTTCGGCGCACTGGTGATGCGCCTGCTGTTCATCTTCACCGGGGTGGCCCTTCTCGAGCGGTTCCACTGGATCATCTACATTTTCGGCGCCTTCCTGGTTTTCACCGGCATTAAACTAGCTTTCGAAAAAGATAAGGAAGTACATCCCAACCGCAATCCGGTTTTGATACTGGTGCGGCGGTTTATTCCCACCATCAAGGATTATTACGGATCCCAGTTTTTCGTGCGCAGGATGGGGAAACTGGTGGCGACACCGCTGTTTATCGTTCTCATTGTCATTGAAACTACAGACCTCGTTTTTGCCCTGGACTCCATCCCCGCCATCCTGGCAATCACACGCGACGAGTTTATCGTATACAGCTCCAATGCCTTTGCCATCCTGGGGCTGCGTGCTCTTTATTTTGCTGTTTCGGGCATCATGCGGCTGTTTCATTACCTGCATTACGGCTTGTCGCTTATTCTCATCTTTGTCGGGGTCAAGATGCTGATCGAGGAGTTTTACCATATCCCTACGCCCTATGCGCTGGGATTTGTGGCCGCTTCGCTGACTATTTCCATCGTAGCCTCCATCCTGTATCCACAGGAGGATGAGGAACTTGTCGAAGGAAGTCCCGAAAAAACGAGCCCCTAAGCTCAGTCAATTACGTTTGCCTATGCCTTTTGCCACCCAATGGTTCCTGGTCTACTACAGCATATTGGGCTTGCTGCTCCTGGTGAGCGGGGCCTTCTTCACCTTTCGCCCTGACAAGATCGCCGGCCGCCTGATGGTTTATGCCGAGCGGGAGAAACCGCCCGTTATTCTTATTCGTATTCTCAAATACCTGATCCTTTTTACGCTCCCTGGTCTTGCACTCTCCTTTTTCCCTTTTTCGTGGGTCGAACTGCTGTTTACCGTCTGGAGCCTGATCCTGCTGTATATTGCCGGAGCGCAGCTGGTGCGCTGGAAACAAAGCCGGATGCTCATCCGCCATAACCCGGAATCACTGGCTAAAACGATCCGGAAGGGTGGTGCCATAATGATGTCAGTCGGCTTTGCTATATTCCTGTTAGCGTATTTAGTTGTTAACCGAGCCACAGGCTGATGAACATTGTAAAAGCGGGATCCCAGGGGATTTTGCTACCGGATCTTAACCTTGAGTTTGACTGCAGCGGCACCCCAGAGGGGCATACCTTTATTTCCCACGCTCATGCCGACCACATGCCCCGCAGCAAGGAAAGCCACGTTTACTGCACCGAACCGACCTATAAGCTGATGCGGAAGCGGGGATTCGAAGGGACCGCCGACGTGCTGGCGTACGGGGCGCCCCTGGAAACCGATCGCGCCCGGATAACGCTCTACCCGGCGGGACATATCCTGGGGTCGGCGATGGCTTTTGTGGAAAGTGATAACGGTTCGGTACTTTACACCGGCGATTACCGTACGCCCCCCTCCCCCGCATCCGAGGGATTCGAATTGCCCAGCCGAAACATTGATCATTTTATCACTGAAGCTACGTTTGCACTCCCCATCTACCGGTGGGCCCCGCACAGCAGCCTGGCCGATGATGTTCGGACCTTTGCCTCCTCTTCGCTTGAAGAGGGATATACGCCTGTCTTTTTAGCCTATGACCTTGGAAAAGCCCAGGAAGTCATGTATATGCTGGCTCCCCTCAACCGGACGGTCCAGATTTCTGACGACTGTTTTCAGTTTTGCAGCGTCTATGAAGATGCGGGCTTTGAGCTGGGCCGTTATGAACCATACGACCAGACCAACTTCAGTGAAAAAATCCTCATCGCCACCCATCGCACCCTCAGGCATAAGTTGTCACCTCATATACGAGCCCAACGCATTGCATACTGCTCGGGGTGGGCTGCCGGATCAAGAGGCCGGGGCCGAGGATCAATCAACAGGCGGATCCCGTTATCCGACCATCTGGACTTTTTTGAACTTATCAACCTGTGCCGGGAGCTGCATCCGAAGATGGTTCATATCACCCATACGCCCAATGCTGACGTCGTCCGGCACTACCTGGACGAGCTAAATATTGATTCACGGCTTTTGGAGTAGAATTGTGTAATTTTCAAGGCTGATACAACCAACCTGATCCACCATGGCTTCAACCCCTTTCCTTGAACTTGCGGAGACCGTCCAAAACATGGACGATGCCCCTTACCGGCGTGATAAAATCCTGCTGTGTTCCGCCTATCTTGGATCCCTGCAGACCGATCGCGACCTCGAACTCTCAGCCCAGTTTCTCACAGAAGGCCCTTTCCCGGCCTCTTCGGGAACCCGGCTGTCTGTGGGAAGCCGCACCTACTCGACCTGTGCGGCAGCTTTTTGCAACATTGACTACGAAAAGGTATTCAAACCCTGCAAAAAGGCCCTGGGCGATGCGGTTGAGGCCATTGAAAAACTCATGGCCAATATTGAGGATGCCCGCCGCAAGCGGAATCCCGCCTCCCTGACACTCCCCGAGATACAGTCGCGCTACGAAATGCTCTACCAGCAGTCGTCCCGCCGCGGGAAACAGCAAATCCTGCGGGAAAGCTGGGCTTCTATGACACCGCTTGAAATTAAATATTTTATCCGGATCATGCAGTCGCATCCCCTTCCAATTCATTTCGGTTCAGAGGATATGACCGAAGCCCTGGCCTGTGCCTTTGACCTGCCCGCCGGCAGGGTGCACTATACCCGCATGATTACCGGCAGCTGGGGGCGGACAGCCATCCTTTGCAAGAATGGCCGCATTGAAGAGGCCACATTCTCGCCCTTCACTCCCCTCGACCTCATGTTTCCCTCCCCCTTCCAAGCCCATTCGGAGTTTGATTCCTCGAACTTTGTAGCTGAAGAAAAGTTCAACGGACTTCGCACACAGGTTCACATCAAGAGCAGCCAGGTACGGCTGTATTCTCCAGACCACGGCGACATCACCCAGCGTTTCCCGGATGTCGTACAGTTCTTTGTTTCCCTGGGCCTCCCCGGCACGGTGCTCGACGGTGAACTCTGCAGCTTCCGCAATAACAAGCTGCTGCCTTTTTCCCTGATCCAAAAGCGACTGAAGAGCAAAGGCTCCAATCCCGATATAACAGAGAAATACCCGGTCCTGTTTATCGCTTTCGACATCCTCTTTGACCATCAAAAACTGACCCTGAATCTTCCCTTCTCCGAACGCCGCAAGCTCCTGGAACGCCGGGCTGCCCGGTACGCCTTTCCCATCACCAACCAGTTTAACATACCCAGCAGGCACCAAATAAAACCACTTTACGACCAGGCGCTGGCCCGCGGAAACGAGGGGCTGATCCTGAAAAGAAAAGACAGTTCCTATAAATACGGCCAGCGCGACGCTTCCTGGCTTAAGATGGAAAAGCCTCCCGCATCCCTGCAGGCTGTGATTATGTATGCTCATACCGACAGGCGGAAACGAGGCCGTACCTATTCCGCCTTCACCCTGGGTATTCGTGTAGACACCGATGATCGCTACGAAGAGGAGTTCATCCCGATCGGAAAAGCGCGAGGCAACCTTGCCCGAAAGGTTCGAAGCCGTCTCAACCGTAAGGTCAAGGAATATGCTGTTGAAAAATACGGGCCAACCCTGGGACTCCTTCCCAAGATTGTGGTAGAGCTGGAATATGATGATATTCAGGTAAACAAGCGGACGAAAGCCAATTATGTGTTGTACAAGCCCCGCTTTAGCACCATCCGGTGGGAACTTGCCCCCTCCGATACCGATTCTTTGGAAAGAGTTGAACAGCTTTATCTCGACAATCTTGAAGGCCATCAGCTGGGACAGCACAGCACGCCATCTTTTGTATACCAAAACAGCAACTAACAACCAATCAATATCCCATGAGCAGCTGGACGCTTACATCCATCCCGCCCCACGACTGGTTTCTATGCCTTGACATCGACCAGTATTTTGACCACGAACACAATCCCGAACAGATGTTCGAAGATGGGTTCACCCGCCCCATATCCGTCGGAAATCGTGATGTACTGGTAACTACCTTTTTCAATGGAGATACGGAGCAGCCGGAATTTCATTTCGAAAGCCCGGAATCGCTCGACAAATCCGAAATCGAGCAGGCCAACAAAAGCCTGAGCCGCATTCTGGGTACGGACCTTGATCTGCGCCCGTTCTATGAGCAGGCGGCCTCTGACCCCGTTCTGGGTCCCAGGCTCACAGAACTGTACGGTCTTAAACGCATGGCACGCGCCAACCTGTTTGAAGATGCCATCAACCGCATCATACAAATGCGCCTCTCACACAAGCCCACCGCCAGGAAAATGGTATATGAGGTGCGTAAAAATTACGGCTCCCTGCTAACGGCCGGCGGCAAAAACATCCCCTCCTGGCCCCATCCCCATCAGCTGGTGAAGGCTGACCCGATGAGTATCCGCAAGCTGGGACCGACCAGGCGCAAGGGGGAGTTTATCATCGGTTTTGCCGAAGATCTGCTCTCTGGCAAACAGGATCTCGACATGCTGGAACAATGTGATCCCCAGACTTTTTACGACACCATTACCGAAGTACGCGGCATAGGTCCGACCTCTGCCCAACAGCTTATGCTCTTTAGAAACAGGACCGATGCTATTTTTCCCAGTCACAAGAGCAAAGGAAAAGAAAAAGGACACCGCCGGTGGATTATCAGCAGCTATGGAGAAGAGCCCGATACGACCACGGAAGAAGAGTTCCAGCAAATGACCTCCAAGTGGGACGGCTACGAGGCGGCTGCCCTTGAGTTCCTTTTTGTGAACTGGGTACTGCGCGAAAAAGAAAAGGAACAGCAGGCTGAATAGTCTTGTCACCTGCAACCGTCTTCATTCCGGCCTTGCCCAACCCTTGGACCCTCACCTATCATCGGGCATGCATAACTATGGTGGCTACTACCGGCATGTGATCAGAGTATCCCACCTTGATCGTCCGGTAATCCAGCACCTCCCAATCAAACTCCCTGGACAAAAATATATAGTCAATCCGCTTTTGAGGATTTTCATAAGAAATGGTCGGCCCCGGCTCCACGCCGGACAAAAGGGCGGCATCAATCCACTGCTCCTGCATTGTTCTGTATGATTCGGATTCCGGTGTAAAATTGAAATCACCCCCGAGAAGGATGGGCACATCCATATCCGAAAAATAGTCATTGATCCGTACTACCTGAGCCAGCCGGTTCTCGGAAAACTGGTGCCCCAGATGGGTGCCGCCCACAATGAGGTGATGCCCCGAGGAGGTCTGCACCTTCGCAAACAACAAGGCCCGGTCTTCCCCTCCCTTCGGGACGGGCAGCATTATCTTTTGTGTCTCCAGGGGAACCTTAGACAGCAGCCCCTCGCCGTATCCCCCACCCGCATAATCAATCGCCTTGCCAAAATAGCCATGCATCCCGGTCAATGCGGCCAGGCTGTCCGCCAGACTAAACGGCTGTCCCTGGTTGAGGGCGGCCACCCGTTCAGTCATCTCATCCACTTCCTGCAGCGCCACAAAATCCGGCTGAATCTCCTTGATAAGGTCAGCAACCTCCTGCAGATTGTTCTGTCCCTCATTATAGGGCTGTTCGCCATGATAAATATTGTAACTCATCACGGTCAGGGTATCCTGTGCACAAAGCGGGCTCCACGAGAGGATCCCCAGCCCTATCATTCCAACAATTACTGTTATTCTCATCCTGTTCCTCTATTTATCGATTATCAAACGCAATATTACCCTGGACGGGTGCTGTTTATAAAAACGATTTCAAAGCTAATGTGCCAGTAATTTATTTAAAAATCACCGTGGATGGCCGGCAATCCACACCAGGGAACCTTCCCTCCCGGAGAAGAGTGATTTCACGGGCATTCCTTGAGCTGTCCCTCCTCCGGTGCATATTCCTGCTGCTGCTCCATTTCATAGATCCGTTCCATAAGCCGCCATTTGTCCCCGGCTGAATTGTCTTTCCCCGCCTGCTGGAATTGGGAGACAAAGCTTTCCCACTCACCCTGGCGTGGTTTCTGAGCCAGGGCCTCCATCCCTTTCTCATGATCAAAATCGGGGACGGTATCCATGATCATGAACAGCCGATTGCCCAACAGGTAGAGCTCCATATCCAGGATCCCCACTTCTTTCATTCCGCGGGTAATTTCCGGCCAGAAATTTTCACGGGCATGTGCTGCCTTGTATTTTTCAATCAGCTCTGGATCATCTTTCAGGGTTAACGTCTTGCAGTAACGCTTGAACTGGTGACTCATTATTGTTATCAGTTATAAGTTAAAAGAAAGTTCAATAGTATCAGACGGCTGGACCTGTGGTCATTTTCCCTGCACTTTCGCCGGGGTCAGGCTGTATTGCCTGCTTATAAAACCATAGAATGCAACAACCAGGAAACAAAGGAGCGGAATCCAGAAGGAAATATGGATACTTCCGGTTGCATCGGAGAGCACCCCCTGCAGAGCGGGCAGCAGCGCCCCGCCGCCGATGGCCATAATCAGGCCTGAACTGCCGATCTTGGTATCTTCTCCGAGCCCTTCCGAAGCCAATCCAAAGATGGTTGGAAACATCAGCGACATAAAGCCGGAAATGGCCACCAGGGCAATCACCCCTACGTAGCCGCTTCCGGCAATAACCACGAAGGTACATAAACTGCCGAGCAAAGCCGATCCCATCAATAAGTTTGTGGGACGGATATATTTCATCAGGTAGGTATTGATAAACCGGAACAGGGTAAAAACAATCAGTGCTGCAATATAGTAGTTCGAAGCCCCCGACTCCGTCAGATCAAGCTCCTCCATAACGTATCGAATGGTAAACGACCAGACACAAATTTGTGCTCCCACATAAAAGAACTGGGCCACAACCCCTCCCACGTAATTCTTTTTCTTAAGCAGCCTCTTGATGGTTGCCCGTAAATCGACGGTCGCAGACTCCGTGGATGCCCTGGGCATAGGGACGGCCGCAATAGTGATCCAAATGGTCAGAAGCACGAATCCAAGGGCAACATAGGGCCCCATGACGGCATCCAGCTCGGCTTTTTGAATTGCCTGAAGTTCCGAAGCCGACATCGCTGCCCGCTCCTCAGCCCCGGTCACATTCAGCTGCGACAGGATGTAAAACTTGCTGATGACCACTCCCGAAATAGAACCGATCGGGTTAAACGACTGCGCCAGGTTTAACCGCCGGGTCCCGCTGGCTTCCTCCCCCATCGCGATAATGTAGGGGTTACAGGACGTCTCCAGGACAGCCAGTCCGCCGGCCAGTACGTACAAAGAGCCCAGGAAGAATCCGTATTGCATGGTTATGCTCGAGGGATAAAACATCATGGCGCCAACCACATACATTCCCAGCCCCAGTAATACCCCCGACTTATAGGTGAAGCGTTTGATAAAAACGGCGGCGGGCAGGGCAAGACAAAAATAGGCGCCATAAAACGCAATCTGAATCCATGAGGTCTGGAAGTCCGACATACTCATAATCCGCTTGAAAGCGGCCAGCAGGGTATCCGTCAGGTTATTTGCCAGTCCCCACATAAAAAAGAGGCTTGTAATCAGTATAAACGGTAACAGCGGCGCCCTGATACCGTCTGATTCTGCGCTTCCACCCCGTGTTGATTTATTTTCAGACATATATCGATATAAGTTCTGTTGTATTTGTTATCGATTACCATCCGGTAACATCCCCGTTCTCCCAGCGGGAAGTGAAACGGTGCAAAACCTCACTTCCTTCCCATACCGGATTCACCAGAAAAATTTAATCACCCCGTAAACACCGGCCAGGATAATTGCCAGAATACTCAGCCAGAACGCAACGTCGTACAATTTGCCGGGCCGAAGGTGCCGGTCCAGGCGCACATACCTGAAATGGACAGCGGCAAACACTACCACCAGCAGCAGAATGGAAGTAAAAAACCCTCCTACAATGACCATGGTAACAGGCAGCTGTAAAAACAGAAACAGCAGCGCCCACAAGATCGGGAACACCCACGCCAGAATGGAGATCGTCCGTTCCCGTTCATCGGAATTATAAAAATCAAAGAACCCCAGCTGACCAAAGGCGTCGGCAAAAATACGTGTCCAGCTTGCCAGGGCCGAAAAGAGCGTCGAAAACAGCACAATGCCTGCACACAGCAGAAACACATTGCGGGCACCGCTTCCCATGGTCTGGGTATACATGCCCGAGAGCGTTTCAATCATCTGGTATCCCTGGGGCACCTGGTTCTGGGTATGCAGTACCGCCGCCCCGAGCACATAAAAAGCAGCCGTGACCAGCGTGTAGACGACCATAGACAGAATGGCGTCCCAGTACATGACCCGGATCCATCCCCTGGCACGCTCTCGCCATTCTTCCGTATTTACAGCCGGTCCCGTATAGGCGGCATACCCTTTCTCAAGACACCAATAGTTGTAATACATAATTTCATCTCCCCCCACCCCGGTTATGCCAAAAGCTGCAATCGCCACCCCCGCCATGGCCGCTGGCAGGTTGAACTCCAGGCCCGAGGCGATGTCCTGCCAGGTAAAAGCATAGTCGGTGAACTGCAAAAAATAGACCGACAGAAAGGTAAAAACAGTAAAAAAAGCGATCATAAGCAGCGAAAACCGTTCCACAAAGCGATAGTACCCCCGATACACCAGCAGAGCGGCCGCTACTGTTACCAGTGCAGTCCATAGTACCACAGAAACGGCAGGGAAAACAATATTCAGGGTAATTGCCACTCCACCGATGATTCCGCCAACCTGCAGCAGTTTAAAAAACTGGATGAAAAGCCAGACCCAGACCGACCAGCTGATCTCCCGGAAGGTCCATCCCGGCAGCTTGTTAAAAGCACTCATCACCGTTTCGCCGGTACTGATGGCGTGCTTTCCGAATTCCAGCTGGATCGTCACTTTTACCAGGCAGCTCAGGATGACCACCCAGAACGTAACAAAGCCGGCCCTGGCCCCCAGCGTGGTGGTGGCGATCAACTCGCCAGATCCGACGATGGCAGCCGATAATATGAAACCCGGCCCCAGATGTCTGATAGTCTCCCAAAAAGTATCGGGAGGTTCCTTTATGCCGGATTCCGTTAACACATAGGGATTGTCCGGCCGATTATTTTTTCCCTTCATACATTCCCATTCCTTGCATATGCTTATGCTTGTCTGTCAATACAATCCTTCCCTGCAATATTCTTTCCCTTCCGGTTTCCAACACCACAGTCAGCAACCATCCCTGATCCGGAATCAGGTATTCAGCCTGATAAAACCGCCGTCAATAGGATAATCACTGCCCGTTATGAATGCTGCCTTGTCGGAGCACAGGTAAAGAACAAGGGAGGCGATTTCATCGGGCTGTCCCATGCGGCCAATAGGCTGGGTTTTCGAAAGCTTCTCAAACATCTCCTTCTCCTGTCCCGGGTAATTTTCCTTCAGGTACCCATCGACAAAGGGAGTATGCACCCGGGCCGGGGAGATACAATTGCACCGGATGTTGTCATTGATGTAATCCTTGGCCACCGATCGCGTCATTGTCAGTACGGCCCCCTTGCTCATGGTATAGGCAAACCGGTCGTCAATACCCACCGACGAAACCACCGATGCCAGGTTCAGAATCACGCCGCCCCCCTGATCCAGCATCTGGTCGATGACCGCATGCATACAGTTGTATACCCCTTTGACATTGACTTCGTAGACGCGGTCAAAATCCTCTTCGCTGGTATGCTGCAGATTCCCCACATGTGCGATGCCGGCATTGTTAATGAGAATATCTGTGGTGGAATGATCCCCGGCGATCTCTTCAAAGACCTGGTGAACCTCTTGCTGGTCACTCACATCACAGGCATAGAACCTGCAGGACTGTCCCCGGCCGCGAATCTCATCAGTGACCGACTGGCCGGCCTCTTCATCATAATCCACAATACACACTTCGGCACCGGACTCGGCAAACTGCAGGGCAATAGAACGCCCGATGCCGCTGCCGCCACCTGTTACGACTGCCGTTTTCCCTTCAAATCGAATATCCATGGTTTTCCAACTCTTTGGTTTAAGTAAGATTTGCAATTTGTTGCCACCGGGGGCCGCCGGGGTAGCTGTACTTCTCCAGGCTTTCCTCTTTCATCTGGATACTGAAGCCCGGCTGCTCCGGTACCTGGTAACAGCCCTCACTTATCACCACCGGGTGCAGGAAATGTTCATGCAGATGGTCCACATATTCTATCATGCGATTTTCGGTGGTGCCGCTGATGGCAATATAATCGAACATTGAAAGATGCTGCACATATTCACACAGACCAACACCACCGGCATGCGGACACACCGGGATCCCGAACTTGGCGGCCATCAGCATAATCGCCAGGTTCTCATTGACGCCCCCCACCCGGCAGCTGTCAATCTGGCAAATATCCAGTGCCTCAACCTGCATCATCTGTTTAAAGATAATACGATTCTGAGCATGTTCGCCGGTGGCCACCTGTACGGGTGCTATTGCTTGTGCAATACGGGCATGCCCCAGAATATCGTCGGGACTCGTCGGCTCTTCGATCCACCAGGGATCAAATTCAGAAAGGGCCTCCATATTCCTGATGGCCTCCTCCACTCCCCACTTCTGGTTGGCATCCATCATCAGTTTTCGATCCCAGCCGATCTCCTCACGGATAAGGGCTGCGCGCCGGAGGTCATCGTCCAGGTCACTGCCAACCTTCATTTTCATGGCACCCCAGCCTTCCTCCACCGCTTCAGCGCATAACCGGCGAATCTTTTCATCGGAATAGCCCAGCCATCCCGCGGAAGTCGTATAAGCGGGATACCCATCGGCCATCAGTTCCTTAATCCGTTCTCCTTTAGCAGCCTCCCTGCGGCGAAGTATTTGCAGGGCCTCATCCGGCGTGAGAACATCCGTGATGTAGCTGAAATCAATACAATTCACAATTTCCTCCGGAGACATGTCAGCCAGCAGCCTCCACAGAGGCTTGCCTTCCATTTTGGCATACAGATCCCACAGCGCATTCACCAGGGCGCCCATCGCCAGATGAATGACCCCCTTTTCCGGCCCCAGCCAGCGCAGCTGGCTGTCACGCGCGAGCTGCCTCCAAAAGGCCCCAAAATTATTTTTGATATCCTCGAGCGGCCGATTGAGCACATGGTCCCCCAGCTGCCTGATGGCCTCCACACACAGGTCGTTACCCCGACCTATGGTAAAGGTGAGTCCATGGCCTTCCAGCTCGCTGCCGGTCTTCAGTATCACATAGGCCGCCGAATAATCCGGATCGGGGTTCATCGCATCCGAACCGTCCAGATTCTGACTGGTTGGAAAGCGGATATCTTTAACTTCAATCTCAGTTATCGCAAGGTCCGTCATAGGGCATCTCCAGTATGAAGGCCGGATTCATTTCGCAAACTATCGTTAATATTATGCTTTCGGGACACAGGAGCCAAAGCCCGATATACAAGAATCTATATAATGGGAAATTCAAAATTTTCAAAACTGTCTTTGAACAGTAGTGTTTTCGCTGCTGCCATATCCCACTCCCCCTTGCTGCCGGCCGGGTCTTGGCCAGTCCCCTGTATATTGCCGGTTCAGCACAGGGCCAAATAAAAAAAGGGGGACTTTGAACGTCCCCCCTGTGTCAGTTCCTGTCTTTTAGTACGAAGGTCCCTCACCCCAGTCGGGGGCTCCCTGATCGTACCAGATACGCTCGTCGTGGAGCACCTGCGGGTTATTGCTCCCCGGCGTGAACCCCTGGGCTTCGAGGGCATTCAGGATATTCTGATAGTTGATATTATCCTGGGTTGGCTCATCAACGCCGAATCGACGGGGAATCACCAGGGCGCCCGGACCATCCTCAAACGCTTCGAGCTCCATAAACCGGCTGTCGGTCTGGGGCACACCAGTGCGCAGGGCCGTTACATAGAGCTGAGTGGGCTTGGCAATAAAGTGGATGAACTGCTGAATGTAGATCTTTTCAAGCTGCTCACTCCGGATGCCGCCGCTCAGCGAATAGGCCGGCTGGGACAAGAGCTCCTGTACCTCACCCGGCTTGAGCTTCACAGGAGCGCCATGCTCTGTATCATAAGGCTCATTGTAATAGAGGATGCCGTTTTTACTGGCCAGCCAGTCGTAGGTTTCAACAGATTGACGAACCCCCTCCTGGAAATAATATTGAGCCGTATTGGGAAGTTCAGCACCCAAAACAGCAAGTTCCGCCAGGTAGAGATTGGTTTCAGCCGCGGAGAACAGGGTATTGTGATAGGGGTGGTCCTCCTGGTTGATCACGGTTCGCTCGGGGATATCCGGGTAGGTAATGTCCATATTAGTAGCGTACATCTCCATTTTATAGGCAGACTTGGGTTCGTACGTTTTGCTGCCCAGCTGCCAGTTTTGGGACTGGAAATATTCCTCCGCTACCGTTCCGGAACGGGCGCTGTCCGGGGCCACAGGAGCGCCGTGGTAGCGGACCCATGGTTCGCCCGGAGGGTTCCATCCTTCAAATACCCGTTGCCCGTCCACTACCGAACTTTGAATATATTCCCGGATATAGGATGGGATGTCTTCCTCTTTGCCGGCATCATAAAAAGCCTGAATAACCCGGCTGTTGAAATCATTCTTGTCAAAAAGAAACCGGAGCCGCGGGTCCTGGTTGTCTCGCAGGAAGCTGACGAGGTTACGGGCACCCGGGCCTACCGTGACCGAGTTTCCACCGGAAGGACCGTAATACTGCACGCTTCCGGTCCAGTTAAAGTTATCACTGGTCAAGGTGATGGGACCAAACTGGTTGCCGGTCACCTCTTCGGCAATGGCCAGGGCTCTTTCTCTATCCTGGTGCAGCAGCCGTACCGCAATGCGCAGCTTCAGGGAATTCATAAATTTAGCCCACTTGGTCCAGTCGCCGCCATAGACAAAGTCCTGTTCGCCGAGGTTGACCTGGCTGACAGTCTCCCCCTCATGCTCATGGGTAGAGGCCAGCGCTTCAAGTGCACCATTGAGTTCAGAGAGCCAGGTATTAAAGAGTTCTTCCTGGGTGTCCCATTCAGGCGTCAGCATGGGCGGGTTGGTATACCGGGCCTGCATGGCTTCCGTATAGGCGCGGGCCCCGTAGACATCGCTCACTCGTATGCCGTAATATATCTGGATGGCATACGTTATCGCCCTCAGTTTTTGATAACTTGCCTGCTCCTTGCCGGAAAGATTTTCATCAATATGCTTGCGTATATCAAATAATGGTTCCATAAGGCGGTACCATTTGCTCACCCTGTTGCCGGATGCCTGAAACAGGTTCAGCTGACTGCCGTTTCCGCCCGGGCGTACGGAAACCTGGGTCCAGGGCAGCATATACTGGGCATTATCGTAAAACCACTGGGTATAATGGTCCGGCCCGTTCTCCATCTGCCTGAGCGCATCGGTAAACTGATAGACCAAATCAGGCTCAACAACGGTAGAAGGATCCTGGTTTATTCCGGCAAAATTGCCCCGGTCACAAGCGTTAACAAAGATGCCAAGCGTGATTAATACTATTGCTAATCGTTTCATAATACTTGTTTTAAACTATTAACTGTTAAAGGCTTACGTCAAGCGTAAAGAAGACCGACCGTGAATACGGGGCGGGGGTCCGCTCGAAATAAGAGTAATCGGATTGATTGCCCCGAAAAGTCTCCGGATTCATATTGTTGGGCGATGAATTATACAGGTAAAGCACATTCCTGGAATGTACGCCCAGGGTCAGATTCCGAACCCCCATCTTTTGCGTAAAGGAACCCGGAATACGGTAAGTCAGTCCAATTTGACGTAACGACACATAACTGAGTTCATAGAACCAGTTGTCATTAATGGTGCCGTTGCCCCACGAGTTATTGAAATAGGTGACAGAAGAGGCATGCGAAGGTTCTACGTAGCCGGCCTCATACGCCTCCCGGAACGTCATTCCTCCTACATTCTGATCATTCCCCTGGGGCGTGGTAACCACCGTTCCGTCAGCGAAAACACCCTCGGGGATGACTCCGTCATCATAGGTTCTTCCGTCCGTATCCGCATAGCCGCTGGTCCATGTTAAGCCGCCGTGCTCTGCATCCAGGTTCTTTGTGGAGGTTTCCAGGTAACCCCAGGCCGTTCCATAGCGGTTGGTGAAGGAAGCTACATGTCCCCCGAATCGGCCGTCAACCAGGAAGGAGAACGACCAGTTCTTATACCGGAACGTATTGGAAACGCTGCCCAGGAAATCAGGCTGGATAGAACCGATTTTCTGCACATCCCCGCTTCGCTTGTAGAAGGCGCTGCGGCTGGTATTGTCATAGTTCAGCACTCTCTTGCCGTTGTTCGGGTGATCGACGGCATTCCCCTCTTCGTCTGTCGCCTGGTATCTCGCAGGCAAAATATCCGAGAGAAGTACGCCGTAGTCGCCCCCCACATAGGCGGCGCTGCCGATGCGGTAGTTGCCATAGGCAGGACTTCCGGCCAGCAGCTGATAATCTCCAACGTCTTCATGAAGCGATACGATCTTGTTGCGATTCCGGGTATAATTGAGCGTCATATCCCAGTTGAAATCGCTGTTTCGCACCGGTGTAATGTTCAGACTCGCCTCAATTCCCTGATTCTGAATATTACCGGCATTGATTTTCTGAGCACTCACGCCACTGCTCATCGGTGCATCGATATTCAGAATCTGGTCATAGGTGTTCTCCCGGTACCAGGTAAGATCCAGGCCGAGACGGCGATCCAGGAACTGAACATTGGCACCCAGCTCATAGGCCCGCTTCTGCTCCGGCGACAAGGTGGGACTGATGAGGACCCGCTGGTTAAAGCTGTTGGTATAGATGAGTCCACCTTCGGTTTGAATATTGCCGATACTGTATCCCTGGTTGATGCTGTAGGGGTTGGTATCGTTTCCTACACGAGCCCAGGATGCCCGCAGTTTACCAAAGGACACCCAGTCTGGTAAATTGAGGGTTTCATTGAATATCCAGGAGGCACTGACCGACGGATAGAAAAAGGAATAATCTCCGGCTCCATCGGCATATACAAGTGCTGATGACCAGTCGTTACGCCCGGTCAAATCCAGGAAAAGCTGATCTTTCCATGAAAAGCTCAACAGGGCATAGATCGATGAAATCTGTTTCTCATTACCAATCCATGCCCAGTTGTTTCTGAGATCCTTGCTATTCTCAAGGAAAAAGCGTCCCGGCACAATGAGGCCGCCATTGGTATTGGCTCCCGATTCGCTGGTTTTTGTGTGGAAGATTTCTCCACCGATGGTTCCATTGAAGCCAAGATCGCCAACGTTCTGGGCCATCCGGGCCGTAAACTTGACGGTCTCCTGCTGCTCGTAGTGATGAGCAAGCCGGTAATATCCCCCTTCGTTGCGATAGCCCTGGCCGAGATTTTCCTCTTCCGATGTATATTCAAACACATTCATATTCCCTTCAAGCGTCAGGTTCAGCCAGTCGGTAACGTCGGCTGTTACGGTAAGAATCGGACGCCAGGTATTTTCAATGCGCCGGGTTGTATTCTTATAGATGCCAAACCACAGGGAGTTGCCCGGCACATAGGCATAATCATCATTGAACGAGGTGCTGGGAACGCCGCCGTGATCGGCTACGTATACATCAGAATTCCGGTACTTCTCCGTTGAATAGGCACGGTTAAAGGCATAGGCGGTATAGTCATCCCCGAAGTTTTCCGGTGGATTCTGGGGCCGTGACCGCGTGTAGTTCATGGATCCGCGCACGGTAAGGTAATCGGTAAATTCATAACTGGCTTTCAGCAATCCGGAATACTTGTTCAGCTGCTGGCGCGGATAAATACCTTTGTTCAGATCAATAGAGCTGTTTACATAGAACGAAAGCTTATCCGCTCCACCACTCAGCGTAATGTTCGTCCGTGAACTTACCCCCGTGTCGTAGGCATTTTTCCAGTTGTCGGGATAGGCCTGGTAGGAGGTCATCTGCTCATCATAGCCCTGGATCTGGTCCCGGGAATCAAAACGAGGCCCAAAGTTATAACCACTGGCCCCGATGAGAGAAGGCACCCGCTCTCCGTCGACGGAACGGTAGTTGAACTGTCCGGTATCGAAACGGTGGTAGTCGCCATTGTCGTCCTGTTCACCATAGCTGACATAACCAGCAATCGTTCCCGGGCCAAATTCATTTTGCAGATCGGGCGTATCATATACATAGTTGACCCCCGTTCGCTGGCTCACCTGAATGCCAATGCCATTTCCCTGGGTGCCCTCTTTGGTCTCAATGACTACAGCCCCGTTTATGGCACGAGATCCATAAAGCGCTGTTGCGGCGGCGCCTTTGAGGATAGACACCGATTCAAAGTTATCGGGATTCAGATTCCGCAACTGGTTGCCCCAGTCGGCGGGCGCTCCCGACCATTCCGAACCTCCGGAAGTCTCATTTTCCAGAATCACGCCATCAACAACAAAGATAGGCATATTGTTGGGATCCAGTGTGGAAGCACCGCGGATAGAAAACTTGCTGCCTCCAAAGATACCGCCGTCCGTGCTCGAAATGTTAACCCCGGCAGCTTTACCCTGGAGTGCCTCAATGGGGTTCATGGCGTTGGCTTCCGCCAGATCCTCTCCCCCGACGTTGGTAACAGAATAGCCGAGATGGCGTTCATTCCGGTTAATACCGAGCGCAGTAACAACCACCTCTTCACCGCTTACCGCTGCTGGCGTCAGCTGAATATCAACCTGTTCCCGACCGCTGATGGGGACATTCACGGTTTGATAGCCGATGAAAGACACAACCAGCGTGTCGCTCAAAGAGGAGACGGAAAGCTCATAATTTCCATCTGCATTGGTCGATGTTCCCGTCGTCGTCCCCTTCACCAGGATATTGACGCCGGGCATGGTTTCTGACGTACTTGCATCCGTAACCGTACCCGTAACGGTGGTCCGCTGCGCGTAGAGGTTGACGGCTGTACCAAGGAGCAATACAAGCATTACCCCCATTCCTGTTTTCAGCTTCTGTATCTGTTTTCCCATAAGCAATTCCAACTCTTTAGGTTTATTGTGGATGGTATCTGTACGAAATGAACATAGAAATAATAAAAAGCAGAAACAAGAGTAATCTCCCTTTGTGTGCGCACACAAATGATATGTGTGCGCACACACAAAAAAATACCTTTCTAGAAAAAACTCCTTTAATTCAAAGAGAAAAATTAGTTTTTTATCCCTTATTATATAAGGAAAGGCAATAGCTTTCGGTTTTTCTTTCTGCTTAACAGAGAAGGGCAGATGCTTTTAGTTGGCATAAATTATGGGCAAAAGACAAAATATTCGTATCAAGGATATCGCAAAAATGGCCGGAGTCTCGGTGGGAACCGTTGACCGGGTTATACATGAACGGGGAAACGTATCCGAAGAAGCAGAACAGAAAGTCAAAGCCGTTCTTAAAAAAACGAACTATTCACCCAATCCCATTGCCCAGAGCCTTGGGAAAAAAAAGGAATACCAGATATCCGTCCTCCTTCCGCACCCGGAGCAGGATGAATACTGGAACCTGTCAAAAGAAGGAGTGCTTGAGGCAAAAAGGGAATGGGAGTCCTACCATATGCACATTACCCTTGACACTTTTAATCTTGATAAACCGGAATCCTTTTCGAAGGTATCAGCGGAAGTGATGGAGTCAAAGCCGGATGCGATACTGACAGCCCCCATTTTTTACAAGGAATCGCTTTCGTTTTACCAGACACTGAAGCAGGCCGCCATCCCGTATATACTTGTCAATACCGAGATTGATTCGCAGCTAAATAAGCTGGACCCGCTGTGTATCATCGGACAGGACCATCACCAGAGTGGCCGGGTAGCCGCAGAGCTCACGCATATTGCGCAGCACGAACCGGGACAGCTGGCGGTTATGCACATCCATGAGAATATCGAGCGCTCCATACATCTCAAGGAAAAAGAACAGGGCTTCCGCAGTTATTTTAATGAACTTGGCAATACGGAATTCGAAGTCCTGACCTACTCCTTCCTGGATGGAAGCGAGTCCTTTGAATCGCAAATAAGCCAATGTATTGCGGCAAATGACTTTAAAGGCATATTTGTTCCCACTTCATCAGGAACCTACCTGACCGCCAAGGCTCTTGAAAAACACCAGAAACAACAGCAGACCCAGCTTATAGGATACGACCTGCTGGAACAGAATATCCATTACCTCAAAAAGGGCACCATTAACTTTCTCATCAATCAGGATCCCTATCATCAGGCCCTGCAGGGTATTCGTTACCTGGTAAACCATCTTTTGCTGCACCTGAAGGTCCCCTCATCCGACCTGTTGCCGCTCGAAATCATTACACGCCAGAACCACACTTCCTTCTTAAACGGTCAGCATTAGCATCATAGAACGACAGTTCCACAACCTTGAGCTTCACCTGATTAGGGGGGCATAAATCTCCAGCTCACCTCACCGACCGTATTGGGCTTATTCTTTTCGGCAGGAGCAATCGTTCCCTCCCACCGGCCATCCTGTGCTTTTTCCACCCTGATTTCCCTGAACTGGTACTCCCCGTCTTCATAGTCGTACGTCAGCCCGTCATCATCATAGAGCAGATACGATCCTGCTTTCTCCCCATAGTGGCGCACTTGAATATTCACTTTTTCGCCGGCTCCGGGGGCGTGCATCCTAGCCGGCATCATCGGAATAATGCCTCCGTCTTTTACAAAAACCGGTATTTTATCCAGTCCCGGAGACACGGTAATAATCTCACTCTCTCCTACGTAATTACCGGTATAAAAATCGTACCAGCGACCGTCGGGCAGCACGACCTCCCGGCTCTCCTGCCCCTCAAACATGGGCGCCACCAGCAGGTACTCCCCTGCCATATACTGGTCATTAATCTCCTTTCTGACCGCTTCGGCATAGGGATTTTCTTCAAGCCCCTTTTCTGTGGCCTCCATCTTCAGCCCCGACCGAAATCCTTCCTCCAGATTCATGGCGCGAAAGGGCGGGATGCCCTTGAAATGGTATTTGGCATATTCGCTGTACCAGTAGGGCATCATGCGCATGCGAAGCCGAAACATTTCTCTTACCTCCTGCTCAACCTCGGCAAAAGACCAGGGTTTTGTTCCGCTTGACCATGCATTGATCATGGCCATTGGTGAAAAGACCACCGACTGTACACGCCGAAGCCACTCCTCCCCCGTCTCGGATGCCCTCACTTCGGGTGTCCAGAGCACCCCGGAAAAACTGCTGTTGATAAGCGCTGTGATGAAGTTCCGGTGATTATAGTAATCATTATAGATGACATAGGGAAAAGAGGTACCTCCCCCGTTGGATGCCCGCACGAGCCCGAACGTACGACGATTTCGTTTTTCAAACATATCCTCGCTGTAGCGCTGAACAAGCAAGCCGTATGTCTGGCGCATCTGTTCCGCTGTCACCCCGGAGGGGAATGTTGCCACATCCGGCCAGACCCACCGGTCATACCCATCCACCTCATCAATTTTATAGCCGCTCACTCCCCTATCTACCTGGTTCTCCTCCAGTTGTGAAAAGAATATATTTCGTCCCTCCCTCGTGTTAAAATCAGGAACCATCCCAGCCCAGACGGTATGGGAGGCGGTGTAGGGGGCTATGGAATCGGCAAATGAAGCATCCGGAGACACATAGGGATTAATCCAAAGGTTCAGCCGAATCCCCTTGTCGAGCATCTCGCGGACAAATGTCCGAGGCTCAGGAAATCGTCCCCCATCCCATTCAAAGGTGCCGGGATACGATTTACTTTGCCAGCCCGGCTCAAGCCCAATGAAATCAAGCGGGTATCCCCTCTCTGCAAAAGCTTCTGCTTCCTGCCTGATGTCCTCAGCCGAATATAAACGGTGCACACGCTGGGTGAACCCCAACCCCCACCGGGGCGGCAGTGGACCGCCCCCGTTGAACAAATTATACCGGCGCACCGCATCAAGAGGGGTGGGCCCGCCGAAAATATAGACTTCGGCCCCTTCCGCCGGCACCAGCATTTCCACGCTATCCGAATACGGACGAGAAGTCCAGTCCGGGTCGGTATTGCGGTCTCTTGCAACCGGAGGGTCCTCGCTGTCTTTTCGAGCCGCAGTACCGGCATACACCTTTATATACCGTGCCGAATTTATAAATACCCCGTATCCTTTTGAAGAGACATAAAAAGGAGTGGGAGCGTGTGTCCTTCCATTATCTTCACCTCCATAATGATCGACATGCAGTCGCAGAATCCGGCCGCGCTGATGTACCGTCTTAAAATTAAGGCCAAAACCGTAAAGCTGCTCTTTGCGGTCCAACGGAAACCGGAGGTAGGTCTGACCGTCGACGACCCGGGCGGTTATCTCATCAGCGGGCAGAGGAAATGAGGAATCCCCCATCTCCGTCAATCCTTCCTCGCGTGGTTCAGCCCCCGAGGCGGTTAACAGATCGTATGCTTCCGGTTTGCCTGCCTTTGCCTTCCAGATGCCGGGTTCCACCTGCTGCCAGGACAGATTCTGGGCTCTGGCCGGAGCAGCGGACAGGACAACGGCAATACAGCAGATCAGAAGGTTGTGTATGCTCATCAATTGATGGGTTTTGGTGAGATTACAATTCTTAAAATATCAAAACATCAAGGTAATGACCTCTCCCGGATTGGTCTCAAGCTCATAGATGTAGACCGCCCCTCCCGGCCCGCTGACCGGCTGCCCTCTTCCGGCCAGGCTGCTATCTGACTCCTGCACAGGGAAATGTGTTTTCAGCCGCAGTGTTCCTCCCGAATTGGAGGTAATAACGGCCTCGGTCAGCCGACCTTTGGCCCACCTCATGTCAACGATAAAGTTGCCACGGGCTTTCAGGCCACGAACCCGCCCCTCCTTCCATGCCTTCGGCAGGGCAGGCAGCAGCTCAACATAGCCGGCATGCGACTGCAGCAGCATTTCCGCAATCCCCGCCGTTCCGCCAAAGTTACCATCAATCTGGAAAGGCGGATGCGTATCAAAAAGGTTGGGCAGCGTTGATTTGGTATACAGTGCCAGTATATTCTCACGGGCCTTTTCCCCATCTTTGAGGCGGGCAAAAAAGTTGATAATCCAGGCCCGGCTCCATCCCGTATGTCCCCCGCCATGCTGCAGTCTCCGGTCAATGGTCTTTCGGGCCGCCCGGAACAATTCGGGGGTGTCATTCGCATTAATGGCCTTGCCGGGATGGAGTGAATACAGGTGAGAGATATGACGGTGGCCCGGCTCGGCCTCTTCAAAATCCTCGTTCCATTCCATAATCGTTCCGTTTGCCCCGATTCTTACAGGAGCAAGATCATTTTTCAGTTGCTGAAGCGTATCCCGGAAAGCGGCATCAAGCTCCAGCATCCGGGATGCCTTTATCGTTGCTTCAAACAATTCATGGAGTATCTCCATATCCATCGCAGGCCCCATGGCTATGCTGGCCTGCTTGCCCTCCGGGGTGATATACTGATTCTCCGGCGACATAGAGGGACCTGTGACCAGATACCCCGTCTCGGGATCTTTCACCAGGTAATCCATAAAAAAGGTGGCGGCAGATTTCATCTGAGGATACGCCCGCTCTCGCAAAAAGGCCTCACTTCCCGTGTACTGATAATGGTCCCAGAAATGCATCGTCAGCCAGGCCGCCCCCATGGGCCAGAGTCCCCAGTATGTTTTGCCAATAGGCTCTGTAAAATGCCAGACGTCGGTTGTATGATGAGCTACCGCTCCCCTGCTGCCATAGGTCTGGCGGGCTGTTTCCCTGCCTCGCGGTCTCAGCTTTTCCACAAAATCGAAGAAAGGGCCGTAGGTCTCCGAAAGGTTGGTCAGGTCCGCCGGCCAGTAGTTCATCTGAAGGTTAATATTGATGTGATAATCGGCATTCCAGGGAGGAGCCATGCCTTCGGCCCATATTCCCTGCAGGTTGGCGGGCAGCGAACCGGAGCGGGAACTGCTGAGCAGCAAATAACGGCCGTACTGAAAATAAAGTTCTGAAAGATGGGGAGCCGGCCCTCCCTCCTGCCTCAGACGTTCAAGCCGCCGGTCGGTTGCCGTATCCCCTACCCTGTCCGGGGTTAAATCCAGGGACACCCGGTTGAACAATTGCTGATAGTCCCTGATGTGCCGCTGTTTCAACTGTTTGTAGGTGAAGGCCTGGGCGTGGTCCAGTCGTTGCCGGGTGAGCTCATCCGGATTCTTATTCTGATAATCTGTCGCAGCTGCGAGCAGCAGCGTTACCTCATCGGCATTGGAAATATGAAGTGTTGAATCGGCGGCGTTCACAGATCCCCCACTGACATTAACCCTCAAACGGGCCGTATACCGCACCCCGTCTCCGTTGCCGGTATGCTCGCGCATGACGATTTCATTGGCCGACAAGGTTACCGCTTCATGCTGACTCGGTCGATTGAGCTGCAGTTCCAAAGATAATGCACCAGGTTGGTCAGCTGAAAGATTCAGGGCCATTAACTGATCAGGGTAGCTGGAAAACAGTTCCCGCTTATAACGGATGCCCTCCTGCTCGTAATGCACTGATGCCACCGCTGTGCTTAGATCCAGTGCTCGCCGGTAGTCTTCTGTTTTGGACGCCCCCGGGAAATTCAAATACAAATTCCCAAGCGTCTGATAGGTATGCTCGCCCTGTTCCAGTCTTCTACCCATGATTTTTTCCTGTGCCAGCCGCTCGGCTTCCGTATATTCACCCGCAAACAAAAGCTGTCGAACCGAATCCAGGTGTGCCCTGGCCTCCGGATTTCCCCGATCGATCGGATGTCCCGTCCACACACTTTCCTCATTCAGCTGGATTCGCTCCCGATCGATGCCTCCGAAGATCATCCCGCCCAGGCTGCCATTGCCCACCGGCAGCGCTTCGGTCCACGCCCGGGCCGGTGATTCATACCAAAGCTGCAGGTCCTGCTCCTGGGCTTTCAGTGCAGAGAGGTTAAAGAGCAATAGAGTTAGGATGCAACCGTATGTTTTCATGAAGTGCATAATGCAAAGCTTTTTCTCCCATTTAAATCCATTACCAGCCTGTTCTCGCAGCTGCCCGCCAGCGGCCGGCCATTCCTATTCCTCTGCCAGCACCGGTAATCCAACGGGTTTCCCCGTCACCTTCGAGACCGGTGTCTGGGCCCCTGCTGTCCGCATCCGGGGAGTCATTTTTTCAGCAAGTCTCCGGGCTACCTCTCTTCGCTCGTCAAGCAGATTCCGGGTCTCCCCAATATCCTCGTCCAGGTTATAGAGCTCCCACTCCTGGTTCCGGTAGAAATAGATCAGCTTCCATGCCCCATCCCGAACCGCGGTAAAAGGTTCATAGCCCGGGCCGTCGGGTCCCCATTTATGCGGATAATGCCAGAATAAGAGGCGGTCCTCTCCCGAAGCCTCTGCATTTTTCAGCAACGGGAGAAAGCTGCGGCCATCTGTGGCTCGATAGGCCCGGTGCGCCGAACCAAGCCCGGCGAGCTCCAGGATTGTCGGATAAAAATCCTCTGAAATGACGGGGGTATCATTTCGGCTTCCGGGCTGAATGGGGAAGTGCTTTTGCAGCGGCAGCTGCCCTGCTTCCTCAGCCCATGCCGCTATCATGGGAACCCGAATGCCCCCTTCATATGCCGATCCCTTCCCGCTTCGCAAAGGTTTGTTATGCGTATTGCCCCCTGTCCCCATGGGCGTTGAGCCGCGGGAATGAACGCTCAGTCCGCCGTTGTCCGACATAAACAATATGATGGTCTCTTTTGCCACCTCTTCCTCTTCAAGATGCTTCAACAGCTGACCCAGGCTCCGGTCCATGCCCTCAATCATGGATGCATACTTTGCTTCGGCGCTGTCGATACCTGCCTCCAGGTACTTCTGGTAATAACGCCGATCGGCCATGATCGGTGCATGTACCGTATAATGAGCCATATTAATATAGAAAGGCTTGTCATCGGCAACAGCTTCATCAATGGCCTTGTTGGCTTCTATCGTCAGGGCTTCCGTCAGGTTGGCCTGGCTTTCATAATACTGTTCCATGCCGGGCACCCCCCAAATGGAATCTGTTTCGCTGTTACCATACCTGTCTTCCGGCCAGTAGCTGCCCGGGGCCCCCGCAGCGTGCCCTGCAACATTCACATCAAATCCAAGATTTTCGGGATCGGCTCCCGCCGTTTCCAGTGCCCCAAAATGAGCTTTCCCCACATGAATGGTCCGATACCCCTGTTTTCTCAAAAGCGAGGTAAGCAGAAGAGTATCCGGCTGCACCCCTTCCACCCGCCATTCGGGAGCGAACAGGGGAAAGTCCGATTCCGGCTTTACCCGGTCCATTGCCCGTACATCATTGCGCAGTGTCCAGTCTGTAATGTTGGTGTTGGCCGGATTCTTTCCCGTGATGATGCTGCTGCGTGTAGGCGTACAGACCGGACTGGCAGAATAGGCATTGGTAAAAAGCATCCCCTGCTCGGCCAGCCGTTCCATATTCGGCGTTTCATAGCGCTCATTAAACGGGGTCTCCTCCTTGTGGAAAGGAACCGAGGTGTCTTGCCAGCCCAGATCATCCACCAGGAATAGAATGATATTGGGTTTCTTCTCCTTTTCCTTTTGCTGAGAATCATTGCAGGAAAGTTGAATAACCGTCACCAAAAGCAGGCACAAAAAGAACAGGCTATTTTTTTTCATCGATCATCAAATTTAATCTCAGTTACTGATCACAGAGCTTTGTCCATGGCAAATCACAGGCCGTGGTCGTGCAGGAAAGCTGAACTTCTATACCGAAGCATGTGAAAATACCTATCAAAGGATAATTAAAGAAAATTCATTCTCCAATTATCCATCTATATGTCAGCGGCGGTATGTTCATACATATGGGGCGTGGCCGGATCCAGCAGACCGACGGTGTTATAGGGTTCGATGGCCTTTTGAACTTTCTGGCGAAATGACCGGACCATTTTCCCTGTGAGGTCAGATGCTGAAACAAGCTGCTCCAGCTCCCGGTGGCACTCTCGGATCAGTGTCGGCAGCTGGGGATGATTGGCCGACAGGAACCCGTGTGCTTCAATATCGAAGGATCCGCTGATCCGTTTCTTCTCATAACAGACGGCCGCCATAAAATAGAGCATGGCATAGGTGCTGAACAGCTCAAAGTTTCCCCGGGCCTTGTAGCAGCCATCGACCAGTAGATCAATAAAATGGAGCTCATTAAAGACGGCTTTTTCATAGCTGAAGAGGTACTCATTCCTGGAAGCAGACCCTAACGACCTGTTTTCAAACGCGTACAAAAGACGCTCGACCCCAGACAGGGTATGGGCAATGCCCGTGCTGTGCAGTGGATCGACAAAGCCGGCTGTATGCGGCAGGGCCACCCATCCCTCACCGAATATGCGATCTGCTCGCCGCTGCAATCGCTGGGTCGCCGTCAAGCTGCCGGGCTGTTCAGCATAAGCGGCCTCTTCAAACAGTTCGGTCAATGAGGGATAGCGTCCGACTACCTCTTGCCAGATCATCTCTTTATTGCCTGACCAGCGGGACTCTTGATTACCATCGAGGACAAGTCCTGCACTGGTGATACCATTATTAAAACGCAGCATCCAAAGCCAACCCTCATCCAGCAGATGGTGCAATGCTGACCAGTCGGGATCATAAGGATAATCCCTGCTGGAAATACCATGGTCATCCAGCCACGACTGCCAGGGCTTCACATCAGTGAAATGAGAATAGACGGCCGAAGAGTGGGTCTTAAAATGCTCATCTGAGGAGCGAACCCCCAGCTGCCAAAGCAGCGAGCCGTTGCCCGTCGCATCAATAATCCAGTTGCTGCTATAGGTCTTCAGCTTTTTTTGATAGTAGGCCTTCATCTTCCAGAACCCGTCTGTCCGATCCAGGGACGTTATGGTTGTCTGGTCCACATAATCAATGCCCGCCTCCTGCACTTTCGAGACGAGAAATGCGTCCAGCTCCGAGCGGTACCAATTCGTATCAGACTGCTGGTCGTCCGTACTGGCAGCCACCAGTAACTCACGGGCATGCCGCTCATCCGTCCTAAAGGACTCGCCTGGATGGTGGCGATAGTAGCTGAACCCCCGCTTGCGTCCACAGGTTATTCCAGGATGATGCTTCTGCCAGCTTCCATAGCGCGAAAAATGGTGCAGCCAATCCAAATCATAACGGTCGGCAATATCACGCAAGATCATATCAGCTATGGGCGTGGACGACTCGCCTACCGCAAAACGCGGGTGGGATCCTCTTTCAATAAGGATCACCCTATAACCCAGTTTATCCAGCCCAAGGGCCATCAGTGAGCCGGAAAAGCCCGAGCCGATCACGGCTATATCATACTCTTTATTTTTCATCCGTTACAATAGGAACATACTGCGGGAGGTCGGACCTGCTGCTCCCGGTTCATCTTTTTTAATCGTTGTTTGCGTGCTTCCAGACAGTGGGGACAATCGGCAAACTGTTCAATATCCCACAAGTCCACAAAAATTCGCCCCCTTCCAAGTCGAAGGGCCTGCTCAAATGCTTCTTCCAGGGCATTGATAGTGGGAGGCACATAAGCCCCCTGGCTGCGCAATTTCTCCATCGCGCCGTTTCCCGCTCGCGTTGGGATGATACTGCACGCCGTAACCCCGCATTCGAGGGCGAACGCCACACTTTTGACCGCCCACTCAACATTTTCCCGGGGATCCGTCAGAAAAGGAGGATTCAGAAGAACGAAGGCGCGCGATTCAATCTCATGCCGGGCCAGGAAATCCGCCGCTTCTGCAAAAATCTCCGTTGTAACCTGTTTGTTAAGGCGCGGCAGCACCTCCGGATGGATGGTTTCCAGTCCCATGGCGATTTCGAGCTCGCCCTGCAGCAGCTGCTTGAAATCAAGACAGGCGTCGCTGCACAATTTGGGATGATTTTCAATTATGACGCGCTCACAGGAGTCCAGCAGCCGGGCGATGGCGGGATAATCGGCGGGGGGGATGGCCTTCCTGTCAAAAAAATTGCCGCTGTTATAGAGTTTGACGACCTGTGCCTCCGGAAGCCGTTCCAGGGCATACGATATCTGTGCAGGCACCGCCCCCGGTTTGACTGGTTCGTCGAGCGTATTTTTCCACAAGTCACACATTACGCACTTGAACGGGCATTCGCTGTTGGTCAGGAAAATGGTATTGACCGCTTTCAGCTCGCCGTCGTTTCCCCGCTCCCGTTCATGCAGAAAGTGATACGGCCGGTCGCGACGCACCTCGTTCTTATCCGGACGCAAAGCTATGATTTCGGATGTTTCCAGCATGATTTCAGGCGGCAATTTTTAATCTCATCTTCCGACAGCGCTACCCGTACAGGGAGGAAAAATAGCGCCGATAGACCATTTCATCCTCGGCAAACAGCTCCTCCGTCTTCTCTTCCGGTGCGGCCCCGTGCTGCAGCCGCCGCTTGGGAAAAGCAGGCATATCCATCCCCGTCACTGCCTTGATGCCCCGCTGTACAATTTCCCCTTTCAGGGCATAAAGCTCTTCATGGTCCCAGTCGGTGAGCTGAATAAACGGGATGCCTTCCGACACTTCTATCACGTTGGGCAGCGTATAGGGACTAAAAGAGGTGAATCCATAGTAGCGTGGCGGCGCATACGTCCGGACATGCCCGCGGCTGAGCCCCCCCGAATAGGTAAGCGAGTGCTTGATCTTGTCCACGCCCCACCCCTCGTGATAGAGCATCTGATTATTCAGCACACTGCGGATCGTCAGCTCCGGGTTTTCCTCAATGGGGTAATCCTTCATATTTTCATCGCCGCCGTCGCCATCGGCCAGGTACTTCCAGTCGGGATACCGCTCCCGAATTTTACGGCACAAGGCTTCGGTCATGGTGGCGGCTTCCACATCCAGTGACTTATAATCTTCCACAATGCGGATGGTCTTTTTGTAGTCTATTTCCTCCGCGGGAACATCAACAACCTCCAGGAACAGCGACAGGTCCAGCTGATCCAGAAACCGGGCGGCCTGTTGCGCGTCTTTGCCCCCCTCTACCGACAACGTGAACGCTTTCAGGCGCTGCGGTGACATCCCCATCTCCAGCATCAGGTGGTAAAGCACCAGGAAAACGGATCCGCTGTCAATACCGCCTGAAAAAAGAACCCCGATCGGCTCCTTTTCGGGGAGGCCTTTCAACCACTTTTGACATTCAGCAGCCAGGGCCCCGATATAGCGGGCACCGATAGCATCCAAATCGCCATCCAGCACATTTTGCCGCGGGTCGAAGTAGCGTTTGTACTCCGGACTCGGGTCCGGACAGCCTATCAGCTGCAGGCGGGTCAGATGATGCGCCGGCACCATCCGCGTATACGAAGGATGAAACTGCTCGTGCAGTCCCTTTTGCTTGAGATAGTCGTAGATCTCATCAATACGCTCGGCCACAATCAGCAGGGGCCCGGAAGCCTGCTTGGCCAAAAAATAGCGCATGGGACGGCCGATGGACCGGGCCATAAAAACTTCCCTGCCCTTCTTTTTTACGATTGCAAAAGACCCGTCGATTTCGCGAACGCGCCGTGGATCCTCCGAAAGCACCGCTGCTTCCGCTTCCTCCAGCGACATATTGAAAATGATGTTAAGATCGGGGTCAAGAAGATTTTCAAAATCCTCCACATAATGATGAGATGCAGCCATACGAAAAAAATTAGGTTAGCAGAACGGTTGGAAACACTGTCTAAATATAGGGGAAAACGAGAGTATTAGAAAATGGTGTAACTCGACATGCACTGATTTATTTACGGAAAAGGGTACGTTCTGAGTTATTCATTTTTGTCACCAAAGGGATGTTCCTTTATGAAAGCGAGAAGCCCCATCTAGATAAAGATCTGTTGCAAGTTGTATGTTAAAGGTTGAAGGTTGTGAATCTATTTCCCCCAAACAGCCGGCCTTGGCTGGTGAGGCGTGGAAAGGGAACGGGAGCTGCGATAACGAAATAAATGGGGAAAGCAGGGGTAAAGGCAGCAAGTGATCCGGGGCAATAGGTGAGTTGAAGTTACAGAAAAACCAATATCTACATTTATTTCCGCAGCGAACGGTCCCGGACGCCGAAGCTGCTTCGCCGGTGGTTTTTACGCCCCTTTTGACCATTCAAAAGGGGTTAAATAAAAAAAGATAGATTTAAATTAAAGGAGAGGGCAACAGGTAATTTATGTGCTGTTCATTTTTTATCGCTAAACCCCGTACAAGCCGGGGCCAGCAAGCTGGAACGAAAAAAAGTGTTGGGGAAGAGCAAGATGTTGTAAGGGCTAAAACCTTTCCCTCATGGATCGCTCTTCCACAGGAGTAGTTGAACTAAATAATGTTTCCCGGCTCTTCCCCAAACCCCTGATACTTCCTTATGAAAGTGACACGTCCCATATAGAGTTAGTTTTGTTGCAGGTTGTATGTTAAAGGTTGAAAGTCGTGAATCAATTTCCCCCAAACAGCCGGCCTTAGCTGGTGAGGCGTGGAAATAGTTGTTCCTTTTTTGAATGAGCAAAAAAGGAACCAAAAAAACTCACCGGCTGAGAAAGCTTCGGCGCCCCACCGCGGCTCCCGTCGCTAAAATCATTTAGCTCCTCCCGCTGGTCGTCAAACAGGAAATGATTTATGGCCGCTCCCACTCGCCACGATGAAACGGGCCCCTCACCTTTCGTTAGGCCGGAGGTTTATTACTCCTTTATGAATGTGACAAAACCCAGCCCCGGACGGACGCCGGGGATGGGCAGATATAAAAGCATGGCAACCGTTATCAGCTCAGATCGAGTTCCAGCTTGTCAAGTTCGCTGTTGATGGCTGTGATCTCCTCCTCAGTCAGTTCAATATCAGCCGCCCCGGCGTTCTGGGTGGCCTGCTCTACATTCCGGGCCCCCACCAGCGCAATGGTAATTCCCGGCTGCTGTATCGTCCATTGGATGGTAAGCTGGGCCAGTGTGGCATCGTGCTTTTCGGCAATGGGACGGATATTGTCCAGGAAAGCATTGGTCCGGCGAATATTTTCATCCGAATAGTATGGACTCTCGGGCCGGGCATCGCCTTCCGCAAAATCCTGACCGGCCTCCATTTTTCCAGTCAACAGCCCGCGCTGCAGGGGACTATACGCCAGGATCCCCTTCCCGTGTTCTACACAGTAGGGTACAATATCCTCTTCAATGTCGCGCCGCAGCATGCTGTAGGGCACCTGGTTGGAAGCGATATTAATATAGTTGTCTGACTCCTTCATCTGCTCCACATTGTAATTGCAAACCGCTGCTTCCCGCACCTTGCCCTGCTCCTTGAGCCGACTCACTGCTTCCATCGTCTCTTCGATGGGCGTCGTCGGGTCGGGCCAGTGAATCTGATAAAGATCGATATAATCGGTATCCAGCCGTCGGAGGCTTTGTTCACACTCCCTGATAATACTTTCTTTGGCAGCATACTCATGCACATCTATGGGATTTCCATCGTTGTCGACACTGGCAAAGCGAAAATGCCCCTTGTCCGTATCCCAGCGCAAACCGAATTTAGTGAGTATCTGAAGCTTTTCCCTCGGAATGCTGCTGATGGCTTCGCCCACAATTTTTTCACTTAGCCCCTGCCCATACACCGGAGCCGTATCAATAGAGGTAACGCCGTGATCAAAAGCGGCCCGAATGGCATCCACAGAATTGTTTTGTTCGGTTCCTCCCCACATCCAGCCGCCGGTTGCCCAAGCGCCAAAGGTAACAGCAGACAGTTTAAGATCAGTATTCCCAAGCGTTCGATATTTCATAGTCAGTCAATGATATAATTTTGAATAGCATTTACATCCAGGAAAAGCAACAACAGGCCCTGTTGTCGAGTTCCTGCGTCAGCCAACATACCATTTATCTGCAAATAACTGAAAAACCTTTTCGCTGTCCCCAAAAGTTTTGATATCATGGGGATGGCTATTTAAATAAATGATGATCTTTTTTACTTTCCCGGGGTCTGCGGCACCTGTTGTTGCAGGCAGAGGCAGATCATGAACATCTATTGTCGGTGATAAGGGACCCATTGGCCGGCACCCGGAAAGGTGCGGCTTCCATGACGGCAGCCACTCTTATTCCATAACCATAATTATCTAACTCTAAACAAGCTATCCCGTGAAACTTACAACTTTAAAAGATGGCACCGCCACCGCCATTGTTGACGGACAAAGCATTTCATTAAATGACCTGGGCTTCAGAGGCTCACTAATGGACTTAATAAAAAGCGAACCCAGTAATATCGAGCAGGTCAAAAAAACGCTGGAAGAGTATACAGGCGAGGGACGGCCGGTGAAAAAAGAAGACTATGACGCCCCTGTCAGCACCCCTTCCAAAATCGTGGCCATCGGCCTCAATTACCTGGATCACGCCTCGGAGTCGCAGATGGATGTGCCCGATACGCCGCTGGTCTTTACCAAATTCTCCAGTTCCATCATCTCGGCAACCGACACTATAGAAATTCCGGTAGACCTGACCCGGGAAGTGGATTACGAGGTTGAGCTGGGTATTGTCATTGGCAAGAATGCCAAGAATATCAGCCCGGAAGAAGCCCTGTCTCATGTCTTCGGCTACACGGTAATCAATGATATCTCTGCGCGGGATCTTCAGTTCAGTGACGAACAGTGGGTCCGCGGAAAATCCCTCGATACCTTCTGTCCCCTGGGGCCCGTTATTGTAACAGCCGATGAGATCGACGATCCGCAAAATCTGGACATCGGATGCAGCGTCAACGGACAAACCCTGCAGGAAGCCAATACCAGGGATATGATTTTCGGTGTCGCCGAGCTCGTATCCAGCCTCTCCCATTCCTTTACCCTGGAAGCAGGAGACATCATTGCCTCCGGGACCCCGCAGGGTGTGGGCTTCAGCCGGAAACCACCGATCTACCTGACAGCGGGTGATACCGTACGGACCTGGGTCAGCGGCATCGGCGAACTCAATAACCCGGTGAAGGAAATCTGATTGCACCGTTTCCCTCTGGAAGATTATTTTGGCGGCCCCGTCATGTCAACCGCCGGGGCTGGCCGGATACTCCAACTCTTCAATTACAGCAGCTATGGATCTGGAACTCAATGACAAGGTCATTTTGGTTACCGGGGGCGCGGGCCTCACAGGCAGCATCGGGGAAGTCATCGTGCGGCATATCGCAAACGAAGGAGGCATCCCGGTCATCATTGATATAAGCGACCGGGGCCGCGACCTGGCATCCGAGCTTTCCAGGCAGGGAAAGGAAAGCCTGTTTGTACAGGCCGATCTCACTTCCAGGGAGGGTTGCCAACAAGCTGTCATTCAGGCTGTTGACAAATACGGCCGCGTAGACGGGCTGGTTAACAACCTCGGTATCAACGACGGGGTGGGCTTTGAAGATTCCTACGAGGCCTTCATGGATTCCCTGAAACTAAACCTCGTCCATTTTTTCGAGGTGACGAAAACAGCCCTTCCCCACCTGAAAGAATCATCAGGACCCATTCTCAACATCGCCTCCAAAGTTGCACTGACAGGACAGGGAGGCACCTCCGGCTATGCCGCGGCCAAGGGCGGGGTGCTGGCATTGACCCGCGAGTGGGCCCTCGAGCTGCGGGAATCGGACATCCGTGTCAATGCTATTATCATCGCCGAATCCTTCACTCCCGGCTACAAAGAGTGGCTCAGTACCTTCGACCAGCCGGAACAGAAGAAAAAAACAATCACTGACAAGATTCCCCTCGGCCGACGCATGACCCGGCCTGCCGAAATTGCCGACACGGCCCTCTTTCTGCTCTCCCCCCGCTCTTCGCATACCACCGGTCAGTTCATTCATGTTGACGGTGGCTATGTGCACCTGGACCGGGCTATTTCATAACTCATATCAGATTATCCGGGATCCCATCCGGTTCCATCGGAGCTTGACTTCCATTTCAATCTCGGTATCCCACGGGTCCGTCGAGCGTTTATACAGGTACAAGCGCCCCACCGTTCACCTCTCTGTTTAAAGCGGACTGATGCTCCCTTTCATAAAGCTCAGCATCCGGAAAAAGGAGAATAAATAGCGTGTCCTTCATTGTATTGAGGGTATATAGCGGATGCCGGCCCTCTTTCCGCCGCATGGGCGTGCCCGTCCCGGGCACTTTATTGAACCACCGGCTTGCCCCCGTTTATGGAGCAGGGAATTACTTATAGAGTTCCTGCTCCGAGGGACCGATATTGATCAGCTTTCGCCAGGCCTTGAAAAGCATCACGCTGGATACCAGGGCAACAACGGTGAATGTGCCAGCCAGGATCCATTGTCCATAAATCCAGTAGCCGGTGGCAAACAAGGTCCCGTACACAGCGAAGCAGCCCAGCAGCATACAGAAAATACCCTGGGGCACCCGCCAGGCTTCATCCTTGTACACCTGCACTTCCCTGCCTGCTTTCTCGGCGACATCCAGCACTTTCTGCCAGCCGGGTCCGCCGGGACGTGCAATTTCATAGAAATTCAGCAGCGTCTTCTGAGAGGTCGGACGGACCATATAGGTAACAGAGACCCAGCCAATCGTCGTCAGGATCACCCCAATGACAATCTCTTCCCAGCCGCTCAGCTGAGGGAGGCCCGTATAGGAGTGGAAGAACTGAAAATAGACGGCTACCACGAAAGAGATCACCATGGCCGCAATTTCGCTTCCGGCATTGATGCGCCACCAGAACCAGCGCAGGATAAACAAGAGTCCCGTTCCCGCCCCGATCTGCAGGAGAATCTGGAAACTGTCGAGGGCATTCTGCATGAGCAGCGCCAGCCCCCCCGCAACGATCATAAGTACAACCGTAGAAAGCCGTCCCACCATCACCAATTCTTTTTCCGAGCTCTCGGGATTTATAAACCGCTTGTAGAAGTCATTCACGAGGTAGGACGATCCCCAGTTCAGGTGCGTTGAAATCGTTGACATATAAGCCGCGGTCAGCGATGCCACAACAAGCCCCAGCCATCCGGTGGGGATAAACGTCAGCATGGCCGCATATCCCATATCATCATCCGCTACCGAGGCGGCATCCGGGAAGGCCTCCTGCATGGCCGCCACATCCGGGAACACAATAATAGAGCACAGCCCCACGATAATCCACGGCCAGGGGCGCAGAGCGTAGTGTGCGGCATTGAAAAAGAAGACGGCCGCTATGGAATTATTCTCATCCTTGGCCGCAAACATACGCTGGGCAATATAACCGCCTCCGCCGGGCTCTGCCCCGGGATAATAGACGCTCCACCACTGCACAGCCAGCGGTATAATAAAGACACCCAGCGCCTGTGCCGGATCCGTAAAGTCGGGTAAAATATTGAGCTGGCCCACCACTTCAGCATGGCTCAGCAATCCCTCAAAGCCCCCGACCTGCGGGTGATTAAGCGCCACATAGGCCGCAATAAGGCTCCCCCCTATTGCCAGGAAAAACTGGAAAAAGTCGGTCAGCAGGACGCCTCTCAGCCCCCCCAGCGAACTGTAAATTACCGTTACAACGCCCGTAATCACCACCGTCTCTACCGGCGACAGGCCCATCAGCACCCCGGCAATCTTGATGGCCGCCAGCGATACCGTTGCCATAATCACTACATTGAACACAAAGCCCAGGTAAACCGCCCGGAACCCCCGAAGGAAGGCAGCCATCTTGCCACTGTAGCGAAGTTCGTAGAATTCAACGTCGGTGAGTACGCCCGAGCGCTTCCACAAGTGAGCATAGACAAAGACCGTGAGCATGCCCGTTAACAGAAAAGCCCACCATACCCAGTTCCCCGACACGCCATCCGTACGAACGATATTGGCAACCAGGTTTGGGGTATCCGTGGAGAAGGTGGTGGCAACCATGGAAATACCCAGCAGCCACCAGGGCATATTCTTTCCTGCAGCAAAATACTGGTCGGAATTTTTACCGGCCTTCCGGGCTACCGCAAAGCCGATGAGAAGTGAAAAGAGCATATAAGCTCCAATTATGGTCCAGTCAATTGGTGCAAGTTCCATAAACGATAATCCTGTTAGACGAACATTTGAGGGTTAATATTCCAAGATGCTGAGCTTCAAAAACAAACGTATTTTTTATATCAAAACCAACTGTATATTTGCATACTTCTTTAAAATTGGTAGGGTCTTATGAAGTATAGCATGTTATAAAAGTTTGTAACATATTGCTATACAATGAATAACAAGTATTACAAGCGTTCAAGAATTTCTGAGGCCAAATTTCGGCATTTAATTCGATGTTTTTCGTTGGATTTAACCGCGACTGAAACGGCCGAATTGACCGGAATTTCGTTGCGC
>NZ_FXTH01000004.1 GCF_900182555.1 Fodinibius sediminis | reverse complement strand
GCAGCTAGCCATTCGATTTGGAGATCGGCTGCCACTGGACTTAACCCGTAACCCTGAAAAATAAACAAACCGGACAGAGTTTAGTTTACACACCCGACTACTTCACTTCAATTTATTCCACACTCTCTTCCACAATCGCGATCTCTTCCACACTTAACTCATAGAGCTCATAAACAAGCTGATCTATCTCCTCCTCCAGTTTACTGGTATCAGCTTGGGGATCGTTTTCCTTAGCAGTGAGAATTTGATCGACGAGTGATTCGACTTTTTCTTTTGTTTCACTCTCTGGTTTTACAATCGGAATTTGCTCTAAATACTGATAAATGAATCTGAGATAATTCCCGCGATACTTTGAACAGATATTGCGATAAAAGAAGTCTATTAAATTAGATGCTAATACACCTAATAAATACTTTTCGCTGTTACATATCATATAGGCAGTGTTTACCATATAATATTCACCAGTATTATCAAGGGTAAAATTCCCGCGGTCTGCAATGTCAGGGAGTATTATTTTTGGTTGTTCAAATTCGTCATAATAAGAACAAGCCCGTAATTCCCACCAATATTCCCCTTGGTCATATCTCTTTTTAGCCTTCTCTTCGTATTGTGACAGATGTTTTGCTATGGCCGGATATTCAGACCTAAACCAATCCCATTTATTCTCATCATTTGTTTGGTCATTAGTCCACCCATTTGGTATAAGAATTAAATATTGTTTAGTCTTAGGGGTTTCATACCTATTGATATCCCTTCCCTTCAAAAAAGGTTTTATCAAATCATCACTCCGTTGGTCTTGGGAAATGAGGTTTTCCCTTTGCTCTTGATCAATAATAAAGGCCTTATTAAGACCTGTTAGAATTCCCCTATATATTTTGCCATTAACATATTTTTCTAACGAATTACCTTGCTTCCTTAATTTTTGAATTAGCTCTTGCCCATCTTGACTAATTAAGGTCCATCCTTCGTCCAATAGTTTAGTTTGATCAACCTTCATTTCTAAATGATCAACTCTCTTGTCTAAACTTTCAAAATTTAAATCTTCTATTGTTGCTGCTTGAAAAACATTGTTTACATCTGTGTTATGTAAACCTAGTAAACATGGATACGTTGTTGCTTCCTCAAAAACAGGAAGATCACCAAAATCTACTATTGACTTAATCTGATGGTTTCGCAACCATTTTCGAAGCGATTTCCCATAATTAGCCCTCATCCATTTATTTGAAACGATGTATTGAAAATGCCCTTTCTCTTTAAGTATTTGCATTCCTTTCTGAATAAAATACTGGTACAAATCAGCCGTACCATGGTATACCTCATAACTTTCTTTTAAATATGGTTTAATCTCTTTAAGTAATTCCTGCCTCACATACGGCGGATTCCCAATCACCACATCAAATCCGGTATAGTTTCCGTCCTCATCCAACACTTCAGGGAACTCAAACCGCCATTCAAAGGCCTGATCATAAAAGCTGGCGTTTTCGAGTTCAACCAGCTCCTCTTCCAGTTTTGCTATTTTCTTTTCAGCCCTTTTAATTTTTTTCTGCTCTTTCTTGCTTTTCTTCTCTCCCTCAAACAGATCCAGTTTGGTTTCTTCACGAATCAGGATCTCTTTCTGCTTTTTGAGGTCCTGCCGCACCGGGTGCAGCTCTTTAAGTCCCACTGAAAAGCTCTCTTTAATAGAGCTGATCTGCTCCTTTAGCGCCCGTTTATCCACTCGCTCACCAGTTTCCTTATAACTTCTGACAGCCCGTTTGTACTCTTCAATGATCAGGTCTTCGTTATTTGACAAAATGTGGGAAAGGTCAGCATTAAGATCGAATCGGCTGACCAGAGAGTTTCCCTGCTTGATGTTAATATCAATGTTGGGCAGTACCTCAAGCTGTTGGAAGCCCGTACTTTCCTTGTAATAGGCATGTTTGAGCAGCTCAATCCAGAGGCGCAGACGGCAAATATTCACCGAATTGGGATTGATATCCACTCCAAACATACAGTTTTCAATGAGGATATTCTTCTCCCTAAATATCGCTTTCTGCAGTCGCTGGGTATCAGGTCCAACTGTTCGTTCAATACTGTTATCGTCTTTCCAGCTGTGATGCACGCGGTACTCAAAGAAGGGATCTTGACCCACCGAAATGCTGAGCTCATCATTATCTACGCTTATCTCCACATCACGAATCCGCTGGTTATGATCATCCACAAAGATCCGGAGATCGCTTTTAATGGCTATCAGTTCGTTTAAGGCCGAAACCAGGAAGTGCCCGGACCCGACGGCCGGATCACAAATAGTAGTGCTGTTTACAATCTCATTGGCCTCCTTATAAGGCACTTCATGGCGTGAAATTTTACCGGCCACCCCTTCAATATCTTCACAATCCCAATCCTCGAACGTATCATTAAACTTTTGCACAACCGCCCGACGAATGGTTTCCCGACACATATATTCGGTGATGTAACCGGGGGTGAAGAACGAGCCGTCCTTATAGCCGTTGATCTTTTCAAAGATGCGTCCAAGTACGGAAGCATTAATCAAAGTTTTGGCTTCCTCTTGGACTTCGGCCGTGCCTTCCGTGTTAAAGTTATAGGCGTCCAAAAAGCGGAGCAGGTATTCCAGGGCCGATATCTTTTCTCCTTTCAGGCGCTCCCCGTCACGATTGCGTATTTTACTTCGGGGATGGACCGGCATCTGAAGCCCATCTTCCAACTCGGAAATGCGAATGGTTTGCCGTTCAATCTCGGCAACATCAAATAGTGAGCTATTTAAATAGGGGATATGCCCAAAGTGAGTGTTGATCCGGTCGGATCGCTCCTCCCCAGGGACCGCTAATACCTGGAAGAACAACTTATTAAGTCCATCGTACTCTTTAATATCCCGATGATTCAAAAACCGAAACCGCCCGTCTTCCTGGTGATATTTGTAGAGTTGAGCTTCCAGCAGTTTCAAAAACAGGATACGATTAATCCATGTGATCAGCAGCTGAATAGCTACATTGAAAAGCTGTTCGTCCTCATTCTGGCCATATTCTTTTCGGTTGGGAAGTTGGGACAGTACATTTAAGCTTTTGAGCTGAATAACCGTATTTTCAATCAGAGAAGCATGCTGCCGGTTCTCCTTATCGAGCCGGGTAATATAATGGGTGCCTTTCTCTTTATACTCTTTGAGCCCCATGATATACAGCAGCTCCCGGTAAAAGGCCTTATTGAGCTCATTACTATCGCTGGCAAAGGGGAGTTTAAGCAGATGCGTAGGGGTGAAGAACTTAAAGACCGGTACCAGCTTTTTCTGTTCGTCCCGGCTCAGGTCCTCCTTTTCAAGGAGCTTTCGATACTTCTTAACATTCAGTTTGGTCGCTTTAATTGTGATATCCAATTCATCTATAAATTCTGATAGATGATCGTAGACAAACTGGGTACTTGAACTTACTTTTTGTCCCTTTTTCCACTGCTGGTACCAACCCCTCAGCTTCTTGGATTCATAGAAATGCCGCTCAAAATCCTGCCCGTCAAAGATAAACCAGTTATAGATATCGGTAACAATGACATACTTAATATCTTCATTGCCGTTATCGATGCGTTCCCGCAGGTAATAAAAAATGGACTGCTGAAATCCTTTTTTATTAACGTCCTCTTTGGTGATCATTTGAGAACGATTAGAAGGCTTTTTCGCCTCAATAATAACACCGACATACGACTTCTTGGATTTTCCATTATAGATAGCCAGGTCCTGGTCCTTCTTGGTGTTGATATAATACTTTTCCTCAAAGTTCGTATAGTTAAGGAACGGCCGGATCAACCCCTTGAGATGTTCTTCGGATTCTCCATCCTGGACCGCCTCATCTGCCTGATGTAATAGTTTTAACAGGCGCTGCCGGAAAGTTTCAAACTCTGTTTTGGAAATGGACTCTTGAAGGAACGCATTATCAACCGCTCTTCGTGCAGATATTGTCTCTATGTGCATCAGTAAATAATTAAAAAACCAACAGTGTTATTTTGGCCTTATTCTAAGTACTGTAAAGGGAACAAGCAAAAAATGGCCAAGTTTAGCGAGAAGAAAAAATATGTCGTGCAAATTTGGCTTCTAAGCGGCGATCGCAGCTTGTTATACAGGATATCATGAGCTAAATAGGCAATAAAAACCAGTTACTGCAGATCAATAAATAAAGTGAGTAAAACAAAATCTGATAGAAAAGTGGATGGCCATAACCGTGGCCCATATAAAGAACATTGGTGAGACCGTCATCGCTTGGGCAGATCCGATAAGGATACCCGCTGGTACGCCCCGCTTTTACTGTCCTCCGGATGCGGCTCGAGTCCAATAATGGTGATCTGTTTCCGGCCCGGCCCGTACACCCAATACATCCGCCAGGCATGTTTGCCCTGGCCCACATACGACTGAAATACTTTCTGGCCGTATCGCCGGGTTAAATCATCAATTTCATGGGTTTGCAGTCCCCGGTGCCGGGGATCCGCTGACAGGAACCGGATAGATTTTCCCAATTTTTTAAATAATTCCTGCTCGTCCCCGCTTAATGATCCTTCCTTTTTGCGCCTGGTCAAATCATCCCATAGCGCTTTCATTTCCGGAATCCCCATGAGTATATCAAACATAGATAGGTCGTTACTCCTCGAGCAGTTCTTCCAGCTCTTCCATATCTACCGGCTTAGAAACCTGTCCCTTTTTCAGATTTTTCATTGCTTTATCCATCATTTTCAATGTCCGTCTGGAAATTTCATCGGGATGAATTAACTCCCGGGGACTCAGCTCGACGGTTCCATCTTCGTATTCGGTCACATGGTAGTGCCGGGTCCGGGCGCCCCGGATGGTTAGTCGCTTCTTGGAGTCGATTTTGGCGTCGTACTCCCTTTTTTTGGTTGCAGGTGTCATAATGGTCTGTGTTTGTCTTAGGGTACAAATCCTTGTGGGATTTCCCACAATATAGCTATTATAACGATCAGTACCCAAAAAATGTTCCCCTCTGGCTGTTGACGCTCTCTTCCTCTACAGCGTTGGCTTTGCGGGGTATAAATCAATGGGTTCCTATTTAAGTAACCAGAGATGATACTTCCGGGCTTGTTTGCTAATTCCTTACTTTTTTACGTTAGCCGGAGCTAAAAATTTTAAGCAGAAGCACCCAAAGGGGCATTTTTCAAAAGTTATCCACGCAGAAACGGTTGCAAACTCAACGAATATTAATGTCACCTTATACATTTTTTTTCATATAAACCACGCAGTAACGGTCAAATAGAACAATAGATTTTTCATATATTCTCATTATGAGAGGGTAGTCAGGAATCTATTTTAGTAACTCACGAGATATAATTATTGTACATTGTTTATGGCACTTTCAGATAAACATCAGGACCAGATAGGCTTATTTGTTAACCGAGGGTATGTAGCCGTAGTTTTGACCTTCTAGGGCAAGTTAATCGAGAGGGTAAATCTGATTTATATTCCTTGAAAATGGCAATAGAAGGGCGTGGATACTAAGTTTTTTAATTACTGCTTGTTTGCTTTCTGAATGGATGCTTCGAGGTCGTCCAGCTCTATAGGTTTTACCAGGAAATCGGTATAGCCCGTTTCCTGGGCTCTTTCTTTGTACGATGGGCAGGAGTTGCCCGTAATGTAGATCACCGGGACTTCTGATGACTTACGTATTTGCTGCATGGCGGCAATTCCGTCAATATTATCTTTGAGCTGGATGTCCATCAAAATGATATCCGGTTCATGTTTTTGCGCCAGGCTTATAGCCTTTTGGCCGGTGGTTGCTTTTTCAACAACTTCATAGCCCATTTTGCTAATCATACGTTCTAAAAGCATAGAGATGATCATATCATCTTCTACGATAAGTACTTTTAGGGATTCATCTGGTTGCATCGTTCTTTTGTACCCTTCAATGACCTTAATAGAAAATTTTAGATAGCTAATAAAAAGAATATTTCTGATTTAACCTAAAAGCATTTCCCATGCTGCACCAGAGTCACCTAGATTTACTGGTCAATAGACTGGCCATGGAAAAACGCCTATAGGTTGATGGTGAAACGCCCTGGCACAGCAATAATTCCCAACGGTTTCAAACACAGAATACTTATTTCGTAATAAAAATTAAGCTCTTAGAATCGAAGTTCGAGATTGGAGCACTTGAACCTATTTTGAGGCTGTTGTTTCTATGTAGGATATCGGTGGTTTGTACCTTTCTTGCGTGAAATAGTTAGCCTTGTGGGGTATGCAATGCCATTAGGTTGCGTAGTCTTTAATCAATCAATACCTTTTGTTGGGTACAAATCAATAATAAAAGGACACCATTCAGTCTTGAGAAAACTATTCTTACCAGTTGTAACTTTAGTAAGCCTATTAATTATATCATGCAGTGAAAGTGGTACTGGCCCCAATAATGAGGAACCTACTACTTATTTGGTAAATGTAGATGTAACTCCTTCTGAAGCTGGAACTACTTCCCATTCTTGGGGCACCTATGATGAAGGCGAAGAAATTGAGCTAAAAGCCAACCCTAACGATGGTTATATCTTTAAAGGATGGACTGGAGACATCGAAATTTCAGAGAATCCCTATTTATTAACTGTCGATCAAGATTATGAGATCACAGCAAAGTTTGCTATCAAATCATACGAGCTAACAATTAATGAAGAAGGGAAGGGTACAGTTTGGGAAGAAGTAATTGAGCAAAAATCTAAAAGATATGATCATGGAGCGGTTGTAGAGCTCACAGCTCAAGCCGGTGACGGGTATAGATTTGCAGAATGGCAGGGTGACATTACAAGTTCTGAGAATCCTGTTAAAATTACGATCGATACTCCCAAAGAGGTAACCGTTATTTTTGAAAAAATATTTTACCTTGCAGAGAATGGTGTAACTGTAAAATGTCCTGAAGCTGAAATGGGAGACACAGGGACTGTTAATGGGCTAACCTATACTAAGCGAAAAGCAGAACAGATCACTACCTCAAACGCCTCTTCTACGTGTACAAGCGGAATAACCTGGATGCCTCAATTGTTTAAGGGTGAAGAAAATTTCAATGGAGATATCAGTTCTTGGGATGTCAGTAACGTAATTGATATGGCTTATATGTTTTATGGTGCCTCTAACTTTAACCAAGACATTAGTCACTGGGATGTGAGTAGTGTAACTCGAATGAGTAACATGTTCTACAGTGCCTTTGACTTCAATCAAGATATCGGATCATGGGATGTTAGTAGTGTGACAAGTATGGCTTGGATGTTTGCTGGTGCAAATGTTTTCAATCAGGATATCAGTAGCTGGGATGTTAGCAGCGTAACAAATATGACCCATATGTTTTACAGTGCCTTAGAATTTAATCAAGATATTGGTAATTGGGACGTCAGCAGCGTAACGGATATGAGTAAAATGTTTCTATACGCCGAGAATTTTAATGGAGATATTAGCAACTGGGATGTTGGCAGTGTAACAGATATGAAGGAGATGTTTTATATTGCTTTTGCCTTTAACCAAGACATCGGTGACTGGGACGTTAGCAACGTTACAAATATGAAAGAAATGTTTTTTGCTGCTAAGGCTTTCAATCAGGACATTGGTAGCTGGAATGTTAGTAGTGTTACTACTATGGAAGGGTTGTTTAATGGCGCTGATTCTTTCAATCGAGACATCAGTAGCTGGGATGTTAGTAACGTAACAAACATGGAAGAAATGTTTAATGATGCTAACAGTTTTAATCAGAATCTTAATAAATGGGATGTCAGTAATGTAACAACGATGGAAAGCATGTTTTTTCACGCTCACTCCTTTAATGGAGATATTGGCAATTGGGACGTGAGTAATGTAAAGAATATGTCTTCGATGCTAAGAACAACTGATGCTTTTAATCAAGATATTAGCCACTGGGATGTTAGTAATGTAACTAATATGGATTACATGTTTAAAGAAGCAGCCTCCTTCAATCAAGATATTAGCGGCTGGTGTGTATCAAATATCACTTCGGAACCATTACGTTTTGCATTAAGTAGTCCATTGCAAGATAGCTATAAACCTGTTTGGGGGACTTGCCCTGAATAAATAAATCTGCAACCTGTTCCCTTTGAGTAGAAGGTCAGGGAGTGTAAACATAACCCCTTTGAAGTGATAAAAATTGATTTAATTACTTATTGAGTACTATCTAAGCCTTTTTGATAACCGATAATACTTCGAAAACCTACCGTTATAACTTAAAAAAGTAAGGAATTGGGACACCCCATTCTATGTGCTGTAATGGGATATTTTAAAAGTGAAGAAAATTAACTAGGAAAGCCTGTTATGATTTAAAATGGGAAAGATCCCTGTTAATTGGCCTTATAAAGGCTAAAATAAAGGTCCAAAAACGATGACTTTACATATTGGTCAATTATAGGACGAAGCTGAATAATAATACTATATTGGGGAGAATGAAGGGAGATTATGACAAACTGTTATAGGGATAAAAAGAATCTTCGTTGTTTTGGAAGAACCCCATACTGTTATACCAGAATGCTCCAATTTATAGGGAGGAAGCCAAGCCAGAAGGAGAAAAATAGGCACTTTGTTTAACCAATGTTAAACCAAAAAACCCTAAGTTATTTAAAAACAATAACTTAGGGTTTTAATAAGTACCCGAGGCCGGACTCGAACCGGCACTGGTATTTAGATACCAATCGGATTTTAAGTCCGACGCGTCTACCAATTCCGCCACTCGGGCAGTGGAATAATATAATGGAATCTCATGAGAAGGAGAACTGCTCGGTTCTGACCATCCCGAAATGAGACGCTCAATATAATAGTTTCCGGTCGACAACTACAACATTCTTTTGGTAAAAGCTGCCCCCGTTTGTGAGCATGATATCCGACCCGGCACAGCGAATTGTACTAAAATATTCTGCGAAACTTTCGTTATTTTGAAATCATCATCACGGCGGGCGCAACAGTCATCATTTCCGGTATCCTGGTGGTGTGATAAAGAAAACTGATGAACGTTAACAAGGAAAAAGGTAATGTACACAAACTTGAAGCAGCGGTTGCAGAACGAATTGGATGAACTCAAAGAAGAAGGACTCTACAAGGAGGAACGCATCATAACGACGCCGCAGGGAGCGGTCATTAACACGGAAGGTGGAGAGGAGGTGATCAACTTCTGCTCGAATAACTACCTGGGGCTTTCCTCGCATCCACGTGTGCTCAAAGCGGCCAAGAAAACGATCGATGAATATGGATACGGGATGTCTTCTGTTCGCTTTATCTGTGGTACACAGACCATTCACAAGAAACTGGAAACCAAACTGGCCGATTTCCTGGGTACGGATGATGCGATCCTCTATGCAGCTGCTTTCGATGCCAACGGCGGTATTTTCGAGCCCCTGCTGGGACCGGAGGATGCGATTATTTCTGACCGCCTCAACCATGCCTCCATCATTGACGGCGTCCGACTTTGCAAGGCACAGCGTTATGTTTACGCTCACAACGATATGGCAGCTCTCGAGGGGAAGCTTCAGGAGGCCTCGGACGCGGAAGTGAAAATTATTGCTACTGACGGCGTTTTTTCGATGGATGGCACTATTGCCCAGCTTGACAAAATTTGTGATTTGGCCGAGCAGTATGATGCCCTGGTCATGTCGGATGAGTGCCATGCTACCGGTTTTGTCGGGGAAACCGGGCGGGGCGTGCATGAGTTTCGCGATGTAATGGGACGAATAGATATCATCACAGGTACTCTGGGCAAGGCGCTGGGAGGCGCCTCCGGCGGCTTTACGGCTGCCCGGCAGGAAATTGTGGATATGCTGCGGCAGAAATCGCGGCCATACCTTTTTTCCAACACGCTGGCTCCGGCCATTACCGGCGCGTCCATCGAGGTACTGAACCTGCTGAGCGAAACAACCGAGCTGCGTGACAAGCTGGCGGAAAATACCGCCTATTTCAGGAAGGGGATGGCCGAGGCCGGATTTGATATTAAAGAGGGTACACATCCCATTGTCCCCATTATGCTTTATGATGCCCCAAAGGCCCAGCAGTTTGCCGAGCAGCTCCTTGACAAGGGCATTTACGTGATCGGCTTTTATTATCCGGTGGTCCCCAAAGGAGAGGCCCGCATCAGGGTACAGCTGTCGGCAGGTCATGAAAAAGAGCACCTTGACCAGGCCATAGCAGCATTTAAGGAAGTGAAAGAAGAACTTTCGTAACAGTATATTATGACCAAGATCTTATTAACCGGGGCATGTGGACAGTTAGGCAGTGAATTGACGCTCAGGCTGCGGTCATTACTGGATAATGAAAAAGTCATAGCCTCTGATATCCGCGAGCCGCAGGGGGCCCTGGCGGATGGTCCTTTTGAGTACTTGGATGTGCTCAATAAGAAGGATATTGCCGGCGTCATCAAAAAACACAATATCGAGCAGGTCTACCATCTTGCTGCAGTATTGTCTGCCAAAGCTGAGCAGAATATTGAGCTGGGATGGAAACTCAACATGGAGGGGCTGCTCAATGTGCTGGGCCTGGCAAAAGAAAACTCCCTTGATCGCCTCTTCTGGCCCAGTTCTATCGCTGTCTTCGGCCCTGATGCACCTAAACAGGAAACCCCTCAGAATACGGCCCTCAATCCGACTACAGTATATGGTATCAGCAAGGTGGCCGGTGAGCATTGGTGCTCCTATTATCATCGGCGCTTTGGTGTAGATGTCCGCAGCCTGCGTTACCCGGGATTGGTGGGATACCGGGCAATGCCTGGGGGAGGCACAACCGATTATGCCGTGGAAATCCATCACAAGGCGATCAGCGGCGAACCGTTTTACTGTTTCCTGGATGAGGACGCTATGCTGCCCATGATGTATATGGATGATGCGGTGGAGGCCACCATCCGCCTCATGCAGGCTCCTGAAGAAGAGGTTGCCGTCCGGACCAGCTATAATGTAGCGGCGATGAGTTTCTCTCCATCCGAGATTGCAGCGGTAGTCAAAAAGCGGGTACCCGCTTTTGAGATCATATACAGGCCGGATTATCGACAGGCTATTGCCGATTCCTGGCCCGATTCTATTGACGATAGCCCGGCGCGTGAGCAGTGGGGCTGGAAGCACGCTTACACGCTCGAAAAAATGGTCGACGACATGCTACAGCACCTGCCGGAAAAGGCGGGCATGGATACCTTGGAGCGCCAATAGGGAGCGCCATTTTTGGTTTTAACCTGTTTTTAGTATGATAGAGCTTGCAAACGGGATCACGATAAGGGATTGGATTATGTCCGTGGGTGTTTTTTAATGGCCAAAACATATGACCCGCCTGAATGCTTTTAGGTCTGCTCATCAGAGTACCCTCATTAGTACGTTATTTTTAATTTAAACTACGCTTATGGATCGCAAAGAAAGTATTAAGACACTGCTGCTGGGATCAGCATCCCTTCCTTTTATAAGCCGGTTTTCCCCGGGAAACGAGTCTGCTGCTCGCAAGGGGTCGGCTGTTTCAGTGAAAAGCCAGTGGAGCCGTATGCCGGAGATGAACTGGGCGGGACCTTCTTTTTGGGGTAACCGATTGCAAGACTGGGAAGTTACCGGAGGACGGCTTATGTGCAATGTCAGCGGACCCAACCGGACGCTCCATTTCTTGACGCACCAGCTGGGAGAAAATGGATTTTTCAGTACACAGGTGGAGGCGGATCTGCAGCGTCAGACGGGGGAAGACCGTGATTATATAGGCTTTCGCCTGGGCGCCCGTGGCCGATTTGAGGACTATCGGTCAGCCGCGGTGTTTGGGGAAGGGTTGGATGCCGGTGTGACAGCCACCGGAGCACTTTTTATCGGGAAGGATGACTTGTCGGATGAAACTGTTGAAGTGGACCAGCCGTTACGCCTGCTGGTGAATTACCAGGAGGGGACCCTTACGTTAACTGTTTTTAACCGGGAGTCGGATCAGCAGCTTTCTTCGGTGTCTTCATCGGTTGATGCTTCCGACCTGTCTGGAAATATTGCTTTGGTTTCACACTTCCCGTCGGTCAAGGAAGGGAAGCAGCCATCGGTTCGCTTTTCTGACTGGCAGCTTGCCGGCGAAGGTGTTGACAGCCATCCCGACCAGGGGTATGGCCCGATCTGCTTTGCCCAGTATACCCTGCACGACCATTGTGTTAAACTTACGGCCCAGCTGGCCCCTGTAGAGAGAGTAGAGGGGCACCAGGTGGAATTGCAGGTTGACGAGGGACAAGGCTGGAAAACGAGGCAGACAGCAACGGTTGATCCTCTTTCCCGGACGGTACATTTCCGACTGGAAGATTGGACGTCTGAGGAATCAGTTCCCTACCGGATTCTGCTGCGTTTGCCACTGAAGGACGGGGAGGAGACCTTCCACTACGAGGGGACCATCGCCCGGAACCCTGTGGATGATCCGAAGGTCAAGACGGCCGTATTCAGCTGTAATGCAGATCATGGCTTTCCGAATAACGAAATTGTAGAGCATGTCCCTAAGCATGAACCGGACATGGCGGTGTTTCTGGGCGACCAATTTTACGAAAGCCACGGTGGATTTGGGATACAGACGGATCCGCTGGAGAAGTCTTCACTTGATTTCCTGCGCAAATGGTACATGTTCGGCTGGTCGTATCGAGATATTTTCAGGCATATTCCATGTGCCATCATCCCCGACGACCATGATGTTTATCACGGCAATGTCTGGGGGGCGGGAGGTAAGGATGCTCCCACAGATAAGGGCTGGGGCTATGTGGCCCAGGATCAGGGGGGGTATAAGATGCCACCCGAATGGGTAAACATGGTACAGCGGGCCCAGACCAGTCATCTCCCGGATGCCTATGATCCAACGCCTGTCAAGCAGGGCATCGGTGTCTATTATACGGACTGGAATTACGGGGGAATCAGTTTTGCCATTATTGAGGATCGCAAGTTTAAATCGGCTCCCCAGAATGTCTTGCCCCGCGAGGCCAAGGTCACAAATGGCTTTATCCAGAACCGGGATTTTAATATACGGGAGTATTATGATGTGGATGCGGAGCTGCTGGGAGAACGACAGCTCTCTTTTCTCGAGCACTGGTCGGCCGACTGGAGTAATGGTGTCAATATGAAAGCGGTTCTCTCACAAACGAATTTCTGTACGGTGGCCACGCTTCCGGAAGGCTCCATTATTGACCAGATTGTTCCCCGCCTGGAGATCCCTGAACGGGGTACCTATGTGGAGGGGGATGCTCCAACAACAGATATGGACTCCAATGGCTGGCCGCAGAAGGGAAGAGACAAAGCGCTTCAACTCATCAGGAAAAGTTTTGCCTTTCATATTGCCGGTGATCAGCACCTGGCGAGTGTGGTACAGTACGGGGTGGATGAGCACCGTGATGCCGGCTTTGCCTTTGCCGGTCCGGCTCTGAACAATGTCTGGCCGCGCCGCTGGTGGCCCCAGGTGGACAAGGATCACCGGTCATTACTGGGTCGTCCCAAAAATACCGGTGATTTTGAAGATGGTTTTGGAAATAAAATGACCGTACTGGCGGTGGCCAATCCCGTTCAGACCAACCGTGAACCGGAAATTATTTATGATCGCTCCACCGGCTACGGCATTGTGACCTTTGACAAAAAAGAACGGACCATCCAGATCGAATGCTGGCCGCGCTATGTAGATCCGGAATCCAATCCCGGCGGGCAGTATGACGGCTGGCCACTGGTGGTTCACCAGGAAGACAATTACGGCCGGCGGGCCGCTGCCTGGCTGCCGGAAGTTCGGGTGGAGGGTATGGAAAATCCGGTTGTTGAAGTTCACAATGAAGAGTCGGGGGAACTAGAATATGCACTTCGTATAGCCGGGAGCCTTTTCAAACCCAAAGTTTTTTCCGCTGATGGGCGGTATAGCCTACGCGTGGGAGATCCGGACCGGGATGAGTGGCAGACGGTTGAAAACATTCGTCCGGGTGAAAACCAGGACCAGATTGTGTGTGCCTTCACCGGTAGTGCCTAGGTTCTCCAGACCTCCTACTGGAGCAATTGATGAGCATTGGTTGCACACAGAAAGAGAATTTTATTGCGTTTTGTTATCTTTTCGCATATATAAGTTTTCCGTAGGAAAATCAGTACGAAAAATTTTCAATAGATACTTGTTATAGATGAAGTCAACAGTTGATAGAAGGGATAAAATTATCCACAAGATTCAGAGTGAAGGATCGGTCCGCGTAGATGAGCTGAGTGAAGAGTTTGATGTATCGACGGTAACGATCCGCAATGATCTGGATTTTTTTGAAGAAAAAGGCCTTATCCATCGAACCTATGGCGGGGCACTGCTTCGCAATAATGTGTATAACGATCCTTCGCTGGAGGAGAAGCAGAAGATCAATATGGAAGAGAAGGGGCGCATTGGGGAATATGCGGCCGGGCTGGTGCAGAACGGGGAATCGATCATCCTTGATTCCGGGACCACGACCCGGGAGATTGCCCTGCGGCTGAAGGAGAAGAAAAACCTCACCCTCATGACCAATGCGATCAATATCGCCGTGGAGCTGGCGGGGGTCTCGAACCTCAACCTGATGCTGACCGGCGGCGTACTGCGCGACAAGTCCTATTCGCTTGTTGGGCCTGAAGCCGAGCGTACCATGCAGAACTACTATTTTGACAAACTTTTCCTGGGGGTTGACGGGATGGATTTTGAGCATGGACTTACGACCTCAAACCCCCAGGAAGCCCAGCTGAACCGCCTGATGGTGCAGCGATCCAACAAGGTGATTGCGGTCACGGATTCGTCAAAATTCGGACGTCACAGCTTTTCATATATCTGCGATTTGAACCCTATTGGCATGGTTATCACGGACGACAGGATTTCGGATGAATACGAACAGGGCCTGAAAAAGCGGGATATTGCTGTTGTCAAGGTATAGGTTCGGCCAGCTGACCGACCAATGACCTGGCTGGAGTTTATTGCTGATTGTTAATCAAGGTGGTACCAGTCCTGGGCGTTGGTGCGGTAGATCTTCTCAAGAATGGTTCGCGGCAGATCCAGCCCGCGGAATGATGGTTCGACCTGAGGAGACTCCAGTTCCCGGTCGGATGCAAAGAAATCCCAGTGGGTAGTCCAGCGTTTTTCAAGATCCCTGTTGATAGCCTCGGGAGAAGCAGAGGGATCGTTAATGATATCCGTTCCATAGATAATGCGGTCCTGAAAGGTGTCGAAGAAGTCGATAACCTTTTGTCGGTTTTCTGCGGTATGATAATAGAGGTGTGAAATTCGCTCAGCCAGGTCTACCGGCAGGTTGGGATAGGTTTCGAGCCGCTCGGTCACTTCATCGAGGTTCCATTCCAGGCTTGCAAGATGCAAGCCGATGAATCGAAGGCCCGGGTGACGGGATAAAACCTTGTCACGCGATTCAATATGGTCCCAGTAATCCGGATATTCATCATGTTTGTACATATGGTATTCCGGGTGGCCCGAGAAATAATCCCGGTCGCTTTTCACGGTCATCTCTTCAACCGGGAGCCAGCAGTTGCGGGGTTCCCCCTGATGTCCGAGCACCGGAATCTGCTGCTCTTCCAGATAGGCAAAAACGGGCTCCAGTTCCGGGTTGTCGAGCATCAGGAAAGAGCCGTCCGGGCGCTGAATGGACATCCCGATATTCTTCCAGAACTTGACGCCCCTGGCCCCCTCAGACAGCTTATGTTTAATCTTTTGGATGGCCCTTTCGGCCCATCCTTTTTCGAAGATGCCCTCGGTGGATACCGTGCAAACATAAAATAGATCGACGCCGGCATGTCCCTGGTGCTTTTGAGCAAGCTCCATTTGCTCGTCAACAGACGGAAACTCCGGGACCTCCGTATTGATTGTCAGCATAGAGAAGTTAAATTTCGAGGCCATCTCCAACAGGTTGGTGCGATCGGCGTTAAAGTGAACATGAGCATCTATTTTTGGAAAAGCGTCGATAGGCAGCATTTATTTTCAGGCTTGGTTTATCATTGCAATTTTTTCTTCGAGCAGCTGCTGTACATGGCTGATCGCTGTGGGAAAAACTTTTCTAAGATCAATTTCATCCGATTTGGGAAGTTCGTCACGAAGTGTATTCATAAAGCCATTTTTGACTTCTGTTGCCAGGTTTATCTTCCGTATGCCGTTATGAATGGCCGATTGTATCTGGGCATCCGGGATGCCTGACCCGCCGTGGAGCACCAGCGCTGCCGGGGTGGCCTTGTGGATATCGGCGAGCAGTTCAATATCGAGTTCCGGTTCACGGTCATAGAAGCCGTGGGCCGAGCCAATGGCGACGGCCAGGGCGTTGACGCCGGTATCTTTTACGAAAGTCCGTGCTTCATCCGGCTGGGTAAAAGCGACTTCTTCTTTTGACTGCCCCAGCTTGGCGATGTAGCCGAGTTCCGCTTCTACGTTGGCTCCGTAGGGCTCGGCCATCTCAACGACCTTCCGGCTCTTCTCTTTATTAATCTCCATGGGTTCTTCGCTGGCATCTATCATTACAGAGTCGTAACCGGCATCCAGTGCCCGCTGAATAAGGTCGATATCAGTGGCATGGTCCAGGTGCAGCCAGGCTTCCACGCCGTACTGGTGAATGGCGGCCCTGGCCAGCTTGGAGGTGACCTCCAGCCCCAGGTAGTCGATGGTACTTTTGGTTGATTGCAGAATAATAGCCGTATCTTGGGCAGCAGCTGCTTTCAGCACGGCCGAGAGGGTTTCAAAATTATAAAAATTGACGGCAAGCAGTGCCTTGTCGTCGTTATCCAGTTCAGCGAACTTAGCTTGTAAAGTCATCAGAATCGGTTATTGAAAGTTTATTTTTAGCGGTATGAAGTATATCGTTGAGGCTCGTAAGGGCCTGGGTGCCCCCCGGGGCTGTCGTTGAGACCGCACCGGTTATATTGCCAAATTTGATACAGCGTTCCAGGGGATCGCCCTGAAGGAATCGATAGATAACCCCGGCGTTGAAGCTGTCACCCGCCCCGACGGTATCAACGGGGTCCGGGTTGGTGTAGCCCGGGATGGATTTTATGGTATCTGAAGTAAAATAGGTGGCCCCCCGGGTCCCCTGCTTGATAATGACGGTTCCGTCGGTAAGATATGGCTGAAACCGGTCAATAGCCTCTTCCACCGATGAAGACCCGGTCATATTCAGGAATTCATCCTCGTTGGGAAGAAAGAAATCAATTCGGGAAAGCAGGTGCTCAAAATCTAGATCCCAGTGCTCTTCCGGGTCCCATTGAGTATCGATAGAGATTGTCATGCCGGCTGAACTGGCCCGGTCAATGATTGCCGGCAGATCCTCTTTTATGCCGGGTTGTAGAAAGATAGAGGAAATATGCATGTGGCGGGCCTGCCCGAAGGCCTCCTCCGGAATGTCAGCAAGGGCAAAATGTTCCATCGCCCCCGGATAGGTGACCATGGCCCGGTCATCAGCATACCGGATGATGGCTGTCAGGCCGGTTTTGTATTTATTGGTCACCGTGATCAGCGAGGTATCAACGCCATATTCCTGCAGCTGGGGGATGATGGTTTTACCAAAATCGTCATCACCAATCATGCCGCAGAATGCAACGGCAAGGCCCAGCCGAGAGCTGTTGCCGGCAAAAATGGCTGATGAACTGCCAAGGGTTAGGTTGAGATCGCCCGCTATCTTTTCTTTCCCCAGTTCGGGAAATGATTGTACATCATCGAGGATGAGATCCATATTCAACTCGCCAATAACTAAAAGATCTTTTTGGGGAGGGGTACTGGTAGACATCGATTTTGAAATTTGTGGTTAAAAATACGTTTGCTGAAGGCCTTAAACCCGGAAGAATTGCAGGGAATGTCGTTTCTGCAATGTCAGGATTCGGGCGGGGATACGGAGGTAACAGTTACATGTTCAAAGATTTTATGTACATCTGCTGCGGCCAGCATCCCCAGCTGGGGGGAGATACAGTTTGCACTCCCACAGGCTGTTGCAAATTTAGCCCATTGTTCTGGGAAATCGTAATTGAAAGTAGCCAGGCAGAGACCTGCAAGCAGACAATCGCCTGAACCGATCGTACTGTGAATTTCAGAAGGGGCAAGGTAATGAGAGGAGTGCCAAAGCTGTCCGTCGTGTAGCAGGTACAGTCCGTCGGCCCCATTCGTAACGGCTGCGAGCGTACAGTGTGCACTGAGCCACCGGGCGATGGCTGCTGGATCCTCTTTGCCACACAGCTGCTTGCCCTCATCACGGTTGATATGAATTGCGTAGGGCTGGGCTGCGAGTGCATTCTTCAGGAGGAGGCCGGAGGCATCCAAAAAAACAGGTCGGCCTGCTTCTTGTGCGAGTTCTATCATCTCAGCGTACAGCTTATCCCCAAATCCGCGGGCGGCGGATCCTCCGATGGTAACCGCTTTGATATTTTCATCAGCGAGGCACTGTTGGTAAGTGGTCTTGAACTTGCGCACCTGGTGTGCTGCTATTGAAGGTCCGCCGCCCAGTATCTCTGTTTCATTCCATTCCGTCGCACTTTGATTGGTGATGCAGATACGGGTCCATGCTTCTACATGCGGCCCAACCGGCTCAATATCCCGTTCAAGGCACTGCTCCTTGAGCCATTGCCCCGTTTGTCCGCCCCAGACACCCAGAACCATGACTTGCTGACCTAGTTCCCGGAGGGCAAAGGCGGTATGTATTCCCTTGCCGCCGGGATAAAACGATTCGGCCGCCGATCGATTGGTTGTTCCCCGCTGTATCTGGTCAATAGCCCAGAAAGAGTCGACCGATGGATTCGCACAAACCGTTAGAATCATAGCTGCTGTTGTCTATTGACAGACTTGGGAGTGTCGTTATAAATAGTAACGCCTTCCACAACCCGGGAAATCGTACCATCAGGAGAGGGATTGTCGGGATTGTAGCCCAGCATGAGGGACTTGAAGAAACCGATAATCTGTGCCGGCAGGGTGCAGAGGATGGCCCAGAACTCTTCCCGCAGTTTATGATTCTCACCCATCTGTATGGAAAAATCAACATTCGATGTAATATCACTGGTTTCGGCAACGGCGACGGTGGTCAGATCGATGTCATGCCGGGCAACCTGATCAATCAGATCTCGCTCATAGCGATTCGTTCGCTTATCATTGGATAATAGATAGACGATAAGCGTTTCATCATTGATAATAGCTTTGGGGCCATGGCGGAAGCCCAGAAAGGAATCGAATTTGCCGACGACCTGTCCATTGGTGAGTTCCTGTACCTTCAGATGCGATTCCTTGGCCACCCCCCAGTTACTCCCGCTGCCGAGGAAGACAATACGGCTGAATGCTTTCTGAGCAATGGTATGCAACATCGGGACATACTGCCCGAGCAGGTGTTCTGCGTAGGAGGAAAGCGTTTCTACCTGGCCCTGGAGCTTATCGGTTGGCACTGCTGAAAGAGCCGGAATCAGTGTGGCTGCCAAAGCCATGCTGGTGAAGCTGTTGGTCATGGCCAGGCTCTGATCCTCGGCTTCCGGGGGCAGTAGAAAAACACAGGTGTTGGGCTGCCCTTTCATCTGGGCCAGTTTGCCTTCCGCATTGCAGGTGATAATGAGATGATGCACCTCTTCACAGAGCTCATTGGCACGCTGAATGGCCGCTGTGCTTTCCGGGCTGTTGCCTGAACGGGCAAATGAAATCAAAAGCAGGGGCTTGGTCGTGGCAACGCGTTCCCTGAAATGAGTCACCAGGTCGGTGGTGGGAATGACTTGGGTGGGGCAGGATGTATGCGTAAGCCATGAAGAGGCAACCGTATCACCTACAAAGGCCGAGGAGCCGGCTCCTGTGAGTACGATATTTAATCCGCGTTTGGTTTGAAGATTATTGACAAAGGAAGTGAGCCGTTCTGACTCTTGCATTATTTTTTTCCAAAGCTTTTTCCATGTGAGGGGCTGCCGCTCTATCTCTTCGGCGGTAAAGGTGCCTCGATCACTTGGGGTTTCATTTGCAAGATAGTCAGGATGTAATAGTAAGCTCATGAAAAATACGGTTTAATAATTCTAATCGGTCTTTTCGGCACAACTTTTTTAAAGCCCAAAGCTAAAAAAAGATAGTATAACTTCTATAAAATAATAAAACGAAAGATTAAATGTATATAAGAAAGAGAAAGAAAAAATAAAACTTGCATTTAATTTATCTTTTGTTAAGTTGAAAATAAGGGAAAATAAAATTGACTTTATCCATTCTGTATAGGGTGGATAAGTCGTGGTGAATGAAATAAAGATAAGGGTGAAAATATGAAAGGTATCAGGATACTAACGTTCATTTCGTTGATGTTTTTTCTTGCCACCGCAGTCGTACAGGCTCAGGACATTACAGTTACCGGTCAGGTGACGGATGCTACCAGCGGCCAGTCGCTTCCGGGGGTGAATATTACGGTTCAGGGCACTACCCAGGGAACCTCTACCAACGCCGACGGACGGTATGAGATAACGGTCGCCTCGGATGCAACGCTGGTTTTCTCATTTGTAGGATTTCAGAGGGTGGAAGTTCCTGTAGAAGGACAAACTTCTATTGATGTTGTGCTCCAGGAATCGACGGCCGCGCTGGATGAGGTGGTGGTTGTCGGATTCGGAACCCAGCGCAGAGCTGATGTAACGGGCGCTGTCAGTTCGGTATCGGCCGATGAGCTGGAAGAGCAGCCCCTGACCAACACCGAGCTTGGTCTGCAGGGGGTCTCACCGGGATTGACTGTTCAGTACCAGGGGGGACAGCCGGGCGAGGAGAATACGGTAACCCGTATTCGGGGCACCGGTACATTAAACAATGCCAACCCGCTGATTCTCGTGGATGGGGTCGAGCAGTCGCTCAGCACGCTTGAGCCCTCGGCCATCGAGTCGATCACCGTATTGAAAGATGCGGCTTCGGCGGCGATCTACGGGTCGCGGGCTGCCAACGGGGTTATCCTTGTAACCACGAAGCGGGGATCCCGTACAGGCATGACCATTAAGTACAATTCCCATGTGGGCTGGCAGAACATGCTTGGCTTTCCGGAGCCTGCCGGCAAAGAAGAATGGATGAGACTTGAAAATGAAGCACAAGTCAATGCCGGGGGGTCGCCGACCTATTCCGAGGAATATATTCAGAATGTTGTGGCCGGGACCAACCCCCTGCAGTATCCATTTGCTGAATGGGAGGAGGGATCTTTTAAGGATAATGCCCTCGAGCAGAATCATTCGTTATCCGTTTCAACCGGAAGTGATGTGGGGCGTATCTATGCAAATGTCAACTACACCAACGCGGACGGCGTCGTACAGAATTTTAATAACCAGCGGGCCAGCATCCGTATCAACAGTGATTTGTTTATTACGGATGAGCTGACTGCGAAGGCCAACCTGCTGTACAGGAACCGGGATGTAACGGGGCCGGGCTTCACGCCTGCACGAATTGTCCAGGGCATCCTGCATATGAACAGGAATGCCGTGATGAGCTATCCCGACGGACAGGAAGCAACCGGTGATCTCCTGTTTGGGCAGTGGAATCCCTTTATTATGGCCAATTCGGGAGAAACCACCCGGCTCAGCAATGATATCGTAGGTACGGTGGGACTGGATTACCAGATTACGGAATCTATTTCCATCGAGGGTGATTTTACCGCCAACATCACCGGCACCAATGAGACCATTTTCCGGGAGTCCCGAAATGGCATGATCAATTATGTGACGGGAGAACCTGTTGCAGCGAGCGGTTGGTTTGGCACCAATACCCTGCAGGAGGGACGCTATTCGGAGCGTGAGCTCAGCCAGCGGCTCTTTTTGAACTATGATGAGGATCTTGGATCGCATTCCATTAGCGGGGTTGTCGGTTATGAAGAGATTTTTAACAGCACCGAACAGGTTTCAGCGGCCCGGGCCAACTTTTTCAACAACAAGCTGCGCTCCCTGAGTGCCGGGGATGCAGGGAACCAGCGTACGTGTCAATCCTATAACGATGCGGGCAGTTACACGGGCAGTTGTTATAATTTTGAATGGCGGCTTCGGTCGTTTTTTGGAAGAGCGAACTACTCCTACGACGACCGCTATTCGCTGCAGGCTAACCTGCGGTACGACGGCTCGTCGCGCTTTGGCGACGGCAACCGGTGGGGTCTGTATCCTTCGTTCTCGGCCGGCTGGAGAATATCCAGCGAGAGTTTCATGGAAGACGTTGATGCCATCAGCAACCTCCGGTTGAGAGGCTCCTGGGGGCAGCTTGGAAATGAACGCATCGGACTGTTCCAGTTTATGAATACCTATAATCTGAACCAGCCTTACCAGTTCAATGATAATGTGGTGCCAGGCGCTGCCGTTACTGACGCAGGGAACCCAAGCATCACCTGGGAAACAACCACAATGACAAATGTTGGGCTGGATCTTGGATTCATGGATGACCGGATTGAGGTCATCGCCGAGTATTTCTGGAATTACACCGATGATATCCTGCTGGATTTGCCTATTCCGGCTACCATCGGTGTTAACCCACCGACCCAGAACGCGGCGGAAGTATCCAATATCGGCTGGGAGTTCCAGGTGAACTATCACAGTGTGTCCAGGGATGATGACAGCTTCCAGTACACGGTGGGGGTTAATATGTCGGATGTTGTCAATAAGATTGAAAGCCTGAGCGGCGAAGGTCCCTTCTACCCTGATAAATTTACGGTCTGGGCCGAAGGCCATTCCATCAACTCGCTGCGGGGCTTTACTTCTCCGGGATTGTATAGAACACAAGAAGACCTTGAGCAGTACCCGGCAAGGATCAATCCCAATGCCGGCATCGGGGATATTATCTACAAAGATCTGAACGGCGATGGCAACCTTTCGCAATCACTGGCCAGCGATGGAGGCGACCAGATTATTATGGGCAATGAAGATCCGCGTTATGAATTCGGGATTAACTTCAATGCCACCTACAAGGGGTTCGATTTCGGGATGTTCTGGCAGGGCGTGCTTGAGCAGTACCACACCCTTGACGGTGCCCTGATGGAGGGGCCGAACTGGCAGAACTTTATCCCCAATGTCATGGCAGAAGAAACCTTCCATCCCGAACGAAATCCAGATGGAACATGGCCCAAGGTTACGGCCGGAAACACCTGGAACCTGCAGGAGTCGGATTTCTGGATCCAGGATACCAAGTATATCAGGCTGAAAAATATTCAGCTTGGGTATAAAATTCCTCAACCGGTGGTTAACAGCCTTCGAGTCTATGTTTCAGGTACGAACATGCTGACGTTTACACCTACCGAACTGTTCGATCCTGAAATACCGAGAGGAAGGAGTCAATTCTTTCCACATACCAAACAACTCACCGTAGGCCTGAATGTTACGTTTTAAACACTTATTAAATGAGGATTTTGTTATGAAGAAGAGTAAAATTATAAGTCTGTTTTTAGGAGTCGTCTTTATTCTCGGATGCGACAGTGGATTGGATATTCTGCCCACGGGTACGGTCGCAGAAGAAGTTTACTGGGAACGGGAAAAAGATGCGGTTACCGCTGTCAATGCCGTGTATCGCGAACTTGATGACGGAACCATGATCAAGCAGCTCGATGGAGTGACGGATATCGGCTACCGGGCGCCTTCAGGACCGGGAACCCTGCATGATGTGGGGGCCGGAAATATCGTGCCTTCCAATGATGCCATTACAGCCATCTGGAACCGCTATTACCAGGGCGTCCGTAAAGCCAATGATGTGATTGCCAATGTCGGGAAGGTGGAAACGGGCGATCCCGAAGTGCTCTCGCGGGTGGAAGCGGAGGCACGGTTCCTCCGGGCGTACTTTTACACGCAGCTGAGCAGTCTCTGGGGGGCAGTACCGCTTATCGAAGAACCCATTGATATCAATGAGCATGTGGGACGTACGCCCAAAGACCAGGTTGTGGAGTTCGTTATCTCAGAACTGGATAATATCATCAACAACAACCTGTTGCCCCTCAGCTACGAGGGAGAAAATATCGGCCGTGCCACCCATGGTGCCGCACTTGCCCTGAAGGCACGGATTGCATTGCGCAACAGCCGGTGGGCAATGGCCCGTGATGCGTCCAAAGCCGTGATGGACCTGGGTATTTATGAGCTCTATCCTGATTACCAGGGACTTTTCCAGTACGAAGGACAGAATTCAGCGGAGATTATTTTTGACCGCCAGTACGCTCCCGACGGACAAACCTATGGAGCTTTCAGCTATTCGGCTTCTTCTATCGGGGGTAACTCAGTAGTGGAACCGCTGCACGGACTGTATGAGCTGATGGAGTTCAAGGGGCCCAGGAACCCGGATGATCCCTATGAGAATATTGATCCCCGCTGGAATTACACGGTCTATTATACGGGACAGCCTATTGGCAATTCGACCTATAATTCCCGACCAGACAGCCCGACGCCCGACCGGGTTCAGGTTAGTGAGGCGGCCACCCAGCATGGTTATAATCTGAAAAAATGGGTAGACTGGGAAAATGACCGGGATAACCCATCCAACGGATCAATTAATCTGATTCATATCCGCTATGCCGATGTCTTGCTGATGTATGCCGAGGCAAAAATCGAACTGAATGAAATTGATCAGTCGGTCTACGATGCCATTAATGAGGTACGCCAGCGGCCATCGGTTGAGATGCCTCCCATTACCGGGGGCAAAAGCCAGGATGAACTGAGACAGATCCTGCGAAGAGAACGGGGTGTTGAATTAGCCTTCGAGGGGCTTCGACTGTTCGACATGAACCGCTGGGGCATTGGCGAGCGTAAAGAAGGCGTGGCTCAGGGAACGTATTTCTTTGATGAACAGGCCGGAGAGTGGTATCTCTATGATATCGGCTTTGATCGGTCCTTTAACCCGGAAAGAGATGTGCTCTGGCCTATACCTCAAAGTGAGATGAATAGTAACTCGGCCATAACAGAAAACAACCCGGGATACTAGGAAAGAAGAAACGAATTTAGTTTTGGATTTATCTCCCCGCAGACCGTCTTTTTACGGTTGTTCGCGGGGAGACAATATTACATAATAAAATCAAATAGGGTATTATGAGTAAAGGAGAACAAAGTCGCAGGGATTTTTTATCTACGGTTGCACTGGGCACGATAGGGGCTGTGGGAAGTGCCGGGGTGCTGGCAAGCTGCTCGAGTGCTGATACGGTTAGAATTCAGAATGAGCCGATGACATCGTTGCGGGAGCAGGCCCCCGACGGTGAGGTATTGAAAGCGGGTCTGGTGGGGTGTGGTGGCCGGGGAACCGGTGCTGCAGCAAATTTTTTAGACGCCGGTCCCAACCTGGAGATTGTTGCCCTGGGAGATACTTTCCAGGATCAGCTGGACAAATGCCGGTCGAGCCTGCAGGCGGCAAAGGGGATTGAGATTGCAGATGAGAACTGTTTTGTAGGGTTTGACAGCTATGAAAAAGTGATCAACTCGGATGTGGATGTTGTTCTTTTTGCCACTCCTCCTCATTTCCGGCCGATGCATGTCAAGGCCGCTATTGAGGCTGGAAAGCATGTTTTCCAGGAAAAGCCCGTGGCGGTAGATCCAGTCGGTGCGCGCATGATGATGGAAACAACCGAGAAGGCCAAGGAAAAGAACCTGTGCATGGTCAGCGGCACGGTTCGCCGGTATCAGAAGGATTATATGGAAACCCAGCGTCGCGTTAAGAACGGGGCCATTGGCGAAGTCGTGGGCGCCAACATCATCCGCAACGGCGGGGCCCTTTGGTGGGTAGAGCGCAAGCCGGAATGGTCGGATATGGAATACATGCTGCGCAACTGGGGAAATTTCAGCTGGCTGTCGGGCGATCACATTGTGGAAATGTTTATTCACGAACTTGATGTAATGAGCTGGTACGTGGGCGATCATCCCGATAAGGCGATTGGCTATGGTGGGCGTCAGCAAAGAATATCAGGCGACCAGTTCGACCAGTTCAGTATTGTCTATGAATATCCGAACGGGAAAAAAGTGCACTGCGCTACCCGTCAGATCAATGGCTGTGATAACGGGCGCAAACAGATCATCACCGGCACCAAGGGATATGCGGATGCGAGCGGATCACTGTATAACCATGACGGGGAGCTCATATGGGAATATCCTCATCCGGATGACAACGATCCTGATCCTACTTGGAAAGTACATCCACCCTACGTACAGGAGCATGTGGAGCTGGTTACAGCCATACGCTCTGGAAACTATATCAACGATTCGGAAGAGCAGATAAAGTCAACACGAATTGCGATGATGGGACGTATGGCAGCGTATACCGGGCAGGAGATCAGCTGGGAGGAGGTGCTGAATTCGGACGTGCGGCTGGGCCCTGAAACCTATGAATTCGGTCCGGTTGACGGCATTGCCGAGAAACCGCCGGTGGTTGGAACGGCCCCGGCTCCGACGGAAAGGTACGCTTAGTAGCAGAGTTGTAGAACCATGGGGATGCTACAGCTGAGAACGGCTGAGTATAGATAAAAGAAAAAGGGATGACAGCAGCGTCTGCCGGCCGGGTGCAGTTCCCGGGGTAACCCCGGGGAGCAGGATTGGTTTTGAGCTGCGAAGTGATACACATAGATAAGAAGGAGCAATATGGACAGGAGAACATTTGCCAGGCAAATGATGATGGGAACGGCCATGGTTGCGGCTCCCTCCGGGATGAAGCGGCTGGATTCCGCTTCCCCGGAGAGTGTGCCCCCCTCATTTACGCCACTGTTTAACGGTCGAAACCTGGATGGGTTTGTGGATATGAATACCTCGGAAGATACCTGGTGGGTAGAAAACGGGATCCTCAAATGTACGGGTCAGCCCATCGGCGTGATGCGCACGGAAAAACAATACGAAAATTTTATTCTGGATATCGAGTGGCGGCATATGGAGCCCGGAGGAAATTCGGGGGTTTTTGTCTGGGCCAACGGGACGCCCTATGAGGATGAACCGTTTCCCACGGGCATCGAAGTACAGATGCTGGATCCCCGCTGGGCAGACATTAATGACGGAGCTGAGGAGTATGCGCATGGACACCTGTTTCCGGTCATGGGGCTGGAGGGGACGACTCCCGACAATCCCTCAAAGATAGCCAGAGGCAGGAGCTATGCCCTGGAGAACCGGGTAAAGGATACGGAAAAATGGAACAGGTACCTGATCGTTTGCATCGATGGCACGCTGAAGCTGGCGGTGAATGGAAAGTTCGTGAATGGAATCCGTTCCGAAAGGCGCAAGCGGGGATATATATGTCCAGAGTCCGAGGGAACGGAAATTCATTTCCGCAGGATGGATATCATGGAACTGCCCGGCGGCATCCTCGACCCGGCTGAGAGTGCCCCACCGGTTGACTGATTGATGTATGCAGAAGAGCCCGGGGCTGGATATGCACCTGGAAACCGCTGGGGCAGCTTCAGGACATGAAATAATCTTAACTACATATAGTGATGGAACCTATGAGATACCCGTACTTGATTTTACTTCTGGTCCTTATTGCAAGCTGTGGTCAAACCGAAGTTCCCGGTGATGAAGAAACCGAGACCGATTACCAGGAGGAAGGCTATACAGCTCTCTATAGCGGAAACCTCTCACAGTGGAAGGGACAGATTTCCGAGGATCCGCGAAAGATCCAGGAACAGATTGACGGGCTTTCGGAAGAAGAGCAGCAGCAGCTTCAGGCCAAAGTTGACAGTACTACTTTTGAACACTGGTACATCCAGGATGGGATGATTCTCTATGACGGTACAGAAGGGGTAGGGAATATTGAAACTCGCAGGGAATACGGTGACTTTGCATTGGCCCTGGAATGGAAAATTGGTCCCAAGGGGGACAGCGGAATCTATTTGAGAAATATGCCGCAGGTGCAGATTTGGGACCCCCACCATCAGGGAGTGGGCTCCGGCGGCCTGTATAACAACGATCCGCGCCTTGCCCCTTTGACTACAGCCGACAAGCCGGTCGGGGAATGGAACGCCATGCACATGCGGATGATAGGGGATTCGGTGTGGGTGACGCTCAATGACCAGGTCGTGGTTGACGGTGAGATTATGGATAATTTATGGGCGGATTACAAGCAGCCCGCTCCCGGCAGGGGACCCATCGTATTGCAAAGTCATGGCACGCCACTCTGGTTTCGAAATGTGTATATAAAAGAACTGGATGAATCCCGGTAGTGGAGGATATAAAAGAAACGCTGTTAATCTTAATGCTAACCTTGGTACAATGAAAAAAATTAATTCACTGTTGCTATTTGTATTCGGTATCCTTTGTGGTTTGACGGTGCAGCCAGCACTGGGACAAGTTGCGGAAGATGACAACCAGAAATTACGGATTATTGCCTTTGGCGCGCATCCCGATGATTGTGAACTGAGTGCCGGAGGGGTCGGCGCTTTATGGGCGGAAGGAGGACACGCCTTTAAATGCGTGTCCATGACCAATGGTGATATTGGGCATTTCGGAATGTCGGGCGGGGAATTGGCCCACAGGCGAATGGAGGAGGTACAGAATGCCGCCGATGTGCTGGGAATAACCACGGAAGTGATGGATATTCATGACGGGGAACTGATGCCTTCCCTGGAGAACAGGAAAAAAGTGGCCCGCCTCATACGCGAATGGCAGGCCGACGTGGTGATGGTCCACCGCCGGTATGATTATCACCCGGATCATCGCTACAGCGGTGAACTCGTTGATGATGCTACGATCCTGGTACAGGCCAAATACTTTACGCCTGATACCGAACCTCTTCCGCGCAATCCCGTCATCCTTTATTATCATGACCGGTTCAAAAAACCATATCCTTTCCAACCCGATTTAGTGGTGGGCATTGATCAGGCGGCAGAAAAAAAATGGCAGGCGGTTGAACAGATGCCCTCCCAGTTTTCTGACAAACAATCCTGGACATGGGGTACGCGGGATGAAGTACCCGAGGATGAGGAAAAACGCATGAGAATGCGCATTGACGAGTTCAAGGGGCAGGTTGAAAACCAGGCAGATATGTACCGTGAGCGGCTCATTGAATTATATGGCGAAGAGCAGGGAAAGGATATTCAGTATGCTGAATCCTTTGAACTCTCACAATACGGGCGACAGGTATCAACCGAGGAGCTTAAAGAAATATTTCCGACCTTCAACTGATTAGTATTGGCTGATTCCATCCTTGGTAAGAGGACGAAGTAGTCTATGGAGCATGAAAATATACCAGGCAAAGTCTGATTGTTAACCCGGAAGCTCAACGATGAATAGATCAAGGTTATGAAAACGAACAGGCGAGATTTTTTGAAAAAAGCGGGGCTGGCAGGCATCACCCTGACCGGAAGCGGCATCCTGGGGTGTAAACCGCAGACGGGAGACAGCAACGGCAGTGCGGCCGCGCAAGCCAATGGAAAGGACTGGCGGAAGGATCCCCGGTGGCGTCAAGTTAAATACGGCGACTGGAGCGGGCCGGGCGTTCCTTCCGGCCCGGGCCCCATGGATCACGTCCTCCTGAAGGACTATGCCCCCCGCTCATCCGTTGTAGCGGAAAAGACTACGATTTCGAAGGCCCGTTATCCGGTTATTGATGCCCATATCCATCACTATCCGGGGCAGGGCGGGCATGACGATCCGGAACAGGCGCTGGCGGACTGGGTAACGACAATGGATGAGGTAGGCATAGAGCAGTCGGTTGTGCTAACGGGGGCTACCGGAGATGAATTTGACGATCTGGTGCAGATGTACCTGGAACTATACCCGGACCGTTTTCAGCTGTACTGCGGGGTGGAGAGCAGCGGCATCGAGCAGTCGGACTACCCCGACCGGGCGGTTGTAGAGCTGGAACGGTGTTACAAGCAGGGAGCCCGCGGAATTGGAGAGGTTACCGACAAGGGATTTGGCATCACGAGGGATCGGAACCTGTCCCCCGAAAATCGGCTTCATCCCGATGATGACCGGTTGGACGCATTCTGGAAACGGGCCGGTGAGCTGAACTTGCCGGTTAATATCCATATCGCCGATCATCCTTCGGCATGGGAGGCCCCGGATGTGTTCCAGGAGCGGACTCCTATTTTTCAGCAGTTCAACCAGCACGGGGGAGAGGGGTTGTCGTACGAGGAGCTGCTGCCCCTGCTGCCCAGTACCCTCAGGAAACACCCCAATACCACCTTCATTGCCTGCCACCTGGCCAATCTGGGCAATGACCTGGGCCGCCTGGCCGGGATGCTGGATGAGCATGACAACCTTTATGTGGACATCTCGGCGCGCGACTACGAGGTGGGTCGGCAGCCGCGGGGCGCGGCGAAATTTATGAGCGACTACCAGGACCGGGTACTATTTGGCACTGATATGGGAATGGACCAGGGGATGTATCAGGCGTGGTGGCGCCTGCTGGAAAGTGACGATGAGCATATGACGGGCCGGGTCTGGTGGCGTTATTACGGGCTTGACTTGCCTGATTCCGTCCTGGAGGCGCTGTACCGCGGAAACGCGCAGCGCATTATGAACTGGGAAACCATATAGGGCACTGCAAATCGTGACAGCTGGGTATTTCAGAATATCGGACAGAAAAAAACAACAAGACCATGGGATCAAATCGCAGGGATTTTCTTAAAAAAGCGGGATTGGCTGGGGCTGGAATCATGGCAGGGGCTCCAGGAAAGTCCGGGGGCGCTCCTTTTCAGCAGGCGCATACGCAAGAGTTTAATATGCATGGCTATGCGGCCCCAAGATTGGAGACGGTCCGCGTCGGGTTTATCGGTATCGGAAGCCGGGGATCGGGGACGGTGGAGCGGTTTGCCCGCATTGAAGGTGTGTCGGTCATTGCGTTGTGTGACCTCTACGAGGATCGGGCACGGGCGGCCAGGAAGGCTATCCGGGAATTTTCCGATCATGACCCGGAGCTGTACCACGGCAGCGAGGACGCCTGGAAGAAGCTCTGCGATCGTGATGATATCGACCTGGTGATTATTTCCACGCCCTGGAAATGGCATGCTCCCCAGGCCATCTATGCCATGGAGCAGGGCAAACATGCCGGGGTGGAGGTACCGGCCGCCAAGACCATCGAGGAATGCTGGGAGCTGGTAAAAACATCCGAGCAGACCCGGAAGCACTGCATGATGCTGGCCAACTCAGCGTACGGGGATTTTAATATTCTTACCATAAACATGGCCCGCCGTGGTTTCTTCGGTGAGCTCGTTCACGGGGAAGGCGCATATATCCACGACCGGGTATCGAATACCGAATCCCGGTGGGTCAGGAATCCGGACAATCACAACTGGTTTGGCTATCGCCCGTGGCGGCTGAAAGAAAATATCAATCGCAACGGCAACCTCTATCCTACACACGGGCTGGGCACCATCTGCCAGGTAATGGACCTGAACTATGGTGACCAGATGGACTACATGGTTTCGGTATCCAGCAATGATTTTACCATGGCCGACAAGATGGAGGAGCTGGCAGCCCGCGACGACTATTACCAGTCTTTTGTTGGCCTGCAGTTCCGCGGCAATATGAATACCAGCATCATCCGTACCCACAAGGGGCGTACCATTATGCTTCAACACGATATAAGCTCACCGCGGCCAAACGTACGTTACAACCTGATTAGCGGTACAAGAGCCATCGCCCGCCACTATCCGCTGCCGGCGCGCATTGCCACGGGGCATGAGGGTTGGCTGCCACAGGAGGAATACGACGCGCTTGAAGAGCAATACAGACCTGAAATCAGTAGGAAGATGGGAGCCATAACAAAAGAAATCGGGGGACACGGCGGGGTGGATATGATGATGTCCTGGCGATTGATCGACTGCCTGCGCAGTGGCATCCCTCTGGATATGGACGTCTACGATGCGGCACTATGGAGCTGTATTGCCCCCCTGAGTGAGTGGTCGGTTGCCCATGAAGGCAACTCAGTGAAGGTCCCGGATTTCACCTCGGGGGCCTGGAAGAACAATGAAAAGGGCATGGATATCGAACTCAAGCGCGGGGGAACAACTCGTTTGGCAGAAGCCTAGGCCGTTCAGTGGATCAGATCTTTTGGTAATACAGGTACCAGCATTGTAAAAAAGTCATTCAGGCAATATGCTTCGTTCTTCAGCAGTAAGAGCAATAATTTGTCATGCAAACCAGCAATAGTGGAAAAAATATCGAATAGTGGACTGTTCAGGAAAATAATCATCGGGCTCAGTGCGGTGGGACCTGGCCTCTTCCTGATTGGATACAACATTGGCACGGGCAGTATTACCACCATGGGGATGACCGGAGCCCAGCATGGCATGACGCTTCTGTGGGCGCTGCTTCTGTCAGGAGTTTTTACCTATATCCTGATGGTGGCCTTCGGACATTTGACCCTGGTGACCGGCAAAACGGCGCTGCTGAATTTCAAAACGGAGATTCCCGGTATTGGCAGGGTGCTGGCCCTGTATATTATCGGAGCATTGATCCTGGGAGAGCTGCTGGCCCTGATCGGAATTATGGGTATTGTAGCAGAATTGATACAGGAAGGGATTCGGTTGAGCTCTTCCGACCAGGGGCTCGTCGTTCAAACGGGATGGATCATCCTGGTGATCAGCCTGCTGATATTCCTGGTGCTGTGGTTCGGCCGGTACAAGATCTTTGAAAAGATCCTCACTACCTTTGTCATCCTGATGGTCGGCTGTTTCGTCGCGGTATTTTTCATGGTCACACCCTCGTATTCGGCAATTTTAGAGGGTATGGTTCCCGGCATCCCGGATACCCCCGGCGCCTATCGACTTGTTGCGGCTATTGCGGGCACTACCTGTTCCGCCGCGGTCTTCATCATACGAAGTACGGTCGTAGCCGAAAAGGGGTGGACCATCAAAGATCTCAAACAGGAAAAAAGGGATGCTTTTGTCTCCGTTTTTACAATGATTTTCTTGAGTGCCATTGTGATGGCCGTCGGGGCCGGCACGCTGCATGTGATGGGACTGCGCATGGAAACAACTCTTGAGATGATTCAGCTTCTGGAACCCATAGGGGGCAACCTGGCTGCATTTCTGATGATTGTAGGGATTGCGGGAGCAGGCCTGTCGACCATATTTCCGATCGTACTGATTGCTCCCTGGCTGATCGCGGACTACATGGGGTGGCAGCGAGACATCCAGTCCCCGATGTTCAGGGTGCTTATTGTAGGCGGGCTTCTCTTTGCTTTTGGCTCAGTCTTTCTGGAGCAGACCCCGCCCGTGTTAATGGTATTGTCGCAGGCATTCCAGGCGGGAATTCTTCCGGCGGTGGCTATTCCGATATTCTACCTGCTGAACAAGGAGGAGCTGATGGGGAGCGAATATTTGCCCTCTCGGAAATGGAATCTCGGACTCATTGCCGTTATCGGATTTTCGCTGGTAACAACCTATTTTGCTATCAGAGGATTTTTATGAGATTATTATCTGTTAGGGTGCAGATATCAGGGAAGCAGGACGTTTTATGTGAGCAATATGTTTAAAGATAACAACCAATCACGATGAAGAATAATCGCAGAGATTTTTTGAAAAAAACAGGATTGGCCGGCCTGGGTATTGCCGGCAGTGGACTCTTGAACGGGCTGGGATCGGCACCGTCAAGCAGCAGTACGTCTGCAGCAGACGGTGCAACGACCGAGACAGAGGGGATAAGCATCATTGGGGCGTATGGCCCGTGGGCGGCCTCGCTTATCGAAGGTGATTTGCCTGAATATTCGTTCCGGCGCGATCAATGGAATGACCTTGCAGGCTGGCGGAAAGAAGCCAGGGAACGCTATATCGAACGATTGGGTATGCCAGATCTTGGGAATGTTCCCGAAGTGACGGTTGAAAAACAGTATAGCTATGATGGTTTGATGATCGAGGAGCTGAGCTGGCAGCTTCCCTATGGACCTCCCACCGGGGCGATCGTCCTCAAACCCCGGGGAGCTGATGGCCCCCTGCCGGGCATCCTCGGATTTCACGATCACGGGGGGAATAAATATTTCGGCAAGCGAAAAATAACCCGCACCGCTGATAACCGTCATCCATTGATTGAGAATCACCATCAGGAATATTATGAGGGCATGGCCTGGGCCAACGAGATTGCCAAAAGAGGCTACGTAGTACTGGTATCGGATGCTTTTCCGTTTGCCAGTCGAAGGGTTCTGCTGTCGGATGTTCCAGAACACCTGCGCGGCGGACTGGATGACCAGAATCCGGAAAATCCGGAGAACATCAGGGACTATAACGATTGGGCGGGGCGCCATGAACATATTATGGCCAAGTCCCTGTTCAGTGCAGGCACTACCTGGCCGGCCCTCTTTCTGGCAGAAGATCATATGGCGCTGGATATCCTGTGCGGCCGTGATGACGTTGACGAATCCCGGGTGGGCTGCGGCGGCTTATCCGGCGGAGGCATGCGAACGGTTTTTATGGGCGGGATGGACCCGCGTATTCAATGTGCGGTCTGTGTCGGATTCATGACAACCTGGAAAGATCTTGTCGTCGCTAAATCATACACCCATACCTGGATGACTTATGTTCCCCTGCTTCCCAATGAATTGGCTTTCCCGGAGATTCTGGGATTGCGGGTGCCTTCTGCGACGATGGTTTTGAATAACGAAGAGGATGCTTTGTTTACCCTTTCTGAGATGGAGAGAGCCGATGACATTATGGGGGAGGTCTACCAAAAAGCTGGTGCTGCAGATCACTATCAGTGTTCCTTTCATCCGGGCCCGCATAAATTTGACAGGGCCATGCAGGCCGAGGCTTTTGACTGGTTTGACCGGTGGCTGAAGCCGTGAAGCTCGTGCTGTCCCGGATTACTGCGGCCAAAGATGTTGCAGGCCAACCGGAAGCAGCAGGATAATTGGGGCCTACACCGGCAATAGAAGAGGCTAACTTTCTTCGGCGATATTCTCTGTTTCTTCTTCGATGCCCAGCAGGAAGGCGGCGACAACGGCCAGTAACATCCCGAGTATAATAATGAAGTGGGGAATCACGGCGTAGAGCAGCAGGGAAAGGACAATCGTTATGACCGGGGCCACTGCATTGGTCATAGGCGATACGATAATAGCTTTGCCGTACCTGAAGGCGTATACCAGAGACAGAGCCCCGATTGCGTTCAAAATCTGAATGAATGCCGCCGAGTACATTCCGGAAAAGCCCCAGTTGATCTGCTGGTTAAAATCAGTCATTCCAATGGCAATGGGAGCCAGCGCCAGTCCGGTGACCGTCATATAAAAGAAGATGCTTTCCGCCTGCATGGTTTCATTAGCAAACCGCAGAATGTAGGCCTGGATGCCCCACGCCAGGAATACGAGCAGGGATAACAGAATCCATAAATAGCCGCCTGTAGCCCCATTTCCCGGCTCCTGGTAAGACAGAAGAGGGATGGCAAGCAGTGCCAGCCCGATACCGACCCAGCCTTTGGAGGTTGTTTTCTCATTGAGCAAAAATGTTGCCAGTATGATGGTAACTACAGGGGAGAGAGAGATGAAGGGGAAGACCAGGTACGCCGGTCCTATTTTTAATGTTTCAAAAAGAATAAGTTGTCCACCTGCCCCGAGAAGCCCGGCCAGGCTGCCATAGAGCACTGATTTAAAATTATATTCCACCTTCCAGTTGATTTGGTACAGCGCAAAGATGCAAGGAGGAATCATGGTAAAAGCCCATACCGTGTATCCCAGCGTAGCGGGAAATCCATTCTTCTCCGGTATTTCAATCATCGCTCCCCAAATACCCCAGAATATTGTTGTTAACAGAGCGTATCCTAACCATCGATTGGATTTACTAAAGCTGAAAGCCATAAACTATTGATTTGTATTCATAATATGGTTGCATGATAAATGAAAGAAAATGAAATCCCAATGATTATCTTTCTTTTCATTCAGGCTTTTTATTGGCTATCGTTGAGGATGAGCCTGTCAAAAGTGGTCTTACTCGAAACGGAGGGTTCCAAATTTTTGGAACTGGTGAAAGGTTTTTTCGACAGCTTGCCATGCATAGGTAGTAGTTTCCTTATCATAATCGACACGGTAGAAGTTGGCTCGCCACTCGGTCCCGGATTTTGGAGATATATTATTGAGCGGTCTCAGAAGTTTAAAGGGGATGAAAAATTCAGCGGTCCACTGCGTGATGGATGCACCGCTCGTTTTCGGACCTCCCTCGACTGAAGTTTGGTGACGGGTCTGTCTGTCGCTCTCATACATATATGGTCGCCAGCGGGAAAGGTCCCTGCTGCCTTCGGTTGAATGATTCGAAATCAGAAGAGGCAGCTCATAATTCAGCGGTGAAAGCTCATACTCAAAATAGGTGGGTTCCTGGGTATCCGGCCACAAAAAAACTTCAACCACATCTTCTTTCCACAGATTCATGAAATCGGCATCCATAGTGGCGCTCAATGTCTGATCCTCACATTCAAAAAGAAAATATAGTCCCGTATCGGAATAGAGTATCTTCATCCTGGTTGCCATTGATGATTCCCCGGTCGCCTGGTTCCGTTGCGGGATGGTCACCCATTCAGTCTCAGACCAGGCTGCTGCCGATCCCTTCCCGTCAACAGTAAAGTTATCAGCTTTTTTTACGGTAAGCGGGTCGTCCGGCTGCCCAGAATGGGATGGAATACTTATTATGGTGGAAAATGCAAGCAGGAGAATAATGACGTTGCTGATCATAGCGGGTATATAAGTCAGGTTAGTAGCAATATCTTTACTTCGTCTGATCTGTACAAGTTGCTGCGAAACGCTGAATGCAGGGATCCGACAATTTTTGAAGGAAAAATAATTGCTTCAGTCGTTTATACAAAACAAAACGAAACTTTAATTAAAAAAGAAAAAAGAAAAAAGAATAATATTACTTGATAGTTTCGTATTTAATTTGAATAATTGAAAAAAGAAAGGGGTATCCAGCTAAGTAAATGACTGAAAACAGGCGGGTTGTTAAAGCAGCTCTAGGTTTGGGAATGAAGGGCCGAGGTCTGAATGCCTGGCTGAGGGAATCCTTTTCGACAGCATATAAAATATAGCTCAATATCCTGGAAAACAGGCAACTGATGCTTATGAACCATATGAAAATTATTTTTCCGTTGATTGCTGTATTTTTGATCAGCCCCCAACCGTCTGTTGCCCAGCCGGATACCGATCGGCCTAATATCATTTACATTTTAGCTGATGACCTGGGATATGGTGATTTGGGAGCCTATGGACAGGATAAGATTGAGACTCCCAATATCGATGCTCTTGCCGAAAATGGCATGAAGTTTACTCAGCATTACTCCGGCGCTCCGGTCTGTGCCCCGGCGCGCTACATGCTGATGACTGGCACACATCCGGGACATGCCTATATCCGATCCAACGAGGAGTGGGGAGAGCGGGGAGATATTTGGAATTATGAAAAAATGGCTGCCAACCCTGCATTGGAGGGGCAGCGCCCCATACCCGACTCAACGGTGACGATAGCAGAAGTGCTGCAGGAGGAAGGATATAGGACGGGGGCCATCGGGAAATGGGGCCTGGGAGCGCCTTTTACGGTCGGCGTGCCCAACAATCAGGGTTTTGATTTTTTCTTTGGCTATAACGGCCAGCGTCAGGCTCACACTTATTACCCGGTCTACCTGTGGAGAAATGAAAGGCGCATTGCTTTGAATAATGAATTGGTTGCTCCCCACCAGCCGCTGCCGGCTGGAGCAGACCCCTATGATCCGGAAAGCTATGCCAAGTTTCATGATCAGCCCGACTACTCGGCTGAGCTGATGGGAGAGGAAGCACTTCGTTTTATCGAATCCAACAGTAGTAATCCGTTTTTCCTCTACTATGCTACCACCATTCCCCATGTTTCGCTGCAGGCTCCGCAGCGTTGGATCGATTATTACCATGAAAAGTTTGGGGAGGAAGAACCGTATGTATCGGATGGTGACGGCGGTGGGGTGCGGTATGTGCCCACGCGATACCCAAAAGCAACTTATGCTGCGATGATTTCGTACCTGGATGAACAGGTGGGGATGATCGTAGACAAGCTCAAAAAGCTGAACTTATACCGAAACACACTGATTATTTTTACCAGTGATAATGGCCCGGTGCACGGTCTCGGGGTTGATCCGGAATATTTTGGAAGTGCCTCTCCTTTGAATAACGCTTCTGGACGGCTAAAGGGACATGTGTACGAGGGCGGAATCCGTGTGCCCATGATTGCTACCTGGGAAGACCGTATCGAAGCGGGCAGCCAGACTGATCATATCTCTGCTTTCTGGGATGTGATGCCCACACTGAGCGAAGTGGCTGGAGCTGAGCATCCGGACAACATTGATGGCATCAGTTTTCTGCCAACGCTGGAAGGCAACGAGGAGAATCAGGAGAAACACGAGTTTCTCTACTGGGAGTTTCCTTCGTACGGAGGACAGCAGGCGGTTCGCATGGGCAAATGGAAGGGCATCAGAAATAACATTAAATCAGAACAGAACCTGGAGATAGAACTTTACAACCTGGAAGAAGACATCCGGGAAGAAAATGACGTTGCCAGTGAGCACCCGGAAGTGGTGAATCGCATACGGACGATAATGGAAAATGAGCATACGATACCCCGGCTTCGGTCATTCAGGATGGAAGCACTGGGCGATAAGTGATGTTGCGCTGAAAAATAGAATTCATAAGTGGGTTCCCCGGCGGCAGAAGTGAAGACGAAGAGGAGCCCATCAAATACTCGCATCTGATGCGGCTTTGCTGTATTGCTGTTGATTCTGATCAACGGGAAAAAATGTATAATTAAAATATGCCTTGGAATATAAAAGAAAGGGCAGAAAACTGAGACGAAACGAACAAAATAAGCTAGGTGAATAATTATGAGTAATAGCTTCGGACGTAAAGAATTTTTAAAATTTCTTGGGCTGGCCGGTTTTACGGGCACGGGAATTTTTTCAAACATCGCCAATGGCCTGCAGGGCCACCCTCCCTACAAAAAAACACATTCCCAGCGATTCAATATGCACGGTTATGCCGCCCCGAAGCTGGAAACCGTACGGATTGGGATTATCGGTGTTGGTAACAGGGGGTCGGGAGCTGTCAGAAGACTTTCCCGCATTGAAGGGGTCGATATCAAGGCTATCTGTGATTTGGAGGAGGAGCGGGTGAATGCCGCCATTCAATCGATTGAAGAAACATCGCACAACCCGGAAGCATACTTCGGTGGTGAGGAAGAGTGGAAAAAAGTATGTAACCGTGAGGATATAGACCTGATCTATATCTGCACTCCCTGGGACTGGCACACGCCCATGGCGGTCTATGCAATGAAGCACGAAAAGCATGCGGCGACCGAGATTCCGGCGGCCCAGACGCTGGATCAGTGCTGGGAGCTGGTTGAGACGTCAGAGAATACCCGTCAACACTGTATGATGCTCGAAAATGCCTGTTACGATTTTTTTGAGATGATGACCCTGAACATGGTACGGGATGGTTTTTTTGGAGAAATTATACACGGCGAGGGAGCCTATATTCATCAGCTGATTAACCACAACTTCTCCAAAGATAATTATAGCAACATGTGGCGGCTGAAGGAGAATTTGAACAGGGATGGAAATCTCTATCCCATGCATGGCCTGGGACCTATTGCACAGGCGATGAACATCAATTGCGGTGACCAGATGGAGTACATGGTCTCCATGTCAAGTGATGATTTTATGATGCGCAAAAAAGCCAATGAGCTGGCTGAAGAGGATGAATTCTGGGAACAGTACGCCGACTGGGACTACCGCGGCAATATCAATACCAGTACCATCCGCACCCGTAAGGGACGGACGATTATGCTGCAGCATGATGTGACTTCGCCCCGTCCCTATTCACGAATTCATGTGCTGAGCGGTACCGAAGGAATTGCCCGCAAATGGCCGCTGCCCGCCCGGATAGCAAAAGGTCACGAGGGCTGGATATCTGATGAAGAGTTCGCGGAGCTGGAAGAAGAATATACGCCGGAAATCACCAAAAGGGTCGGTAGGATGGCCCAGCAGGTAGGCGGCCACGGGGGCATGGATACTCTGATGGACTGGCGGCTCATTGATTGTCTCCGTAACGGCTATCCGTTGGATATGACAGTCTATGACGCTGCCCTGTGGAGTTCCATCATCCCGTTGAGTGAACGGTCGGTTGCCAATAAATCAGAGACGCTTGATGTACCTGATTTTACCGGTGGGGCCTGGAAGACCAATGAGCCCAGAATGGATATCGAACTTGAACAGAGTGGCTCGACACAGATATTGTAGGATAATGGAACAGCCGTGACAGGTAAGGGATGCGGTGACGGCGGGTTCACTAACTTAAAAAAAGAAAAATGAATAACAGCAGGAGATCTTTTTTAAAGAAGATAGGCCTTGCCGGGCTGAGCATTCCCGGCCTGGGTTTCTTTGGAGGAGGCGATGCAGCCCAAGACGAAGAACCCTATCAGCTCACCCGGCCGCAGCGCTTTAATATGCACGGTTATGCCGCCCCGAAGCTGGATACGGTGAAGGTTGGAATTATCGGTCTCGGGAACCGGGGTTCAGGTACGGTATTGCGGCTGGCAAGCATTGAGGGCGTGGAGATCCGGGCGCTCTGCGACCTGATTCCCGAACGCGTGGAGTCGGCCAGGAAATCACTGGAGGGGACCTCACACGACCCGGATGGCTATTCGGGAAGTGAAACGGAATGGGAGAAGGTATGCCGGCGTGATGACCTGGACTTGATTTCGGTGGTTACTCCCTGGAAATGGCATACGCCTATGGCAGTGTGCGCCATGGAAAATGGAAAACACGTCTATACTGAACTTCCTGCTGCCCAGACAATAGAGGACGCATGGAAACTGGTTGATACGTCTGAACGCACGCGCAGGCACTGCTTCCAGATTTCAGGCTCTTGTCACCGGTCGATGCAGGCCGTTATGCTGAATATGGCCCGAAAGGGCTTCTTTGGCGACCTCGTTCACGGTGAGGGGGCCTACATCCACCACCTGCTCGAAAACTACATGTTCAACAAAGGTAAGTACCAGGGCGACTGGCGTCTCAAAGAAAACCTGAACCGGAGCGGAAACCTGTATCCCCAGCATGGGCTGGGACCCATTGCACAGATGATGGATCTCAATTACGGCGACCAGATGGACTACCTTGTTTCGATGTCCAGCAACGATTTTATGATGCAGGACTGGGCCAGGGAAGCGGCCCAGACCGATGACTATTATGAGCAGTTTACCGACTGGAACTATCGGGGAAATATGAATACCACCATCATAAAGACGAAAAAGGGACGTACGATCATGCTTCAGCACGATGTTTCTTCGATGCGGCCCTATTCGAATATACATTTGATCAGCGGGACCAAAGGGGCGATGCGGAGACATCCGAGCCCGGTGCGTATTGCCACAGGTCACGATGACTGGCTTTCCCGGGAAGAAACAGAAGCACTTGTGGAGGAATACACCCCGGAGATGATAAAAAGATTCAACCGTATGCTAAGTCAATCTGAGGCGGGTAACTATGATCATTCTTATTACAATGTGGATGTGCGCGACTGGCGCTACATTGACTGTCTGCGGAACGGGCTGCCGATAGAGATGGACGTATACGATGCCGCTTTATGGACGTCCATTATCCCGCTGAGCGAATGGTCGGTGGCCAACGGCTCCAAACCTGTGAAGGTGCCTGATTTTACCGGCGGAGCTTGGAAATCCAACAAACGGGGAATGGATATAGAACTTGAAAACGGTGGGGGGAATACCCGTCTGATATGACATCTAATTAATGAACCGATCCGTGGCGGGCACTGAAATTTCCGGAAATGAGCGGCCAGGCCATCAGGCTGTACCGGTGCCTGCGAACGTAGTGAACCGAATCACTACAGCGGGATATACAGTGGCAGCCGTCACTATGGATGATAATTTCTAATTTTATGAAGGAATACATTACTTCTTATGAATATAGACAACAAGATAAGTCGAAAGGATTTCGTAAAAAAAGCCTCCGTTACGGGGATCGGTCTCTCTGTAGCCCCCTTTTCCATTCTAAAGGCAAAAGATGAGCACAAGGTGCGTATCGGATTTATAGGAGTTGGACTTCGGGGGACAAGCCATGTAAGGGGACTGGCAGAACATCCTGATGTCGAGATACCGGCTATTTGTGATAAACAGGAAATTAATGCCGAAACCGCCCGGAAAGTAGTCACCGATGCCGGCTTGGAAGCTCCCGAACTCTATACCCGCGGGGAAACGGACTATCTCAGAATGCTGGAGCGGGATGATCTGGATGGAGTTATTATCGCCACCCCGTGGCTCTGGCATGTTCCCATGGCCGTAGCAGCAATGGAGGCCGGCAAGTATGTAGGGCTGGAAGTGCCTGCAGCTACAACTATAGACGGATGCTGGGATTTGGTCAAGACATCGGAGAGGACTGGAATGCCATGTATGATGCTGGAAAATGCCTGTTACTCACGGGATGTACTGGCCATACTAAACATGGTTAGACAGGGGGTCTTCGGGGAAATGGTGCATGCCCGATGTGCTTATAACCACAATCTGCTTGCAGAAACCGTGTTGCTGAACGAGCAGGGCAACTTTGGCCCGGGCACGGGAAATTATAATGATGGAAAAGGAGGCGAATCCAACTGGCGAACCCAGCATCATGTCAGCCGGAATGGAGATATCTATCCCACCCATGGTATTGGACCCGTAGCCCACTGGATGGACATTAACAGGGGCAATCGTTTCCATACCATTACCTCAACGGCAACAAAATCCCGACGGCTTCATGATGAAATCATCGAGCGGGGAGGGCATGATGCTCCCAAAGCGGGGGTGGAATTTAAGCAGGGAGATATGGTGACATCAACCATTACCACGGCCAATGGGGAATCCATTATTGTCACCTTCAGTACCACGCTGCCTCAGGTACATGACGGGGACTACCGGTGTCAGGGTACGAAGGGAGTCTGGCAGGTCGGCAATAATTCCATATATATTGACGGGGTCAGTCCCGGACAGGACCAGTGGGAGTCGTTTGACAAGTATCAAAAAGAGTATGACTCTGCTCTCTGGCAAAAAGAAGCTGCCAATGCGGAAGGAGCCTCTCACGGGGGCATAGATTATTTTGTGCGGAAGGCTTTTGTCGAGACTGTTAAACAGCAGACGGCTCCCCCTATTGATGTGTATGATGCCGCCGCATGGAGTGCCATCAGTCCCTTGTCTGAAGAGTCGGTGGCTATGGGAGGCCATCCGGTTGAATTTCCTGATTTTACAGATGGCAAATGGATGACCAATGAACGAATTTTCAATCCGGAATCTGCTTAGGGGAATCCGGATGCTGTGATGACATATAAACCTACAACGCTAACCACCTAATAAATTGATGAAATGAATTTAGATATCAGGAAGAGCCTTTACGGGGTATCGCTGGCTGGGATTATATTCGCACTGGCTTTGGCCGGCTGCAGCAAAGTGGCTCCTGGCTCAGGTACATCCGAAGGTAGCGAGGCGTTGAGCGAGCGGCTGCTTCTCAAGGACTGGATGCCGGAGCCTGTACATAAGGCCGGCAATTCACAAATACCAAAAGCGAAGTATCCGGTTATTGATCTGCATGCCCATGCCTATGCCAAGACGGAGGAGGAGGTCGACCGGCGTGTTGAGATCATGGATGAGGCCGGTATCGAAAAATCACTGATCCTTACGAAAGCAACAGGTGAGGAGTTTGTGGAAATCCGGGATCTGTACGGTAAATACCCCGACCGTTTTGAGGTATATTGCGGCATTGACTATGCGGGCTATGATCAGGAAGGGTGGAGCCAGAAAGCCGTTGAACAGTTGCGAATGGATGTGGAAGCCGGTTGTAAGGGCTTGGGCGAATTACACGACAAAGGTGCGGGTATGGGAGGGGCCCCGGGGCCGGGCATGCATCCCAACGACCCGCGGATGGATCCGATTTTCGAGGAAGCAGCTAAATTGAATCTGCCCGTAAACCTGCATGTGGCGGAACCGATCTGGATGTATGAACCGATGGATTCTACCAATGACGGGCTGATGCGAGCCTATACATGGCAGGTCAAAAACCAGGATGAGATTGTTGGCCATGACGGGATGATTGACCTTCTGGATAAGACCCTGGAACGACATCCGAATACCACCTTTGTGGCTGCCCACCTGGCGAACACCAGCAATGATTTTTCGCTGCTGGCGGATTTGCTGGATAAGCACCCCAATCTGTATGCAGATATCGCTGCTCGGTTTGCTGAATTTTCGACCATCCCGCGTACCACGGCCGATTTCTTTGAAGAATACCAGGATCGCATTGTATATGGTACTGATTATGGATTTGAAACATTCCCCGATGATCCCGACAAGCCCTACGGTAACAACACCACGACCCTCGAAATGTTCAGAATGACATTCCGGGTGCTGGAAAGCCGGGATGAGCATTTCTATATGACCGATCTTGTTGGTTACCGGTGGCCAATGTATGGGCTGGACCTGAGTGATGAAGTTCTGAAAAAGATATATCGGGAGAATGCATTGAAAATAATAGAATGAGCAGGGCCGGCGGGAGACAATGGAGACAAGGGCCCGTGATAAAAATGACTGGGCTTCCTGTTGTAAAAAGTTTCGAAATATGAACCGTATTGAAATGACGTCATCTTTCTGGAGAAACCAGGTTTTCACCGGTTTCTTAATGCTGGGGGTTTTGCTGTTGTCGCACCAACTGTTGTCAGCCCAAAAACCGCCGTCACAGCCGAATATTCTGTTTGCTATTGCCGATGATGCCTCCTACCCCCACATGGGAGCCTATGGCTCGGACTGGATTCAAACCCCTGCTTTTGACCGGGTGGCAGAACAGGGACTGCTGTTTACGAGGGCCTATGTTCCCAATCCAAAGTGTGCGCCCTCCCGGTCCATCATCCTTACCGGGCGAAATTCTTGGCAGCTGGAAGAGGCGGCCAATCACTGGCCTTCCTTTCCCCAAAAGTTTAAGGTCTATACTGAAGCGCTGGCCGAAGCGGGCTATTTTGTGGGAAGTACCGGCAAGGGCTGGGCCCCCGGTATTGCAGTAAATAAAGATGGGGCCCCCCGCCACTTGGCCGGAACCCCTTTTAACAGGCACCAGATGGAGCCCGCCACCAGCGGAATGTCGAGTACTGACTATGCTGAAAATTTCCGGACGTTTCTGAAAGAACGGCCGGATGATGCCCCCTTTTCTTTCTGGTACGGCGGGTTTGAGCCGCACCGGGGCTATGAGTGGAAGTCGGGTCTTGAGAAAGGGGGAAAGGCATTGGAGGAGATCGGGGAAGTGCCGGCTTTTTTCCAGGATAATGATACCATTCGAACGGATTTGCTCGACTATGCTTTTGAGATCGAGCATTTTGACCGTCAGCTGGGACTGATGCTATCGATGCTGGAAGAGCAGGGCGAGCTGCGAAATACGCTGGTCGTCGTCACGGCAGATAATGGGATGCCCTTTCCCCGCATCAAGGGTCAGACCTATGAATATTCCGCACACATGCCGCTGGCAATCATGTGGCCCGCGGGCATTGTACGGCCCGGACGGGTAATTGACGATGTTGTCAGTTTTGCTGATTTTGCTCCTACCTTTATCGAGTTGGCCGGTAGAAGCTGGAAGGAGACGGGCATGTCGCCTGCTGTGGGACAAAGCTTGACTGATATCTTCTATTCGGAACGGGGGGGGCAAGTTACGGCCGAACGGGATTATGTTCTGCTTGGCAAGGAGCGGCACGATGTAGGCCGACCCTATGACTGGGGCTATCCCGTACGCGGCATCATCCGGGGAGACTTTCTGTACCTGCGTAATTTTAAACCGGAACGCTGGCCCGCGGGGAACCCTGAAACCGGCTACCTGAATACAGACGGGAGTCCAACCAAAACATATATTCTGGATCACCGGACCCGTCGGGGGGAGTATCATTACTGGTCATGGAATTTCGGCAAACGGCCCGGTGAAGAACTCTATAACATTACGGATGATCCCTACTGCCTGAACAACCTTGCTGGCGACCCCGGATATCGACAGAAGAAAAGAGAACTGAAAGAGGATCTGTACACAAAACTAAAGCAGCAAAACGACCCGAGAATGATTGGACGGGGGTATGTCTTTGACAGTTATCCCTATATGAATGATGCCAATTCCAACTTTTATCACCGGTATAGGAACGGTGAGCTAACCAAAAGCGATGCGGGCTGGGTCAATGCCAGTGATTTTGAAGAAACCCCGCTGCCCGTACAGCGGCAGTAGCAAATGGCGGTATAAACACCAATTGATTCACAAAAAATAATAGAAAGGATAATGTGCATGAATAAAAAAATGAAGAATCGCAATTTCACGGCCGGCCTGTGTTTCCTGTTATTTGTGTTATTTGCACTCCCGGCCCGGGGACAGCAAGCGGCGACGATTAAGGAATTTAAAAAGGAGATGACGACCTATCCCTTTTCAGATCCCAATCCCATACCCGTTTTTGGAAAAATATATCCCTATTTCCGGTACGACGGCTTTACGGACCAGGCACAGAAGAAAGAATGGACGATTGTAGAACTGGAGAACCCCTATATCAGGGTTCAGCTAACCCCGGAGATTGGCGGAAAAGTCTGGTCGGCCTACGACAAGGTCAATCAGAAGCCTTTTTTCTATGAAAATGATGTGGTCAAGTTCCGGGACATTGCGATGCGGGGACCGTGGACGAGCGGGGGACTGGAAGCAAATTTTGGTATTATCGGTCATACACCGACGGTGGCTACGCCGGTTAACTATTATACTGCGGAAAACAAGGATGGCAGCGTAAGCTGCTACATCAGTAGCCTGGACCTTCTGACTCGAACAAAATGGGTGGTCGAAGTACGTCTACCCAAGGACCGGGCTTATTTTGAGACGCGGGTCTTTTGGTATAATCCGAGCTCGGTGGAAAAACCCTATTACAGCTGGATGAATTTGGCGGTCAAGGCCCGGGAGGATCTGCACTTCATCGATCCAGGGACCCATTACATCGGACACAACGGGGAGGCTCATCCCTGGCCGGAACATCCCGAGCGCCAGCGGGATCTCTCGCTCTACCGAAACAATAATTTTGGTGGATCCAAATCATATCATATCCTGGGGAAATATGCGCGCTATTTTGGGGCTTTTTATGAGGATGACAACTACGGGATGATTCATACAGCCGACCGGGACGACAAGCTCGGAAAAAAGGTATTCCTTTGGGCCTTGTCGGACGCGGGTAAGATATGGGAGTCTCTGCTGACCGACAATGCCGGTCAGTATACCGAAATCCAAAGTGGCCGACTGTTTAACCAGAATGTTTTCAGCAGCAGTTCAACGCCTTTTAAACAGCTTGGGTTTGCCCCGGGCCAGACCGATTACTGGCAGGAGTACTGGTTTCCTTTCCAGAATACCGGGGGCGTAAGTCATGCCGACCGATACAGCGTGCTTTCGGCAACCATGAAGGGCAGGCAGCTATCCATGGAGCTGATGGCGGTCTCTCCCCTGAAAGATTCACTCTACCTGTATGATACGAAGGGCTCGGTTCTTCACAAGCAGGCGATCGACCTAAAACCGATGGAGAACATGAGTTACCAGCTGGATCTGGAGGCGGGAGATAGCCTTGGTAAAATTGTGGTCGGAAAAACACATTTTATTCCTGACTGGGAAGCAGATAAATCGCTCGAGCGGCCGGTGGAATCTCCGCAAGAATATAACGCCGGTAACGCCTACGGCCAGTATCTGCTGGGAAGGGACGCTTATCGTTTCAGACAGTACGACCGTGCCGAAAAGCACATAACACGTGCGCTTGACTCCGATCCTTTTCTGGTACCGGCGAGGGTTGAACTGGCAAAGTTATATTACCGCAAAATGGAGTATGATAAGGCTTTTGAAGAAGCCAGGTCCGCACTGCGCATTGATACCTACAACCCGGCCGCAAATTATTATTATGGATTGGCGGCCGATAAGCTGGGCCGTCCCTTTGATGCTGCAGACGGGTGGGAAGTTGCTGCACAGACGCCCTCGTACCGCGCGGCTGCCTGGCAGGCCCTGGCGATCAGATATGTCAAGCAGGGGCAGTGGACAGAAGCCCAGGATTATATTTCTAAAAGTCTTTCAGCCAATCCCAAGAACATAGAGACCCTGCAGATTCAGTATCTGCTGAACAGGATAGGCAATGCAGAGACAGATAATGAATCGATAGCACAGAGAATTACCGCGCTGGACCCGCTGAACCATTTCATCCGTTTCGAGAAATATTTCCAAACCAAACAGCAGGAGGATCTACAGGCATTTAAAAAATATATTCGCAATGAGCTGCCCGCGCAAACCTACTTGGAGCTGGCACTCTGGTATCACCGGCTCGGGCGAACAGCTGAAAGCAGGGAAGTGCTGGAGGCCGCTCCGGTGGATAATTTAATTCATTACTGGATGGCCTACCTGCACCGCGGGACGGAAGACTTTGATCAGTTGCTGGCAGAGGCCGAGCAGGGATCAGCCGAGATGGTTTTCCCTTTTCGCAGTGAATCCGCGACTATGCTGCAGTGGATGATGGATCATACTGATGACTGGAAACCGAGGTACTATATGGCGCTCCTGCAGGCTTCCAGGGGAAATGATCAAAAGTCGGAAACCCTGTTATCTTCTTTGAGCAATGATATTTCTTTTGCTCCCCTATATGCCGTCCGGTCGAGGTATCAGGCGTCGCCGGATGAAAGGATCGCTGATTTGAAAAGAGCGATCAAGGAGGATGAAGCCTCCTGGCGTTACAAGCAGCAGCTGGCTGCAGTACTGAAGAATGAGGGGGCGTTCGATGAAGCCCTGAATGTTCTCGAACCCTACTACTCCGAGCATCCCGAAAATTATATGGTGGGAATGGACTATGTGCAACTGCTGCTGGTAACCGGGCAGATTAAAAAGTCGGAGAAGGTCATGGCATCTATTCATATCCTCCCTTATGAGGGGGCTTCAGAAGGACGCAGACTGTACCGTGCGACCAAGCTGCTGCTTGCTATCGAACTACTTGAGGCCGGAGATGAACAAGAGGCTCTGCAGAAGCTTGCAGATGCCCGGAAATGGCCCTACAACCTGGGGGTGGGCAAACCCTTTCCGGATATGATTGACGAGGAGTGGGAAAACCAGCTGGAGAAATACGCACGACAGCAGAGTGGGGGGCAAAACGTTTCGCAGTCGCAACTGGAAGAAATACGCCAGGCGATAATGGCCCGGTATTTGACGATCAATGGAGGGGGGACGCCTTTTTCAGAGTAGATTTTCACCCAGCATGATTGTCATGGGTTGTAGCATTGTGGTATTACCGGGACTGTTACCCCGCCCTATGCCTTTCCCCTTGGTCATACGGGGGCTGGTTGCAGTTTCCGGTGCGAGCCCCCGTGTGAATGGGGGCTTTTTTTCTATTTGCCAATCAAAGGGCAATGACTGCCGGCCGCAAATGGTCCCCCTTTTGGAAGCTGAATTTGTAACTTCTTGGAAGTTTCCAAATATGTACATTACATTATCGCTAATATATTAAATATAATTCATTTAGTGATTGGGCGTACTGAAGTCGAGCACGCTAATTTGAACGGTTGGCAGCCCGGGTATGCCTGTGATCATGTAGCTCATGGTGTTAACTCACAAACCGATTTAATGAAAGAGCCCATACCGAAGTACTACCAGATCTATAAGAAACTGTTGAAACAGATAAGAAGCGGAAAGTTTAATGAATTTGACCGATTCTACAGTGATACAGAGCTTGTAGAAAAATATGAGGTCAGCCGCGGTACCATCCGGGAGGCCGTCAAGTTGTTGATACAGCAGGGGTATATTGTACGGGAGCAGGGAAAGGGGACATTTGTGACAAGTCCGACTATTGAACAGGCTTCGGACAAGCTGATGGGTTTTACCGAACTGATGCTGGAGCATGATATTGAACCTTCGGCCAAGGTGATCGAAAAAGAGATTATTGAGCCCTCCCTTGAACTCAAAAGACTGATGAAGCTTGAGGACGATACCAGGCTGGTGCGAATCGTTCGGATTCGGTATGGCAACGAGCAGCCTCTTATCATAGAGCAGTCTTATTTTGTACTGGCGCTTTTTGAACCCATTTATGATATGGATCTGGAATCGAATTCCATTTATGAATTGCTCTATAAACACACGGATACGCGCCTCGGCGAGGCCAGGCAGCGGATTACAGCCATTAATGCCGGGGAGAAAGAGACAAATCTACTGGGAGGGGAACTCAATGACGCGCTTTTGCTTATGAAAAGATTGATCAAGACGAGGACGGGCGTATATTTCCAGTATTCAGAGGATGTATATCGAAGTGATAGGATCCATTTTGCAACCACGACGAAACCCTATGATAATGATCACGGCAATCATGGGTTGCCGTTGGAACTTGAAGCCCAGGATTGGTAGGAACAATAAATTATTTGCTTAATAAGCAGAGTTTCTCTAAGCTCGTATAGACAACTATACAAAAATAAGATAAGGGATATTATGGCAGAAAAATATATTTTGGCGGTGGATCAGGGCACCACGAGCTCACGTGCAATCATTTTTGATAAGCGGGGAAGCGTACAGTCAATAGCTCAAAAAGAATTTAAACAGATCTATCCGAAAGCCGGCTGGGTGGAACATGATGGGTCAAAGATTTGGTCAACGCAGTCATCGGTTGTCGCCGAAGCCATTTCTGAAGCAGGGCTGCACGCTGAAGATATTGCCGCCATCGGGATCACCAATCAGCGCGAAACGACGGTGATATGGGATCGGAAAACGGGAAAGCCTGTCTATAATGCCATTGTCTGGCAGGATCGACGTACTTCCGAATTTTGTGATCAGCTGAAAGAGAAAGAAGGACTGGTTGAGAAAATTCGGGAAAAGACAGGGTTGATTATCGATGCCTATTTTTCTGCCACCAAGATCAAATGGATTCTGGACAACGTAGAGGGCGTGCGACAGCGGGCCCGGGCCGGGGAGCTTGCTTTCGGTACCATCGATTCCTGGTTGATTTGGAATTTTACGCGGGGAGAAACACACGTCACCGATGCCACCAATGCCTCCCGAACCATGCTCTATAATATCCATGAGGGGAAGTGGGATCGGGAGATCCTGGATCTGCTGGACATCCCGGAAAGTCTGCTTCCCAAAGTTAAATCATCGAGCGAGGTTTATGGCAAGACAAGGAATTTAGCCGTGGATATACCCATAGCGGGTATAGCGGGTGATCAGCAGGCCGCCCTCTTTGGCCAGCGATGTATTGATCCGGGGATGGTCAAAAATACCTACGGTACGGGTTGTTTCATGGTGATGAACACCGGTGAGAAGCCGATAACCTCCAAGAACAACCTGCTTACGACCATAGCATGGGAGATTGACGGCAAGGTTGAGTATGCACTGGAAGGAAGTATTTTCATAGCAGGAGCGGTGGTACAGTGGTTGCGTGATGAACTCGGCATCATCCGCCATGCGTCTGAAGTGGAAAAGCTGGCTGGTTCTGTCAAGGATAACAACGGGGTTTATCTTGTGCCCGCTTTTTCCGGCCTCGGAGCTCCGCACTGGAACCAGCATGCCCGCGGTACCATGGTAGGGCTGACGAGGGGAGCCAATGCCGGTCATATTGCCCGGGCCGCCCTCGAGAGTATTGCCTACCAGACCACGGATGTGATAGCCTCGATGGAAGCCGATTCGGGCATAGAAATCAAGGAGCTGCGGGTAGATGGAGGGGCAACAGCCAATGATCTGCTTATGCAATTTCAATCGGATTTACTTCGGGTTCCCGTCATACGTCCCAAAATCCTGGAAACGACCGCTCTGGGGGCTGCCTACCTGGCGGGACTGGCTGTCGGTTACTGGAAGGACCACGAAGAGATTAACAGTCAGTGGCAGGAAGATAAAACCTTTACTCCTCAGAAATCTGAAGCGGAAGTCGATGAGCTGCGCAACGGATGGAACCGGGCCCTGGAAACAGCCATCTACTGGTCGGAGAAGTAGATCCAAAAATCTAGGGAGCAGATCATGAAACGTGTACAAATGGTCCAGCGGGTCAGGGAAGAGGCCGGATTATGGGATATCATCATTGTTGGAGGAGGCGCCACCGGGCTGGGAACGGCTGTCGATGCGGCCTCCCGGGGTTATAAAACTCTTCTACTGGAGATGGACGATTTTGCCAAAGGTACGTCCAGCCGATCCACCAAGCTGGTACACGGTGGGGTGCGTTATCTGGAGCAGGGTGACGTACCACTGGTGTTGGAGGCACTTAAAGAACGGGGACGGCTGATACAAAACGCCCCTCACCTGGTGCACAATCAATCCTTTATAGTACCCTATTACAACTGGTGGCGGGGAGCCTATTACTGGCTTGGCTTGAGAATATATGATATCCTCTCTGGTAAACTTGGCTTTGGTCCCTCGAACCGCTTGTCTGCCCGAACCACGTTGGAAAAAGCAGCGACGCTCCGGACCGAGGGACTACGGGGTAGCATCAGGTATCATGATGGGCAGTTTGATGATTCAAGGCTTGCCGTAAATCTTGCCAGAACAAGTGCAGAACATGGCGGCGTACCTATTAATTATATGAAAGTTACTGGATTATTGAGTACCTCTCGAAAAGTCAGCGGAGTGACCGCCCGGGATATGCTCAGTGGAGAGGAATTTGAGATCGAAGGGCGAACCGTTATCAATGCAACAGGGGTATTTACCGACACTATTCTACAGATGGATCGGTCGGATTCAAGGCCTGTTATCAAAGCCAGCCAGGGAGTGCATATTGTGCTTGACAAGCATTTTCTACCGGGAGAAACGGCTGTTATGATCCCCAAAACAACAGATGATCGCATTTTATTTGCCCTGCCATGGTATGGCAGGGTGATGGTTGGTACGACCGACACCCCGGTGAATGATATTACGGATGAACCTGAAGCTATGGAGGAGGAGATTGATTTTATCCTCAGGCATGCCTCCGAATACTTGTCGAAGAAGGTTTCGCGGTCAGATATAAGGAGTGTCTTTGCTGGACTGCGTCCCCTTGTTAAAACCGGGGGCAAAGAAAATACCTCGGAAATTTCGCGTGACCACTGTCTTATGGTATCATCCTCGGGGTTGGTTACCATTGCCGGGGGCAAATGGACAACCTATCGCAAGATGGCAGAGGATGTAGTGGACCGGGCCGCTGTCGTGGGGGGGCTGGATGACAAGGTATGCGTGACGAAAACACTTAGGATTCATGGATGGGATAAGGATATCGCCAAGGAAGATCCCCTGTCTCATTACGGCAGTGACAGGTCAAAAATAAAAGAGTTAGTCAGAAAGAATCCGAAATTGGGCGAACCGCTTCACGACCGGTTTCCTTATATCAAAGCTGAAGTGGTATGGGCTACCCGGAATGAGATGGCCATGACGGTGGAGGATTTTAGTGCACGACGCATCCGGGCGCTGTTTCTGGATGCAAAAGCGAGTGTTGAGATGGCCCCGGAGGTGGCCCGGCTGATGGCTGAAGAGGCAGGCCATGATGAACGCTGGATTGCAAATCAGATTGATGACTACAAAAAACTTGCGAAATCGTATCAGATATCATAAATAAGGCGGGAGCAACGGGATTATGTGAAGGCTTTGCCTTACTTTTTTACTTATTGTTTTTAAAACGGTCTTTACAAGCCGCCGGGCAACGGTTTTTACGATCCTATGAAACATTCTCTGGTTGCCTGGCTCATATCCTCTCCGTCAGACTGCAGAATCAGCGGTCGCAGGGAGAGGTCGGGTAAAGGCCTGTTCTTTCGTAAAAGTAACCATTAATAAATTTTGTGGGGAAAATTGATGTCACCTTTTATTGCAGAAATTATTGGTACCGCAATACTTATTCTACTTGGCAATGGGGTCGTTGCCAATGTATTGTTAAATAAAACGAATGGTAAGGACGGCGGATGGATCGTGATAACGTGGGGGTGGGGCATTGCCGTTTTCGTAGCCGTTTTTACCATGGGACAATTTAGTGGAGCCCATATTAATCCAGCCGTAACAGTGGGTCTGGCCATGGCTGGATTGTTTGAATGGTCTCTTGTGCCCGCTTATATTGTGGCCCAGATTATTGGAGGAGTCCTGGGAGCCTTCCTGGTCTGGCTGTCCTACAAAGACCACTTCCATGAAACCAGGGATGAGAGCCTTATCCTGGCGTGCCATAGTACGATTCCCAATATTAGAAATTATCCTGCAAATTTTATGACAGAAACCATAGGCACCTTGCTGTTGGTGTTCGGGGTTTTATACTTGGCCTCGCCGGGTTTTATAGGCGCCAATGGAGAGCTGCTGGAAACAATAGTGATCGACGGAAATGAAGTGGGTTTTGGTCTGGGAGCACTTTCCGCCCTTCCCGTAGGCCTGCTGGTGCTGGGGATCGGTTTATCCCTGGGAGGTCCTACGGGCTATGCCATCAATCCGGCCCGTGACCTTGGGCCGCGCATTGCCCATGCTCTTTTACCTATCTCCAACAAGGGGAGCAGCGACTGGGCGTATTCCTGGGTTCCCGTGGCAGCACCAATAGCAGGCGGGTTTTTGGCCGCGGGTTTGTATCTCCTTCTGTCTTCATGATTCGCAATCTGAAATGAACATGACTAATTGTACAATCGATATGCTGACTACAAACGCAAATGATTTTTTTTTAACGGCCGTTATTCTGTTTCTGATTTCCAGTCTTTTTGTTTTCCATGGCTGTGGCATGGAAAAGCCCGATCCACCGAATGCTGCAGATGCGCAAATCGAGATTGTTGCCCATCGGGGCGACTCGTATGCAAAGCCTGAAAATACCATGGCTTCGGTACAGTCGGCCTGGGAAAAGGATGCCGATGCGGTGGAGGTTGATGTTTATTTGTCTGCTGATAACCGGGTTGTGGCCATTCACGACAAGACAACAAAACGTACAGGCGACAAGGATCTGCCGGTAAAGAAAACGGACTCTGAGAAACTGCGAACCGTGGATGTGGGAAGTTTCAAAGGGGAGAAATTTGCAGGAGAACAAATTCCATTTCTGGAGGAAGTTGTAGCCTCGGTGCCGCCGAAGAAACGGTTGTTTATTGAGGTAAAGGATTCAGCCCGCGCTATTTCCCATATCAAAGAAGTAATAGAGCAGAGTGGCAAGAAAGATCAAATGGTTGTCATAAGTTTTGGTCTGGAGGTTGTAAAAGCCAGTAAAGAGCAGATGCCCGATGTGCCCGCTTACTGGTTGCGTTCTGCACCCCGCGATGCCGATACAGGCGAGTACCAGGCGATCAGCACGAATCTCCTGGATCAGGTGCGCAAGCATAACCTGGATGGTCTTGATGTTCACTACCAGGGGGTGACTCCGGAACTTGTTGAAGCCAGCCACCAGGCAGGATTTAAAATTTTTGTTTGGACGGTCAATGATTCGGCCGATATAACCGCAATGGCTGAACAGGGCGTAGATGGCATTACGACCGATCGAGTTATCCGCGCCCGTCAGGCCCTGGGAAAAACCGCTCGATAGATTTTACCTGAGCTGATAAATCGATCCATTTACAGGAGGTTGCAAGGAAGAACAGTATGGGTTGTGCTCACAAAAAGACGTTTGATCATAATTAGCAATCGACTCTTCATTATGATTTTGATATGTTTCGACACTTTCTTGTCCAGGTACAAGAAATGGCAAGTTAAGGTAAAACAATAGGTTAGCGGGTGTGGGTGTCGTGGCGGAAAATCCGTTCTGCGGCTATTTTGAACGGATGTTGTGTTTTTTAAAAAATGATGGTACCATTTGAACTGAAATTTTTAACGGCTTAATTCTTTTGAGCAAGCAGTGAAAAATTATAACTCCAACATCTGTATGTGCGATTGTTGCTGCATGGATATGCAAATGCATGTCATGTGTATGTGCCATACCCGTTGGATGAGTAACTGCTTGAAAGAGTTCGCAAAAACATAGCGATTTAGCCTCACAAATTTTAAGCCCACTCATCGACCAGGTGAGTGGGCTTTTTTATTTCCCGCCTGCTCTCCTGGATTCAACCAAACCCAACTTTCTAACCAAACCAGGAGTCATCAAAATAATGAAGCAAGCGGTATTAATATTCTTAGGTATTATTGCAAGTATTCCCACAGCGGGCCATGCACAAAGTACAATCACGGGTACTGTGACCGACAGCAAAACGAAAGAGACGCTGCCTGCTGTCAACGTTATGATCCGGGGTACCAATATGGGAAGTGCCACTGATACAGACGGGAAATACAGCATTCGTAACGTCGAAGCCGGTTCCTATACCGTGGTGGCCCAGTTTGTGGGTTACCGTACGAGCGAGAAGGAGGTTACCGTTGAGCAAAAAGAAACACTGACGCTCAACTTTGCCCTCACATCTGGTTCTGTTAACCTGGAGGAAATTGTGGTCACTGGTGCCGGCGGACCGGTAGAACGCAAAAAGGTTGGCAACTCGATCAGCTCGGTAGGAACGGAAGACCTTGAGGATGTCCCCCTTCAGAATTTCTCGGAGGTGGTGCAGGGACGTATTCCCGGTCTCGTGGGTATGCCCTCGAGCGGCGTAACGGGCGAAGGGTCCCGCATCCGCATCCGGGGATCAGCCAGCCTTTCGCAGAGCAATGAACCCATTATCCTGATCGACGGGGTGCGGGTGGATCGAGGGGGCGGCTTCGGAGGCTCCGTGAGTGCCGGCGGCGGTGCGTCACCTTCGCGGCTGGATGATATCAATCCGGCGTCAATTGATCGGGTGGAAATTCTCAAGGGGGCTGCTGCAGCCACGCTTTATGGTACAGAAGCCTCAAATGGCGTAATCCAGATTTTCACTAAGAACGGGCAGATTAGCGAGCCCCGCATCAATTTCGAGGTGACTCAGGGCACGGTCAGTTATCCCAAAACATTTCCGGACAACACGGGTTTTGCACGTACACAGGCCCAGGCCGATACCATGGAGAATTACCTGGGGGGAAGTATTCAGCCCTACGAGCTGGTCCGGAAAAATTATGTCCACCAACTGTTTGAGACGGGGTACACGCAGGAATACTCCGGATCTGTAAGCGGAGGATCTGAAGGAATAACTTATTTTGTCAACGGCCGATGGTCAGGTGAGAACGGACCGCTGAGCGGCGATGGCTATCCTTTTTCCGCGGCGACGGGTCCCCTGGCCAATGATGCTCTGAGCAAATCACAGGCCACGGCCAATGTCAACATCTTCCCGGCTGATAAATTGCAATTGCGGGTCACGTCCGGTTTTTCAAGCACGAGCCTTGAAACATTTCAGACCGGGAATAATAATTTCGGGGTCACCTCTGGAGCCATCCACAGCAAGCCCGAACTGGTGAGTTATGGGAATCCGTCGGGGGCTTCCTATACGGCCACGGTCGAGGAGCGACTTCAGCAGACCGTCAGCCAGGATGTACGCCATTTTAACGGCAGTACGGGCATTAACTATCGGCCGCTGCAGAATCTAACGCTTGATGGAACCTTCGGTGTTGACTATACCAGCCAGTTCAGCGAATCCCGGCGCCCTTTCGGATGGAACATCAACAATTATGCAAATACGGAAGTGGAGGGAGCCCGGCGGACATCTGATCGGTCGAACCTGAACCTGACAGTGGACGTGAAGGGAACACTGAGCAACCGCCTGAGTGAGCGTTTTGAATCAACCCTGATTTTGGGATCTCAGCTGTTTTCCGAGCGCACGCTGGTACGAAGCGGTGAAGCAGTGGATTTTCCAGGACCCGGTCTGAACGTCTCCGGGGCGGCTGCTATTCAGTCCCTCGGCGAATCATATATCGAACAAACCGAAGTTGGATTCTTCGGACAAGAGCAGATCGGATTTGATGATTACCTCTTTGTCACCTTTGGCGGTCGCTATGACCTTCATAGTGCCTTTGGCGCAGAATTTAATGGCGTATTTTATCCCAAGGCCTCGGCATCGCTGGTGGTGTCCGATGCGCCTTTCTGGAATGGCCTGCCTTTCGTTTCTTCCCTTAGATTGCGCGCTGCCGTTGGCCAGTCCGGACTGCAGCCGGGTGCTTTTGACGCCTTGACTACCTACGGTTCGCAGACCTCGGCAACGGGCCCCGGTATTGTTCCCGATAACCTGGGAAATCCTGAACTGAAACCTGAAATATCAACGGAGTATGAGCTGGGGCTGGATGCCGGATTTTTTGATGAACGTTTCGTTTTTGAAGGCACTTACTGGGATCGTACAGTTACGGACGCACTGGTTCAGCGGCAGTTTGCGCCAACCGGCGGATTTATCCGAACGCAGCTGGATAACATCGGCCGGCTTGAGGGCAAAGGGGTTGAATTGAGCCTGGATGCCAACCTCTTCGACGGAGAAGATTTTTCGGCGGATCTTTTTGTAAGCGGATCATATCTGTGGGAACAGGTCGCATCCCTGGGAGGAGCTCCACCTATCAAAGTGGGTGGAACCTATCCGCGGTATCGCCAATTTCTGAAGGAGGGATACGCTCCGGCCACGAACTTCGGGGCTCAGCTCCGGGAAGTAGAAAAAGGCTTTTTACCCCTGGATCGAAAGGGGCTGCTCCAGGAGCTGGGAAGGGAAGTGGACGGTATAGAAGCCGGACAGCCCGCTTCGCGCCAGCTGGTACTCGACTATCTGGCCTCGCTCACCCCCGGGACGGCCAGTCTCAATGCTCTCAATAATTTTGTGCTGCTCGCCGATGCCGACGGTGACGGCGATCCCCTAGATCATTACCTGGGCAAGCCAACGCCCGACTGGCAGGGGGCTTTCGGGGGGACACTGACGTTCCATGATTTTCGACTGTATACCCTCTTCGAATACCGTACCGGCAATTTTTATGTCAATAATCTGACCGATGCTTTCCGGCAGCGCAGTGCCGGTATCGGCCGCAATACCCCGGCTACGGCAGCGGTGGAGCGGGATTATATAACCGGCGGTGTCAACGGTGAGTATGTTCCGCAGAACAGCGCGGAGGTACGGCTGGCCGCAGCTGACAAATGGATCAATGAACAACTGGCCCTTGCTCCCTTTTCCGGCCTCAATACCATACAGCAGGCTGATTTCCTGCGCCTGCGGGAGGTGAGCCTGACCTATAATATTTCCGATGAATGGGCCGAAAAGCTGAAGGTACGCAACCTCTCGGTAACGGCTTCCGGTCGAAATCTGTGGCTGTGGTCTAAATATCCCGGCGTAGATCCGGAAGTAAATGCCATTGGAAGGGATGGAGGGTCGGCTCTCGAGAATAATTTCCTGCTCGGAACGGATGCCTGGAACATGCCGCTGCCCCGCAGAATAACGCTTACTCTCAGTATTGGAATCTAGCGTACGTTTTTGGACAATTTTTCTATCAAACTATAAACGACTGAACTTATGAGTTTTAGCAAGAAAACAATATCAAAAATTTTAATCCTGCTGTTGGTTGTTACCGGCTACGGTATTACAGGGTGTGATGTGCTGGACGTTAATAATCCAAACAACCTGGTGGAGGATGATCTGGATAATCCGGTGGCCGCACCGGCCATTGCCAATGGGGCGGAGGCAACCCTGACGAATGCGCTGGGTGAGATCCTCGGTCCTTACTCCACGGCTACTGACGAACTTACCTGGATAGGAACGCGTGATGCCTGGCAACAGCTTGACCAGGGGGAGGTGGACGATCCGCTGAATGAATTTGTGGATGTGGGCTTCCAGTACGTCGGTGAAGCGCGATGGACGGCTGATGAAGCCATCCGGCGCCTGGAGGGATTCCGGTCGGAAGGGACCCTTGAAGATGAACGACCGCTTGTCCGCAGTTACTTTTACGGGGCGGTCATCTATACCACCATCGCAGATCTCTTCGATAATTTTGCACTCTCGGATCGCGAGGCGGCGTCTCCGGCCATAGGGGAAGCGAATATGGATGAACTCTATGATGTCGCTATAGACTATCTCAGCAAGGGACTGGAGCTCAGCCCCGACGGTTCGGAAGAATGGCAGGCCCGGCTGCTGGCCCTGCGTGCCCGTGTGCATTATTCAAAGGCACTCTGGAGTAAATTGAACCCTGCGGTTGAGGATAACGACATCCTGGTTCAAAGCAGTGCTGCCGCAGAGGATGCCAAAGCGGCACTGGATATGGTGGGCAGTGGCAGCGACTGGCGCTATCAGCTACAGACCACGCCTGAGACAGAGTCCAACGCGATGGCCTATCAGGTGAATGAGCGCCTGGAGCTCCGGGTGGGGGATGCTTACATTCAGCCAACGGCCGATAATGCGAAAGTGGACAAGGTAACACTCCTGGATCCTGTGGACGAGATTCCGGCCCCGGCCCTGGCATCGGCTATCGATGAGTTCGTGACTGCCAATGAATACGCTGATTTTGTGGTTGTTTCGGCGCGCGAGCTGCATCTCATTATAGCCGAGGATGCACTTGCCGGGAAGGACAGGCCGGCTTTCAGGAATGCGATCAACGCTATTCGTCACCTGGACGGTCTCTCGGATTATACGGGACAGGTGCCGGCAGAGGAGATGCTTGAACACAGCCGCCGAACAAACTTGTTTTTACAGGGGCGTCGGCTGGCGGATCTCTACCGGTTCGGGCAGGCTTCTCCCGAGTGGCTGGAAAGTCGCGTAAGCACCGGAACCTTTTTCCCGATAACGATCACTGAAATTCGTTCCAATCCAAATATAAATCTTTAATGACATACTATTTTGAATGATAAAAGATATTCTATTATGAATTTAGTCAAACAAATAAGTCAGACGATAGTGCTGACTGCCATCCTGTTTACAACTCTGTTGGGGAGGGCATCAGCCCAGCAGGACTATTATTTTTCCGATGCTGACCGGTTTGATCAGCAGATTCCAACCCCGGAGGAGTTCCTGGGCTATTCGATCGGTTCTCATTTTACCCGTCATGATCGCATCGTCTCCTATTTCAAGGAGTTGGCACGTCTCTCCAATAAGGTTTCATTCCAGGTCATCGGTCAGACCTATGAGTTGCGTCCCCAGGTTGTGCTAACCATCACATCCCCGGCTAACCAGGAGAACCTCGATGAAATACGGCAGTCGCATCTGTCGGTCCTTGATCCTTCGGCGCCGGCCCTGGATCCGGAAACCGACAAGGCAGTGGTGGCCCTTAACTACAGTGTCCACGGGGATGAAACCTCCAGTGGAGAGGCAGCATTGCTTACGGCCTATTACCTCACAGCCAACCAGGATGCCGAGACGCAGAAGTTCCTGGAGGAGGCTGTCATCCATATCGACCCGGCCCAGAACCCTGACGGAAGAGACCGGGCGGCAAACTGGCATAACAGCTATAAATCCTTTCCCCCCGTTGCTGATCCGGCCGACCGTGAGCATGTGCAGGGCTGGCCGAGAGGAAGGACCAACCACTTTCTGCATGACCTGAATCGAGATTGGTTTGCCGTTACCCAACAGGAGAGCGCCAATCGTCTTGATTTTTACCATCGCTGGTATCCCAACGTGCAGATCGATTTTCATGAGATGGGTACCAACAGCACCTACTACCTGGAACCGACCAAGCCGGTGCGAACATGGAACCCCATTATCCCGGAGTACCATTATGAGGTTCTGAATCCATTATTGGCGGAGTACCAGGTGGAAGCGCTCAATGGAGTGGGATCATTATACTGGACAAAAGAGATCTTCGACAACATTTCTCCTATCTACGGTTCCACCTATCCCGATATACAGGGCGGAGTGGGCATCACCTTTGAGGTGGGCAGCTCCCGGGGAATCGTGCAGGAGAGTACATCCGGCCCGGTTACCTTTAAATCAACCATTCGGAAGCACCTGGTTACTGGTATTGCCACCGTCCGGGCAGCCGTGGCCGAAAAAAAGACCCTTTTTGAATACCAACGGGATTTTTATGAATCGGCTCTGGATGAAGCCGCTGAACAGCCGGTGGATGCCTATGTCTTTGGCAATGAGCGCGATGAAACATTAACCAATAAGTTTCTGGATCTTCTGCTTACACACCGGATCGATGTGTATGAACTGCAGCAAGATATGGAACGGGACGACAGGCAGTTCAAGCAGGGGAGCAGTTATGTGGTTCCCACCGGCCAGGTGGGGTATCGGGTTGTCCATGATGTTTTTGAGCCCAACACATCCTTCCCGGACAGTGTATTCTATGATATTACCGGGTGGTCGCTGATTCAGGGCTATGGCATCAACTATGCGGAGATAGAATCCGGTGCTTCTGATATACAGGGACCCAGGGTTACGGAACGTCCGAAGCAGGAAGGCCGGGTGAACGGTGGGGTTTCAGATTATGCCTACCTGCTATCCTGGTCCGACTACAGTGCGCCGGCCGCCCTCAATGCACTGCTGCAGAAAGAGGTTCTCTCGAAAGTAGCCTACAGGCCGTTCAGCATTCAGACGGCTTCCGGAGTCAAAAGGTTCGGCTATGGTTCCATTGTTATCCCGGTTGCCCGCCAGCCTGTCACTCCCGACAGTTTGTATGCTGTGGTTCAGAAGGTAGCAGAACAGCACAAGGTGGATTTTCACAGCGTGCAAACAGGATTCACTGAAGCAGGCATCGATCTGGGAAGCACCAATATTCAGCCGGTGGAGAAACCGGAGGTTGCCCTGGTCATGGGAAAGGGTGTGCGAGCCTATGAAGCGGGGGAGGCCTGGTTTCTGTTGAACAAGCGGCTGGAACTTGATGTCACAAAACTTGATAAACAGGTGTTTGAGGAGGTGTCGCTGGACCGTTACAATACGTTGGCTCTGGTCGACGGTCGATATGATGACTGGGACAGCCGGACCGTCGATAAAATCAGGGATTGGGTTCACAGCGGGGGGGTCTTGATTACAGACGAGGGAGCCTCTGAGTGGGCCATCAGACAGGAGATCGTGAGCGAAGACCTGCTGAAGAGTTCCAGTGATTCAACATCTGAAACACCCCGATACAATTATGAGGAGCAAAGCGATCGAAGGCTCGCCAATACGATTCCCGGGGTCATCTTGGAAGCCGACATCGATCCCACCAATCCCATTGCATTTGGGGTTGTCGGGCGCGAACAGCTCTTTATCAAAGATACGGATACGTTTCTAAAGCCGAGCAGCAACCCGTATGCCACAGTAGCCAAGTATACGGAAGCTCCGCTGCGGGGTGGGTTCGTCAACAATGAGAACCTTCAGAAGATAAGCGGCACTGCGGCTGTCGTTGTTAAGGAGGAGGGGCGGGGAAAGGTTATTTTGTTTGCCGACAACCCCAACTTTCGAAGCTATTGGCACACCACAAGCCGGCTGTTCCTGAATGCGGTATTATTCGGCCAGAATATTAATTTATAGGAGCTTTTGAGTTCATTTTGAGCGGATATCTTCAAAGCCGTCTGCCGGTAAACGGGAGGCGGCTTTGTTATTGGGATCCAAGAAAGGCCCATTCCCGGCTCCGGAGGAAATTAATTATTTGTGATTCTGGTTGTAAATCCATAGTTATTCTGGAAAATGAAGAACAGCTTTTGCCCTTGATATCCGAATGATGGGGCTGTGGAGGGCGATATGGCTGAAGCGGATTGGCTCAGAAATTGAGAAAGCCGGAACGGACAAGCAGAAAGCAGTTGCAAAAGGGTCGCTCAATAATAGCATAGTCGATTTTCTTCATTTATATTCCGGGCAGTGAACATCATTATGCTGGTTGCTCCAGAGTTGGCTTTTAGATTTAACTTTAATTCGATTATCACATACACTCATGTCTGATACTGCACAGGAACTTGCTCATCGCTATCATGTGGATCTGTACGGCCGCTATCCCATCACCCTTGTTGAAGGGAAGGGCGTGAAGGTCAAGGATACCGACGGCAACGAATATATCGATGCCCTGGCGGGTATAGCGGTTAACAGCCTGGGGCACTCGCATCCCCGGGTAGTCGAAGCCATTCAGGACCAAGCCGCCAGGCTGATGCATATCTCTAATTTTTATTACAGTGAACCCCAGAGCAAGCTGGTGCAGAAACTGGCCGAAGTTTCTGGGCTGGATCAGTCTTTTCTTTGCAACAGCGGGGCGGAAGCCATGGAAGGGTCCATCAAGCTTGCCCGGAAGTACGGATCAATCCGCGAGAAGAAAGGGAAGATTCTTTCCATGAAGAACTGTTTTCACGGGCGCACGCTCGGGACCATAGCCATGGGGAAGAAAAAATATCAGAAAGGATTTCATCCCCTGCCGGGCGGATTTGACCAGGTGCCGGTCAATGATGTAGAGGCCCTGAGATCCAAAGCCGATGAAGAAACTATTGCTATTGTCATGGAGCCGGTGCAGGGAGAGGGGGGAATCCACCCCGTTCAGGAAGAATATATGCAGGAGGTTCGGGCCCTCTGCGATCAGTATGATATTTTAATGATCCTGGATGAAATCCAGTGCGGTATTGCACGAACAGGCAAGATGTTTGCCTATCAGCATTATGGTATTCTGCCCGACATCGTGGCTTCAGCCAAAGCCCTCGGCAATGGTTTTCCCATAGGGGCTGTCATCACAAAAAAGGAGGTAGCCGAGGCATTGGAACATGGAGAGCACGGCACTACTTACGGCGGGAATCCGCTGGCATCTGCGGCTTCTTATGCTACCCTTTCCGTAATGCAGGAAGAGAACATGGCGGAGCAGGCTGCCGAAAAGGGAGCCTATTTTATGGATCGACTGCGAGAGGCGGCTGAGAACGAAAATGCCATCACGCAGGTCCGGGGCAAGGGACTGATGATTGGGGCAGAGCTGAATTTCAAAGGTGGCAAAGTGGTTAAAGAGATGATGAAGCGCGGCGTTCTTTCAAACTGTGCCTCTGGAAATGTCATGCGATTTGTACCTCCGCTCATTATTACCGAAGAGGAAATTGATACCGTCGTTAACGTATTTCTTGAATCTTTAAAAGCAGTAAAAAATTATGCCAAAGCATAAAATAGGAATCGTCGGGGCTACCGGTTATACCGGTTCTGAGCTGGTGCGCCTGTTGATTGATCATCCCGATGTAAGCATTGAAATTATTACATCCGAAAGCAAGGCCGGGACATCCTTTTCCAAGATCAATCCCCATTTTAAGGGGCGGATTGATATGAAGCTTGAACCATTGAAAAACCTGGCGGATCATGAGCTGGATCTTGTTTTCCTGGCGCTGCCGCATGGGGTATCGATGGATTTTATCCGGGATTGGAACCCGGATGATTTCCGTGTAATCGATCTCTCCGGTGATTTCAGGCTTGGTTCAGCTGAAGAGTATAGACAATGGTATCACAAGAAACACAAGGCCCCCGACCTTATTGAAAAGGCGGTATTTGGCTTACCGGAATTATTTCGGGATCAAATCCGCAATGCCCGCCTGGTTGCCAACCCGGGTTGCTATCCCACATCAGCCATCCTGGCCCTGGCTCCGCTGATAAAGAACGAGATCATCGAGCCGGAACAGATTATGATCGATTCCAAGTCAGGCGTAAGCGGGGCGGGTGCCAAAGCCAAGCAGCAGACTCATTTTCCAGAGGTGTTTGGCAATTTTTCTGCTTACGGGCTGCTGAAGCATCGCCATACGCCGGAAATTCAGCATAATCTGGCCCGTTACGCTCAGAAATCGACGGAAGTGCTGTTTACGCCGCACCTTATTCCCATCGACCGGGGAATCCTGACCACAACCTATTCGACTCCAACAAAGGATATTGACAAAGAATATCTCGGGGAATGGTACTACAGTTTTTACGAAAAGGAATACTTTATCCGCGTGGTTGATGATCCCCCGAATGTAAAGCATGTGCGGGGCTCCAACTATTGCGACATTCATGTAACATATGACGAACGGACCAACAAGGTTGTGACGGTTTCCACCATCGACAATCTTGTCAAGGGGGCTGCGGGACAAGCCGTGCAGAATATGAACTTGATGTTTGGCTTCATTGAGCGATCGGGATTGGAGATCTCGCCGCTGAGTCCCTGACCATTGCTATTCATAATTTTATACTACTGACTACAATCGATTAAATTTTTTGATTTATCATGCTTAACAACATTACACACGTTCGAGGTTACAAGTGCTGGGGCAGCCATATGGGGATCAAATCGAAACGAAGGGATCTGGCTCTCATTTATTCTGAAAAGCCGGCCGCGGCAGCAGCCGTTTTCACCCGGAATGTGGTCTGTGCTGAACCGGTTAAACTGAGCCGAAAGCATATTAAAAATGGAAAGGCCCAGGCGATTGTGGTTAATTCGGGTAATGCCAACGCCTGTACCGGCGATGAGGGCTGGCGGGGAGCCGTGGCTATGGCTGAAAAGACCGCAGAACTCCTGGATATTCCGGTGGAAGAGGTCCTGGTGGCGTCCACCGGGCTGATTGGAGAACCGTTTCCCACCGAGAAAGTTCTCAAGGGTATAGAAGAGAGTGCAAAAAAACTATCTGATCGCGAGATGGCAGGTTCATTGACAGCCAATGCCATACTGACAACCGACACTTTTGCCAAGGAGGGGTTCACTGATTTTAAGGTGAACGATGTGACCATCAATATGGCCGGCATTGCCAAGGGATCAGGAATGATCCATCCGAATATGGGCACTATGCTGGCGTTCATAACCTGTGATCTGGCCATAGATTCCAGGTTGCTGGATGAGGCACTGCGGGAAGCGGTGGACAAAACGTTTAATATGATCACGGTGGACGGCGATACCTCCACTAACGACATGGTAGCCATCATGTGCAACGGGATGGCCGGCAACGAAAAAATTACCACCAAAGACGAGAATTACGAACGGTTTTATGCTAACCTGGAAAAGCTGTGCAAACACCTGGCAAAACTAATCGTCTCCGACGGAGAAGGGGCTACCAAGCTGGTGGAGTACCAAGTTAAGAAGGCTAAAACGGAAGAGGATGCCCGCAAGATCATCCGTACCGTTTCTGACTCCAGTCTGGTAAAAACGGCGATCTTTGGTACCGATCCCAACTGGGGACGCATTATGGGGGCGGCCGGAAGGGCAGGAGTCACCTTCGATCCGGAAAAGGTGGATCTTTACATCGGCTCCGATGCCGAGCGCAGCGTACAGATTCTGAAGGAGGGGCAGCCTGTCAAGGAAAGTCGCTCGGATGTTAAGCAGGAAATGCAGGCCTCCAATATTACCATTATTCTTGATTTGAACCAGGGGACCGCCGAAGCAGTGGGCTGGGGACCGGATTTGTCGTACGAGTATATTCGCATCAATGCGGAATATACGACCTGAAAGAACCCCCTTTCGCCGGTTTTACAAGCCAAACAAGGAGAAAACAAAAAAGCCCGCCGGAAAAAGCGGGCTTTTCAATGTTGTACTTAAATAGTCAAACACTATTTGTAGTCAAGGCTGCGGACTTCAACTGCACTCAACCCTTTAGGGGTTTCTTCTACGTCGAATTCTACATTCTCTCCGTCTTCGAGACCTTGATTGTAGTCTAAATTTTCTACGTTGTTGCGGTGGACGAATACATCTTTGCCTCCGTCCTCTGGTTTGATGAATCCGTATCCTTTTTCTATGTCAAACCATTTTACTGTTCCTTGTTGTGTCATGTGTAGTATAAATGTTGTTTTGTCACCTTAGGCTACATCCATCGAGAAGAGTTGAGTTAACGCGTCGTTCCTGAAAGGATTTCACATCAAAGGTGGGAATTAAATATAACAGAAATAAAATAAGACACTACAATCATAAAGTCCATTTTTATCTATGTTTCTGCCCAAAGAGAACAGAGAAGCCACTTTTTTGTGTTGAAAGGGAATAAAATTGACGGGAATACTGTTGTATGCCTGTAGCAATATATATTTGTTTTTGCTTTGGCATAATGTCTATCTTTCCATCATAAAAAGTTAATCGTAATAAAATATCATTAAATAAAAGAGGTAAAGATACTATGAAGGTCAAAAAAATATTATTCGGCTTTGCTGCCATAGCGCTAATGATTAGTGCTGTTCCCCAAACAGGGGCTGCTCAGTGGAGCCTCGGAGCGTCGTATGAGATTCGAAATGAAGAGCCTAAAAATGGGTTTGGTGTCCGCCTGGAGCGCGATATTCTGCAAAAGCTACCTTTGGTAGATCTTGGCCTGCGGGCGCACTTTAGCTATTTCAATGATGATAATGAGATTTCATCTGAGGGCGTGAGTTATTCCTCGGAGATAACGAATTATGATTTTGGGCTGGCAGCCGTCGGCGGCGTATCGGCAGGACTTGTTGCCCCTTATGTAGGACTGGGACTGGGATCTGAAACGGCAGACCTGAATATCAAAAATGAAGATCTGCCCGGCGAGGGATCCGACAGTAACCTGTACTGGAATGGTTTTGTGGGTGCAGAGCTGAGCCCTTTCCCCGCAATCAAGCCGTTTGTAGAATATCGGGTAAAATCAGGCAAGGAGTTCAGCGAGCTTAATCGCGACGCAATTGATAACAGTACGGGCCGTTTTATTATCGGTCTGTCACTTTCGTTCTAAATTCGGCTTAACCTTATTTAAGGCGGACACTTACCGTGTCCGTCTTTTTTTATTTTAATTGGTATCTTCTTTACACTTACACATATTTGAATGTAGTTGGCAAAGATAATGTTTTATTGACTGCTGTTGCCCAATACGGGCTTTTTTTATTAATTGATTATTTATGGCAGAAACCAAAACCACATATTACAACATCGATCTGGATTCCTATACTCTGGATCCGGTCCAGCAGGAGGATTTAAATCAGCTGCTGGAAGTCTGCCGCGAGCATCTTGAGGATCCTGATGAGCAGCTGGTGGCCCGGGCTTTCAAGCTGTGCTATCTTTCGCATGAGGGTATTGAGAGGGCATCCGGGGAGCCTTACTATTATCATCCGGTGGCCGTCGCTAAGATTGTAGCCTCGGAAATTAATATCGACGATGTTTCGGTAGTAGCGGCCCTCCTGCATGATACGGTGGAAGACACTGAGGTTACCCTTGACAACATCAGGGAGAAGTTCGGTGAAACGGTTGCACACCTGATCGATGGGGTGACGAAGATTTCCGGGGTATTCAAGAGTCGTGATACCAAACAGGCTGAGACCTTCATGAAGCTTCTGCTTTCCATGGCCGAAGATATCCGGGTTGTATTGATCAAGTTCGCCGACCGGCTCCACAATATGCGCACTATTCAGCATTTGCCTCGTGAGAAACAGCTCCAGAAGGCGACCGAAACGATGGAACTCTATGCTCCGCTGGCTCACCGGTTTGGACTCTTTACGATGAAGAGCGAACTTGAGGACCTCTGTTTTAAGGTTATTGATCCCAATTCCTTTAAATTTATTTCGCGTAAACTACGTGAGAAAAGAGAGTCGCGGGAGCAGTTTATTGAGGAATTTATGCAGCCGATCCGCGAGGAACTCCAGAACCAGGGGTTTACCTTCGAGATCAAGGGCCGCCCGAAGCATATCTATTCCATTTTCCGGAAAATGCAGCGCCAGCAGAAACCTTTTGAGGAAATTTATGACCTGTTTGCTATCCGTATTATCCTGGAAGATCCCCATATGAAGGAAGACTGCTGGCGGGTTTATTCCATCATAACCGACTGGTATACGCCCATCCCCAAACGGTTTCGTGATTTTATTTCAGTACCCAAGGCCAATGGATACCAGTCGCTGCATACGACGGTGATTACCAAGCAGGGGCGCAAGGTGGAAGTGCAGATTCGGACTCGCCAGATGGACGATATCGCTGAAAAAGGACTGGCTGCCCACTGGAAATACAAAGAAGGGAAAAAGGGATCTGAAACACTGGATAAATTTGTGCACTGGGTGCGGGATATTCTCGATAATCCCCGGCCGGATGCGGCTACGGAATTTGTCAAGGATTTTCAGCTGAATTTATACCAGGATGAGATTTATGTCTTTACCCCCCAGGGCGAACTGCGAACCCTTCCGCAGGGAGCCACTCCCATTGATTTTGCCTTTGATATCCACAGTGAGGTCGGCGAACGGGCCATGGCCGCAAAAGTGAACGGTAAAATGGCTCCGCTTCGTCAAAAACTGGAAATTGGGGACCAGGTCGAGATTATCACGGGTAACAAGATCAATCTGAATCCCGACTGGATCAACGATGTTGTCACCCACAAGGCAAAGTCACGCATCCGGCAGTTTATCAAACAGAAAGAGCGACAGGTCGCTGAAGAGGGACGTGAAATCTGGGAAAAGCGGGCACGGCGCGGGAATATAGAAATTTCGGAGCAGGATCTGATGCAGGTTGCCCACAAGCTGAAGTTTGATTCAACCCAGGAGCTTTTTTACGAAATTGGCAAGGGTAATTTTGATGCTAACAAGCTGTATTCGGCTGTTAAACAGTTTACGGGTACGGGGCGTATTGAAGAAGAGGAGAGCGAAGTTGATAAGAGGGTAGTTCCCTCCGAGGAGGAAATACAACAGAGCTACATCGACACGGCCCGTTCATTGGGTGATGAGAAGGCGCTGGTCATTGATGATGATATTTCCAACATTAAATATAGCTATGCGAACTGCTGCAACCCTATTCCCGGCGATGATGTTATTGGGTTTATAAGCCGTACCGGGGATGTGAAAATTCACCGGTCGAACTGTAAGAATATCCGCCATCTCATTCAGACGGATGGTGAACGCATCATTGATGTTTCGTGGGCCAAGCACATCGATTCAAAATTCCTGGGGGCTGTCAAAGTAATTGGTGAAGATCGTGTGGGTATGATCAACGACATCACCGATATCCTGTCCAAGTCAATGGAGACCAATATGAAGAGCATCAATGTTAACAGTGAAAGCGGAATGTTTGAAGGCATGCTCACTGTTTATGTGGATGATATCAATCATTTGGATCGCGTTATCTCCAAGTTACATAAGGTGGAAGGGGTTAAAAGTGTGTTCCGGTACGAATAATCCCATCTTGAAGACGGTTAAAGTCAGTATTTTTATATCTGTAATAAAAATAATATCATCTATTATAGAGTTATTATTACTAAGTATTTCATTCATATTATTGTATTATTCACATTATTATTGCAATAAAGTATTAATCTAATTTACAGTAACGCTATGATTACCTATACCAAACGAGATATCGTCCGCCGGGTGGCTGATCAACTTGATGAACCTATGGTACAAACCGAACCCTGGGTCGATGCGGTACTGGTGGCCTTGCGCGAAACGATGATGGATGCGGATCCAACTTGTCGGATCGAATTGCGTGATTTTGGTGTTTTTGAAGTGAAAAAGACAAAAGCGAAGCCACGGGCACGTAATCCGAGAACCAATGAAGAGATTTATGTGCCGGCGCATCGCAAAACGCATTTTAAACCAAGTAAACTTTTAAAGGAATTTCTAAAGCAGCCTCTTGAAGAAGAGGATTTAGAGGAAATGGAAGGTTGACAGTGACACAGTATGGCAGACTTATAGGAATTGACGTTGGAACCAAGTGGTTTGGTATAGCCCGCTCTGATCTGCTTCGGACGGTAGCGAACCCGGTGGGGACCTACGGCTCGGATGAAGTTTTTGAGAAGCTCGAAGAGCTTGTTGAAAATGAACAGGTCCAGAAAATGGTGGTTGGTTGGCCGCTCACTCCCGCCGGAGAGGAGGGGAGGGCCATCAAGATGGTCCGTCGGTTCCTTGTTGAATTTCGAGAATACTTTCCGGACATGGAAGTCGTTAAAGTGGATGAACGGTATACTTCCAAGGAGGCTGTGCGAGCCATGGTGGAGGCGGGCGTTCCTAAAATGAAACGCCGTCAATCCGATCGTATCAACCAGGCTGCTGCCGCTATCATTCTTCAGAAATACATAGAACTGGAAAAATCAGAAAATGTCCGTATTACCGATCGTTACGTATGATGATGAGATCCTTCGTCAAGAAGCGGAGCCTGTCAAAGAGAATTCCGATGCCCTTCAGCGCTTGATCGACGACATGTTCGAGAGCATGTACAATTCCGATGGTGTTGGCCTGGCAGGGCCCCAGGTGGGAGAGCTGAAACGTCTTTTTGTGGTGGATGCCGATCCCATGGCCGAGGAAACAGATGAGCCCAAGCATGGTCCCCTGGCCATGATCAACCCCCGGATCGTGTCAAAAGGGGGAGAAGAGGTGGAGATGGACGAGGGCTGTCTGAGCATCCCCGGTGTGAACGCTCCCGTCAGCCGGCCGGAGACAATCGTGGTTGAATACCTGGACCGAAATTTCGACACCCGGCGGCTCGAAGCCGGGGGCTGGCTGTCCCGGGTCATCCAGCATGAAAACGATCACTTGGACGGGGTGCTTTTTGTTGATCATATCTCTTTTTTTAAACGCAAGTTGCTCAGTTCAAAATTGAAAGGTATCGCATCGGGCGAAACCGATATCGATTACCCCACCATTCCCAAGAAGGCCAAAACCCGGTAGTGAGCATCATGCGTATTGTTTTTATGGGCTCTCCCGACTTTGCCATTCCAAGCCTTGAGAAATTACATCAGTCTGATCATGAAATTGTCGCGGTTGTCAGCAATGTGGATAAACGACGGGGGCGTCGGGCCAAACCGTCGCCGACTCCCGTAAAAGCCCGGGCTCTGGAGCTTGGACTTCCGGTCATTGGAGTTGAAGATCTAAATGACCCGGATTTTTATGAACAGCTACAGGAACTTGACGCCGACCTGTTTGTGGTTGTTGCCTTCCGGATTTTACCTCCCCGGCTCTTGAACCTTCCCTCCCGGGGATCGGTCAACCTTCATGCTTCCCTGCTGCCCAAATACCGGGGAGCGGCTCCGATCCACTGGGCCGTCATGAATGGGGAGGAGCGGACCGGCTGTACGGTGTTTTTCCTGGATGAGGAGGTGGATACCGGGGCCATTATCGTTCAGGAATCAACCCCGATTGGGATTAATGAGACCACCGGCGATGTCTATAACCGACTGAAAAGGATGGGCAGCCAGCTGCTTTTGGAAGCGGTAGAAAAAATAAGCAGCGGGGATTACGAGCTGACCGCGCAGAATCATGAGGAGGCTACGCCTGCTCCCAAGCTCTTTACCGAAGATTGCAAAATTAATTTTAACCGGCCTGCCAAACAGGTGCACAATGCCATACGGGGACTGAGCCCCTTTCCCACCGCCTGGGCAAGGCTGGATGAACTTAAATTCAATATGTATCGTTCTGCGATGGGGCCGGATATCGATTTGGCAGCCGGTGAACTGGCAATGAAAGAGGAGCAGCTGCTGGTCGGCTGTCGGTCGGGCACCGTTGTTCTGAAAGAAGTACAGCTGGAAGGAAAGCGGCGCATGAGCGGGAAAGATTTTATGAATGGCTACAACGGTTCCGGCAGGTTGAAGTAGGTTAAATTGTCTGTTGATAATTTATCAGATAATGATGATATACTTTTAACATATTTGTAACCTTCAAAACACAAGTACTATGGAGATGTCGCCGTTGCTGCAAGCTGCCAAAGAAGGCCAGCTTGATAATGTAAAAAATCTGTTGAAAGAGGGGGCTGATATTGATGAAACGGCCAAAAATGGTTCTTCTGCACTTATTATAGCAACGCAGTACGATCATCCTGAACTTGTAGGTTATCTGCTGGAAAAAGGAGCCGATCCCAATAAAGCAACAACAATGGGGGCTACTGCACTGAACAGGGCCGCTGAAAACGGAAACATAGCAGTGATGAAGCTGCTGTTCGATCATGGGGCCAAAGTGGGAGACCTGGCGCTGATTACCGCCGCACGTGAAGGGAATGTGGAGGCGGTACAGCTGCTCTGTGAACAAGGAGCCAATGTGAATGCCGCACAGCGGTGGGGACAAACGGCCTTGATGCTGGCGGCCCGCGATGGCCATTCAGATATTGTTACTTTTCTGCTCTCCAGGGGGGCAAAAGTCAAAAAAGAGGATAAAAACGGCGATACAGCTCTGACTATGGCCCTCGACAATGATCATATAGAAGTGGCAAGTCAGCTACGGCGTGCCGGTGCCACGGAAAATAAGCAAAAGACCATGGATGAGAACGGGGATGAGGAGGAAGATGAGTATATTGATGAGTTGCCGCTGGATGAGGAAATTCCCGAAGAGATTGACCTGGATGACGATGATTAAAATCTCATTCAATCATTTACAATAAAGGGATTTACTGTTATTTTTAGGCGCTTGATTATCGCCTGAGATGTTTTGCGACGCTTCATGCTTTAACAAGCTACAACACTCAAAATGAGTTAACACAAAGAAAAAACTTTTATGGCTAAAATTAATATAGGAATTAACGGATTTGGACGAATCGGTCGATTGGTAACGCGATCCATCATGGCATACCACAAAGACGAGATCAATATTGTAGGTATCAATGATCTGATGGATGCTGAAACCCTGGCCTATCTCTTCAAGCGTGATTCAGTTCACGGGACTTATGAAGGAGAAGTTAGTGCAACAGAAAACGGCATTAAGATTGATGGTATGGAAATTGGCGTGAGTTCTGAACGCGACCCGGCCAATCTCGGATGGGATGAGCGCGGTGCCGATATTGTAGTGGAATCAACAGGCCTTTTCCGTACACGTGAAGATGCAGCCAAACACCTGGAGGCCGGTGCAGAAAAAGTGATTATCTCTGCTCCAGCCCGCGGGGGAGATGTTAAAACCATCGTTTTAGGAGTCAATGATGATGAGATTGATGAGGACACACAGATCTATTCCAACGCCAGTTGTACTACCAATTGCCTGGCTCCAATGGTCAAAGTGCTTGATGATACCTTCGGACTTGAAAAGGCATTTATGACTACCATCCATGCCTATACCAGCAGCCAGCAAATTCTGGATGGTCCTCACAAGGATCCCCGTCGAGGCCGTACGGCTGCTCACAATATCGTGCCGACCACAACGGGAGCGGCCAAAGCCGTGGGACTCGTACTGCCGCATCTCGATGGGAAATTGGACGGAAGTGCCGTTCGTGTGCCGGTACCCGACGGTTCCCTGACCGATCTCACTGCCGTACTGGACAAGGAAGTTTCTGTTGAGGAGATTCACAAGGCATTTGAAGAGGCCGCCAATGGTCCGCTGAACGGTATTCTCCAGTATACGGAGGAAGAGATTGTCTCAACCGACATTCTCAGTAACCCGCACTCCTGTATTTATGACCACGGGTTTACAAAAACCGACGGAAAGCTGGTGAAACTCCTGGGCTGGTATGACAATGAAGCGGGTTATTCTGCGCGTACCGCTGATTTAGTTACAAAGATTGCATAGTTAATATTAGCCTTCTTTAATCTATATGCTGGGATAGATCATACGTTTGGTATGATCTATCCCTTTTTTTTGATAACTATTTGCAGTCGGCCATTTATATGCTCCCGGGTAATTTGAGCATAATGCATTACTGTCCCTCAGGCCGCACCACCGGGGATATAGCCGGTAAGGGGTTGAATCTAATGTGAGGATGAAATTAGAAAAGGCAGTTTGCCAGTATACTATACGTTAGAAGCCATTCACTAATTCGGTGTTCATGGGCAATTCCTTAGACTAAAGTCGGTCTGCCCGACCAGCCTATTGGAGGAAGGGGAAGGCACGGGGCCATGGATGATCTGTTGGCGATGAGTTCAAAAACAGCCCAGACAATACGTTCCATCTCCATAAAACCGGATGTATTATTGGGTAATACTCAGTATGTAGGGGATACCGGTGGCATTATCATCCAAGGTATACAGTACTTTATATTTAGAGAAAAAAAACCGATTTTCCTGTAGTTAAATATCGGGGCGTAGCGCAGCCCGGTTAGCGCGCGTCGTTCGGGACGACGAGGTCGCCGGTTCAAATCCGGCCGCCCCGACTATAAGCCAGAATCTTTTTCAACATCTTCATAATGTCTACCCATGACAGACTGGAAAGAGATCCATAAAAAAACCGTCCATGGCAACCCTGAACCACCAGGGAGAATAGAAAAGAGCGAGGCTGAGTGGAAGGCAGAGCTGACGGATGAACAGTTCCGCGTAACCCGGAGGAAGGGAACCGAGCAGCCCTATTCCGGGGAATACTGCGAATCGCACAAACCGGGCCTGTATGCGTGCGTCTGTTGTGGAACAGAACTTTTTGATTCCACAGAGAAGTTTGAATCCGGATCGGGATGGCCCAGCTTCACAGAGCCGGTAGCGGAGAATGTGGTCCGCTACGAGATAGATAAAAGTATGGGCATGAACCGGGTTGAAGTACTGTGCAACGTCTGCGATGCTCACCTTGGGCACGTTTTCCCGGATGGACCGAAGCCCACAGGACTACGGTACTGCATCAATTCAGCTTCCCTGCGGCTGGTAAGCGAGCAATAACAAGTGTTGCTGGCAGGACGATAGCCATTTTTGCAGGACCATCAGCGGTAAAACCCGTAGGGAGCCGTGCTTTCAAGTGCTAATATTGCGGTATACTATCATCGATTTCCTGTGACCAGGCAAGGATGCCTCCCTTCAGATTATAGAGGTTGTCAAAGTCGTATTTTTGCTGGAGTTGCCTGATGGCGTCGGCACTGCGCTGTCCACTTCGGCAGTGAACCACAACCTTTTTGTCCCGGCTTATTTCGCCAGCGTGGTCGACTATGGCATCAAGCGGAATCAGCTCACCGCCAATTTCAGCGATTTCAACCTCGTGGGGTTCGCGGACATCAATAAGCTGGACATCCTCATCGGCGTCCAGCCACGCCTTATACTCCTGGACGGTTACTTCCGGGACTGCGGATTCATTATTTTCCTCCTCTGGGGACGAGAGTCCGCAGAAGGCCTCGTAATCAATCAATTCTGTGAGTTCCGGGTTTTCACCGGTCAGGGGATTATCTTTGTTTTTTGTTACCTTGACTTTTCGAGTGCTGAATTCCTGTGCATCAAACAGAAAAAGCTCGCCGGTCAGGGGCCGGCCAATGCCCGTGATCACCTTGATGACTTCACTGGCCTGCAGGCAGCCGATGATTCCGGGCAGCACTCCCAGCACTCCCGCTTCTGCACAGCTTGGCACCAGTCCGGGGGGCGGGGGTTCGGGGAACAGGTCACGGTAGTTGGGGCCGCGCTCTCCCTTATCATTTACATAATTAAAGACTGAAATCTGGCCTTCAAACTGGAAAATAGAACCATGAACATTGGGTTTGTCCAGCATTACACAGGCGTCGTTGATCAGATAGCGGGTTGGAAAGTTGTCTGTTCCATCAGCAACCACGTCATAGTCCTTGATAACTTCCAGTGCATTCTCACTGCTCAGGCGCAGCTCATGCACATGGATGTCAATATGGGGGTTGATCTCCCTGAGCCTCTCTTTGGCAACGGCCACTTTTGAACGGCCCACATCGGAAGCTCCGAAGAGGACCTGCCGGTGCAGGTTGCTGGCTTCAACCTTATCAAAATCCACAAGGCCTATGGTGCCGACTCCGGCTGCTGCAAGATACTGCAGCATGGGGGCCCCCAGCCCGCCTGTACCAACAGCCAGGACGCGGGCGGCCTTCAGTTTTTTCTGGCCCTCCAGGCCGAATTCCGGGATGGACAGGTGGCGACTGTAATGACCGAGCTCCTCGCTCGAAAATTCTATGTTTTTCCAGTTCCTCATAACGATCTGTAATTCTTAAGTTCTCCGTTAGCCTGTGGAATATTCTGCGGGTTGCTCCGCACTTTGGTAACCACCGGCAATAGCGGGGACGATACTGATTTCCGTATTCTCATCAAGCTGAAAAGTTCTGCTCTCGTCGGGATTTACCTCCTCATCACCAATATAGAGCTTGATGTAAGAGCGAACCTTGCCCTCATCGTCCAGCAGGTTTTGTCTTACTTGAGGGTGTTCCTCCATCAATTGCTCCAAGGCGCCAGAGAGGGTATTTTCCCGGGTCTCGAAACGTCGCTTCTGGGCGGTATATTTTCGCAAGGGGGTTGGAATGATGATCGTTGCCATAAATCTCGCTATGTTATGTTTTGGGTTTATCTGTCAACAATTCCGTGATCTCTATTGGTTCTTCACCAAATTCATGCCTTTCATTCAGGCGCCAGGAACGAGTGGCTGTCACATTTCCATCCTGGACAGAAATAATAAGGTATGAAAACCAGGGCATGGCTATTTCGCGATCGTGCTCCGAGGGTACGGCCGGATGATCAGGGTGCGAGTGGTATACGCCAAGCAAGTCCAGGTCATGGATCAAGGCGTATTCTTCAGCTTCCTGGTAATCTTTGGGATCAATTTGAAACCGCCGACGCTGGTCACCTTCCCGGGCATTAACAACCCGTCGACTTATTTGAAGCTGGCGTATTTCCTCCTCTTGTCCATAAAGGAAACCACAGCATTCCTTCGGATAGTCTGATTCAGCGTGATCCTGCATGTTTTGGTATGCCTGGGGGGCTATGTTCAGTTTCATAGCAGTGCTAAAATAGTTGGGTTAAGATTTCTCCGTATTTGCTGAGGTCATCCGGAAAAACAGTCACGATGACTCCTTCCTCGAGCTCCCCGGCCAGCTCCAGGGCACCTGCTAAATTAGCAGCTGAAGAGGGACTGATAAGCACCCCCTCTTTTCGGGCGGTTAGCGTAATAAGCTGATGTGCCCGTTCAGTGCTTACGGCTCGTATGTCATCAGCCAGGGATGCATCGTAAATGGACGGGCTGTGGGCCGTTTCCAGGTGTTTCCATCCCTCGAGCCCGTGCATGGCCAGGTCGGGTTGCAGGCCGATGAGCCGGATATCACTTTTGTACTCTTTCAACAGTCGGCCGGTCCCTGTGAAGGTGCCCGTTGTGCCCAGTCCACAAATAAAGTGGGTGACCTTACCATTGGTCTGTTTTAGAATTTCAGGTCCGGTTGTATTATAATGGGCCTGCCAGTTGCCGGGATTGCTGTACTGGTCGGCATAATAATAGCGATCGGGTGCTCTCTCGTACATTTCACGAGCTACATGCTGAGCTACATCCGTGCCTCCGCCTCGATCGGTAAACTCAATATTTACATTCAAAGCTTTCAAAATACGTTTGCGTTCATCCGATGCATTTTCAGGCAGACACAGTGTTACGGGTATTCCAAGGGCGGCCCCGATGTGAGCATAGGCTATGCCCGTGTTACCGCTGCTGGCATCGAGCAGCTGAACCTCTTCATGAAGCGTCCCCTGTTTGATTGCTTTCCGCATGATCCGGTATGCCGGGCGCGCTTTTACACTATCACCAAATTGCTGCCACTCCAGTTTGGCAAATATTTTGACTTGCCTGCTGGTATAAAGATGCTGAATAGGGAATAGGGGGGTCTGACCGATGTAGCTCCCCAGCTCTTCGCTTTTCTGCGTTAATGTTAACTTCTGGTTCTCAATGTTGCTGAGCGTTTCCATAATGAAGGTTGCAATAAAATTCTAATGGAAAAGGTTCTGGACAGATGACGTGAGCATTAAACTCAGGGTTGGCCTGTATTACCGGAAGAGAAAAGAAGGTTTACAGCCGGTAATACCTAGCTACAGCAACAGCAACAACACGCACAGCAAAAGTGCTTGAGGCAGGAATGGAATGATATGTGAGGTGTTGTTGCCAACCTTTTGATTCTTTTATTGATGTGCTTTTTTCGAACACCGATAAAATATAATTAAGATAAGGATTTTTTTTCTAAATCCAATTTCTATTGGATTTAGATCGCCGGCAGACAGGTAATAAAGACCTGAAAAAACATGCTGCTAGCTTCTGTAAAAGCTTTTTTTGGTAGATGAAAATTTTTTAAAAAAAGAGTTGACTTCAATAATATTACTTTCTATCCTGAAAATGCGTTGACGATATAGCGCGAATATTAATCACTTTGAACGTTATTTTGATGAATTTACTCAATCAAATCCACACCGTTTTTGCGATGGCTTCAGTCATGTGTATGTGTTGCTGTACGGATGCCTTGCAGGGTAGTGGAGCTGATATATCAAAATGATTCTATAGAAATTGATCAGAAAAGCCCACTACCTGTCGCAGGTGGTGGGCTTTTCTGATTGTATGAAACAGACCTACCTATCTGCGTCAGCTGGGCTTTGTGAGATTCTACAGCATTTTAACCCTAAAACACAAAGCAAAATCAACCATTATGTCTGACGTATTAACAAACAAAAAAGTACTTGCTACCACCGACTGGGCAGTGAATCATCTACAGGATGAACAGGTCCGCTTTGTCGAAGTTGATGTAGACACCGAATCCTATGACTCCGGACATCTTCCGGGTGCTGTGGGCTGGAACTGGAAGACGCAGCTCCAGGATCAGCTACGCAGAACCATTGTTACAAAGGATGATTTCGAAACCCTTCTGCAGGAATCCGGCATTAGCGAAGATACCACTGTTGTGCTGTACGGCGATAACAACAATTGGTTTGCAGCCTGGGCCTATTGGCTGTTGAAATACTACGGCCATGAGAAAGTCAAAATACTGGATGGAGGTCGCAGGAAGTGGGAAGCGGAAGGGCGTGCGCTAACAACCGAGACCCCGGATTATGAAAAAACGGATTATACCATATCCGAGGTGAAACAGCAATACCGTGCGTTCCGCGATGATATTCAAGAGCGTTTGAATGATGCAGACTTCGGTCTCGTAGATGTTCGGTCACCGGATGAGTTCACCGGAAAAATTTTGGCTCCTCCCGGTCTCAACGAACTGTCGCAGCGTCCAGGCCACATCCCAGGGGCTTCCAATATTCCGTGGTCCAGAGCCGTAAATGAGGACGGAACCTTTAAAAGCAAGGAAGAACTGAAAGCAATATACGAGAACGAAGGGATTACGCCCGACAAGGATGTCATCTCCTACTGCCGCATCGGCGAACGGTCAGCTCATTCCTGGTTTGTGCTCAATGAACTGCTCGAATATCCGAGTGTGCGTAATTATGACGGATCGTGGACGGAATGGGGTAATTTGATCGATGCTCCCATCGAACGATAATCTCGAACTTAACACAAGGACATGCACCTCATGGGTTCTCAACGGAAGCGAACAAAAAGTAAAATAGAGGTTATCAAGGAGAATAGTGAGTACTTGCGTGGTCCCCTTGCGCATGAAGTGGGAAATGATGCTTCCCACTTCAGCAAGGATGCCATCCAGGTGCTGAAATTTCACGGTACCTATCAGCAGGATGACCGAGATCTTCGGGAAGGGCGTGACCGCCACTATATTTTTATGATCCGCGGCCGGTTGCCCGGTGGTAAGATGACGCCGCATCAATACCTGGCTATTGATGAAATAGCGGATGAATATGCTGATCAGACGCTGCGGGTAACGACACGGCAGGCTTTTCAGCTGCATGGTGTTATTAAAGAAAAGCTCAAAACGACACTGCAGGAAATCAACCGGTCGCTGATTACCACACTCGGGGCCTGCGGTGATATTGTACGCAACGTCATGGCCACTCCGGCACCTGATATTGACGGCCGTCAGGCAAAGGTGCAGGATTTTGCAGACAGGCTTTCTGATATCCTGCTGCCGGCCACGAAAGCCTACCACGAGGTGTGGCTCAACGGTGACAAGGTCTTCTCAGGTAAAGAGCAGGTTACCAATCGTGAACCGCTGTACGGACCCAGTTATCTGCCCCGCAAGTTCAAGGTGGGCATAGCCCTGCCCAAAGACAACAGTATTGATGTATATACCCAGGATATCGGGCTGGTGGCCCTCTTTGATGATGACAATGAAATCGAAGGATTCAACGTCATTGTTGGGGGAGGCATGGGCATGCACCATCGCAAGGAGCATACGTTCCCGCGGCTGGGCGACGATCTCGGGTATATATCCAGGGAGAAAGTGGTTGAGGTGGTGAAGGCGATCATCGAGATACAGCGTGACTATGGGAACAGGAAGAACCGTAAACAGGCCCGGATGAAATACCTGATTCACGAGTGGGGACTGGATAAGTTCCGGAAGGAGCTCGTGGCACGTCTTGGATATGAATTGGAGGCTTTCCGGGCCTTGCCCGATTTTGAGCTGGATCTCTATCTCGGCTGGCACAGGCAGTCCAACGGGAAGTGGTTCCTGGGGCTTTCGGTTGAAAATGGCCGTATCAAGGATGAGGGGGAACTCCAGCTCAAGACGGCGCTGCGGACGGTTGTCGAACGCTATGAAACCGGAGTCCGGCTCACACCCAATCACAATGTGATCCTCACAGATATTGCAGCAAATGACAAAGCCGGCATAGAAAAAGCATTTAATCGGCACGGTGTGCTGCTGGATGATGAGCTTTCCAATGCGATAAAATACTCGATGGCCTGCCCTGCGCTGCCGACCTGCGGGCTGGCAATCACGGAATCCGAACGGGTGTTTCCGGATATCATCCGGGATCTCGATGAGGTACTCCATGAGTTTGGACTTGAAGACGAGAAGTTATCCGTGCGGATGACGGGCTGTCCCAATGGTTGTTCGCGACCCTATGTCGCTGACCTTGGCTTTGTAGGCCGATCCCTTGACAAATACACCATTTTCATTGGGGGAGACCCGTCGGGTACACGGCTCAACCGAAAGTACAAGGATTTGGTTGCGCGTGAAAACCTGGTTGATGAAGTGACTCCCCTGCTGTCATATTTCAGTAAGAACAGGGAGGAGGGGGAATCCTTCGGTGACTTCTGGAACCGGGTTGATGTCGAAGATACAGAACTAATATCCGCATAAATTACGATGACCTTATTATGAAAACCCAATCCTACCCTCGCTATGGCAAAGTATATCTTGTTGGTGCCGGTCCGGGCGATCCGGAATTGATAACCGTGAAGGGAGCGAAGATGTTAAAAGAAGCCGATGTCATCGTCTATGACCGTCTGGCAAATCCTGCGCTGCTGTCGATGAGCTCAGAGCAGTCGGAGCACCTGTATGTCGGCAAACGACCCGATAAACCCTCGGTGTCTCAGCAACAGATTAATCATATTCTTGTTACCAAGGCCCGGTCAGGCAAGGTCGTCGTACGGCTCAAGGGAGGTGATCCCTTCGTGTTTGGCCGTGGGGGGGAAGAATGTGAGGCCCTGCGCACAGCGCATGTCCCCTTCGAAGTGGTTCCGGGTATCAGCAGTGCGCTGGCGGCCCCGGCTTTTGCCGGCATCCCGGTAACGTATCGCAGAGAGGCTCGATCGTTCACCGTTGTTACGGGACATACGATTAGAAATACGGATGCCTTTGCCAACTGGGAACACCTGGTGCATACCGACACCCTGGTAGTGCTTATGGGCATGAGCCGCCTTGCACAGATAGCGGCCATGCTGATAGAGCATGGCAGAGATGCCAATACGCCGGTCGGGGTCATAGAAAAGGCGACCTACGCTTCGCAGCGGGTGGTTGTGGGCACCCTTGAAACAATAGCAGAGCAGACGGAACTGCTGGCTCCGCCGGGTACCATCGTGATTGGAACATTAGCTTCAAAAAGCAAACAGTTGGCCTGGTTCCATGCGGAGAACAGCATTATTAATAACGGCATTTCCAACGACAGGTTACACAAGCAATTTGCCGGCTAAACCCTTGTTATGATGCAGTATGAAGATCAGAACATTTTCAACCAGAAGCTAACCGACGATTTTTTGGATCGTTTGAACAGCGAGCTTGAAGCGGCGGGCCCAAGCCAGGTTCTTTTTTGGGGGTATCACACCTTCGGTACAGATATGGTGCTGGGCACCGGTTTTGGTCCCTCGGGCATGTTCCTGATTTACCGGCTTTGGGAGATGGGCATCAAGATCCCCATCTTTTACCTGGATACCCACCTGCTGTTTGATGAAACCTATGCCCTGAAAGAACGGATTGAAAAGCGGTTCAACCTGACCATAACCAGGGTTTCTACAGACCTTTCCCTCGGCCAGCAGGCTGAAAGATTTGGACAGGAGCTCTGGAAAACAGATCCCAACCGCTGCTGCCATTTGCGAAAGGTGCTTCCGCTGCGCAACTACCTTTCCGAAAAGAAGGCCTGGATCACCGGGCTTCGGAGGGCGCAGTCCAAAGACCGCCGAAATACCCAGTTTGTAGAATGGGATCCTGAGAATGAAGTGGTAAAGATTAATCCCCTGGCGAACTGGACCGGGCGGGAGGTTTGGAATTATATTGAAAGTAAGGAGCTTCCCTATAATCCACTTCATGACGAGGGATACCCGAGTATCGGCTGTATCCCCTGTACTTCTGTCGTTGATGCTGAAAGCAAAGATGAACGCAGGGGCCGGTGGAAAGGACTGGACAAGACCGAGTGCGGTATCCACCACCCCACCCAGAAGAACAATATCGAATAATTCCATACCCTGATAATAATTCAATGGAAACATTTCCTATTTATTTGCGGCGTCTGCATGAGCGCAGAACAGTCCTGATCGGCGGAAACCATGAAGCAGAAGGCAAGGCTGAACAGCTTCTGGAGCGGAATGCAAAACTTACGGTAATTAGTCCCCGTCTGACGGATAAAATGAAGCACTGGGTCAGTGAAAATCGTTTCAATTGGATTCCGCGTCAGTATGAGCAGGGCGATCTGGAAGGTGCATTTATGACGATTGTAGCCGACTTTACGGGCAATATCAATAAAAAGGTGTACCAGGAAGCCCGGGAACGGGATATACTCGTAAATGTGATGGATGATATTCCACATGCCAATTTCGCCTTTGGATCCATTGTTAAGCGAGGTCCGCTTACAATCTCCATATCAACCAGCGGTGCGGCTCCAGCCCTGTCAGTACGTCTGAGGCAGCGGTTTGAAAAGGAGTTTGGGCCCGAGTACGGCGAGTTCCTGTCTTTTATGCAGAAGCTGAGAGCACCGATGATGTGTCATCATACAGAGTTTCAGGTCCGCAAAAAGCTGTGGTACGAAGTTATCGATTCGGATGTTTTGCACTTGTTTCGCAGGGGCAGGACAGCAGAAGCATACCACAAGACGGCTTCTATTGTAGGGGAGGAAGTAGTGGCTGATGCCCTAAAAGAAGAGAGTAACGCGGAGAGCTAATTGCGCTGACCAGCGAATATCATTTCCAACTTTATTCAACATAATTAAAAAGGTATCCAATGGCATACGTTATTACCGAACCATGCATAAACTGTAAATATACACACTGTGTCTCCGTCTGCCCGGTTGACGCTTTTCGGGAAGGTCCCAACTTTTTGGCCATCGATCCATATGAGTGTATAGACTGTGATGCCTGCGTACCTGAATGCCCGGTTGAGGCCATCTATCCCGATGATGAAATTCCCCTTGAGTGGGAGCATTATATTGAGCTAAATGACCGTCTTTCAGAACAGTGGGCTGACCGTCATATCAATATTACTGCTGATGAGATGCCCGAAGCAGAGGCCTGGGCGGAAAAAGAGGACAAGACGTCGCTTTTACAGGAAGAGTGGTCGGCGTAGAGAATAGCCCTCTTAACATACAAACGTAGCTCAGCTGCACGGTAAAAAAATGCCGAAGTGTGAACCCTTGATGGCCGTGAATCTGTCTACTTGAGCTGACCGGTTGCTTCATGGTCCTGAAGGGGCAGCAAATTGGCACTCTTCCTATCCAAAACGAGGATCCAGTCATTCCCTCTCCGGGGATCGGCCGGGGGATCAAAGGAGTGAGTTGCTCCAGCCTCAAGGGCTTTCAGATGTATGCTCTCCCCCATACGGGGATTATACCACCAGGCGTCGACGGTCACGTCATCAAAAATCGATAGCTGTACCGTGATGGACTGGCCATGGGGGATATAGATGAGTGCAAAACTGTTGTCCCGTGCCTTCGCTGCGCGAGCCGGAGCATTAGAGTCCAGTGGGTCACTGGCTACAAGTTCCTGGTAGGGTTCCAGCTTTGTATAGGGGCGGGAGGTGAACAGCGAGCGCATGTATCCCATCTGGAAAGCCCCGGGATAATCCATAGCCTGCTGCCACGGGGTGCGGGCTGAGGAGATGGGCTTTCGGCCGGCTTCCCACATTTGCCAGATATTGTGATTTCCATAGGTATGCCCCATTGCTCCGGCAAGCATGGACCAGTAGGCGGCCTGCCGTGCATCAAAGGCATGGAACCATCCGTTTTTGGGGTCCCAGGAGATGGGGTGATCCTCGTAACAGGGCTCACCATCAAGCGTAGGCTTTTGCGGAACTTTATGATAGTTGGACAGCGTCATTTGATAATTTTTATTGTCGGCCCGGGCATGTCCCGACTGAAACATATTGAAATCCAGCCACGGAGTTTTATGGAACCATTCGGCTGAATTGCTATCCCCCTGCGGGTGATAGGTGATGAGATGATTGCCCTGGTCACCCTCTTGCAGGCCTTCTGCCATAGCGGTAATAATCTCTTGATGACGGGAAGACTCCGGGTTGCGGTCTCCGCCCAGGATCCAAATGATGGGTTTATTCCGGTAGCGTTGACCCAGGAAGCGCCCGTATTCGCGGGCATTTTCAGGGGTGAAAATTTCTGGCCCCTGGCCCCACTTTTTATTGAATTTATCTCCCCAGGTGGGAAGCATGCCGATATATAGGCCAAGTTCTTCGGCCTTGTTGACGATATAATCCACATGGTCAAAATAGGCGTCGTTGGGCAGGCCGGGATTATGGTTTTCAAGCGGAAGCTCCCCGTAGGGGTTGGGGATTCCCAGGCCGTCAAGCTCGGCCAGGACTGCTGCCTGGATGACTGTAAATCCCTTTTGGGCCCTGTTTTCCAAATAGCTGTTTGCCTCCTCACGGTCGAGCCGGTGGAAAAGCTCCCATGCGGTATCACCCAGCCAGAAGAAGGGACGGCCATCCCCGCTTTCCAGGTACCGGTTGTTGTCGCTGACCCGGAGTTGCTGGGCGTTTGCCGGGGGGAACGGTTGAATCAGAAGAAAAAATATTGAAAAAACTACAGCAAGATGCTTGTTGTCCCATCGGTTTTGTTGAGGCATGGTTCCACCATTTGATCCCGTTCATGTTTAAGACTATTATAGGAATAATTGGAGAAAATCACGATCATCCTGTAGTGGCGGATAAGGAAAAGGCATGAACAAACGGGGAACAGCCCCCCTCATGGTAAAAGATAGGACAAAAAAAATCTGCCTGGAAAACCAGGCAGATTATGAATCATGAGTATATATTCTGACTCACTATAGGAAGGTACCCGGTTGAAGGTCAGGGTTAAGATGCTTTAAGACAGCACTTCCCATCTCCTCGGTGTCTACCAGATACTCGCTTGACGGATCCGTGGAAATATCACCAGTGCGGAACCCATCTTTCAGTGTCGTCTGTATCGCCTCTTCGATTTCCAGGGCTGCTTCAGGCATATCCAGTGAATAACGGCACATCAAGGCTACAGAAGCAATGGTCGCCAGGGGGTTGGCTTTGTTTTCTCCTGCAATATCGGGAGCTGAGCCGTGTACGGGTTCATACATGGCATGTTCCTTACCCAGGCTTGCCGATGGCAGCATGCCGATAGATCCGGTAATCATCGAGGCTTCGTCGCTGAGGATATCACCAAACATGTTGGCCGTAACAATGACGTCGAACTGGCTGGGTGCCCGTACCAGCTGCATGGCACAATTATCAACAAGCATGTGTTCCAGCGTTATTTCGGGCCATTGCTTGGCCGATTTTTTAACGGTTCGCCGCCACAGGCGGGAGGAATCCAGCACATTAGCCTTGTCAACGGAAGTCACTTTCCTGTTGCGCACAGCGGCTGTTTCAAATGCGGTATGGACAATGCGTTCCACTTCCTCAGTCGTATAGACGAGCGTGTCCACTCCCCGTTCTCCTGTATTTGTTTTCTCGATCAGGCGGGGACGTCCGAAGTAGATGCCTCCTGTCAGTTCGCGGACAATCATAATATCCACGTCTTTTATGATCTCTTCCTTAAGTGGGGAAGACTGGAGCAGCGGCTCATAGGTTTTAATCGGCCGCAGGTTGGCATAAAGTCCCAACTCTTTTCGGAGCCCCAGAAGGGCAGCTTCGGGACGTTTGTCCTTGGGCTGGTCATCCCACTGTGAGCCTCCTACAGCGCCAAGCAAAACGGCGTCGGCCTTTTTGCAGGCTTCCAGCGTTTCCTGGGTCAGGGGACGTCCATAGCGGTCAATGCTGGCCCCGCCGACATCATAACTTTCGGTTTCTAATTTATAGCCGTGGCGCTCACAAACAGCTTGTAAAATCTTAACGGCTTCTGAGGTAACTTCGGGCCCGATGCCGTCACCGGGCAGCACAACAATATTTTTGGTTACTGACATGGGATCATTCCTTCTTTTCGTGCAAATTCAAAAATTCCACCAGCGTTTACAATATCTGCAACACTGCCCAGGGGACGAATTTCGTACTCTTTGTCCTGGGTTATATTTTTCACTACGCGCTCTTCGGGATGTATTTCAAGTTCATCGCCCGTATGGACTTCCTTGCTCAGATCCTCCAGGCTTTCATAGGGAACAACAAAACCGCCATCTACCGAATTACGGTAGAAGATGCGGGCGAAGGTCGGAGCAATGATGGCCTGAACGCCGGCGATATCCAATGATGCCGGAGCATGTTCGCGGGAAGAGCCGCAGCCAAAATTGGGACCCCCTACGATGATGTTGAACTCACTTTCGAATTTGTCTTCTTCGACCAGCGGAATATTTCCCTGGGGCAGTCCCGACTCTGCATCCGGGACTCCGGACAGGGAATATCGGCCGTAAAACTTACGTTCTTCCGGGTCGTCTAAACTATATACAAGATGTTCCGCAGGAATAATCTGGTCGGTATCAATATTCTTACCGAGCACAAATGCTTTTCCTGAAATAATTTGGTCCTGTTTAGCCATAATTTGTGTTAATAATTGAGTGTTTTAAATAACAGTTTGCTGAATGAAAACGCGGGGGTCCGTAATCTTTCCGGTTACCGCCGATGCTGCGACAGTATAGGGCGATGCCAGGTACACCTGGGATTCTTTAGAACCCATTCGTCCCGGGTAGTTACGATTAGTGGTGGAGATACAGACTTCCTGATTGTTGAGTCGCCCGAAGGTATCAGACGGCCCGCCCAGGCATGCGGCACAGGAAGCCTGTCCAATTTTACAGCCCGCTTCCCGGAATATCTGCATCAGCGGTTTGCCGTTCAGCGTATGAGTTTCCAGTCCCCGGGCGATTTCGGTTGTGGCGGGAACGATGTAGGTGTCAATTTTCAAGTCGTTGCCGGCAATGATCTCGGCAGCGGCTTCAAAGTCAGATAATTTCCCGCCGGTGCACGAACCGATATAAGCACGATCGAGATCGGTGCCTTCCAGTTCAAGGGCCGTTGCCTTGTTGTCCGGACTGTGCGGCTTGGCAACCATGGGAACCATATCTTCCAGGTTGTAGCGGTACTTGCTGTGGTATGTGGCATCCGGATCGCTGTATACAGGGTCAAAATCTTTGTCGGTACGCTCTCGAACGTATGCTTCTGTTTTGGCATCCGGCTCTACTACTCCGTTTTTACCACCGGCTTCAATCACCATGTTGGTAAGTGTCATGCGATCTTCCATTGACATGGCACTGATGCCGGGCCCACCGAATTCCATGGTGCGGTAGGTTGCGCCGTCTACGCCGATGTCGCCAATGATCTTGAGGATGATATCCTTGGCCATCAGATAGGGAGGCATGGAAGTGCCTTCGAATTCAAACCGCATGGTTTCCGGCACTTTAACCCAGAGCTGGCCCGTTCCCATGATAAATGCGGCGTCGGTATTGCCAATACCGGTAGCAAACTGTCCAAAGGCCCCGGCCGTGCAGGTATGTGAGTCCGTCCCAAAGAGCACCTCGCCCGGGCGGGTGAACCCTTCCTCGGGGAGTGCGATATGGCAGACGCCCTTGTAATCTTCCGATCCTACGTCATAGAAATAGGGAAGGTCCTGATCAGCGGCAAAAGCCCGCAGGATGTCAACGTTGCGGTTGGCATATTTGTCTTTGGTAAAGATGTAGTGGTCGGGGATGATAACCAGCTTTTCCTTGTCCCATACGCGGGCATCCTCGCCAAACTGGTTTTGAAAAATACCGATTGACGGGGGGCCGCATACATCGTGGGTCATCAATACATCGACGTCAACCCAGACGCTTTCGCCCGGTTCCACGGAGGAAGCACCACTGTGGTTTGCTAATATTTTTTCGGTGAGAGTCATTCCCATAATTCTGATCGTTTAAGCGTGTTTAAATTAGTAATATGATGTTAAAAGGTTCTATTGTGATGAACTTCAGCAGGGGGCGTCCCCTGCAAACCGGGAACTAACTGGTTATAGTCGTATCTCCCGAAATTTTCTGCTGGGGCAGGATTTCGCTGACCAGTGCAAGCAGATCCTGCTCCTCAACGGTTTTTTGCTCATCAGCAAGATTGGTGAACTTCAGATACACCTGGTTCAATTCATCTTTGCCGAGTGAGTAGCCTAACTTCTGCAGCTTCTTATTAAGGGCAAACCGGCCGGAGTGTTTGCCCAGGACAATTTTGTTGCTGGTCAACCCCACGGATTCCGGTGTCATGATTTCATAGGTCATGGGATTGTTCAAGACCCCGTGCTGGTGGATGCCTGCCTCATGGGCAAAGGCATTCTCGCCGACAATGGCCTTGTTGGGCTGTACTTTGTTGCCGGTTATCTCGGTCAGCAGCTTGCTGGCCGGCACGAGTTGATCGGTAGCCACATTGGTTGTTTTGCCCATGTTGTTCTCCCGCGTAGCAATAGCCATAACCACTTCTTCGAGAGAAGCATTTCCGGCTCGCTCACCGATGCCGTTGATGGTACATTCAATCTGCTGGGCTCCGTTCTGCACGGCCATGAGTGAATTGGCCACGGCGACCCCTAAATCGTTGTGACAGTGTACGCTCAAGGTTGCTTGGTCAATATTGGGAACATTTTCTCTGATACTTCGGATCAGCTCCCCGAATTCCCAGGGCAGTGCATAGCCAACGGTGTCAGGGACGTTGATTACGTCTGCCCCGGCATCGATGACAGCGGTAAAAATATCAAAAAGAAATTCCGGATCGCTGCGGGAGGCATCCTCAGCTGAAAACTCAACTTCATCACAGAATTTGCCCGCGTACTCTACCGCCGAAACGGCAGATTCCAGCACCTGCTCCCTGTTTTTCTTGAGTTTATACTGCATATGGATGTCCGATGTGGCAATAAACGTATGAATGCGGGGCTTGGCCGCCGGTTCAACCGCCTCTGCTGCCCGGTCGATATCGGCAGTAGTGGTTCGGCAAAGTGCGGCAACCGTACTGTGTTTTATGTGCTCACTGATTTTCTTTACGGTTCGGAAATCTCCTTCTGATGCTATTGGAAAACCGGCCTCGATAACATCCGCCTTTAGACGTTCAAGCTGGAGGGCAAGCCGCAGTTTTTCATCCTGGTTCATGCTAAAGCCGGGAGACTGTTCTCCATCTCGAAGTGTGGTATCAAAAATTTTGATTTGGTTTTCCATAGTAGTGGAATTAAAGGTATTGAGAGTTAAATTCTGATATTGTTTTAAGGTTATGAGCGAAATAAAACAGCGGTAACACGACACTGTTCAGGGATATCCTCCTGACCATTTCAGATCGCTTCTTTTGGTTGAAGATTTTTCTGCTCTTGTGCCAGAAAATAACTGAAGCTGTCGGTCAGGGCCTGCCAGCTGGCATCAATGATATTGTGTGAAACGCCAACAGTACCCCAGCTCTGACCGTGTTCGGCTGAGTCAATAAGTACGCGCACATCGGCTCCTGTACCGTCCTTTTCGTTGAGCACCCGCACTTTGTAATCATTCAGGTGCATATTGCTGATTTCAGGGTAGAATTTCCGCAGGGCTTTTCTGAGGGCCTTGTCGAGGGCATGAACCGGTCCATTACCTTCGGCGGCACAGTGTTCTACCTGGTCGTTGACCTTGATACGCAGGGTGGCTTCAGTTCGGGAACTGCCGGATACGTTCTTTTCGACGATGATGCGGAAGCCTTCAAGCTCAAAGAACTCTTCCCAGACCCCGGTCATTTTTTTAACCAAAAGCTCGAAAGAAGCTTCGGCTGCCTCAAACTGATAACCCTTGTTTTCCAAATCCTTGAGTTCCCGTACAATTTCGGAAACATTATCGCTGTATTTGTCCAGTTCAATTCCGAGCTGTTCAGCTTTGTAGCTGATATTACTTCGTCCGGAAAGATCCGAAACCAATACCCGCCGGCTGTTTCCAATTCTGCCGGGCTGTATGTGTTCATAGGTCTCTTCATTCTTCATGACGGCGCTGACATGAATACCTCCCTTGTGAGCAAAGGCGCTGCGTCCCACATAAGGCTGACGGATATCAGGGGTCAGATTCGCCACTTCACTGATGAAGCGGGAGAGAGCCGTCAGTTCTTCCAGGTGTTGATCCGGAATGCACTGATAATCCTGCTTGATCTGGAGGTTGGGTATCAGGGAGCAGAGGTTGGTGTTTCCACACCGCTCTCCGTATCCGTTGATGGTGCCCTGCACATGCGTACAGCCGCTCTGCACCGCGGCCATGGCATTGGCAACGCCCAGTTCACAGTCGTTGTGGGCATGGATGCCGACAGGTATATTGACCTGTTTGAGCACCTCCGAAACAATTTCAGATACCTGTCCGGGAAGCGTGCCGCCGTTGGTATCACACAAAACAACCGTATCGGCACCGGCTTCTTCCGCTGCTTTGAGGGTGGCTACCGCATAATCCGGATCCTCTTTGTAGCCATCAAAGAAATGTTCAGCATCGTAGATGACTTCCTTATTGTGGTTTTTGAGAAAACGGACCGAATCCCGGATGATTCCGAGATTCTGCTCCGCGGTAATTTGCAACGCCTTTTCAACATGCAAGAGCCAGCTCTTTCCGAAGATGGAGACGGCGGGTGTTTCCGCCTCAACCAGCAACTGAAGATTGCGGTCCTCATTCGGTTCGTTGCCGGCACGGCAGGTGCTGCCGAATGCAACAATCCGGGCATGATCGAAGGAGGCCTCTGCGGCCAACTCGAAAAACTCCATGTCCCGGGGATTGGAGCCGGGCCATCCGCCCTCAATATAATCGATACCAAAGGCATCGAGCTGCTGGGCAATGCGCAGCTTGTCCTCGGCAGAAAAAGCTACTTTTTCGCCCTGGGTTCCATCCCGAAGAGTGGTGTCAAATATGTTGATTGATGTGTTCATCAGTTAACGTCTGTTCTAAACTAGTTGTCTGCTTCAATCCAGTCCATCATGGATCGGAGCTCTTTACCAACTTTTTCTATTTTATGTTTGCTGAGATCGTTGCGAAGTGCCTTGAGCTTGGGAAGTCCGTCTTTGTTTTCCTGGATCCACTCATCGGCAAAGGTATGATCCTGCACCTCTTTGAGTACTTCTTTCATGCGTTCCTTGGTCGACGCATCCACCACACGGGGCCCGCGGGTGAGTCCGCCATACTCCGCTGTATCGCTGACCGAGTAGTACATGCGTTCAATGCCGCCTTCGTACATGAGGTCTACAATCAGTTTCAGTTCGTGGAGGCATTCGAAATAGGCAATCTCCGGCTGGTATCCAGCTTCGACAAGAACCTCAAAGCCCAGCTTGACCAGCTCGGAGGCCCCGCCGCACAGTACGGCCTGCTCGCCAAAAAGATCAGTTTCTGTTTCCTCTTCAAACGTTGTTTCCAGCACGCCGGCCCGTGTTCCGCCAAGTGCTTTGGTATAGGCCAGGGCCGTCGCTTTGGCTGTACCCGTAAAATCTTGTTCAATAGCGATCAGGCAGGGAACGCCGGATCCTTTCTCATATACCCGCCGTACAAGGTGGCCCGGGCTCTTCGGGGCAACCATGAATACGTCGACGTTGGACTCCGGTTCTATCTGCCCGAAGTGGATATTGAAGCCGTGAGCAAAGGCCAGTACATTGCCTTCCGATAAATTGGGTTTGATCGATTCTTCATAGACATCAGCCTGATATTGGTCAGGGATCAAAATCATGACAATATCACCGGCTTCGGCGGCTTCGGCAGTGGGCAGAACCTTCAGTCCGGCTTTTTCGGCCTCTTCACGAGAGGAACTTCCCTCACGAAGTCCTACCACTACGCTAATGCCGCTTTCTTTGAGGTTAAGAGCGTGAGCATGACCTTGACTTCCATACCCAATGATGGCAACCGTTTTATCACTGAGATACGTAAGGTCGGCATCGTCGTTATAATAAGTTTTAGCTTTCATGTCTATGGTTTATTTAATGATTTATTTAAAGTTATATTCCTAATTATACATTTCCGTCGAATTCTCTTTTCAGCGCAACGCTTCCGGTACGGGCAATTTCCGTGACTCCAAATGGATCGAGCATGCCTATGAAGGCATTAACTTTATCCCGGTTGCCGGTGACCTCAATGGTCAATTTTTCCGGGCTGATGTCGATGACCTTGGCCCGGAACACCTGAGCGATCTGCATAATCTCTGATCGCCTGGATCGGGTGGCCGTTACTTTGATAAGGGCCAGTTCCCGTTCCACAAAGCTGTCGTAGGTAAGATCATTGACTTTGACAACATCAATAATCTTATTCAACTGCTTGTTGATCTGTTCAATAATCTGCACATCGCCGTGGGTTGTAATGGTGATGCGGGCCAGGTCAGATTGTTTGCCCGATCCAAAGCTGATACTGTCTATTTCGAAGCCCTTGCCGCTGAAGATACCGATAATACGGGACAGGGCATTCAGATTATAGCTTACCAGCACCGAAAGGGTGTGTTTGTTAAGCGTCTGCGTGGTACCGTTTGTGGATTGTTTCATTATTCGTCACCTTCAACCATTTCGTTTAATGCGGCCCCTGCGGGTACCATTGGATAACAATTTTCGTGTTCCTCGACCTGGAAGTCCATGACAACGGGACGATCGTTGATGTTCATGGCCTGTTCCAGAACCTCATCCATTTCTTTTGGATTCGTCGCGCGGAGCCCTACCGCTCCGTAGCTTTCGGCCAGCTTCACAAAGTCAGGGTTCCCCTTCTTCAGGATCGAATGGCTGTATCGTTTGTCAAAAAACAGCTCCTGCCATTGCCGGACCATGCCGAGGCACTGGTTATTCATGATTGCGATCTTCAGCGGCACCTCGTATTCAACAGCCGTAGCCAATTCATAAACAGTCATCTGGAACCCACCGTCTCCGGTGATACAGACAACGGGCCGGTCAGGACAACCAAAGGCGGCTCCCAAGGCTGCGGGGAATCCGTACCCCATGGTACCCAGCCCACCGGAAGAGAGGAAGGACCGAGGGTAATTGTAGGTATAGTGCTGGGCCGCCCACATCTGGTGCTGGCCTACGTCTGTGACGACAATAGCCTCCCCGTTGGTATATTCAGATATTTTTTCAATCATCAACTGTGGCTTAATAGTATCCTCTGATTCGGGTACTTTCAGGGGATGCTCCCGTTTCCACTTGTGGATGGTATCCCACCAATCATCAATTTCCGGTTTGGTCGTTTGCTGATCGATAGCAGGGAGCACCTTCTTGACGTCACCGACAATGGGAATGTCCACGGGCACATTTTTCCCTATGTTTGAGGGATCGATATCAATATGAATTTTCTTTGAATGCGGAGAGAATCCGTCCAGCCGACCGGTCACGCGGTCGTCAAAGCGGGCACCGACAGCCAGTAATACATCACATTCGGTCATGGCCATATTGGCATAATAGGTGCCGTGCATGCCCAGCATACCTACGGACTGCGGCTTGCTCTCCGGAAAACCGCCGAGGCCCATCAAGGTGGTGGTTACCGGAATGTTGAGCCGTTCGGCCATAGCAGTCAGCTCCTCCCAGGCTTCGCCCAAAACGGCCCCTCCGCCGGCATAAATCAAAGGCTTTTCGGCTTCACTGAGCAGCTTTGCAGCTTTGGCAATTTGGGTGGAGTGTCCTTCCTTGGTCGGCTTATAGCTGGGAATTGAAATCTTTTTGAGGCCGCTGTAGTGGCATTCCGTATTCAGCATATCTTTGGGCAGATCCACCAGTACAGGTCCGGGACGTCCGCTTGTGGCTACATGGAATGCTTCGCGAATGACCTGCTCCAGATTGTTAACATCCTTAACCAGATAATTGTGCTTCGTAATGGGACGCGTAATACCTACAATATCCGCTTCCTGAAATGCATCATTTCCAATCAGGTCGGTCGGCACCTGTCCCGTGAAAACGACCATGGGAATGGAGTCCATGGCGGCAGTGGCAATGCCTGTAACCGTATTGGTTCCTCCGGGTCCCGAGGTCACCAGCACAACACCGGGTTTGCCCGTAGCCCGGGCATACCCATCAGCGGCGTGGGTACCAGCCTGTTCATGGCGTATAAGTACATGATTAATATCGTGTACGTCAAATAGGGCATCATAAATCGGCAATACGGCCCCGCCGGGATAGCCGAAAATAGTATCGACGTCAATATCCTCAAGCGTTCGGATCAGCAGTTCCGCGCCGTTTAATACAGCCGGTTCGGGCGTCGTTTGAACTTTGTCAGTTTCTGCACTGTCGAGTGATTGTGTTTTTGCTTGTGCCATATGACCTGGTAAATATACTTTTCCCACCAGAGGTCAGAAGGAAATAAAATGTTTGTTGGACTTTTATTCTAACCCCTGGCTGCTATTATTAGCTGATAATTAGAATTAGGTTGATAATGCCAGAAATTAGAATAGGTAGAATGAGTAGGATACTAATCAGACCTATTGCAGAAGAGATAGAAACGGCAGCTGAGAAGAACAGAGAAAGTACCAGTACCAAGAAAATATGATCCTGCTTCGATGCCATGGAAATGGATTCCGAAAATCGCGCAGTAGTCAACGTATTATGTGGTACTTGTGTGTTCAACGGTTGCCTTTTTTCTATTGAGAAAGGGCATGATAGAAAAAGGAATCATTGTTGTCAAATTTAAATGTGACTTTTTTGTTTTTTCTCTTGTTTAGTTCCGGGATTCTTTTAGTTTTTAAAGCGATAATGAAAATACTCAGCCTTTCCGTTGGAGTCACAGCTGCTCAACGGGATTATAAAATCCAGTATTATGGCCCCAAAACTTAATAAATACAGCTCAAAACTCACCCAGCAACAGTCACAGGTTGGCTCACGCGCCATGTTATACGGCGCAGGGCTTACAGATGAGGATATGAATAAGCCCCAGGTGGGTATTGCCAGTACCGGATGGCAGGGCAATCCCTGCAACATGCACCTGAATGACCTGGCTGATTATGTGCACGAAAGCACCTGGGAAGCGGACATGGTGGGCCTGGTTTTCCACAGTATAGGAGTGAGCGATGGAATCTCCATGGGGACTCAGGGAATGAAATATTCATTGCAGTCGCGAGAGATTATTGCGGATTCCATTGAGACTGTCATGCGGGCCCAGTGGTATGACGCCAATATATCGGTTGTGGGATGCGACAAAAATATGCCGGGATCCATCATGGCCATGGCCCGCCTCAATCGCCCCTCCATCATGGTGTACGGCGGGACGATTCGTCCCGGTAAACTCAATGGACAGGACCTGGATATCGTTTCGGCTTTTGAATCCTACGGAGCCTACCTTTCGGATGAGATAACCGAAGAACAAATGAATAATGTTTTGCGCCATGCCTGTCCGGGGGCGGGGGCCTGTGGCGGGATGTACACAGCCAATACGATGGCTTCAGCCATAGAGACAATGGGTATGAGTCTGCCTTTCAGTTCATCCATCCCGGCAACGCATGCCGAAAAGATCAAGGAGTGCCGGCGGGCCGGTAAGGCGATACGTCACCTTCTGGAAGAGGATATCAAGCCCCGTGATATTATTACCCGAAAATCGTTGGAAAATGCAGTGGTGATGACGGTGGCGCTGGGCGGATCGACAAATGCAGTGATGCATCTTCTGGCAATCGCCCATTCCGCTGAAATACCTTTTACCATTGAAGAATTCCAGGAGATCAGCAACCGCACACCTTACCTGGCAGATTTGAAGCCGAGCGGAAAGTATGTGATGGAAGACCTTTATAATGTGGGCGGTGTGCCGGCGGTGCAGAAGTTGTTGCTTAAAGAGGGCCTCCTTGACGGCGATTGTCTTACGGTTACCGGCCAAACACTGGCCGAAAATGTGGCTGATGTGCCGCCGCTCTTTGAAGAACAAAATATTATCTCGCCGGTGGATAGCCCGATCAAGCCAACCGGACACCTTCAGATTCTCTACGGAAATCTGGCACCGGAGGGGGCCGTAGCAAAGATAACAGGAAAGGAGGGTACCCGGTTTACCGGCAGGGCCCGGGTCTATAATTCTGAGGAGGAAAGTCTGAAGGGCATCCAGGGTGGGGAAGTACAGAAAGGCGATGTGGTGGTTATTCGCTACGAAGGACCCAAGGGCGGACCGGGTATGCGTGAGATGCTTTCTATTACGGCTGCTATTATGGGGGCTGGTCTTGGCAAGGATGTGGCACTCATTACTGACGGACGTTTTTCGGGCGGCAGCCATGGCTTTGTGATCGGTCATGTAACCCCCGAGGCCCAGGTTGGAGGCACTATTGCACTGATAGAAGATGGCGACACGATTACCATTGATGCTGATGAACGCATTATCAGGGTTGAGCTCTCTGATGAAGAGCTGGAAAAACGCCGCCAGTCGTGGGAGGCCCCGCCCCTGCAGGTCAGCCGGGGTGCACTGTACAAGTATGCCTGCCTGGTTTCCTCGGCTTCCGAAGGATGTGTTACCGATAACTTGCCGTACGAGTTGGTAGACCCGACAAAATAAATCGGGCTGGAACCAGAGGACCGGGCCTTGTTTGGCTATGACAGGGCCTGGCTGATATCTGATTGAATGTCATCGATGGCTTCGAGTCCCACCGCGATACGGATCATGCCCGGGGTGATGTTCACAACCGCGCGTTCTTCGTCCGATAATTTCGAGTGTGTGGTTGAGGCGGGATGGGTGGCAATGGTCCGGGAATCCCCCAGATTCGCCGAGAGGGACAGGGTCTGAAGCTTGTCCAAAAACCGTTTTGCCGCATTGTAGCCTCCCTCGATGTTGAAAGCTACGACACCACCGCCTTTTTTCATCTGTTTTTGAGCCAGATCATACTGGGGATGACTCTTCAGAAACGGGTATTTAACCCATTCCACCTGTGGCTGGTCTTCCAGAAACGCTGCCAGGGCCAGGGCATTATCACAGTGCCGGTCCATGCGCACCGGAAGCGTTTCGAGGCTTTTGGAGAACATCCATGCGTTGAAGGGGGACAGGGCCGGCCCGGAGTGACGGGTAAAAAAGCTGATCTCTTCAATATACTTTTCTTCACCAACTACAACGCCACCGATGCCTCGTCCCTGTCCGTCAATGAATTTCGTGGCCGAATGAAGTACGATGTCGGCACCGAAGGTCATCGGTTTTTGCAGGTAGGGCGTAGCAAAACAATTGTCAACGACAAGGATGAGGTTATGGGCCTCTGCGAGTTCTCCGGCCCACTCCAGATCAATCAGGTCGAGGCCCGGATTCGAGGGCGTTTCAAGAAACAGCACTCTGGTATTGTCCTGAACCAGGGATTCCCACTGTTCAGGCTGGTCAATATTTCCATATGAATAAGTAATGCCCCATTTGGGCAAAATACCGTTGAGGATCTGGTGTGAAGAGCCAAACAGTGAGCGGCAGGCCAGAACATGATCCCCCTGCTCCAGCAGCCCCGCCAGGCTGGAGAAAATGGCTGACATCCCGGAAGCCGTGGCTACACCGGCTTCAGCACCTTCCAGCTCACACATCTTCTGGATGAATTCATCCACATTGGGATTGGAATAGCGGCTGTACACATTACCTTCTGCCTCACTGGCAAAAAGGGCGCGGGCATGTTCGGCCGAATCGAAAACAAAACTCGACGTCATAAAAAGGGGCGTTGAATGCTCCCGCTGTTCGGTGCGGCTTGTCTGGGTACGTATGGCTTTGGTTTCGGGTTTTTGTTGTTTCATGGCAGTTTATTGGGAGGGGTTAATTTCGTAGCTATGGGTAATGGCAGAAGTTTTTTCCAAGGTTTTGGAAACCGAACAGTACTTGTCCAGCGACAGGTTGATCGCCCGTTCCACTTTGGAGGCTTCAAGATCACCAATGAAAATATAGTGCAGGTGGATGGTGGTATATTCCGAATAGGTTTCTTTTTTTCGGCGGTCGCCATCTATTTCAACTTGCAGATCCTGCAGGTCCTGCTGTTGCTTTTCGAGAATGCCGATAATATCAATGGCACTGCATCCTCCTGCTCCGGCCAGCAGCAGCTGCATGGGACTAAATCCGCCCTCCAGACCGCCTGTATTTCCGGAGCCGTCCATCCGGATAAGGCCTCCTTGTTCATTGGCAGCTTCCATATGGATTCCTTCTAACTGTTTGATCGTAATCTTCATGACAGACATTCATGATTAAGGGTAATGATGGAAAATCAGAACTTACACAAATAGGGGGAGGGAATAAAGGAGCAGTCGCCGTTAAAATGTTATGAGGAACAGATGATTTTCTGATTGAGCGATACTTCATTATCTTCCCGTGATCATTTCTGTTTGAATATGTCACAAATTGCAAACATACACAGAATTCAGTGGGCAAATCAGAGACAACATTTACGCCTTACGTTCGGGCAGAAGATGATCTGCCGCAAATAACAGTCAAAGCGGTTCTGCTTGGTATCTTGCTGTCGGCTATTTTAGCCGGGGCCAATGCCTATCTGGGACTGAAGGTAGGGATGACGGTTTCCGCCTCCATCCCTGCAGCTGTTATTTCCATGGCCGCCCTCCGGCTTTTTAAACGTTCCAATATACTGGAAAACAATATTGTACAGACGGCCGCCTCGGCTGGCGAATCGCTGGCAGCCGGGGTTATATTTACCCTTCCCGCCCTTATCCTACTCCGGTACTGGACCGACTTCCCATTCTGGGACACCATGGCCATTGCCATGTTTGGAGGCATACTGGGTGTACTCTTTACGATTCCGCTCCGCCGGGCCCTTATCATTCAACAAAAATTAAAATTCCCGGAGGGGGTTGCCACCGGAGAAGTCTTGAAAGCGGGCAGCACGGGAGGGAAAGGCATTATACAAATCGCATGGGCTGCCCTGGCGGCCGGGGGGTATAAACTGGGACAAACAGGGCTGAAGATATTTTCCGGATCCGTCAGCGGTTCGGTAACAGCCGGTCACTCGATATTCGGAATAGGGACGGAGCTTTCGGTGGCTCTGCTGGGGGTAGGATATATTGTAGGGTTGAATATTGCAGTGCTGGTTTTTGGAGGCGGACTTATTTCCTGGCTGTTTGGGATTCCCTTGTATATGGCATTTGCCAGTCCTGCCGAAATTGCCGAAGTCACAGGCGGGATATCAGGTTATGAGGCGGCCCTGGAGATTTGGAGTGAAAAAATACGCTATATGGGGGTAGGAGCCATGGTTGTGGGAGGTATATGGGCGCTTATTTCACTGGCCAAGCCGCTTAAAGATGGCATTCAATCGTCTTGGGAAGCTGTCAAGCAGGCACGTTCGGGAGATGGCGACCAGGGGTTGCGCACGGAGCGCGATATGCCGATAAATTTGGTGCTCTGGGGGGTGGTGGGACTATCAATACCTATTTTTATTGTCTTTACCCAGGTAATCGACACCACGCACTTGCCGGTCAGCAGGGGGCTGTATTGGTTGACAATGGCGACGGGTGTTCTCTTTTCATTGGTGGCCGGCTTTTTATTTGCCTCCGTAGCGGGTTATATGGCCGGACTTGTCGGCTCCTCAAACAATCCCATTTCCGGTGTTACCATTGCCACCATACTGGCCACTTCACTTATATTGCTGGCTATACTGGGGACACAACTGGATTTCGCTGTAGACAGCAGCAGAGCCCAGGCGGCTGCTGCAGCGGCCATTGTGGTGGGAGCGATGGTGGCATGTGCCGCTGCTATTGCCGGTGACAACATGCAGGATTTGAAGGCCGGTCAGCTCGTGGGGGCGACCCCTTATAAACAGCAGATTATGCAAATTGTGGGCGTTGTATCAGCGGCGTTGGTCATAGCTCCAATCTTAAGTCTCCTGTTTAACGCCTATGGCCTGGGGGGCGTATTGCCGAGAGAGGGCATGAACCCGGATGAAATGCTGAGTGCCCCGCAGGCAACCTTGATGCAGTCTGTTGCTGAAGGCGTGTTTGCCCGAAATCTGGAATGGAATATGATCTGGATTGGAGCAGTGATCGCCGTCGCTATCATAATATTCGACAAGGTGCTGGAAGCCCGCGGATCCTCTTTTCGCAGTCCGGTGCTGGCGGTCGCTGTGGGCATATATCTTCCGCTGGAGTTGACGGTACCTATTTTTATCGGGGGGGGGCTTGCCTGGTGGGCCGGCAGAACCGTTGCCAGGAGGGCCGGTAAAGAAGGAAAGGATCCTGAACAGGCGCGTGGAGAAGCTGAACGGCAAGGGCTGCTGTTTTCATCCGGTCTTATAACCGGCGAAGCACTGGTGGGAATTATCCTGGCTATTCCATTTGCCATACAGGAGAGTACCGATGCCCTTCGTATCGTCCCGGAATGGTTTATCCCTTATGCCGACTGGGCGGGTGGACTGGCAGCCCTGTTTTTTATTGGCTGGTTATATCGCGTTGCCGTCAAACGGCAGAACTGAAAGTACGGCAGAAACCGAAATAAAATACAGCGGGCCTTACGACTACTTATGACGTTCTTTGAGGCGCTTTATGATCTGGTCCAGCGATATTTCTTTTTCAGCAAGCAGTACCATTAAGTGGTAAAGCAGGTCGGCTGTTTCACCGATAAACTCGTCCGGTTGATTATTTTTTGCTTCAATAACGGTTTCCACGGCTTCTTCCCCCACTTTCTGTGCAATGGTATCCACTCCCTTGTCAAACAGATAGGTAGTGTATGAATCGTCGGGACGTTCCTGTTTTCGGCTGGCAATCAATTGTTCAAGTTCCCGCAGGAAAAACAGGGGCTCTTCCGAGACAAAGTCTTTTTGATAAAAGCAGCTTTGATTTCCGGTGTGGCAGGTCGGTCCGTGTGGTTGAGCCAACAGGAGCAGCGTATCGTCGTCGCAATCCTGCTGGATATCCACCAGTTCAAGAAAGTTGCCGGAGGTCTCGCCTTTGGTCCATAACCGTTTTTTGCTGCGGCTGTAGAATGTAACTCGTTTCTTGTCGAGCGTAGCCTCGAGCGCCTCTCTGTTCATATATCCAAGCATAAGAACCTGGAAGGTACTGGCATCCTGGATGACAGCGGGAATAAGACCATCGCCTTTCGTAAAATCTAGAGATTCGATGTCAATCATAATTTCTCAGGGATACTATGTATGGTATTGGAGTTGAAAAAATTAGAAGGTTTGTCTTACTGGAATCTGGGCACGCTGCAGCTCCTCTTTTAACAGGGAAATCTCAATTTCCCGAAAATGAAAAATGCTGGCCGCCAGTACCGCATCGGCATGGCCCAGCTTTATAGCATCCCTGCAGTGGGCAATGGTTCCGGCCCCGCCGCTGGCAATCACCGGAATGGATACCTGTTGATTTACCTCGGACAGAAGATCCAGGTCAAAGCCCGATTTGGTTCCGTCGCGATCCATGCTGGTGAGCAGAATTTCACCGGCCCCCCGGCGTTCAGCTTCCGTGATCCATTGCAAGGCATCGCGTCCGGTATTTTTGGAACCACCCGAGATAAAGACGGTCCACTGGCCATCGGTACGTTTTGCATCAACGGCCGCTACGATACACTGCGATCCAAACTGCCGGGCCGCACGGTTAATCAGATCGGGATCCCGGACGATAGCACTGTTGAGCGATACTTTGTCGGCGCCGGCATGGAGAATGTCGGCAATTTCCTCAACACTGCCAATGCCGCCGCCCACGGTGAAGGGGATATCGATGCGGCGCGATATTTTTTTTACCAGATCCACCAGTGTCTTCCGCTTTTCCTTCGTCGCCGTGATATCCAGGAACACAAGCTCGTCGGCTCCTTCTTCGGAATATCGCTGGGCCAGCTCAACAGGGTCTCCGGCATCGCGTAAGCCTTCAAAATTGACACCTTTTACAGTACGGCCGTCTTTAATATCCAAACACGGGATGATCCGTTTTGTCAGCATGCCTATGTTTTGTTTTGCTTTGTTACTTTTTCTATATATTGGATTTGTGAAGCAGAAGTTAAGGCATTGTAAGCAGGGAATCACAATTTATTTCAGGTTATATGCGTCTTATAGCAAATCTATTTCTTTTTGTTATTGAGTATTGTTTCAAATTGGCGGCTCCTCTCGCAGCACTCATTGCCACTGCCGCCCGCGGCGGTTTTTTTGCAAAGATGATGGAAGGTTTTCAGTCGCTGCCGGAAGCCGTCCGCGAGAGTATATGGTGGATTAAGAATATTCCGGAGGTGGGCAAGATTGTAAATGACTACAATACCCTGACGGCCGCCAATTTTAATCAGAAATACGGGAGCGGAGCTGTCAATTACGTGATGGATTATATCAACGAGGGCGTGAGCTATTTTCAGCAGGTTTATATGAATTTATCCGAACACCCCCTGGTTACCGTAATAGCCGCACTGATCGTTTTTCTTATTTTTTACCTGCTGGCCCGTCTGGTTCGTTTTGTACGGCAGGAAGGGCAGGGCTCTTTTATCACAAAATTTGAGCGACGGGCCGGAGATCGTGTCTTTAAGAGGGGTTCCACGTCATCCTCGGGTTACGAACCTACAGAATGGCGATAATAAACCGGTCATGCAGTAGTTACCTACGCTTGGCCGTGTGTATTACTGATGCTGCAAAACCTGAATAATCTAATTGCTTGGTAATTATGGAGGCTGTGAGGAAGCACATACTAGTGATACTGTTTTTAATATTTCCCTGGATCCAGGGATGTGTAAATAACGGGGTGAATGTTGATGATCAACATCCTGAAACACTCCCCAGAAGCCTTACGGCCGGCGAGGAAGAACTTATCCGTACCGGCCATACCTTCAGCTTCGATCTTTTCAGGAAAGTTACAGCTACCGAGAAGGAAGATAATGTGTTTATTTCGCCCTTCAGTGTTTCCATGGCTCTGGGGATGATGTTAAACGGGGCGGAGGGGGCAACCCTGTCAGGCATAAAGGAAACAGTTGATATGACAGAAATGGAACTTCAGGCTATTAATCAGTCGTACCAGAGCCTTACGGAACTGCTGCTGGACCTTGATCCCAAGGTGGAAATTCAGATAGCCAATTCGCTGTGGGGACGTGAAGGTTTTACTATTGCCCCCGATTTTTACGAAACCCTTCAGACCTATTTCAGTGCACGGGTCGCTTCGCTGGATTTCAGCAAAGCTTCATCGGCTGATATTATCAACGACTGGGTGTGTGCCGAGACGAATGATCGCATCCCTGCAATTATCGACGGTAGCATCCCTTCCGAGGTGGTACTTTATCTCATTAATACGACCTATTTCAAGGGAAATTGGCTCTATCGGTTTGATCCTGAGGATACCAAGCCGGGTCAGTTCCAGCTCGAAGATGGTTCCAGTGTTCAAGTGGAGATGATGCGTCAGAATGCTCCCATAGCTACGTTTCGTTCGGAGATCGTTCAGATGGCAGAGATGGCCTATGGCGACAGCCTGTACCAGATGACAATACTGATGCCTTCGGATCCTGATGTCCCGATTACAAGGTTTGCGGAGGAATCTCTCAGCGCATCTAACCTCGCTGGTTGGACCGAACAGCTTCAGAAAACGAAACTGCAACTGAAGATGCCCAAATTTGAATCCAGCTATAAGAAAAATCTGAATGACGTACTTGCCACAATGGGTATGGAGGAGGCTTTTGATGAGGTAGATGCCAATTTTTCAAAGATCAATGCTGATAAACAGTTGTTTATCAGCAAGGTCATGCACAAGGCCAATATTACCGTGGATGAAAAGGGCAGTGAAGCGGCGGCCGCAACCTCTGTCGGCATAGGAGTGACGTCGGTGCAGAAACCGTCTTTTGTGGTAGATCGCCCGTTTATATATCTGATCCGTGAACGAATCAGCGGTACGGTACTGTTCATGGGCATGATGAGGAATCCCTCGAAGTGAGAGGATGCCAGGTCTCGGGAAATATCCATCCCCAGGGGGGGCAGAGATCCGGGTTATGCCTCCCGGTGATAGTGAAGCATCTCTTCCAGCGAGATCTTTTTTTCATAGTAGGCGCGCCCTACTACCACGCCGTATAGGTTCTCTTCATCGAGGGTAGCCAGATCGCCGGGACCGGAAACACCGCCGGATGCGATAAACTGTAGCATTGGGTACTGCTGCTGCAGTGACTGATACAGTTCGGTATTGGCCCCTTCCAGCGTCCCATCGCGCGAAATGTCGGTGCACAGTACGGTGGAAAGGCCCCGTTCGATCATGGGGTGGAGAAAATCATCCAGCGACTGGTCCAGCGTTTTCAGCCATCCGCCATAGGCCACCTTGCCCTCTTTGAGGTCCATGCCCAGGATCGCCCGCTTCCCATAGCGGTCCAGCACTTTGAGCCAGTCGTCCTGGTTCTTTACGGCCATTGAACTGCAGATGATATTTGAGACGCCTTGATCCAGGAGCATGGCCGCATCCTTATAGCTGCGAATGCCCCCCCCGGTTTGTATTGAGAGGTCCAGTTCGTCGATAATTTTTGTGATATTGCCGAGATTGACAAATTTCCCTTCCCGCGCGCCGTTAAGATCAACGATGTGGATATGGGTAAACCCCGCCTCCTTGAATTTTCTGGCTTCCTGCAGAGGGTTCTCATTGTAGATGGTTACTTGTTCATAGTCTCCTTTCTGCAGTCGGACCACGTGCCCGTCGAGCAGGTCAACAGCGGGAATGACAATCATTGCTTCAATGGTTAGGTTAGTATTTATTATCAGGCAGGAAAGTAAGTTTAAGATTTGTTAATCTCTACGTTAAATGAAGATCCGCGAATCTTATTAGCTTTGAGCCGTCAAGGTAAACAAGCAGCAGATATTATGAAATTACGTTATTTTATTATTTTGGTATGGTGTATAGGGTCCATTGTCCCGGAGGTCCGTGCCCAGCAGATGGTGCAGGGAACAGTATTTATAGATCTGAATGATAATGGGAAACAGGATTCCGGGGAACAGGGCCTTGAAGATGTGGCGGTCGCCAATGGACAGGAGGTCGTCCTTACTGATGATCGGGGCCGTTATACGCTGGAGATTGATGATCAGGATGGGCAGGTATTTGTGATCAAGCCATCGGGCTATAAGCTTCCACTGGATGAGTTCAACCGCCCGCAGTTCTATTACCTGCACAAGCCGGGTGGTTCTCCGGAGCTGAATTTTCAAGGCGTGAAGCCCACGGGACCGATGCCCGAATCCGTGGATTTTCCGTTATTGAAAGCAGAACAGCGCAGCGCATTTAGCGTGCTTCTTTTTGGTGATCCACAGCCCTATACCGAGCGGGAGGTGACCTACTTCGATCGGGATATCGTTTCTGAGCTCCAGGAAGCCGAAGGATATGCATTTGGGATCACCCTGGGAGATATCGTCGGTGATGACTTGTCCCTGTTTCACCCCTACAGCCAGTCGGTTGAAAAAATCGGGATTCCCTGGTTTAGTGTTCAGGGCAACCACGATATGAACTATGATGCCCGGACGGATCAGCATGCTGATGAGACCTTTGAAGCCACTTTTGGCCCGCCTACCTTCTCCTTTAATAAAGGCAAGGCGCACTTTATCATCCTCGATGATATTGTTTATCCACGCGGGGGTGCAAAATCGGGCTATGTTGGCGGGCTTACCGATAAGCAGCTGTCCTTTATTGAAAATGATCTGAAGCATGTGCCAAACAATCATCTGGTGGTGCTGGCGTTCCATATTCCGCTCTTTACACCACAGGATAGAGAAATTTTCCGCAAATCTGATCGACAGCGCCTGTTCAATCTGCTCAAGGAATATCCGCATACTCTTTCATTGTCGGCGCACACGCACATTCAGCAGTTCCGTTTTTTTGACCGGAATGAGGGATGGGGACAGCTAAAGCCCCATATCCACTACAATGTGGGGACTACAAATGGAGACTGGTGGTCCGGAGTGCCTGATGAGCGGGGTATCCCGCCCACGCTCATGCGCGATGGTACGCCCAATGGCTATGCGATCTTGAATATCAAAGGAAACTTCTTCACCATTGATTATAAAGTGGCTGACAAACCAAAGGAATACAAGATGAGTATCTGGGGGCCCAAGGTCGTTCCCCAGGATTCCTGGCACGGTGCCCAGCTGTACGTCAATTATTTTCTGGGCAGCGAGTTCAGTCAGGTGCGCTACCGGGTGAAAGGTGTTGATGATAGCTGGCGCGCCATGAATCGCGTGGATCGTGCCGATCCCCATGTGAGTTCGCTTCGCCAAAAGTGGGATGAGGCTGACAATATACTACAGGGGCGACGCCCATCAAATCCGGTATTGTCGACGCATCTGTGGAATGCAGGGGTGCCCAACAACCTGCCGATTGGAGAGCATACGATTGAAGTGCAGGTATCCGATATGTTTGGTCGCACGTTTACGGATGAATATACGTACCGGGTGATAAAATCCGGGCCATAGGTAATGTTTTGCCATTATCACGGCATTCGGTCGGGGTCATGATAGAAGCGGTGTCACGTGGTTATGTTCTTAAAAGGGATATCCCACATTTATGCGCAATGCATAGGGACCGTTCATATCCGGGGCCATTAATGTCAATTCCACCGGACCGATGATGGTTTGAGCGCCCGCCGAAAGGCCAAAGCCCGATTGAAAGTCAGAGGGATCAAGATTCCAGTTTGTCTGGTTGGTCAGCCTGGCGGCATTCCATTTGACCTGGAGGAATGCGTTTTTCCGAATTCTGAGCTGGGTACCCAGTTGCAGGGCACGGATATTCTCACCGGAGAGCTGCTGTACGTCATATCCCAGCACCGGAAACTGGCGATCTTCCAGGATAGAAACCGGGATGGCCCCGCCCCCGTAATAGTGGTAATGCAGCGGCAGTACCGGAGAGTAATTAACCGTATGTCCGGCGGTCAGCCGGGCCAGCAGCGAGAACCGGTCGGTCACCGGGATCCGGGACTCCCAGTCTGCCGTGATTTGAAAGAAGGAACGGCTGCTTCCCCATCGGCTTTCAGAAAGCTCCGATTTAACAAGTAGTTTTTGCCCCCGGGAAGGGAAATAGGTATGATCGAAGGAATCCCCGTAGAGCAGCACTTGAGCGGTAATCAGGCCGCTTATGTTGTCCAGGATCAGTGTTTCCCCCACGGCCTCATTCAGGTTATAGACTTCGAAATGGGGACCAATTCCCATAAAAAGCTGGGGCATGATCTCTATGCGCAGCTGCGGTGAAAAGGAGAGCCATTCTACATCAATGGTTGATATGCGCTGTTCATTGTTAAAGATATCAATGGGCAGGCGGCTGGCACTCCCCGTTAGCGTGAGGTCTGTTTTGGGATAAAAAGAAAGAGGTAAGATGTAGGTACCCCGCACCTGGATCTGTTCTCCCAGCCGCAGGTCTGCCAACAGGACGTCCCCGGCGGTAAAAATTTTGTTGAACGTACCGCTGAAAAGCAGCGATGCCTTATAATGGCTGTCGTAGCGCGCCCCCAGCCCAACCGTCTGCTGGTTCTGGGTGTTGACTTGAATATTCAGGAGATATCCTTCCTGCCCTTCGAGATGCTGCAGGCGATAACTGATGAGATCGGTGAACGCTCCAGAATTGTAAATGCGGTTTAACTTTTGCTCCAGTTCCTCAAGCGACTGGCGAGTGGGCGTTTTAATGCGAAGTGAATTTTTCAGACGGTCCCGCAGATAGCCGTTGGCTCCTTCTATGTTAAGACGCTGTATCAACAAAGTGTCCGATTGTTGGATAAACGGGATAAAATGGAGAGAGGAGTGTTTTTCGGTGGCCTGTGCCAGTGTTTTAATACGGGGCAGCATTTCTCGGGCGGCCTGTTCGCCCAGCTTGATGAGTTCGGCGGCCTTGTCGAAATCAAAGGTTGTGTAGGCCTCCATGTTGGGTTGGATATGAAGGTCGGTGAGGGCAAGTTGCTGTTCGTTTGAGTTCTTCATGGTGAAGCCAACGGACTGCCAAAGGATATCGACAAAGGAGTGGAGGCTGTCTACGGGTGAAAGGGGCCTGCTGACGTCTGATGTAATGACGATGTCTGCACCGAGGGCGCGGGCATCTGATGCGGGAATATTACGGGCGATGCCGCCATCAATATAACTGGAGGTATCTATTGTGACTGGTTCAAATATACTTGGAATGGCGATACTGGCCCGGATGGCTTCCGGAAGATAGCCACGGTCCATCCGTACTGCTTCGCCTGTGGCAAGGTCCGTTGCGATGGATGCAAAGGGGATGGGGAGCTTTCGAAAATCGGAAACGCTATGGTAGGGCTCGGTCAGCCGGTACAGCAGCATCGCAATCTTCTGACCTTTGATAAGTCCCCGGGGCAGCTTAACGGATCCGTCCCTGAAGGGGAAGGTAAGGAGGTTTTGTGCAGGATTTGTTTTTTGGTAGATCGATTGATATTCACGGGGCGATCGATTGCTGAAAAACGTTTCCCAGTCGTAGGTGAGAGCAAGTTCTTCGAGCATGGCAGGGGTATACCCAATGGCGTAAAGTCCGCCTATGATGCTTCCCATACTGGTGCCAGCTACAACATCGGCCTGGATGCCGGCCTCCTCCAATACTTTCAGGACGCCGATGTGCGCAAAGCCCTTGGCGCCTCCGCCGCTTAACGCCAAGCCAATTTTGGGTGGCGGGGGTGCGCTATCAGTATGAGAGGTCTGGCCGAGGGACGGGATGGAACCGCCCAGCAGCAAGCAGACTGTTAAGAGTGCTAAAATGCGATGTGATATCATAGGAAATCTAAAAGCGTAGCAGTTGGGTATCCATAATGAGCTTTTTTAGGGTCGCAGTAAAGCGTATTTAAAGTCTGATTTTGAGATTATGATTCACTGTTTTGGCATTAGCATGTTGCATCCGTCAATACGACCACTTGAGTCGCATGAATAACAGGTTGGGAGTTGCAATATTGTCAGAGAACAGGCCGCCCTTCAACAGCTGAGACAGTATCAGGAAATCAAGGTCCTCGGCAATAGAAAATGTGAGCTGTGGTAAGAAAATAAACAACGACTTGTCAACACTGCTTATAACGCCCATGCTTCCGCTCACCAGCGGATGTAGCTGGTAGGAACCATTCAGGAAGATGCCGGAGCGGGCGATGAACAGGTTGTCAGCGGAGGGGGGACGCACCAGGCTGCTGAATGGATCACTCGTCGTGTCATGGCCTCCGTTATATAACAGTTCCGCCTGCAGGTACAATCCATTTGATAACATGTAATCGAAGGCGGTAGTCGCTGAGAAACGACCGGCGGTTCTGAAGAGGGGGGCTTCCGGCTGGAAATAGGCGATTTCGCCTTTGAAGCCGGCATCACCAATGTAGCCGGCCCATCCGCCACCAAGGGCCAGCTGGTTATGGTACTGACCGGCTATAAATTGCCAATCGTAGGTTTGCCAGTGTTCGCGAAGCATTATGGCCGCAACCAGGTCTTTGCTGCGGTCGGCAAACTGAAAAGCGATATGAATGCTGGAGGCAAAATCCCAGCTGTACTGAAAACTAAGGGCGTCGGTGCCGGGGCGCTCCTCATAGTCAAAGTCCAGGTAGGCAAAATTATTAAAGAGATCATTGGGACTCCATACAAATGTTTTGGCCCAGTTGAGTCGCTGCCTTCCCAGAGCGGCCTCATAATCCCCGTCTTGGTACGTCAGGTGCATGCGGTCAATCTGGGTATGCAACAAGGTACGGGAGGTATGAATGGGAACCCAGCTTAAATCCAGGTACCCCTGATCTTTTTCCAGCAGCCGGTCGTAGCCGGGCTGATACAGAACATTATATCCATTCATCAGCCGATTGCGCATATCGAGCTGGAAAGAAAAATGCCTGGAAAGGCTCCAGTCTGTTTCCAGCCGATGATGTATAATGTTGTTGTATCGCACAGTAGCCAGGTTATTGTCCAGCGCGAGCTGTCCCAGCTCTTTGAGGTAGCCGCTCAGATCCACATCAACATTCTTCTCCTGGGCGATAACAGGCTGTTGCCATAGAACGACTATGACTGCTAAGCATCTCAGAACGTTCAAACTGCCATGCCAAAGTCTGTGTACGCAATGCTCTGCCGTGGGGCGGCGGCTGCGGTTCCCCGCTGAGATTCGGTGAAGGGGATCAATATGGTTGGTATCATGAGTGATCATGCGGCACGTATTTCATCCTTGTCTATTTTGCCGTCTACAAGAGTGACAACCCGCCGGGCTCGCTCAATCACCCGCTGATCATGCGTGGAGAAGACGAAAGTCATGTCTTCAATCTTATTAAGCTCAAGCATCATATCCAGGAGGTCGGCCGTAGAGACGGAATCGAGGTTAGCTGTGGGTTCGTCTGCCAGTACAAAGTCGGGCTTGGAGGCCAGGGCGCGTGCTACAGCCACCCGCTGCTGCTGTCCACCGGAAAGTTCGGAGGGGCGTTTGTGAATCTTATCCTCCAGTCCAACCTCTTTTAAAAGGGCCATGCTTTTTTGATGATACTCTTTGGCCGGCCTACCCTGCATCTGCATGACAAAAGAAACATTCTCTATAGCGGTAAGTACGGGAATGAGATTGTACGACTGGAATACGAAGCCGATATGATGCAGCCGAAAATCAACCAGCTCCCGGTCGGAAAGTCCGCCCAGCTCAGTGCCCTGGATGACAGCCTTTCCCCCGGTGGGTTTGTCAAGGCCTCCAATGATATTCAGGAGAGTGGTCTTGCCCGACCCAGAGGGCCCTACAATGGCCGTAAATTCTCCCTTCTCAATGGTTAAATTCACGCCATTGAGGGCGGGGACCGGTACTTTTCCGGGGTTGTATATTTTGGAGATTCCGTATGTTTCAATAACAGCCATAATGATAATAATCAGTTGATTTTTCGAATTGCTTCCACAGGATTCAATTGCAGGGTTTTCCAGGCTGGATAGAGGGCTGAGAGCAGGGCGGCACAGGCAATGAGAAGGGTGATGTTAAAATAGTAGCCCGGAGGCAGACCGGGGTAAACAACGGCACCCAGCCCATAGGCATTCAGCCCTTCAGAGAAAGCGCCCAGGTCAATGCCTGCATGGCCAAAATAGGAAATGGTGAGCCAGCTCAGAAACAGTCCCACAGGGGTTCCAACCATGGTGAGAAATACGGTCTCCCACACCACCATTGCGAATACGCGGGTTTTATTCATCCCGATGGCCCGCAGCATGCCCAGCTCGCGTGTTCGTTCAAGGACCGCCATCAGCATGGTATTAATGATGCTGAACACGAGTGCAATGATGATGATAACCATCACGATGTACATCATGAGGTCGGTCATTTGAAAACTGTACTGCAGTTCGGGCGCCGCCTCTCCCCAAGTAGTTACCCGGAGATTGGGAAATTCTGTTCGAAGTTGTTGGGCATAGCTGTTTGCCCGGCTGAAATCGGTGATCGTGAGGCTGAGACGGTGCACTTGATCGCCAACTTCCATCAGCTGATTAAGATCGGACTGAGTGACAAAGACATTGGTCTCATCAAAAACAGAACTGAAGCTGTCAAAGATACCGACTACACGGAAGGCTCCTCCGGTAATGTTTCCAGCAGCATCCTGAAAATTCAATACTACCCTGGAGTCTGGTTCCAGTCCCAGTCGTTCGGCCAGTTTGGACCCGACAAGTACGGGATTTTGTTGGTCGTTGCCGGGCATGGTTCCCTCTTTAAGATAGGTGTTCACGCCGTGGGTACGGCCGGGCAGGATGCCGTGAATGGTTACGCCATAGCTGTTGCGGGCACTCTGGGCCAGACCACTCGCCAGGCTTTGGGCAGACACTTTCTCAACGAAAGACCGCTGGCGCAAGTCACTGATGATTGTATCGGCCCCGGGGATGGAATATTCCGGACGGTACAGATCCTTGAACTGGGGATGGGTCAGCTCGATATGGGGGACGGTCAGTTTAAACTGGTTGTCCAGGTAGCTCTGTACCATGCCTGTAAAAAAAGCTGACAGGAAGACGCCTGCCCAAGTCCCCAGCAGGACGGCCGTGATGACAACAGCACTCCGGGTAGTATTTCTCCAGATGTTCTTCCAGCCGAGTTTGATAATATTAGCAATCATAATCAAGACCTCATGGCTTTGACTGGATTGAGCCTGCTGGCACGGATAATGGGAATGAAACTGAAGAGGAGCGTGATGACAAAGATGATCAATGCCTGCGATAAGAAAATGGAGGCGTCAACCGAAAACTGGATCATGGGCTGTAATCCATAGTTTTCCATGGTTGCTGCCATATCACCGGTCAATTCAATGGGGTAGGCATTAAAATACCAGGAGATCGGCAGGCTCATCAGGATGCCCGTTATGCTTCCGATCATGGTCACAATCAGGATTTCTATCGAGAGGATGGAAGCCAGCCTGCGGCGGGGCGTTCCCACCGAAAGCATGATGCCAAGCTCATAGGTCCGTTCTGAGATCATCATTAAAAGAGTGCCAAGTATGCCAAAACCGACAACCATGTATAGGACGCCGAGGATGATGTAACCACTTACCCGGTCCACCTCTATGCCCTGGACCAGTCCAGGCATCAGTTCCTGCCATGGCAGTACTTCATAAGCCTCGCCCGGCAGGCGTTCCCTAAGCTCCTGAACAATATCGGCTGTCCGATCCGGATCGCTTACTACGAGAGCGGCGGAGGTGAGTCGGTCTCCCGCTGCAAGAAAATCCTGGGCGGTAGACAGAGGCAGCAGGACAAGGCTTTTATTCATTTCCGGGTTCGGTAATGAGAAAGTGCCTTTTACAGGGTACAGGCCTGTTGCCGACATGCCCCGGAAGCCCTGTCCCAACAGGACCAGGCTGTCACCCCGCTGAAGCTGAAGCCGATCCAGCACTTCGCGGCCCACAATGGCTGCCCGTTCATCATTGCGTTTAAAGTAGTGACCGGATTCGAGTCTCTTTTCGGGATTCATCAGTTGTCTCTCGGCATCTACATCGATACCCAGCACCATAACTGGCCGGCTTTGCCGACTGCCCGCTCCCAGGGCAAAGGATTCGATGCGGGGCACCACGGCGCTGACCCCCTCAGGAGCGTTGAGCTGGGTCAGCAGTGAATCTGTGCGTATAAAACTGTTCTCCAGAGTCTGCTCTTCCCAGTAGCCGCTGGCGTGGACCTGTATATAGCCGCTGAAGGTACCTACTGTGGTGTCAATCATATCCTTGTATTGCCCCTCCTGCATCGACCGCATAACCGCCGACAGCAAGACGGCAATGGTTATGGAGGCGATGGTAATAAGCGTACGGCGCTTGCTGCGCCATATATTTCTCCATGCCAGTTTCAAAGACAGCATATCATTTTGGACAGTAAGTTATCGGTTATCAGCAGGAGCAGGGCCACCGGCCCTATTCCCAGTCATGGATCCGTCGGGTATTCTATTGCTGCATGATTATTGCAGGCGTTTCATATTCTGTATGCTAAAAAAGCGCTCGGAGATATTGATATTGAATTCAATACTATTGTAAACGATAATCGTCTTTTTGTCTTTCTCCTCCACTGGTGTCATTTCCATGCGAGAAGGGAGCATGCGTCCTCCCATTTCCCTGATCTCTGATCCTTCCATCAGCCTGACCAGTTTTCCGTTCTCATCGTAGAATTCAGCTCTGAGCTGCAGAAATTCATCCTTGGTAACAAAGAGTATAACTTTTTCCCAAACCACTGGAGCTGTCGCCCTGGGTTCGAGCTGAATCTTATGAGTGTCGTAACCGCTGATGGTGGTATCGCCCAAGAGGGTATGGTTATAGTCGACGACAATAGAAGCCTCCCGTACCAGGTCGTTATTGGAAAAATCGGATCCCATCCATGACTGGCTCATCATGGAGGGGGGGAGTTTGATTGTGCGGTTGATGTTGGGAAGCCAATTCCATATTTCATTTCCGCGTTTGAGGTAGGCCGATCCTTTATCCCTGGCCGGTGCGGTGACCAGGATGAGGCTGTAATCCTCTCCCATACTCCAGGCTTTCATCGCAATACTGCGCTTCCAGCTGGGACGTACAATGGTCATGGTCATGTTGGCTCTTGAGCTTTCGCCCTGCATATTGTCATAGGCTTTTTGAACGATGGCAGTGGCATCCTGGCTCTGTACAGGCAGGGCGCCCAGACCCAGTACGATAATGGTGAACGTTATGTGTTTAAGAGGGGACATAGTCTTCCATTATTTTCTTTTTCATTTTTTCCAGGGGATAGGCTTCGCCCATCGTTGCGTACCCCATGAGAATGCCGTCCATCAGGGCTCCCAGACGATAGGCCTCCAGCTCTGGCTGCTGATGGCCCAGTTCTCTGAGCATTTCGATGTATTTGACCGTCTGGGTTTCATTGACTCGCTCAATTTTAGACTGCAGATTGCTGTAGGTCTCCGGCTGCAGGGCAAGGGTGATCATCAGGCGTCCTTTCCCTGTTTGCTGTTCTATAAATTGGAAGGTTTCCTGCAGGGTCTGGCGCATTTTATCAGCAGGGGTAAAATCGTCGGGAAAATCAAGAATCTCATCCCCGAGGTCTATCATTTGGTCAAAGATCGTACTCAGTATGGCTTCCTTGCTGTCAAAATAATGGTAAATCAACCCCTTGGAGACCCCCGCTTTCCGGGCGATAGCAGCGATACTGGTTGAGGCGTAGCCTTCCCTGGCAAACAGGGTGAAGCCGGCATCGACAATCTTCTGTTGTGTCTGCTCACGTATTTTTTTGTTCTGTTCGGGGGTTCTGGGGCTCATATTTTATTTTGACTGATCGTTCAGTCAAAATAATAACAACTTAATCACTAATGCACAAGGCAAAAATGGCGGGCGATACCCGGCAACCGGTCCTCGGAATAGTGATTTAATCAGCTATCTATCAGGATAATAGTTGGGGAGGGAGCTGGTAATAGGCCGTATTCCTTTTTACCTTTCTTAAGGTCATAAAATATGTATGCATGAAAGAATACCTACTCTCAATAGTAGACCTTAAATCAGGAGAAGGCAGGATTGTCGGGCTTATGGTCCTGTACAATTTTATCCTGCTGGTAACCCTCTATCTGCTGAAGCCGGTACGCGACAGCCTTTTTCTGGTTGAGCTGGGCCCCCGGCAGCTCCCGTTTGTTTTTATTTTGACCGCTTTGGCTGTTGTCCCGATCTCAATCGGCTATTCACGTTTTTCCGCTAGGGTGAGTATGGGATGGGTAATCAACGGTATTACCCTCTTCCTGGCCGTTAATCTGGTGGTCATCTGGTGGCTGATCCGGACAGATTCCCAGATTCTCTATTTTGGTTTCTATATCTGGGTAAGTATTTATTCCATTCTGATTACTTCGCAGTTTTGGCTCCTGGCCAATGCATTGTTTGATCCCATGCAGGCCAAACGGATATTTGGACTACTGAGTCTTTCCGCTATAGCAGGAGCGATGGCCGGAGGAGAAATCACGGGTTTTCTGGTTGACCAGGCGGGGGTTGCCCCCCAGCAGTTGTTGCTGGTAGGTGCTGTGATATTATTTGGAACTCTCTTGCTGGTGTGGGCGATACGGAAGGAAGCCGACGGGACATTTGCTCCGGCGGAATCTTCTATAGAATCATACCCGGTCCGCGAACAACCTGAAATGGGACGGCGATTTTTTAATGATATCATGAACTCTCGTCACCTGATGCTGATCATCGGTATTATTGCCATTTCCGTTATTTCGACGACAATTATCGACTATCAGTTCAAGACCGTAGCTTCGGCTGTCTATCTAACCGACGAGCGGCTTACGGCCTTTATGGGTCGCTTTTACGGGCGTGTCAGTATCATTGCCCTGGTATTACAGCTATTTTTGTCCACAAAATTTATCGAGCGGCGTGGTGTAGGCGGAGCCGTTACCCTTCTGCCCTGCATCCTGCTTCTGGGTTCTGTAGGACTCTTTATCTGGACCGGATTGGTTGCTGCAGTGCTGTTACGCGGGACAGACCAGAGCTTGAAACACTCCCTGGACCGAACAGGGCGGGAACTGCTGTTTATACCGGTGAAGATGAACCTGAAGAAACGGACCAAGGTATTTATTGATCTGTTTGTAGATAACGGTGCTCAGGGCTTCGCTGGACTGTTACTGCTGCTGTTGACATTCCAGTTGACGCTTTCCGTGCAGCAGATCAGCCTGGTGGTGATTGGATTGCTTGCCTGTTGGATCATACTGGCGTACTGGGTTCAGCGATCGTATGTCAATGAGTTTCGCGAATCTGTAGAAAAGCAGGTAAACAATAAACAGGCAGCCCTCCAGCAGGGAGGAAGCATGGCGTCGATGGATCAGCTTGTACAGAATTTGCAGAGTCATGATGAAGCTACGGTCTTGCGGGCACTTGAAAGCCTAAGGAAAAGGTGCGATGCTGAGGAGATGCCCCTGCAGGTATTGGAGCGGCTACTGGGACATCCGGATCCGGGGATTAGGACATCCTGCCTGCAGCTGTTCCGCAAGTGTGAAATTGATGGTTATATAGAAGAGATTGCCCGGATGATCGAGGATTCCAGTGTAGCGGTGCGTCTGGAGGCGGCCCGGTATATTTATCATTTTTATGACGCCCAAAGGTATGAAGTGGACTGGCTCGAGATTCTCAAAGAAGGATTGCATCACCAGGACATCAAAATTCGCATCGCCACATTGGGGCTGATTGCCAAGGACGGGGGACGAGAAGAGCGAGCGCTCATCACAACCGATTATCTGGAACAGGCAGCGAACTACCGGGGAGAGCATCAGAAAGATCTGAAAATGGAGGTGGCCCGTGTACTGGGAGTGGTTTATGCCCGGGATCGGTCGCATATTCTCATGGGGCTGCTTCAGGATTCTTCGCCCGAGGTGGTTCAAAGGGCTATCATTGCGGCCGGCCGGGTTGGCGACCGGAAGTTCATCCACCTGCTGCTGGATTATCTGAATTCCGAGAAATACAGGCGAACGGCACAGAAGGGACTTGCGATGTACGGGGATCGAATCCTGGGTACCCTGTTTGATTATCTGACAGACGACGAGGTTGCACTTTCCAAGCGGTTGCTTATTCCCCGTATTTTATATCTTAATGACAGCCAGGTAGCTCTGGATGTCCTGCAGATGGGGCTCGATCATTGTGATATCCCGGTGAGGCACCAGGTGGTCAAAGCATTGAGCCGGATGCGGCAGCGACTCGAATCGCCCATTTTTGATGAAGAGCAGCTAAAGCGGTTTGTCTACGAAGAAGCCCGGCGGTACGCTTTGCTCAGACAGTCCTATTCGCTGCTGCAACGGTCAGATCACCTTGATGAGCTGCTGCAGAGTATTCAGGAAGAGGCGGCCAGGAGTTTTGAAAATATATTCCGTCTGCTGGGCCTGATTTATGACGCCCACGATATCTACAATGTGTACAAGGGAATTCGAAGTGAAAATAGAGTACTGGTATCCGAAAGCATAGAATTCCTGGATAATCTGATCGAGTGGGAAATAAAAAAATACCTGATGCCTCTGTTTGAATCACTGCTATCCAGGCAGGATGATTATGGTGAGTTCGGGCAGGAGATGCAATCAGCCGGAGAAGCCCTGACCTACCTGTCTCACCTGCGGCACCCGGTGCTGCACCATCTGAGTATTGCTGCCGGCCGGGAGATTGTATGAGAAGTGAGTTGCATAAAACCGTCAATCAATCTAAACTAATCAGTGGATAAGCTTGTTTGTTTAAGCTGAGCGTAAGCAGGCCTGTTTTAACTGATTACCCCTGATCATTCATCCTGTGGATCAATCAATGACTAAAGCGTTTTACATCTTTGGAATGGCGGTGTTGTTTGTCTGGTTCATCGGACCTTCGTCGGGGATGGCCGGAGATACCATGTCTGAATCGTTCTCCGTGAAGAGGGGGGGCTCGCCCCCCGGCCCTTCCATAATCGTTCTTCCTGATACGCTGCCGGCTGCCGTTCATCCCGATTCCATACCCTACCGTGCTGAGACGGGGTTGGGCAGGGAAATACTTAGAATTCCGGCATCCATCCTGCACTTGGCGATTATGCCCCTCAAATGGGGCGTCATCTGGAGCCAGGAATACCAGGTGTACGACAGGCTGTCCGATCTTTTTTTGAATGAAGAGAGAACGGCGGGTTTTTATCCAAACTTTTCGGTGGGGGGGCGGACTGCCTTTGCTGCTGGTATTACCTACTTTAACCGGGACGTGGCCGGTACCGGGCATTCTCTTGATGTGAATACTTTTTATACGAATGCTGAAAATTTCAAGCTCGGGGTAAATTATAAAATTCCCCCGGAACAGCTGCAGCGGTATCAGCTTACTTTCAACGGGAATATGCGGCTAAATGATGATCAGAATATTTTTTTGGGAGGCAACAGCAGTTCAGATGATCTTGAAGCCTCTTATCGGATAGAACATTACAGCCTGCAAACAGAAGCGGGCTATCTGGTGACACCCGGTATCCTTGCCGAGCTTACGCTGGGGCTGACCCACGCAGTGATCCGTGATATTTCCATGGAAGCGGCGGAGGGGGAAGCCCCGCTTCCCAGTGCTCTGCAATCGGAAGGCTTTGGGCTGGGGAAAGCTACGCTGCTTCATACAGGACTCGGTATGATCGCAGACAACAGGAGGGCGCTTTCCCGGAATACAAATGATAACCTGCTCAGCACCATCACCACTTCCTACGATTTTAAACAGACAAAAATACGGGTCTATTCCGGGTCGCTCTTTGATCTGGGGGTTCGTTACAACCGCAGTACGACAGGCCGTGATTATGAGTATCTGAACTACTACGGAGATTGGCAGCAGTTCTTTCCTCTTCCGGGCCTGCCCCTGGACCGTCGGCTGGCACTTCGTGCACGTCTCCAGAAAAGATACCCGCTTGGCAACAGTTCTGTGCCTTTTTATGAAAAGAGCATCCTGGGGGATGCGGCGAATCTTCGCGGGTATCGGCAGGACCGGTTTCGGGATCTTGGCTCACTGCTTTTGACGCTTGAGTACCGGTATCCCATCTGGGATACCTGGGATGCGGTCTTATTTACCGACCAGGGACAGGTATTTCACAACTACAGGCAGATTGATCTGGATCAGTTCCACGGTGCTTATGGAACCGGCCTGCGATTTATGACGGCTTCTGATTTTCTTTTCCGGGTTGAAATAGCATTCAGCCGCGAAGGAACACGGAGCCTGATGGAATTCAGTATGAACTTTTGAGATGATAAAAAGCTTTCTCAGGGTAAAAGTATGGAGACCGTAAAAATTGTACTGTTTATTGCAGGAGTATCGCTACTGGGTGCATGCAGCACGTCTAAGCCGTATACCCTGGAAGCCGTTAAAACATTTGATCCGGATAACAGGGATATTCCGCTCCCCGCTGAAACGGAAGAGCATTTCCGCTGGGAGACCTTCTATCTGAGTACCTTTTATCAACTGGAAAAACCCCTGGATCTGGGGTCTTCATTTCAATACCTGGGGCAGCTGATGGGCACGAATGGGAGGGATGAAGCAGAAAATGTCAACGTGCTGGATGAAGTTCCCAATTCCAGCTGGTATACGCGCCGTCATTATTTCCAGCCGATGAGCATCGAAGCCTTGAAGCAGGGACCGGTAAAAGGGGATAAACCAGATACCAGCCGGGCCATTACGGTGATCCGGGGAAAATCGGAAGGGGTAACCCCCGGCTTTACAATCCGTGATGCCCGCGATAATACATACATCATCAAACTGGACCGGAACGGATACCCCGGGTTGATGTCCTCCTCAGAAGTGATTGCTACCAATATATATTACGCTTCCGGATATTTTGTGCCGCAAAACAGCATTACCTATTTGGATCCTGAGCAGCTGATGATAGCAGAAGATGCCACGGTAGTCAAGGAGGGAGAGGAACAGCTGATGACCGAGGCGGACCTGCGGGAGATATTAAAAAAAGGATACAGCAGGAGTGATGGAAAAGTGAGGGTCCTGGCCAGCAAATATGTGGAGGGCCGCCCGCTGGGGCCTTGGAATTTCAGGGGCAGGCGCAGGGATGATCCCAATGACAGGATTCCGCATGAAGACCGCAGGGAAGTGCGAGGCCTCCGGGTGCTGGCCTCATGGCTTAATGATACCGATCGCCGATGGGCCAATACGATGGCGGTCTATGTGGATGAGGGCAGCAGGCAGTACATCCGCCATTATTTGCTCGATATGGGTTCCACCCTCGGGACCGTGGGTACAACGTTGAGGCACACAAAACGAGGGCAGGAATATCGGTATGATCCCCGCTATATGGGTCTGCTGTATACCAGCCTTGGCCTGTATGTGAAGCCCTGGGCCAAACCGGAAGCCCGCGACCGACCCTTTTATCCTTCGGTTGGTTATTTCGAATCAACGCTGTTCAATCCCGGACGGTGGGTCCCCAATTACCCAAATCCGGCATTTGAGAAGGTTACTCCCCGCGATGGATTATGGGGGGCAAAAATGGTCATGGCTTTTTCTGATGAAGAGATCCGGGCCATTGTTGAGACCGGAGCCCTTCCCGATCCTGCTGCTGAAGCGTATCTGATTCAGACATTAATAGAGCGGAGGGACAAAATCGGTTGCTACTGGTATGCCCGTCTAAATCCCCTGGACAAGTTCGAGGCCGTGTTAAAAGGAGGGAAGATCTTCATCTCTTTCACAGACTTGGGTATCGAGGGGGAGCTGTATGAAGCAGATCAGACCGACTATGCCTTTAGTGTCAGCGCGGAGGGGACGGAAAAATCGATCAGAGGGAGCACACGGCGGCCGATGATAACGCTGGACCCAGATAGGTGGAAGATAACACAAAAGAATTTCCCGGCTGTTTTTAAGCTGCAGGTTTATACCCGCAGAGACCGGAGCAGATATCCGGACAAGGAAATTGCCGTTTATGTAATCCTGGATGACAGCGGGGCCCGTGTGGCGGGCCTCGTCCGCGAAGATTGATTTCCCAGATATTTATGGTGCCGGCAGGAAACTATGAGGTCAGGGCATACTGCAGGAACTGGCGAAGCAGCTGAGCCCCGGCTTTTCCAGACTTTTCAGGGTGAAACTGAACCCCCATAAAGTTGTCTTTGGCTACCACAGATGCAAAGTTGGTAATGTACCGGCAGGAAGCTATAGTGAAATCATTGACCGGGGCGTAATAGCTGTGTACATAGTAGAAATAATGATCAGTGCTGAATCCTTCAAGAAGCGGGTGATCCCGCATATCCGAAAAGGTGTTCCAGCCCATGTGGGGAACCTTTTCCAGCGAAGCATCAAATTTCCTGAGCCGACCGGGAATAATACCCAGTCCGCTGGCATCTCCTTCTTCCGATGAATCGTAGAGCAGCTGCATGCCCAGGCAGATACCCAGAACTGGCTTGGAGGTGTTTTTCAGCCAGTGGTCCAGCCCGTTTGCCTGCAGCGATTCCATGGCCGGCCTGGCATGGCCGACCCCCGGGAAAATGATTCCGGACGCCTCGTCAAGTTCCTTTTCTTTATTGGTAATGGTATGGGGTACGTCCAGCCGGCTGAGTGCATTTGATACCGAGGCTAAGTTTCCGGCTTCGTAGTTGATGATGGCAATCATGGGTGGTTACAACAGGTTTTTGGTGCTTGGCAGAATATTGGCGTTGCGTTCATTACGACTGACGGCAGCACGCAGACAGCGGGCCAGCCCCTTGAAACAGGCTTCGATTTGATGGTGGTCATTTTCCCCCTCAACGCTTAGATGAAGCGTGGCTTTCAGATTCATGGCCAGTGAATAGAAAAAGTGCTTGACCATCTCGGTAGGAAAGTCCCCGACCTTTTCGCGCTTGAACGTCCCCTCAAACTTCAAATAGGGGCGTCCGGAAAGATCCAGTGCAACGGTTGCTGCGGTCTCGTCCATTGGCAGCACAAAAGCATATCGTTGAATGCCTATTTTATTGCCCAGGGCTTCGGTAATTGTCTCTCCGAGAGCAATGGCCACATCTTCAATGGTGTGGTGTTCATCCACGTCCAGGTCCCCGTCGCAGTGCAGGTCCAGGTCAACCAGTCCATGTTTGGCAATCTGTTCAAGCATGTGGTCAAAGAAGGATAACCCCGTATCTATATTGTTTACTCCCGTCCCATCCAGGTTGAGCTCAATGGTAATATCGGTTTCGGCCGTTTGCCGCTGATAGGAAGCAGTACGCGTGGGAAAGCAGATTTTCTGGCTCAGTGTGATCCAGTCTTCCGACTCCTCAACCGTCTCGGCATCTCCCGTTGCGTGCAACCGGGAACCTTCAGCCCGGATGAGCAGCTCGGCTGTGTCCTCCTCAAAGGAAGCGGGCGCAAGCTGTTCGTTTTGCAGGAGTTCTTGTTGTCGGTCCGAAAGGAAATCCATGGAGTAGCTAATGCTGTGACCGAGCTGCTGCAGGCGTTGAAGGCCATAGAGCGTTCCCGGCCGGAGCAGATCGTCATTCCGGCCCGCCATGGCATCCGAGGAGATCCAGATCTTCATTCTGTCAGTTGTTTTAAAGCTGAGATTAAACGTTCATTTTCTTCAGGCGTACCGACGGTAATACGCAGGGTATCATCGCAGTGCGGTTCGTTACCGCGGTACCGGACAATAATGCCCCGGTCGGCCAGCTTCTGGTAAATCTTCCGGGCATGGTCCACCCTTACCAGCAGGAAGTTGGCCTCAGAGGGATAAATATGCCTTACGATAGCAATCTGTTCCAGCTGTTGCCGCAGCGTGGAGCGTTGTTTTTTTATCTTTGCAATATTTGATGCAATACGGTCCATCTTATCGAAAGCCTCGAGTGCTCGCTGGGCCGTTAACTTATTAACGTTGTAGGGCGCCTTTACTTTCATCATATAATCAATAATTGCATCGGAGGCAAAGGTGATGCCCAGGCGGATGCCAGCCAGGCCGAACGACTTGGAGAGTGTTTGCAGTACGACGAGGTTGGGATAGGTATTAACTTCGGAGGCCCAGCTTTCTTCGTCACTGAAATCGATGTACGCCTCATCAACGACTACAATTCCGGGGAACGACTCTATCAGCTCTCGCATCCTGTCCCGCTCGAAGGTATTGCCCGTGGGGTTGTTGGGGGAACAGAGAAGTAAAATTTTGGTATGATCGGTGACAGCCTTCAGTATCTGATCAACCTGTGGCTGGAAGTGATCTTTGGTAAGCAGGACCTCGTCAATAGCGATATCGTGGATATTTGCAGAAACCCGGTACATGCCATAGGTGGGCGGGGTGGTCAGGATGCGGTCTTGCCCGGGGGTACAGAAAATACGATACAGCAAATCGATGCCTTCGTCGCTTCCAACCCCTATAAACACATTCTCCGGACGGACCCTGCGCCATTGCGCAATGCGCTTGCGCAGCCGTGGATGGGTTGGCGACGGATAACGGTGCAGCTCCTGGCTGCTTCGAATGGGATCTCCGTAGCTGTTTTCGTTGGCATCCAGCAGCAGCCCCTCGCTGAAATCCTGCCGGGCACTGTGATACGGCTTCAGAGCTTGGATGTTGGGACGAACAAGTTTCTCCAGGTTAAAGGAAGTACTCATTGCTTCTTTCTTCATTAAATGGTCACGGTTAACATTTTGGCGTTGTCGTAGCAGTAAACGAACCATCCAGGCCGGCATTGTGAAGCCCGGACTTTCTGCATGACTTTCGCTTTCAGGGGGCCATCGCCTGTATGCGGATGGATACGGCCCTGCGATGCCCCTCCAGCTTTTCAAGACTGGCGAGTTTCTCGATGGCCGGGCCCAGGTTTTTTAACCCTTCTTCCGAAAGCTCCTGTATTGTAATCTGCTTCAGGAACGAATCGACCGAAACACCGCTGTACATGCGGGCATACCCGTAGGTTGGGAGGGTGTGATTGGTACCTGAAGCATAATCACCGGCACTTTCCGGGGTCCAGTGACCCAAAAAGACCGATCCTGCATTCTTGATCTCATCCTGCCACGCCGCGGCATCTTCACATTGCACGATCAGGTGCTCCGGGGCATAGAGATTGGAGAATTCAAAAGCTTCCCGGGGGGATGCCACTTCAAGTACAAAACTTTGTGATATGGCCTGCCGGGCTATCGTCTTCCGGGGCAAGCCGTCCAGCTGCCTGTCAAGCGATCGGCGGAACGCCTCCAGGTTAAAACCCTCTATGGCAACAAGAACCACCTGGCTGTCGCGGCCGTGTTCTGCCTGGGAAAGCAGGTCGGCAGCCACAAAGTCCGGCTGGGCGGTTTGGTCAGCAATGACCAGCACCTCTGACGGTCCTGCGGGCATATCGATAGCAATCTGAGCATCGCTGTTTTGCAGCAGCATCTTGGCCGCCGTTACGTATTGATTGCCTGGTCCCAAAATTTTATCCACCTTGGGTATCGAGCCGGTGCCGAGGGCCATGCCGGCTACTGCCTGTGCGCCGCCCGCCTTGAGAAGGTGAGTGGCGCCAATCTTCTGAGCGATATAGATGAGCTCAGCCGCAATCGATCCGTCCTGTTGAGGAGGCGTTGCGACAACAATGGTCTCAGCACCGGCCAGGGCGGCAGGAATACCGAGCATCATCAGGGTCGAGGGCAATATGGCGGTGCCGCCGGGAACATAAAGTCCCACCCGTTCGATAGGGCGAGCCACCCGCCGGCATTGTACCCCTTTCATTGTTTCAACTTCAAGCGGGGTCGGCAGCTGTGCCTCATGGAACTGACGTATATTATGATAGGCTGTATCGATAGCCTCCTTGAGTTCCGGCTCAAGGGTTATGTCCCGCTCGCGCGGATCGATTACCAGTGGGTCGGGAGAAAGTCCGTCAAATTTCTGCGAATAATAGTTTATGCCGGTATCTCCCTCTTCTCTCACCTTTGCTATAATGGGTTCAACGACTTCGAAAATCGCTTTGAAATCCATTTTTGGGCGCTGGCAGAGCTCAGCAACTGCTTTGCGAGAGAGTTCCCTATAAGAATACGTTTTCATGGTGAAGCCTCATCAGGGGGATATTAGGATGTTTTCTGTTGCTACAGGATCATGCTTTCTATGGGAAGGATGACAATGCCCGTTGCCCCTTCCTCCTTAAGCCGCTCCATTACAATCCAGAACTGGTCAATTGGAATGACCGTATGAATGGCCACCATATGGTCATCGGCCAGGGGCATGACGGTGGGACTGTTCAGTGAGGGGATAATTTCCTTGATTTTAGGGACTGCAGACTCCGGGGCATTCATCATGATGTAGCGGCTGCGCTCCGCCTGTTGGTGACTGTCCATGCGGATTAAGAATTTCTCAATCAGCTTTTTCTTGCCCGGAGACAGTTTCTTGTTGGTTTGGATGAGCTGGGTTTCAGACTCCAGGATGACTTCCAGCTCTTCCAGCCCGTTTGCTTTGAGCGTATTTCCGGTGGAAACGAGATCACAGATGGCATCGGCGACTTCAAGACGGGGGGCTATTTCAACCGCTCCGGAGATGGTTACAATATTGGTATTGGCAATATTATTGTTTTCCAAGAAGCGGCGAGTCAGCCTTGGATAACTGGTGGCAATGGTCTTGCCTTCAAAGTCTTCAAGCTGTTGGATATCTCCATCTTTGCGTGCGGCCAGGGAGAGCCGGCATACCCCGTAATCCAGGCCACGGAGTACACTGACATCAGCACCGGTTTCGGCAGTGACATTCGCTCCTACAAAGCCCAGATCGCAGACCCCGTCTTGCACATATTCGGGGATATCGTCATCCCGGATGAGCAGGAGCTCAACATCAAAGTTTCGGCATTTGACCATCAGGTTGCGTTTGTAGTCATCAAAGCGCAATCCGATGCCTTTCAGCAGTTCAATCGTCTTGTCCGTCAGTCGTCCGGATTTTTGGATAGCGATGCGTAGTGAAGTTTTGGAATCAGCAGTTCGTTCCATAGCAATGAACAATAGGTCTAAGTTGAAAAAGTTGTGAAGTAAGTACGGGGATGGAGGAGTAGCTTCAGCTACTTTCAGAAATGCTATTGACGGTCGAAACCGCCATGATGATGGAAGGAGTGGATATGGTTCTTGTATTTTTTCATCAGTTGAAAGATAATGGTTTTTAAGTAATCTTCCACAAGTTTTTTACACCCGATTCTTTCAGAAGGGGGGAGATGCATTTATCACTCCCCCCGTTCTAAAAGGAAACTCCGGGTTACTGTTCGATGTTCTCCTGGTCAATTTGCCAGATATCCACGCGGTTCAGGTTGATGTAGGGAACCGCAACCTGGTTCCTTTTGGTGTCAAGAGCTATATCGGCCGGGGAGGGGGCCGTTTTGATAATGGCCCTGCTCTCCATGTCCGAACTGATGAGGTAAAGGCTTGAATCGTTTTGGCTGGCTGCCAGAAATGAGCCGTTGTAAGGTTCAATGCCATCAAAGTTACCCCCCGAGGTGACGGTAATAAAATCCTGTGGTGTGGTATTCTCTGTTGTAAATGAGGGGAAAACCCGGCCGCCGTTCCACGGGGCAAGCACGAGACGGTTGCTGTCGGGGTCAAACGTAATGCCGTTGGGCGGATTTTCCAGCGTGTCAACAGCTATAGATACTTGCTGGCCGCGCATTTGGTAGACCCGAGCCTGGCCGGTGTCGGTAACATAGACAACGCCGGCGGGGTCGACAGCCACATCATTGAGAAAGCCGGGCTCGAACTCCGTAAAGTCGGTAAAAGAAAGCTGGGCGCCCGTTCGCTTGTTGAAGCTGTGAACCCCCTTTACATCGGCGACAAGAAGCGTGTCTCCGGTAATATACATACCGCGCGGGGCATGCAGCGGTGCTTCTTTAGTCCCGGTCATAAACTTCAGTGAGTCAACGGTTCCGTCGGGCCGGGCCCGGGCGATGTATCCATTGGAATCCGCTTCCCCGCCGGGGCCGTTAAAGTTGGAAATAAAATATACATCCTGGTCCGGATCGTAGCGAACAGCTTCCGGTCCAGCTAATCCCTCGTCGATGACGGTCACCCGATCAGCGAGCTCCTGGATCGTTTTCGATTCGGCTTGTTCTGCAGGTTGTTCCGTCTCTGAAGTACAGCTGCTGAAGATGAATAGCAGTGCGATGAATATACTGTGCGATACAGATGTGGTTTTAGTCATAAATTCCCGGTTTATTAAAATTTAAAAAGAATAGGATATGAACGCCTGTTGTAAAGCCCATCGATTCCCAGGCATGATCCCTGTACTCAATCCTTGCTGAAGGATATTAACTGCCTGCTTATAATCCAAATATAACTATGGGGCGGGGGCTGATACCGCCGGGCCGTGAGAATGGCATAAAAAAAGGTCCTGCTTCCAGAAGCAGGACCTTGACATTAGGATAATGTTTTCTGCACCGGGTTATTGAAATGAAACAGTATCAACCACGGTTTCTTCATTTGCGGTTACTTCAATGCCGGTTACCGTCGTATCGCTGTGCATATCGCTGTCCGGATCGAAAACCACGTCATAGGTGGCTGGCAGCAGTCCCATGATCATATAGTCGCCGTTGTCGCTGGTGATAGTAGAGAGCGTGTCATCACCGGTAATGGCCATGACGTTGGTTCTGAATCCATCGTCCTCTGAAACGGGCGGTTCAACATTGCCGCTGATAGACCCGGCTTCTGCCAGGTTGACGGCATGAAGCACCGGCTTGAGAATGTATTTCCCGCTGTTGCCGGCCTCGACAATGGATCGGGCGGCATCAAAATCAACCAGAAGGGTATAGGTTGTGCCCGATTCGATGTCGGTGTTAAGCTGCAGCTTTAACCCGGACTGTTGAGCACTTGGCGTGGTAAGAGGCTCAGTTTGCCCGTCGATGGTGATGGTGTTGTTATCACCGAGGACAAACCGAAGCTGAGAATACCGGCCTTCTTCCAGTTCTGCAGAGCCCAGGGTGATATCGTTGCCGTTGGTCAGCTCAAGAAGGTCAACCTCCATCGGCTCTTCAAGGATGGTTATCCACCCGTCCTCTGCGTCTTCCTCCCCGGATTCGGTGGTATCTACCTCCGCATCCGCGCTTTTATGAAGAAGCACTTTTTCGATGTCAATGTTCACCGCCTCATAATTTGCCGGTGCATCGGTCAGCTTGACTTCAATTTTCCCGGTTTGGGTTGAATTATTTTCATTTGTTGTGTCGCAGGCAGTAAAACCCAACATGACAGCAACAGAAAAAATGAGTAATAGTGATGGTAACTTTAGGTTCGCCATAATAGTATATGTTTATTCAAGATTAGAACCTTTTTTCAGGTATGTGCTTAACGTTCAGTGACTTCCCATCGTTCAGGAAACAGGAAGTCAGGCTGAAAAGGTAATCACTAAACCTATCAAAAAAAGGGTAAAAATAGTCAACTGAATAAAAGCGTTGCTGATTAGTTTCCAGTGCATGATTACGATTATGGTGATGGTTCTTCTGGTATGATCTATACTGCTTAAAATACAAGTTGTTCCCCGGGATATCATTTTTTCGGGTGCATATTGACAGGGGGGGACGGGAAGTATTTCCCGCTGTTGACAAGCTATAGCCGGCTGCTTGCTAAAATAGTGGGGCAAAGATAAACAATTATTACCATTGAGACATCCTGTAAGATCGAAATTCTTCAGCTGTGGCCTGTTTCTGCACATACCGGCCGGCAAAGGCAGCCGTAAACGCATCCATGCGTGGCTGACCGGGTATTTTTCATTGAACTATTAGCGGGAATCATTTATCCTTACTAACCAAAACAAGTGAATAACAGATTTTTAAATTGAGTGTTTAAATTATGATTACAACTGCACAGTTTACGTATATTCCTCTTAAAGCGGCCGAACCTCGTGAAAGCATTGACTTTCTGCTCGAATTAGTAGCACAGCACGACGTGGAGGTAGATGTGAACTACTTGTCGACCAGTGTGCGAGGGGAGACGGAAGTGGTTTTTGGTCTCATACGGGAAATGTACGAAACCATGACCATAGAAGGGGAGGAATTCCGCTTTCATGTTGAATTGTTGAGTCCTGTTGCAGAGGAACATGAGGCGGAAGAGGCCGAAGGCTGAGTTTTTCAACTTTTCCGGACATGTGATGTGTGCCCAATGCTCTTTAAGTGTTGGGCTTTTTTAATATTCACGTCTTATTTCCAATTTTGTGTATTTACGGATGAAAACAGCAGTCGAATTTTGTATCTTTAGCGTTCTTTTTTGTAAGCCAAACCGGTGCAGGTAGCACAATCTTATGTCAGAAATCCGCAACTTTTGTATCATTGCCCACATTGATCACGGCAAATCCACGCTCGCCGACCGTCTGCTGGAGCGGACAGGGGCTATAACCGAGCGGGAAATGCAGGAGCAGATCCTGGACGATATGGATCTGGAGCGTGAGCGCGGCATTACGATTAAAAGCCACGCTATCAAGATGGATTATCACCGGCCCAATGGCGAACATGTGATCTTCAATCTGATTGATACTCCCGGGCATGTTGATTTTGCCTACGAGGTCTCGCGGGCACTTAAAGCCTGTGAGGGGGCATTACTGGTGGTGGATGCGGCCCAGGGCATTGAGGCCCAGACCATCTCAACGCTCTACCAGGCCATCGAACAGGACCTCGAAATTGTTCCGGTTTTGAATAAGATCGACCTGCCGGGAGCAGACCCGGAAGGGGTCGGGCAACAGATTGTTGACCTTATCGGCTGTGATCATGAGGATATTCTGCATGTCTCAGCCAAAACAGGGCAGGGGGTTGATGAGCTGCTCGAGGCTATAGTCGAGCACATCCCGGGCCCGGCGCGCGATACCGGTAAGCCACTGCGTGCCCTTATCTTTGATTCTGTGTTCAACACCTATCGTGGCTCTATTGTGTATGTCCGGGTAATGGAGGGGACGCTCCATAAGGGAGATGGCATACGGTTTATGGCTACCCAGAAGGAATATGATGCAGAAGAAATCGGCCACTTGAAACTTAAACAGGTGCAGACCGAAAAGCTTGAGGCCGGCGATGTCGGTTATGTTATTGGGAGTGTGAAATCACTGCAGGATGCGCGGGTGGGCGATACGCTAACCACCTCCGAAAATCCGGCCGAAGAACCTATTCCCGGCTACCAGGAACCCAAGCCGATGGTGTTCAGCGGGCTGTTTCCCACCCAGTCGGATGAATTCGAAGATCTTCGCTCGGCACTTGAAAAGCTGCAGCTGAATGATGCTTCGCTGACCTACCAGCCGGAAACCTCCAAGGCCCTCGGCTTTGGTTTTCGTGCCGGTTTTCTGGGTATGCTGCACATGGAGATTGTCCAGGAGCGCCTGGACCGGGAATTTGATATTGATATTATCACTACAGTACCCAATGTGGAGTACGAGGTGCATGTCACGGAGAAAAACGAGCAGAAAAAGATCAAGGTGGACAATCCCAGCGAGATGCCGGATCCCGGTAAAGTGGATACGGTCTATGAGCCGTATATCCGGGCCAGCATTATCACGCCCTCCGACTACATCGGTCCGGTGATGAAGCTGTGCGAAGAAAAGCGAGGCAAGTATGTCAACCAGATTCACATGCAGAGCCAGCGCGTGGATATTACCTATGAGTTGCCTATGGCGGAAGTGGTCTTTGACTTTTATGACCGCCTGAAAAGCGGTACGCGGGGCTACGCCTCACTGGATTATGAATTTTTGGAATACCGCCAGGGAGACCTGGTTCGGCTGGATATTCTGCTCAACGGGGACCCGGTGGATGCGCTCTCGAGCATCATTCACCGCGACAAAGCCTACGATCTGGGACGTAAACTGTGCAAGAAACTCAAAAAGCTTATTTCACAGCACCAGTTTGAAATCCCCATTCAGGCCGCTATCGGCTCGCAGGTTATTGCCCGTGAAACGATCCGGGCGATGCGCAAGGATGTTACGGCTAAATGCTATGGCGGTGATATCTCCCGAAAGCGAAAACTTCTGGAAAAACAAAAAGAAGGAAAGAAACGGATGAAACAGGTCGGTACAGTAGAAGTACCCCAGGAAGCATTTCTTGCTGTTCTATCCATGGATGACGATAATTGAATATATTATCAGACCGGTAATATTTACCGGCTTCCAACGTTAACCCAACTTGAACCCATTTACTAAACAAACATTTTCTGATGCAAACGTTACTTAAACCCTTAGTCCTTGTTGCTTTGTTTTTACCCTTAATAGCTACGGCAGGTTATGCCCAGTTCGAAGAGCCCGAAATTGAAAAAATCGGGCAGGATCGGCATAGTTGGTTTATGAGTCAATTTGGCGATGTCAAATGGACCGGTCAGGGCTTTTACGACAAGACCGAAATTGACGGCCGACAGACCAATGAAATCAGGGCGCGCCTGCAGGAGGTATACGGTGACCCGACCAAGACCATCGAAGACCTCATAAAGCTGGAAGACTTCCGGCCTGCACAAGCCATCCAGTTCGAGTACTGGTTTGTTATTGATGACAGCATCCCCATGATGGTGCTCGATATTGACGGTCCCTTCGGGCGTGGCCTGGTTTATGCCGGAGCCAGTGAATACATCGACCTGATGCCTCAGATTAAACGCTATTTCTCACAGGAAATCATGGCTGTTAATGATTTGCCGACCTACCAGGATTATTACTATTCGCCTGAACGCAGACAGTGGTTTAATGTGACCCACGAAGATGGCAGTTACCGTACCACCAAAATTTCTTCCCCTCCCGGAATGACGTACTAATCCAGGCACAAAATATTTGAACGACACATAAGGAGCTATTTTGGCAAATCAACTTTCGAAGGAAGAACGGCGGCAAAGAAGGGAGCAACGAAGAAAGGATCAAAATAAACAAGCAAAAAGCTGGCTGCGTGAATGGGCTGATGCCCTTCTCTTTGCATTTGTGGCGGCGCTGATTATACGGACATTCTTTTTTGAGGCGTACCGTATTCCCACACCCTCCATGGAAAAAACACTGATGACCGGTGATTTTCTCATCGTCTCAAAAATGAGCTATGGGCCGCGCACACCCATGGTCATCGGCATCCCGTTTACCAACATCTATATGCCCGGTTTTGTGCTGCCGTGGGTGCGTCTTCCGGGACTGGGTGAAGTTGAACGCAATGACATCGTGGTTTTTAACTATCCCATTGACCTTGCGCCTGTTGCCGCTAAGACGAATTATGTCAAGCGGTCGGTTGGGGTGCCGGGAGATACCCTGAGGATCGATGACAACCAGCTTTTTGTAAACGGGGATCGTGCACAGTCTTTTCCCGGGATCCAGAAGACCTACGAAGTACAGGTGCGGAACCGCGTGCGGCTGAGTGCAGCGAAAGTGAAAGCTGCCGGGGGTACCCTGTACCGTTCCCAGCAGCCCGGCCGTTACCGTATCAATATGAACGATCAGGTTGCAGAAACTATCCGGCAATGGCCGGAGGTGACCAATGTTGAGCTCTTTGTTCTGCCCGACGGCTTCAATGAATATGACCGGCGCCGGTTCAGCTTCTCATCCGGTTTTGTGAACCACCATCACCTTCCGACTACGGTGGTGCCGTTCAAGGGACAGACCGTAACGCTCACGCCCGAGAACTATCATGTCTATGAGAACATTATCACGCGGTATGAGGGCAATAATGTAGGGCGCAATGGCGACCAGTTTACGATCAACGGCGAGCAGACCAACCAATATACGATTCAGCAGGATTACTATTTCATGATGGGTGATAACCGGGATAACAGTGAAGACAGCCGCTTCTGGGGATTTGTACCGCAGACCCACGTTGTAGGCAAAGCCGGCATGATTTATTTTTCATGGGATGCCGAACGCTGGCTGCCCCGTTTCGACCGGTTATTGAATTTTATTCACGATTGAGATTACGACGCCGGGGCTTGCCCGGGGGAGGCCATAATAACCAAGCACCGTCTAAAAGAGGGGCATGCCGGCCTGCATAAGCTTGAAGCTGCGCGGTTAATCTAATTTATTTCTTTGCGAATTGATTTGCCCCGGGGCTGGTCTTCCTTGATAGCCAGCTGCCCGCAGCCGGCATCAATATCGTCGCCGCGGCTGCGTCGCACAGTAGCGGTGATATCACGGGCTATAAGTTCCTGCATGAATTTGTCAAGGCGGTCTTCCCGGGCTCCTTTCAGGGATACGCCTGCCACATCATTATACATGATGATATTGACTTTGCTGGGGGCCCAGCGTACAATCTCAGCCAGCTGGCGCGCATCTTCCGGCGAGTCGTTAAACTCATCAAACAGCAGGTATTCATAGGTAATGGGCCGGTGAAGCTTTTCGTAATAGTACTGAACAGCCTCTTTTAGCTTTTCGAGGTTCATAGAGCTGTTGATTGGCATGATTTCATCCCTTTTCTCATCATTGGCGGCATGCAGCGAGATGGCCAGATTGAAGGGCTGTCGTTCGTCAGCAAGCTGTCTAATCTGTTTGGTAAGTCCAACGGTAGATACTGTAATCCGCTTGGGCGAGAGGCCGATACTCAGCTCGTCGGTGATAATGGAAGCCGAATTGACGATGGCTTTATAATTATGAAGAGGTTCACCCATTCCCATATAAACAATATTGGTGATGCCCTTGCCAAATTTCTGCTCGCACAGCTGATCGATATACTGCACCTGGTCTACAATCTCTCCATGGGTCAGACTGCGGAAAAAACCCATCTTTCCAGTCGCACAAAAAGAGCAGCCGAATACACAGCCTACCTGTGAAGAGACACATACGGTCAGCCGGTTGGCGGCTCCGTCGGGGTAAAAGTCCGGAATAAGGACAGATTCAATCTTGTGTTCTTCCTTCCCCTGCAATTTAAACAGGAACTTGATGGTGCCATCCCTGGATTCTTGCTGCCGGACATGCTCGATGGTGGGCACCCGGGCTACCTCCCCGAGACGTGCACGCAGATCCTTTGATAAATTAGTCATTTCATCAAAGCTGTGGACGCCTTTCTGATAGAGCCACTGAAACAGCTGATCGCTCCGGAAGGACTTCAGTCCAAGGTCGGCGGAAAACTGCTGCAGCTCTTGTTTGGTGAGTGCTTTGAGATTAATTTTTTCGTCTATATCGGTTTTTACTGTCATAGCGCTAAAGATACAAATTGTGTGGCACCTTTGTTAACCAATGTTGGCGCCTCATGGTTCATCGCGTACCCGGCAGGTCCTGCCATCGGCCAGGGGAACCACTCGTTGAAAGCCTGACCTTAAAATTCGACTGATCCAGATAAAATATTATGAATTAAATGCAGATATCTTGATTTTAAGGCTTGAATGAATCCGGTAACCAGAGACTATGTTTCAATCGATGGATATTTCCCGAATTTTTGACGATTTCAGGGCAAAGCTCAATGAAGAGGTTATGAGTAAGCTTGAAAGCTGGCTGGATACCCTGATAAGCATGCTTCCCGAGATGGTGATGGCGCTGCTCGTGCTGGTCATATTCTTTGTCATTGGCAAGCTGGTTCGCAAGACCCTGCACAAATTGCTCTCCAAGGCGACCGTCAATAAAACCGTCATAGATCTGCTGGAGACCGTTGCGGGCATAGTGGTCATTGGGATCGGTATCTTCATAGCCCTCGGGGTCTTGAACCTGGACGGGGCGGTAACCTCGCTGTTGGCCGGTGCCGGTATTGTAGGTCTGGCTTTAGGTTTTGCCTTTCAGGATATTGCGTCCAATTTTATTTCAGGCATTATCCTGACCATACGTCATCCATTTGGCATCGGAGATATTATTGAGACCAACGACATCTATGGTACCGTGCAGAAGCTGAACCTGAGAAATACCATCCTGCAGACTCCCCAGGGGCAGACGATTTATATTCCCAATAAAATAGTCTTCGAGAATCCGCTGACAAACTATACGGGTAATGGGCAACGCAGGATTGATCTCGCCTGTGGCATCTCGTATGGCGATGATCTGAAGAAAGCCCGCAGCCTGGCTATCGAGGCCATCGAGGAGCTTGAAGGATATAACAGTGACCGTGAAATTCTGTTTTTCTACGAAGAGTTTGGGGGCAGTTCCATCAATTTCAAGGTCTGCTTCTGGGTTAACTTCCGTACGAATCCCGACTTCCTGGACATGCGCAGCGAAGCGATTATTGCAATCAATGAGAAGTTCAACGAACACGATATCATGATTCCGTTCCCCATTCGCACGCTCGATTTTGGAATTCGGGGGGGCGAAAAACTGGACAGCATGCTGCAGGGGTTTGGAAAAGACAGCCAGGATCAGGACACCGCGGGCAGTTCCAAACAGGAATAGTGCACCGCTGGCATCCGGAGGCTGACGGTATGGTTAGAATCGGGGATTCACGATGTTGTTGTATATGGAACCGAAGCTGTAGGCAATACCCATGGATACGCGGTAGGAGTAGGAAGTAGACTGTTGCCGCAGGTTGAGCAGCTGCTCGGCGTCGCTGATGTCACCTTTTGGAATATACAGCTGGTCGTGGATAATGGCATAGCGGCTGTTGACATTGAACGACAGTCCCCGGAATATCCTGACATCGAGTTCCAGGTCGACTTCGAAGCGATTTTTGGTGAAGTCGTGAAGAAAGGTCGTTGCGTCCAACCGGCCCTCGAATTCTCCCCAGGGTTGATTTATTTGAACGTTGGTACGCAGCCTCTGCCGGACCAGTGTTTCATGCATCTTTCCATAAATCGTTTCCTCTTGGTACTCATAATAGTTGGGGGCAAGGCTGTACATGATGCTGAATTCGCGCTGGGCATATTCCCGGTACGGAAAAAGGTTGTATTCAACAGCCGGGCTTCCGTAAACCCCCAGCTCAATGTTATTCCTGGTAGAGCGGTTTGCTTCTGCAAAAATACCCACCGACCAGTGATCAGAGAGGCTTTGAACTACGGTCCCGTCCAGTTCCTGCCCGCGGGTTATAAAAATATCCGTGGAATCATCCCTGTCAAAACTTCGTCGATCATAGTCCCAGTCATAATTGAGCCGTATTTTCAGCTCTTCTGAAATCCGGTCGGCATCGGCCCCGGTGCTCAGGAAGAATTGGTTCTGGCTTTGTTCTCCCCGCAGTGAGGTGTAGGCATATACTTCAAAAACCCAGTAGTTCCAGTCATCGGCTAGCGCTGAAGGTGATGTACGCTCTTCCCGGGGCTCGTATCTTATCTCCATCTGCTTGATAACCGGCATTGAAGACAGGTAGGGCACCAGTCCTAAGCCGATACGATTCACAAGCCCCTGTTGCCGTTCTTCCTGTGTATCGGAGGCCGAGGAGATATACCGGTAGGTATTGTCCTGCCCTTCATACTCCCGGCTACCGATGAACCGCATGGTATATTCAAAACCGCCGCTGCCCGTAGATTGACGTGTAATCAGCAGGTGCAGTTCCGCATCTTCTTTATTACGGACATAATTGATATAGGTCAACTCATTTCGGATGTAGGTTTCGCTGCATCTTCTGCAATCGAGAAAAACATCAACGGTCTGGTCCTCGGATGATGAGGAGGGGGTTTGACTTTTACTGATCCCGTTGAAACCAAGAAAGATGGTCAGGACGATGAGTAGTTTTGTTCTGAAGCGCATAGATATGTTTGACTTGAAAAAAAATTCGGGCTATAAATAAAATTTTTAGCTGACAATCACCAATGAATAGTTCCCAAAAGGAAGATTTTTTTGAGAGGATCGGCTTCGGGGAGGGGCGGGCAGCAAGAAAACGAGGCTGACTGCCCCCCGGCCTGTCCTTTTTCTACTTCAGCAATCTATTCAAGTAGTTGGTATAGGTGCTGTAAAGCAGCACGTAGCTGGAAGTGTTGAAAGCTACCCCGTGAGCTCCGGGAGGATAAATTCGGAGATCCGCGTCTTTGCCCTGGCTTGTCAGCTGCGTTATCAGCTGCATGGTGTTCTGGATGTGAACATTTTCATCCATCGCGGAATGGGCGATAAAAAGGTGCCCCTGCAGATTCTCCGCATGGGTAGAAGCGGCACTCTGCTCGTAGGCCTCCAGATTGTTGTCAAGCAGTCCCATATAACGTTCGGTATAGATGCTGTCGTACAGCCGCCAGTCGGTGACCGGGGCTCCGGCAATACCCACTTTGAACACATCGGGATGCGTAAGCATGGTATAGGTGGTCATATAACCGCCGTAACTGTGCCCGCGGATGGCCATGCGTGAACTGTCAACCCAGTTTTTCCGCCCCATATACTGTGCCGTTTCAACAAAGTCGTTCGCTTCCCATTTGCCCAGCTGTTTGTAGACCGCTTTTTCAAAAGCCTTTCCATAGCCCCCGCTGCCCCGGTTGTTGACATTGACGATGACGTAGCCCTCTTGTGCGAGATACTGTCGCCAGCCGGAAGATTCCCACGAATTGTAGACTCCCTGGGCCCCCGGTCCGCCATAAATATTCAGCAGCAGCGGGTACGACTCTGTGGAATCGAAATCGATGGGCTTGATCATATAGCCGTCCAGTTGCTGCCCGTCGGAAGTAGTAAAGGAAAAGAGTTCACGTGGGGCATAGACGTGGTTCTCAGTAAATTCCTTGACCGATGCGTTGTCTTCTAATACCTCCAGCTTTCCTTTTTTCGTCTCCCAGAGCTCAACCTGTGTTGGAGTGTCAACGTTGGAATACCGGTCCAGGTAGTAGGTGGTGTTGGGACTCATGTCGATCTGATGGGTACCAGTGGTGCGTGTATATCGCCGTTTGTCGCTGCCGTCGAAGCGTATGGAATAGAGATGGCGTTCGAGCGGAGAGATCTCGGTTGAGGTGTAGTAGATTCGGTTGTTGTCATAGTTGACCCTATGTACGTAGGTTACCTCCCAGTCTCCGCGGGTCACTTGGTTTTTGAGATTGCCCTCATAGTCATATCGGTAGATGTGGCTCCATCCGTCCCGGTCGCTGATCCAGAAGAATTCCTCACGTTCCGGTGGGAAGAAGAACAGGTGATTGATACCGGCAAAGAAATCAAAGACGTCGATCCAGGCATCCGACTGCTCTTGCATAACCAACTTGCTTTCTCCAGAGCTTACATCACTGAAATAGAGCTTTAGGTGGTTCTGGGGACGATTCAAGTGTACAACGGCAAGCTGTCCCTCTTCGGACGTCCAATACAGGCGTGGAATGTAACCGTCATCGGGGATATCAACCCATTGCTGTTCCGTTGATTCTACATTGACGACCCCGATCTTTACCGTGGGGTTGACGTCTCCCACTTTGGGATAGGGAATTTTTTCATATTCGGGGTGCTGATTTTCATAACTGGTCATTTGGAAGAGGTGAACGTCACGCTCGTCTGTTTGCCAGTAGGCAATGTACTTGCTGTCGGGCGACCATTGCCAGGCCTGGGCCAGACCAAACTCTTCTTCATAGACCCAGCCGAAGCGCCCGTTGTAAAAATATTCATCACCGCTGTCGGTTAGCCGGGTTTCTTCTTCTGCTTCAATATCATAAACAAAAAGATCACCGTCTCGCTCGTAGCCGATTTTGCGACCATTGGGAGAAAGCTCGGCCGTGCGGGCATCTTCCACCAGCAGGCGGAGGGTTTGGTTTTCCACCGAATAAAGGTAATAGTCGGAGATGCCGGAGCGGCGGTATACGGGGCGGAAGTTGGACTGAAAAACCAGATATTTGGAATCTTCGGACCATTGGAACGAGGAGTATTCAAAGGTCGAGTCGGCAGCGGGGAAGGTGTGTTCTTCGGCATTGAAGATCAGCACATCTTCACCGGTGGCAGGGTTGTAGGCCCTGATTTCCATGCTGTTTGTCTTCTCATTGCGCTGCATATAGGAGTAGCGTTCCCCTCCGTCAATCCATTTGACGTTCTGGGGGCCGCTTGAGCTGCGTAAGCCGCTGCTCAGCAAGGCGTCGCCGATTTCAGTATATCGCTCCTTCTGCTGCGCCTGACTCTGCAGCTGAAAAATGATCAGCGAGAAGAACAGGGTACAAACGAAAAACTTGATACTCTTTGGTAGTGATTGTGTCATAAGTCTGTTGGTGAATTATTCGAGGCTTTGAAAATCAGAAGCAGTTTCGTAAAACAGAAAGATGAAAATAAGAAATTCTGAGCGTAAAAATTGTAAGGTTCTATTAATTCTGAGAGGCCTCTTCAGCCAATAAGAACCTGGAAGACAATCATGAGGGCAACGGCTATGGTAACGGTTGTGGCAACGGTGGATGAGTTGCTGTCTTCCAGGGCGTCTGGTATGAGTTCCGAAAAGACCATCCATATCATGGCGCCCCCTGCAAAGCCAAGGCCCATCGGCAGGTACTGCCGGAAGATTTCAACGAAGATGAAGGCCGGTACGGCCATAAGAGGTTGAGGGAGACTCGAGAAGATACTCCACCAGGCCGCTTTCAGCGGGCTTGCCCCCCGGGGGATCAATACCAAGCTGATGGCCAGGCCTTCGGGGATGTTGTGAACAGCGATGGCTGTGGTTATAAACAGCCCGAGGTCCAGCCCGCCGCTGAAAGAAACACCTACGCTGACTCCCTCCGTGAAAGAATGGAGCGTCATGATGCCGACAATGAGCAGCATTTTAGTACTGTCGGCATTACTGATGTTGGCAATGGAAAACTGCCCGTTGTAGCGGTCAAGGATGCGCTGGCTGCCAATGATGAACAGAAGTCCGATGATGATCCCCCAGAAGGTGTACCAGAGATCGTAGTTGAGGCCCTCGTAGATCAGGCCGAAACTGGCTGCAAGCATCAGTCCGGATGCTATGGCGTTGGAGATGCCCACCCACCTGTGCTGGAGATTTTTGAATATCATAAAAGGCAGGGCCCCCAACCCGGTAGCCACAGCCGTGATCATGGCATAGTAAAAGACTTGGGCTTCTGGACTTGAGAGAAGATCGGACATCGGTCTGTTCGGTTTATTATTCAGGCATTAGCAGGTATGCACTGGTTTTAAAACAGTTTTTCCAGGAAATGGCCGGTGTAGTAGGCCAGGACTGCCGCTATGGTACCCAGCAGTAGTGTTTCGCCAATGCTTTTCAGTTTGCTGGTTTGAGTGACAATGGATTTGAGGAATCCTATGCCTACAAAAGACAAAGAGGTCAAAATGATGGAGCTGGTAAAAAGATGATTCAATGGGGCACTGGTAACATAATCAAGAATATAGATCAACAGAGGTACCAGGCCGACTATAATGAAGGAGATAAACGTGACGATGCCCATTGCCAGAGGTGATTTCGACCGTTTCATCATGGCGAGTTCTTCCTTCATCATCACATCGACCCAGCGTTCTTTATCATTTGTGATCACGGTTACGACTTTTTCAAGCAACGGGCCCTCAAAGCCTTTTTCCCTGAAAATATTGCGGACTTCTTCGGTTTCCTGTTCCGGCATATTCTCAACTTCCCAGTGCTCCCGGCGTTCATGCTTCCTGAAGTTTTCTAGCTCACTTTTATTGGAAAGATAGCTGCCAACGGACATGGAAAACCCATCCGCAATTAAATTGGCAAAACCGAGAATGATAATGATGGCAGGGGCCAGGTCGGCGCCGGCCGAGCCGGCCACGACGGCAAAAGTGGTTACACTGCCGTCAATACCGCCGTAAACAAATTCTGCGAGGTATTTTTGATTCCTGCTGAGCCAGCCGGGATCCCTGTAATCCTCGTCCAGACTATGGTTGAGCTCATTTTTCATTGATACATGACTGACGTCATTAGCCGGGGGTAGCTGCTATTATGCAAAGATACGGCCCGCCCCCTTTAATCTCTAACAGAGCACTGAATTTAGAAAAGGATTAAATAGTCGCAAGAGTTTGGCGACATGCCCATCCATATCCGGCCATTGCTGGTCAGGCGAGCTCCGGCTACTGCGTCAGATCCTCGATGATAGCATCAATTTTGTGTTCAAGACGGCGGGTTGTGGCTTCAAACTCTTCCCGGCTTTCAAGGTCCGTATTGACGCTGCAATAGAACTTGATCTTGGGTTCTGTACCCGAAGGACGAACGGAGATCATGGAACCGTCTTCCGTTATAAACTGAAGCACATTGGATTTGGGCAGATCAATGGCTGTTGCCGATCCGGAACGCAGGTCTTTCTCTTGTTGTATCTGGTAGTCCTTGATGGTAACCACTTCAGACCCGCCGAGTTCGTTCGGTGGCTGTTCGCGGTAGCGGGCCAGCATCTTCTTGATTTCACGGGCGCCCTCCCGTCCTTTCTTGTAGATAGAAACCAATCGTTCCCTGAAGTAACCATACTGCTCATAGATATCAAGCAATGTCTCGTAAAGGCTGCTGCCCTTGTCCTTGTAAAAAGCCGCCATTTCTGCAATGATGACTGCTGAGACAATGGCATCCTTGTCGCGTACATGCTCGCCGATGAGGTATCCGTAACTTTCCTCCCCTCCGGCAATAAACTGCTGTGTTCCCTCCAGCCTGGTCATCAGCTCGCCAATATACTTGAAGCCGGTCAGGGTATTGTAGCAGGTGACATTGTAATGGTCGGCTATGCGGTCAATCAGGTAGGAGGTCACAATGGTCTTGACAATATATTCCCTGCCTGTCAGTTTTCCCGCCTTCTGCCAGGCGTCGAGCATATAGTTGATGATCAGGGTACCGGTCTGGTTCCCGTTGAGCAGCGTCCAATCGTCGTGATGATCCTTGACGGCAATGCCCACGCGGTCAGCATCGGGATCCGTAGCCATGACCAGTTCGGCATCAATGGACTTTGCTTTGTCCAGAGCCATTGACAGGGCTTCCTGCTCTTCCGGATTGGGATATTCCACGGTCGGGAAATTGCCGTCAAAGCTCATCTGTTCTTCCACGTACGAGACGTTTTCGAAGCCGTAGCGTTCCATTGCCGGGGGCACCAGCACACCGGAGGTTCCGTGGATGGGGGAGAAGACAATGCTTAAATCCTTTTGTCTTTCTATGGCATCCGGGGAAACTGAAAGGGCAGCTAGAGCTTCAATATATTTTTCATCAATCTCGGCGCCGATCATTTCAATATGCTCATTAACACCGTCAAAGTTTACTTCCTCAACGTCATTTATCTTCTGAACCTCCTCCATCACCTGCTTGTCATGCGGGGATACAAGCTGTCCGCCGTTGGGACCATAGGCTTTGTAGCCGTTATACTCTTTGGGGTTATGCGATGCAGTAAGCATGACGCCCCCGTGGCAGCCGAGCTCGCGGATGGCAAATGAAAGCTCCGGGGTGGGGCGCAGGCTGTCGAAGAGGTAAACGTGGATGCCGTTGGCAGAGAAAATATCGGCCACGGTACGGGCCAGGCTGTTCGAATTATTGCGGCAGTCGTGGGCGATAACGACTTTTATATCTTCATCAGGATGATTTTTCAGCAGAAAATTACTGAACCCCTGCGTAGCCATGCCGAAGGTGTACTTGTTAACCCGATTCGGGCCAACCCCCATGATGCCCCGGATGCCGCCGGTGCCAAATTCCATCTCTTTGTAGAAAGCATCCGTCAGCTCCTCATAATTCTCCTGGTCCAGTTTTTCCCTGATGATCGCCTTGGTCTCCTCATCATAGTTACCATTCAGCCACTCTTGAATCTTCTCTCGTATCGCCGGGTCTAATGTTTGCATAATATTAAGTCTAAGATGAATTGAATGTTCTTTTTAAAGAAAGTACTGTTTCCCTTCAATTTTGTCTACTCCCTTTTGCTCCAGTGACTGTTATGTATCGGACCAATCCACTTTTTTTGCCAGCAGCCATGCCCCGATAATGATCAGGGGCAGGCTCAACCACTGTCCCATGTTGATTGCCCACTCATTAGCGAAGGCGGCCTGGTTGATTTTAGTGAACTCGAGCAGGAAGCGTCCGCTGAATAGCAGGACCAGGAAAAGCCCGAAGATGGCACCTTCCGGCGGCTGCTGGCGGTACTTCTTGTACAGGGCCCAGAGAACCGCGAAGATGACCACACAAAGCAGGGCCTCGTAGAGCATGGTGGGGTGCCGCGGAAGCATCTGTTCGGCGGCGCTGAGGCCGTGGGCGTTTTCAAAAATAACCCCCCAGGGCAGATCGGTGGGTTTTCCAATGATTTCCGAGTTAACAAAGTTACCCGTTCGGATAAAAGCACCCCCGATGGCAACCACGATAACGACCCGGTCGGCAATCCAGAGAAAGTTCATTCCGCGCACCTTCTGGATATATAGGTACATCGCCAGCAGAATGCCGATGGCCGCCCCGTGGCTGGCCAGCCCACCGTTCCAGATGGCCAGAATCTGGCCCGGGTAACGGAAATAAAAGGCCGGATCATAAAAAAGGACGTGGCCAAGGCGTGCCCCTATGATGGTTCCGATCATGACGTAGGTAAGCAGCTTGTCCAGTTCTTCCTGGGTACGGCCGGCGGCCTCGTACATCCTTCGCATTAACAGGTAGCCGACAATAAAGGCCGATGCAAAGAGCAGCCCGTACCATCGGGGACGGATAGGACCAATTTCAGAGATCGACGGCGATGGAAGCAACAGGAATAAGAGCTGTCCCAGTATAAAAGACCCGATAACCAGCCCCCAGAATTTCCATAACGGGATTTCCGGTTCTTCGTTGCGCGGCAGGTTTTCAGGAACCAGCCTTTGATAACCCAGGTAGATAAACACAAAGGCGGCGACAAGGCCCCATATGGCAACCGGGAAGGGCAAATGAAGAGTGCCAAGATCAAAAGCTACCGGGTCAGCACTCCAGACAAGATGATCAGATTGTTGCATAGGAATTTGTTATGAGTAATAGTTGTAACGTTTCGGCTATCGGGGCAGCCATTGACAGCTGTGGGAAATGCCCAACAGGTATGTGCCCGTGATGGCGTTCTGACACTATGGCCGCCCGGATTTGTTCAGCTTATTTTAAAATCAGTACCTTCAGGATTATCCATCAGCTCAATGCCCATAGCATTCAGTCGGTCGCGGATGGCATCGGCAAGGTCGAAGTTCTTGTTGCTGCGGGCTTCGTTCCGGAATTCTATCAACAGCTCTACCAGCTGCCCGGTCTTGTCCTTTTTATTTTCGGTGGCTGCTTCGATCCGGGGCCATAATCCCAGTACGCCATCCGCAAATGCGCGAAGAAGCTCCTGCATATCTGCTATGTTTTCCGGGGTACTGCCGCTGTTGATCTGTTTCCTGATTTTTTTGAGCTCTTCAAAGAGTACAGCAATAGACTGGGCTGTGTTGAAATCATCATTCAGCTTTTCCTCCAGGCTGTTCTTCAGTTGATCAACCGGGTAGGGGGCGCCGCTGCCGTTTTCGGCGTTGTCGATGAGTTGCAGTATCTCCTGGAGGTTGTTCAGGCCGCTTTCGGCCCCGGCCAGCGCTTCTTCAGAAAAGTCTGTAGTACTTCGGTAATGGCTTTGCAACAGGAAAAAGCGTATAACCTGCGGGTCCCAGGCGCGGCTGAGCAAGTCATGTTCACCAGAAAAAAACTGGTCAAGAGAGATCGCATTGCCCAGCGATTTGCCCATCTTCTGTCCCTCCAGGGTCACCATGTTGTTGTGCATCCAGTAGCTGGCAAAAGGCTGGTCAAAGGCGCATTCGCTCTGGGCTATCTCGCATTCATGATGAGGAAACTGATTGTCCATGCCGCCGCCGTGGATATCAAAATGGGGGCCGAGATACTTGGTTGCCATGGCCGAGCACTCCACGTGCCACCCGGGATAGCCCATTCCCCAGGGGGATGGCCATTTCATCAGATGACCGTCATCGGCTTTTTTCCAGAGTGCAAAATCTTCGGGCGACCGCTTGTCGCCGGCCGTTTCAATGCGGGTACCGCTTTCCTGGTCTTCCACCGAACGGCCGCTGAGTTTGCCGTATTCCTTGTCCGAAGAGACATCAAAATAGACATTGCCGTTGGTCTCATAGGCATGCCCTTTTTCGATGAGCTTCTTGACCATCTCAATCTGCTCAATGATATGGCCGGTGGCCCGGGGTGAGATATCCGGCCGCTTTACGCCCAGCTTGTCCATGTCGCGGAAGTAATTATAAGTGTACTTCTCCGCAATTTCCATCGGCTCCAGCTTCTCAATAGCAGCCTGCTTTTCCAGTTTGTCTTCTCCCTGGTCGGCATCATCGGTCAGATGACCGACGTCGGTGATATTCTGAATGTACCGCACTTTGTAGCCGAGATAGCGCAGGTAGCGGACTACGACATCGAAGGAGACATAGCTTTTGGCATGCCCGAGGTGCGGGTCGCCATAGACGGTGGGACCGCAGACGTAGATGCCGACAAAATTATCGTTGATGGGTTTAAACTGTTCTTTACGGCGGCTAAGGGTGTTATAAATATGTAGATGGTCCATCTAAAGGTTGCTTAATACTCGGTTGCAAATTTTTCAGAATATCAATGCATGCTAAGATAATATTTACCGTGGAGAGTTGATAGTGTGGTCTGTCGGCCGGCCAATTGCCCACAGCACCACCGGAGCGAGGGGGAAGTGAAATATTGTGAACCTCTGGAGTTGCTTGCAAAAGAAGGGGACTTGTCATGAGCAAGCATGTCCCGTTTTACAGAGAATACCGTTGTCAAAAAAAAGGAAGAGGCGCGTTGTCGATGAAGAAGCGTTTTTTCGTGGAAAAGTCCCTGATTCCCGGCAAGGGGTGCCGGCTGTTAAGCAACACTCAGCATTTTTTTGATAGTGAGTTTTAACGGGGCGATCGGCCAGCCTGTACTAATTGCCAGAGGAAGTATCCGCGGCCGCTGTATCGGCCGGGCTATCCTTTTGACCGCGGCCAAAAAGGTCCCGAATAGTATTTCCGGCTTTGTTTTTAAGGTATTCCCGCACAATGGGTTTGATCACACTTTGGTCAGGGCGAACGGAGGGATTTTCATAGGTGCCGGTAATCTGCAGGGGCACCATGATGGTCCCGTTCTTGCGGGTCAGTGCATTGGCCGCCTGGCTGGTGATCACCGGAGCGATATTTTCTTTATAGCGACCCGGCAGGATCAGGGAGACATGGAAGTTAATCTTGTCGGTTTGCAGGTGCTGAGTACCGTTGAGCTCCATGCCGAGATCACTGCTGGTGAGGGTAAGATCAGAAATCGTAAGAACATTGTTCTTGACTGATATAGCGCTTTTCCACTGGTCAAGCGCGATGTCGCGCAGGGCGTTGATCTTGACGAAGTCGGCCATGCTCTGCTGGAGGGGATGATTGTGGATCCGGGCCTTGCTCATGCCCATGGTGCCGTCCAGCAGTGTCGTGGGAAGGAGGGGATTCAACTCGCTGTCAATTTCAGTAGTATATTCCACATCGGAGCTGAAGGTGCCGGTGATGAATTTATAGAACTGGCTGTCGCGTCCGAGAATGGGATATTCCTCAAAGAAAGACTCAAGACGGAGACTGTCGAGAGATCCCTTGAAATTAAAAGTGGAAGGGCGGTCGTCCGGGATTTCCCAGACCATCGTGCCTTCCGCTTCGCCCTCAAAAAGGGTTACCGACGCCTGGGTCAGGTTGATTTGCGAGGGGGTGGATGTGGCCCTGGCCTGCAGGCTCTGCATGGTGACCCCCGTAATTTTCATGCGGTCGATCTGGGCACTGAAATCGCCGTTGAGGTCGGGGAGTTCGAGATTGAAGGTGGAGGTGGTATCGCTCCAGTCGATCAGCTCGTCCAGGTCCAGGTAGTTGCCCCGGTATTGTCCGGTAAGACGGGGAGTGGTTGTCCGGTCCTCCTCGTCCTTGAGGTATTCCATATAACTGCTGAGCGAGCCGCTCAGATTGATATCGGAGGAGCCCATATTGAAGGTCAGCTTGTTGAGTGTTGCTTTCTGAGGGGTCAGCGAGAAGGTCCCGTTGAGCTCCGACACCGGCTCGCGCAGCGATTCGCCGTCCATGCTGGCATCAGCTACCGTGAGCTTGCCGGAAAAAGCCATGGCAGCTGGGTTGTTGGCCGGCCCCTCCACGTTCAGGTTAAAGTCGGCATTCCCGGTGAGTTCCCTGACATCCGGGGCGAGGTCATAGTAATTGCTGATCTCCCGGAGGCGGGCGTTCCCCCGGGTTTTCAGGTTCAGCGTGCGATCTTCGCTCAGGTAGTTATTGATAACCCCGGTTGCCTGAACGCTGTTATCCCCGCTCTGCATGCTTCCTTCCACGATGGTCATGCGCGGGCCTTCCAAGACCGACTCAAAGGTGATGCTGCGAAAGGGCTTGTCAAATTTTTGATAGTCCACATAGCCGTTCTTGAGGTTTATGCTTCCGCTTTGAACGGCCTGCTCAATCTGGTCGGCCCGGCCGTCAAGGGTTGCCTGGGCGGTGAGCATGCCCTCCATCTGCAGAGTGTCCTCGTCGATGGGATAAAAATCCTTGATCGTTGCCAGGTCAAACCGCAGATTGGTGTCCATGGCAATATAACGGTTGCTTTCGTCGAGCAGGTTTTGAATTTGTCCGTCGGCGGACAGTGAGTTTTCAGCCGCCTGCAGGCTCAGGCTGCGGATAGTGAACAGTTCCTGGGTTCCCGCTGCATCAATATTGATGTTCTGGATGGCTTTGGGGACCTCTTGGTACTTTAACATGCCGTCGGCCAGTACGGCTTTGCCGTCGAAGGCCACGTCTTCCGGCTCTTCGAGGGGGCCTTCAGCCCTGGCATCCAGGTTAAGCTGGCCGTCCAGCCGTTCAATATTCAGTTCAGTGATATCATAAAACTGATGTACTGTGGCGAGGTCCAGGTCGGCTACAAAATCCATAGCGAAGGTACCGCTGTCCTCAAGCGGTTCGTTAACCGTGCCCGATCCGTGCAGCGTATTGGCGCCGGCTATGGCATTAAAGGTCTTAATGGTGATCAGTTCGTTGGTGGCATTGGCGGCAATCTGGATATCCTCGACGGGCTGGGGAAGGTCGGGATCTTTCAGGTAGCCGTCCTGTACGTTAATACGAACGTCAAACCGGGGAATGCTGTCGTTTGTCACGGGTCCCCGGATGATGCCGCCGAGGTCGAGGGAGCCGCGGCTTTCGAAGTTTTCAATGGATTCGGAATACGATTCAGGCACCAGGCGCAGGAGATCACCGAAATTGTCGGAGGAAGAGCTGAAGGTAAGGTCGACAGTCAAGGTCTGGCTCCAGCTGCTGAGTGAACCGTTCAGGTCCATGGCCAGGCCCCGTATGGCAAAGGTGCCTTCCTGAATACTAAGCCGTTCGCTCTCACTGTGCAGCGTCGATTTCTGGGTGAGGTGCACGGGGAGGCCATTTAGATAGTTGACGCTGTCGACCGTGGCATGGAGGCCGCCGATGTTCACGTCGATGGTGCTTTGAATGGAGTCGGCATAGGTTAGAGAGAGGTCGCCACTGGTACTCTCAAACCTGACGGTGGTGTTGGTGGTAAAGTCCCGGTAGCCCAGGTCGCCGCTGCTAACCCTGAAGTATGGAATGTCGATGTTGTAGCTGTCAGATGAGGGGGGCTCCGTATCCCCATCTGTTGCCATAAAATCGAGATTGGTGGAGCTGTCGGCATAAATGGTGTAGGTAAAGCGGGGGGCATCGAGCTGGAGTTCCGTGATATTGATCTCATCGCGGAAAAGAGGAAAGAGGGCGACGCCTGCGACCAGCCGGTCCATGGTCAGCAGGGTGTCTTGTTCGGTGTTACCGGGAATATAGATCTTGTTGACTTCCACACCCGGGTGGGGGAAGGTACTGAAGAAAGTAGCTGACATGTTTTCTACTTCCACCGGGCGTCCCACCGACGCTTCAATATAGGGCACAAGCAGGTTCTGCAGTCGCTCATTGGTAAAATAAAGATTCAGCCCTACGACAAGGACCAGCAGCAGCGCAGCGATTGCAGCCATAATCTTGAGAAAAGTCTTCATGGAAGCTGTCCCGTTCCTTAAATTAAATTATTGGCAATAAGGTATATAAAAACCCAATTTATTGTTTCAAGTTCCTTATGTTATAAATAACTGCAACTGATCGTATAACAGCAATTTTTATTACACCATGATAAACTGGGGATCGGGACTTAACAACCCTAAATTCAAGCAGCGCCGGAAGGCCCTTGTCGAGAAGCTTCGCAAGAAAGGCATTAAGGATCAGCGTGTACTGGAAGCCATCCAGATGGTGGCCCGGCACGTGTTTGTGGATACGGCGCTGCAGGATCGGGCTTACCAGGATTCGGCCCTCCCCATTGGTAAGAAACAAACCATCTCCCAGCCCTATACGGTGGCTCGTCAAACTGAATTGCTGGAGGTTAAGCCGGGAGAAAAAGTGCTGGAGATTGGTACCGGATCCGGCTACCAGGCCGCCGTTCTCTGTGAGCTGGGAGCACAGGTGTATACCGTCGAGCGGCACAAAAAGCTTTATGAGAAAGCACGGGAAACCTTGCACGAGCTGGGGTATTCCATACATGCCAAACTGGGCGACGGAACGCGCGGGTGGTCGGCCTATGCCCCCTATGATGCGATTGTTGTTACCGCCGGGGCTCCGGTGGTGCCTGATGATCTGGTGGCCCAGCTCAATGTGAATGGGCGGCTGGTGGTTCCGGTGGGCGATGAGAACCGGCAGGAGATGGTTCGGATCATCAAAATCCGGGAGGGGGAGTTTGAGGAAGAACATTACAGCGACTTCAAATTTGTGCCTCTTATCGGAGAACAAGGATGGAAAGAGTGATTATGAATTATGACTTGTGAACTTTAACTTCCCGATTCGATACTGTTGTTCAGTACGGGTCTTTCATTTTAATTCATAACGCTGTTTCTGCCTTTGCCTGACGCCGATCACTCTCGCTACGATTTCAAGAAAAAGACTTCCTGGAGAGAAGCTCCCTTTCTTCTGATCAAGGGGTTCCTGATGGGTTCCGCCGATATCGTGCCCGGTGTCAGCGGCGGCACGATGGCGCTGATTGTGGGTATCTATACCCGGTTGATCAATGCGATCCGCAGTTTTGATCTCGGTTTTGTAAAAAGCCTGTTTACCTTTCGCTTCAGGGAGGCCCTGGAGGAAGTGGACTGGAAGTTTATGCTACTGCTGCTTTCCGGCATGGCCTGTGCGGTGTTATTCTTTACCAAGGTGGTGCCCCTGCAGGTCTTCATGTTTACCGATCCGGAACTGATCTACGGGCTGTTTTTCGGGCTCATCGTAGGATCCATTGTGGTACTGGCACGAGCTATTGATGGCTTTGACTGGACCCATGGACTGTCGCTGATTGCCGGGGCCCTGGTTGGTTTCTGGGTCGTCAACCTGGTGCCCACAGCTACCCCGGAATCACCGATTTTTGTGCTTCTAACGGGCTCTATTGCTATTTGTGCGATGATTTTGCCGGGCATTTCGGGTTCCTACATCCTGCTCATCATGCGCAAGTACGACTTTGTCCTTTCGCAGATCGGGAAGCTGGGCACCGCTGAAACCGCGAGCGGTTTGATTACGCTTATCCCCTTTGGCATCGGGGCTGTCTTTGGACTGGCCCTTTTTTCACGCATCCTGTCGTGGCTGCTGGACCGCTACGAAGCCAGGACTCTTGCCCTGCTCATCGGCTTCCTGATCGGCTCTCTCTATGTTATATGGCCGTACCAGGATCGCACCTATGCAGAAATCATCACAAAAGAGGAGGTCATTGCCTACGACAGTGCCGAGGCGCGAGAGCTTCGCGCTGCTCCTCCGAATAAACAACAGCCCAAATTCCAGCGTCTGGGCAAGGTCGTAAATCCTGATGCTGAATTGGTTCAACGGAAGAAAGTGGAGCTTCAGACGGTCAAGCAGAAGCTGATCAAAAGTGATCCCTATGTGCCCTATCTGACGGTGGAGGGGCCCCGGACCAACCATTTTATGGATGGGATCTGGGGTGTACTCGTGGGCCTGGTGATGGTTGTGGGGCTTGATTATTTGCGAGCGAAAGAGTAATGTTTTGGGGGAAGGGCTAACGCTATTTCATCATCTTTAAATACCTGCTATATGGAGACCATTAAAAAAATACTGGTACCTACCGATTTCTCGGAAAACGCATCCCTGGCTTACCCGCACAGCCAGGAAATTGCACACCGGTTTGGGGCGAAGATCGATTTTATACACATCATTCCCACGCTGAGATACTTTAATGAGAGTGTTTCCCGGCTCGGCGTGCCGCTCGACATGGAAGAAGATCTGTATCCAAAGGCGCAAGAGGAGGCTATTCAAAAGATGAAGGAACTGATGGCGTCTCATATTTCGGAGGAGCACCGGGGAAAGGCTATCTGCCGCATTGCCCGCAAGCCCTGGTCAATGATGGCCGAACTGGCTGAAAAAAAACTGTATGATCTGGTTGTGATGGCTTCCAAAGGACGCCATGAGTCGCACCTGCTGCGGGGGTCCACAACGGAGAAAATGATACGTCATTCGACTACGCCGGTCTTTACTGTGGATGCTACATTATCTTCCGAGGGACTGGAACGAATTTTAGTGCCGACCGACGGTTCCAGGCTTTCACTATCCGCCCTGCCGATGGCTCTCTCCCTGGCCGATATCTACCATGCAGAAATTATATTTTATCATGCCGTGGAGCTCTACGGGAGTCCGATGGATGAAGGGTGGGAAGGAGATCCCGATAAGACGGAGGAAGCGAACATCTACGAGGCATTCCTGGATCATCTCGAGGAGTACCTGCAAAGCGACCAAAAAAATACGGTTCATATTGCAAGAGGGGAGTCGGACTTCCATGATGAATTCCTGGTTACGGATGAAGGCTCCAGGCATGGTATTCCCTTTCAAACCGTCATTGAGAAAAGCGTGACAGCCCACGTCGGCATCGAAAACTATGCGGCTGATTATGCTGATCTTGTCGTTATGGCCACCCACGGGCACAGCGGGTGGGCCCACCTCTTCCTGGGCTCTACCACAGAGAAAGTGGCCCAGTACCTTGATATCCCGGTGGTAACCATCAAGCCCGACCCTTCTGCGCTTAAGGAGCGGTAGCCGCCGGATGCTCGGGAACCTTGTACAATCACGACCGCTTTTCATATCCGGTATGTCGGGACTTTATTTTTAATTGAGAGTAATATCTGATATGTTGGTTGCTTCAATTAGAAAATCAGACCATAATTGTTTATGCCCGAACTTATCACCATTGAAGAGCTCATGGCGATGGGGCTCCCACCAATCATCATCTATGCTGCTCCTGTCATGTTTGCTCTTGTTTTTCTGGAATGGGGGATAAGTGCCTGGCGGAAATGGGATCTGTATGACAGCAAGGACTTCTGGGCTTCTACAGCTATCGGGGTAGGCAACATTATTGTGAGCTCCCTTACCAAGGTAAGCATTTTTGCGCTCGTCCTTTTTTTCTACAACATGGTGCCCTGGCGGGTTCCTCATACCTGGTGGTCGTATGTATTATGCTTTTTTGTCCTTGACTTCTGCCGGTATTGGGCTCACCGCATTGCCCACGAGCAGCGTATCTGGTGGGCTACGCATGTGCCGCACCATTCCTCAGAGCAGTATAATTTTTCGGTTTCCTTTCGTCTTTCATGGGTGCAGGGGTTCAAAGTGATCTTTTTTCTGCCGGTGGCGCTGGCAGGGTTTCACCCGGTTGTGTTCTTTATCTGTCACCAGATTGCCGTATTGTACCAATTTTGGATTCATACCGAGCTTATTGACAAGCTCCCACGGCCCATAGAATTCTTTTTCACCACGCCTTCCCACCATCGGGTGCATCACGCAAAGGATGATCACTACCTGGATAAAAACTACGGTTCCACGTTCATCATCTGGGACCGCATGTTCGGCACCTTTCAGCCCGAACTCAACACGCCGAACTATGGGATCACCAAACCCCCTGAGTCATACAATCCCATCTATCTTGTATTTCATGAATTTATCGCCATATGGAAAGACTTGCAGGAGGCTGAGGGATGGCGGGAGTGGCTGTTTATCCTGTTTGCAAGTCCCGCCGAACAGGCCCGCGTGGAAAAAGAGCAGCAGGGAGAAGCGGAGAACCCCGCAACAGTTCCTGTGGGCGAGAAGTAGAGACGCCTGAAGGAAGCTCCAGCCGCCGGGGAGCGACGGTCACAAATTAGAAATATGGATTACCCATAATTATCCGTATCTTGCCGCTCTGGTGTTACGTGAATCCCACCTATTCGTTTAAACAGGTTCTTACATCCCTCTCTCAGGTCTGTCGGCGCCTCTCGTTTTATGTACGTTGTAGGATGGCAGCATATCGTGCTGGTACGATACGTATATTTTGTGTGCGTCAGGTTTATAATAATTCTCATTTACTTTTATTTACTATATGACAGATTCAACTTTCGCTGAGCTTAATCTCAGTCAACCAATTCTTCAGGGACTCACGGATATGGGCTTTGAAGAGCCAACGCCTGTTCAGGAACAATGCATCCCCCCGCTGTTGACACAACAGGACGTAGTGGGACAAGCCCAGACCGGGACGGGCAAAACCGCTGCCTTCGGTATTCCCGTTGTCCAGCAGACTGATATCAGTATCCAGCAGGTACAGACTATTATTATGTGTCCCACCCGTGAACTGGCCATCCAGGTGACGGGTGAACTTATTAAAATCGGGAAACACCTGAATGGATTGCACGTGGTGCCCGTTTATGGAGGGCAATCCATCTCAAGGCAGATTAAAGCACTCAAGCGGGGGGCACATATTGTTGTGGGTACGCCCGGGCGCACCATCGATCACCTTCGCCGGGGTACGATGAAACTGGACAGCCTGCAGCGCGTTGTCTTCGACGAAGCAGACGAAATGCTTAATATGGGCTTCCGGAATGATATGGAACAAATCCTGTCGTACGCTGATGGACCGGTACAGACCATCATGTTTTCAGCAACCATGTCAAAAGGCATTCGCAAGATTATGAAGCGCTACATGAATGATCCCCAGACCATTGCCATCGAGCGTAAAAAGATGACGGCGCCCAATATTGAACAGTATGTGGTTGAAGTTCGCGATTCTGTTCGTACGGAAGCAATTTGCCGGTACATGGATATTAATGATTTCAAGCTGGCCCTGGTATTTTGCAACACCAAGCGCAAAACGGAAGAAGTAAGCCGGGAGCTTCGATCCCGGGGTTATGGTTCTGATTTTATCAACGGCGACCTGAGCCAGAACCAGCGCGACCGGGTGATGGCAAAATTCCGCAGCGGTACTATTGACGTGCTCGTTGGAACAGACGTTGCCGCCCGGGGGCTCGATATTGACGATATTGACGCCGTATTCAACTACGATATCCCGCAGGACCCCGAGTATTACGTGCACCGCATCGGGCGAACGGGCAGGGCCGGACGCTCCGGCATGGCGTTTACATTTGCGACCAAACGTAAAAAGAAACAGCTTCGCACTATTGAACGACAGATAAAAAGGAGTCTGAATCCACTGGAACTGCCTTCGGCAGCGGATGTTCAGAAATCACGTTCCGCAGACACACTCGAAGGGATGACAGAAGTCCTGGAAAAGGGAGATCTGCGTCCCTTCATTGAACAGATTGAATCGTTCCAGGATGATCGTTTCACGACAATCGAGATTGCTGCGGCTCTTTTGAAGAACGCCACCGAGGGTTCGGTGGTAGAAGGTGACTCCCCGGAAAAGCAGCAGTATGAGGATTCCTCAATGATCAAAATGCATTTTAATGTGGGCAAAAAGAATAACGTATACCCGGGCGATCTGGTAGGAGCCATTGCCGGTGAATCCAACATTCCGGGCAATGTGATCGGGAATATAGACATCTTCCCGCATCATTCCTTCGTGGATATCCCGGGCAAGCATGTGAACCAGCTGCTGCAGGTTATGAACCGAAATCGCGTGAAAGGTAAGAAAATTCGTGTAAAAGTGGCCTAAGCACGGGTTCTGTTGTTTACATTTCACAGCTCATTAAAAAAGCGGATGCTTGTTATCAAAGGCATCCGCTTTTTATGTTAAAGGAAGGCAGGGATGTTTAATTCTTTGTCAGCTCTATGTTCATGATCAGCGTTATTTGGTTCACCCGCTGCGTCTGTGCTACTGTGAACTACGTCAGACTCCATCTTGCCGGTGGTATCTGTTCGTGCAGGAAGAGGTCACCGGTGACTCCGTACCGGAAATTGCCTGTTTCCAAGGACCATGGAATCAAACGCCAGTATGGTTTCAGAGTAAACTTTTCCCGCTCTCAAATCCGCTTCCTTCAGCTTCCGCAAACCGTTAAAGTATTGAAAAATCCGATCCCCGCTGGGATGACAAGGTATTTCTCCTGGAATCGGTTCTCGGAATGGTGGGGAGCAATTTTTTACAGGATCGCTGTTGCATCAGACATAAGACAAGTTTTAGCTGATGCGGATTAAAAAAACGAGGCCCCGGGCATCTGCCATTGATGTAACGCACCAGGTAGATTGATTGATGGAGATGGGATCGGGCACTCAGCTAATTTTCTGGGGGCGTGCGGCTCCCAGGCCCATAAAAAGTTTAGCAATGGTAACCAGAAACAGGAACAGGATGGGAATAAACCAGGCACCGCTTAAATCATGAAGGGCTCCAAAAAAAGTGGGGCCGACGGCCGCCAGCAGGTAGCCGATCGATTGCGCCATGCCAGAGAGCTCGGTGGCCGTCTGGGTATCGGATGTACGCAGTACTATGAAAAGAAGAGCCAGCCCGAAGCTGCCCCCCAGTGAGAAGCCAATGAGAGAGACCCACAACCCTACCCAGTACATATCGGGTTCGGGAAACAGAAGGCCTGCCAGGCTTATGATTTCCAGGATGAGCAGCAGCCATACCAGACTCCGCTGGTCTTTTTTCTTCTCCGCCCAGAAGGGGAGGGCAATGGATCCCAGCACGCCCATGCCCTGGGAGAGGGAGAGCATCCAGCCTGCGGTGTTGGCCGTGAGTCCGCGGTCCTGCAAAATCTCGGGCAGCCAGGCCAGGATCACATAGAAGGCCAGCGACTGAAGGCCCATGAACAGGGCTACCTTCCATGCCTTCCCGGAACGGCCGAGGTCCTGCAGTGCTTTCCGAAAGCTCTTGTCGTTTTTCGGTAGCGTCAGATCTTTTAGCTGGGGAAGCCATACAAAAAAAGCAATGGCTGATACGATGCCCCATGCTCCCAGCGCCCAGTGCCAGCCCCAGTTGAAATCGAATGCCAGGGGGACACTGACACCGGCTGCAATAGTGGCACCGAGTCCCAGCACACTGGAATACACGCTGGTCATGATTCCGGTATGATTTGGGAAATCACGCTTGACAATGCTGGGCAGCAGTACATTGCCAAAGGCAATAGCGATACCTGCCAGCAGGGTGCCTCCGAAAAGGGCTGCGTTGGTTGGAATAACCCGCAGGAAAAGTCCACCGGTTAGGAGAGCCAGGGCTGCTGCCAGGGTCCCCTCGATGCCAAGGCGACGGGTAAAAAGAGGGGTGAGGGTTGAAAGCACGCCAAAGGCGAGCAGGGGCAGGGTGGTAAGAAGCCCCAGCATGGTGTTGGAAAGTCCCGTTGTGTCACGAATGGCACCTATCAGGGGCCCAACGCCTGCAAGAGCGGGTCTCATGTTAATGGCAATGAGAATGATACCACTGATGAGCAATACATTCTGAGCTGTTGTGTTTTGCTGGTAGGGAGAAGAAGCCGCCATTGAAAATTTAATGATCGTCCATATTATGGGTCTGCAGGGCCGGACAAAGATACAAAACTGAATGGTCGATTCCTGATGGCATTATTTATTTATATTCTATGGGTTTCATAAAGATTATAAATGTGAATGTTTTTCTTCGGTTCACGGTTTTATTAGGCAAAATGTGAATGAATGGTTGAATATGAGACAGGTTGTTACCACAAAAAGCGGCGGCTACGAAGTGCTTAGCGTGCAGGAAGCAGCGGATCCGGCGGCGGGACCTGGTGAGCTGGTTATTGATGTAAAAGCTGCAGGATTGAATTTCGCCGATATCCTTGCCCGCAAGGGACAATACCCCGACGGCCCTTCAAAACCCTGTGTGATGGGGTATGAAGTCGCTGGCACGGTTAGTGCGCTGGGGGATGCGGTGAAGGACCGGAGCCTGCTGGGCCGTGACGTGATTGCAATGACAAGGTTCGGGGGACAAGCAGAGCAGGTTGTGGTCACGCCCTCACAGCTTTTCGCTAAACCTGCCCGGCTTTCATTTGAAGAGGCGGCGGCGCTCCCGGTCAATTACCTGACGGCTTATGTTTTGCTGGCTGTGATGGGGTCGCTGCAAGCCAACGAATCAGTATTAATTCACAATGTGGGGGGCGGCGTTGGTTTGGCCGCCCTGGACATAGCCCGGCATATAGGGGCCACGACGTTTGGGACTGCGAGCCGGCGAAAACATGCTTTCCTGGAAGACCGGGGCCTGGATCATGTGATTGATTACCGCAACAACGACTGGTACGAGGAAGTGATGCATTTGACAGAGGGCCGGGGGGTAGAGCTCATTACGGATCCCCTCGGCGGCAGGGAATGGAAACGCAGCTACCAGGCCCTGCGGTCGACCGGCAGGCTCGGGATGTTTGGCATATCAACGGCCAGCAACGGGAGCGGCCTCTTCAAAGGAGCATGGAATATGCTCAAGACGGTGCTTCAGATGCCGTTTTATCATCCGCTTCCGTTGCTTAATAAAAATAAAGGGGTGTTCGGGGTGAATATCGGACACCTGTGGGATGAGAAGGAAAAAGGCCGATTGTGGATGAAGAACATACTGGAAGGCGTGGATGAAGGGTGGATAACCCCTCATGTAGATGCTGTTTTTACATTTGAGGAAGCAGCCGAAGCCCATCGTTATATTGAAGAAAGGAAAAACATAGGAAAGGTAATTTTGGTACCGTCATAGTACGGGACCCTCAAGGAGCAGGAATATGGATATTATTTATGTAGATATGGATAATGTACTGGTGGATTTCCCCTGGGGTATCGACCAGCTTTCGGACGACACCAGGCGCGAATACCAGGGGAAGTTTGACGAGATCCCGAATTTTTTCAGAGATCTGCCGCCCGTTGACGGGGCTATCGACGGTTTTCATAGGCTGAGCGGCCGGTACGATACCTATATCCTGTCCACCAGTCCCTGGAATAATCCATCGGCATGGACCGACAAGCTTTTGTGGGTCAAGGATCATCTTCCCGAAGTCGGCCACAAGCGGCTGATCCTGAGTCATCACAAGAATCTAAACCAGGGGGACTATCTTATTGATGACCGGAAGGCCAACGGGGCCGGGCAGTTTCCCGGGAAACACCTTCAGTTCGGATCAGCCGAATTCCCGGACTGGGAGGCCATACTGCGCTACCTGCTGTAACCCTGAGAGGGCTCTGTCCCGTATTAGCGGTTCAGGCTGCCCGTTGCTGGTCCTAGTTGCTCTGCAGCGAGTCTGGAATGGTCCATCTTTCCTGCGACTGTATCTCTTCGGCTCCCCGCACCCTGGATCCGGCGGCAACATGTATCTCGTTATCCAGTATGACTGCCTGCGTGCCATGCCGCCCCTGATTCAGGGGAGGCAGCGTGTGCCACTGGCCGGTCTGGGTGTTGAGGGCCTCTACTTCGGCGTGAGCATCTGTCTGGGCGGCACTTTCTCCCCCCAGCACAAGCACATAATTGCCCACCGGGATTGAAGAACTCCCGGCGCGTTCGGTGGGCAGGTCGCCGGAGGGTGGAAGCGGTTGCCACCGATTCGTTGAGAAATCATAGACATCAACCTCAGGGATGGTAAGTTCAAAGTTCTGATTCGTTGCCTGTGAACTTCTTCGTCCGCCTGCAGCATACAGCTTCCCGTCCACAATTGCTGCCTGGAAGTGATCTCGGTTACGGGGTGCATCAGCCAGCTGCGACCATTCGCCGGTGCGGGGATCAAAGGCATCCATCCAGCGCACATGCCCGGTGGCGTGCCCGTTTTGGATGCCGCCTACGACATAGATCTTTCCTTTGTAAGCTACTGCTCCTGCCGCCCCCCGCCGCCGGTCTTCTGGGATTTCGGGTCCCCGGGTCCATTGGTCCTTTTGGGTATCATAAATCCATACGTGATTGATGGGATCTTCATAAGGGTAGTTGCCATTGAAGGCACCGATGACATAAATTTTCCCGTCGTAGCTTACAGCCTGGAAATGGTGCATCGACAGGGGAGGGGTGGCCTTTTCCGACCACTGGCGGGTGTCGGGGTCATAGACCTCCACCGGTCGTTCACCGCGACCACCCAGCAGGTAGAGTTTCCCGTCTACGATCGCAGCTGCATTCTCATGCCGCTCGGAGGGAGGGACCTCCAGATCGATCATCTGCCAGCCGGGGCCTGCTTGTTGTGCGACCAGGCTGCGGGCCGACAGACACAGAAGGAGAGCCGTTGCAAAAAATATTATTTGTCGGGTATGCCGTTTCATAAAATCGGGTTATTTATGGTTAATGGTAAAGTACCTGAGCCCCTTCGCCCTGCGAAATCAAGGACTGGTAGCGGTCAAGTTCCTCATTTGTTTCGGGATCGGTGAGGTCGAGGGTCTGCTGTTTTTCGGCCGACATATAAGCCGCCTGGCAGAGGCGCGTGATTTCCAGCCCGTACCGCCAGTTCAGTTTGGCGTCATGTCCGTCCAGGAAGGCATCGGTCATATCCCTGAGTTCACCCACATAGCCATACAGGTCCGCCTCATTGGGCTGAACGGGAAGCAGTCCGCGCGAGGAGGTTGATTTCTCAAGGGCGGTTTCTGCATCCGCCACCGAGGCGGCTGCTTCGTCACTGATAAAAATTTCCAGCGGTGAAATAAGCGTATTCACTTCCATGGCATAGCCGGGACCGAGTGCATCCATGGACAAGCGCAGCCCCTGCTTGTCGTACATCCAGGAGTCCGTGAATTGTGCTTTTACCATCTGTCCTGATTCCGGGTTCTGGAAGGTTATCATTCCTGTACAAAAATCTTCAGCGGGTGTTTCTCCATAGTCTACTCCGAAGCGTTCCTTTAGCTGATCACGATACTTCGGCTGGCCCCACTTGAGCAAGCTGGTGTCAGCCTGTACAGCGACGGGCTGCAGGAAATCAGGAGCTTTTCCCCCGGGCGTCAGGATATGACGTGAGGCTGCAATGCTGTGACATCCCATATCGGAGAGTACACCGCCGCCCTGTTTTCGGGGATCCCAAAACCAGCTGTTGTGTGGGCCGGCATGTTCTTCGGTGCTTCGGGCGAGCGTAAAATTGCCCATTTCCCGCTGCTGGGGACGCAGCTGATCCAGGGCGTTGTTAATAGCATTCATGTGAAGCTGATTTTCAAAATAGGCCGTCGGCAGTTCAACCGAGTCTGCCAGCTTGACCAAACGCCGTGCTTCCGCAATCGTTCGTCCCAGCGGTTTTTCGCAGATGATGCCTTTCAGTTCAACGCCCTTTTGTACGGCATCCACAATTTCCTCCACCAGTTTTACCCGTACATGGTTTGGGGCCAGTACCGCAACGGCATCACAATGCTGGCATACCTCTTCTATGGTATCGTAGATATTGCATTCACCGAGCTTGTTGTCATGGGCAAATGCGGCCAGCTCTTCAGATCCGCCCCGCCGGAAGACCGCCGTGAGTTCAAGATGACGAACCTGTTTCATTGCCGTTGCCATAAATTGAGCAATAAAGCCTGATCCAATAAATCCTAAGCGAAGTGATTCCATATAATCCTTTTTTAAGTTTGTAATGTTAGCAGCAATTCCTGTAAAGAAGTAAGATGAAACAAAGATAAAATCTAAAAGGGAAAAAAGAAGGTCGGTACACAAGAAAGCGGCTATTCATTCATCAGGTCCAGCAGCTGATCCGTTTGACGTTCGGTCCCCTCCCGAAGTGCGTCTTTGTTCGAAGATGCTTTAATTTCTTTCAGAGCCTTGTCGGACCATCCTTCCTCTTGTTCCTGCATTTCATTCCAGAGCCGGTGAAAGCGAGCTGTTTGGATGGCCCCTTCCAGGGCATCGGGGTTGATGCATTCTCGTGCTGCCAGGTAAGCGGGCGCGCTTTTTGCCCCCCGGCGCAGGCCCACCGTGTCTGCGGCAACAGCCGTACCTTCTGTTTCGTGGTAGAGTTCTGCAAGCTCCTCCGTACGTACATCGGTATATATGGCTTTCTCAGCCAGGTCGAGAATCTTTTTCTGGATGGGTTTCAGATCGGTATTGATCTGACGTGCACACCATACCGCAAATTTTCGGAGCAGCCGTGTTTTGCCCTGTTTATGCAGATACTTCAGCAATGCTGTGACCTTGTCATCCTCTTCGTGCACTCGCTCCCCGGTTTCCCCGTCAATCATGATGATTTTTCGGCGATCGGCATCGTATACGTAAATGAGATTCCGGTGCCCTTTCTTCATAATACAGCTGATTCTTTCTCGGTTTGCACTTTCGTTAGTTTATAACAACATATTGCTTTTCCCAAGTATTCCATTCATAATGGGTGATGTTATATGTAATTGATTGATCTCAATGAATAATAAAGAAAAGACGTCGGCAGCGGCCCTCGTTTCCTGGGCGCTTTACGACTGGGCCAACAGTGCATTTTTTGCCGTTATCCAGACATTTGTTTTTGCTACTTATTTCATGCAGTCCGTTGCGGAGAATGATACCCTGGGGAGTACACAGTGGGGCAATACCATCGGGGCTGCCGGCCTGGTGGTAGCCGTCTGTGCCCCGTTTGTTGGTGCCGTGGCTGATCAGATGGGGCGTCGGAAGCCCTGGATCGGATGGTTTACCTTGCTGTCGGTGACGGCGACGGCCGGATTGTGGTTCATCGAGCCCTCACAGCAGTTTGTACTGATGGCACTGATGCTGGTTTTCCTGGGGACCATAGGATCGGAATTTGCAATTATTTTCTATAATGCGATGCTGCCCGATCTTGCCTCCGATGAGCGCATGGGGCGATGGTCAGGGTGGTCGTGGGGACTGGGCTATGCCGGGGGGCTGGCGTGCCTGGTGATCGCCCTGCTTGTTTTTGTGGATGTGGAAACCCCGCCTTTCGGGCTTGATAAAGAAGCGGCGGAGCATATCCGCGCAACTTTTGTGCTCGTTGCTGCCTGGTATACGCTCTTTTCAGTTCCGCTTTTCGGGGTTACCCCGGATCGTCCACAGACCGGCACCGGCCTGGGAGAGGCCGTAAAATCGGGGTGGAAACAGTTAAAGACGTCGGTGCAGGAGGTACGGAAATACCGCTTTATTGTACGATTTCTCGTCGCCCGCATGATTTTCATTGATGCCCTGGCTACGGTTTTTGCCTTTGGAGGTATTTATGCCGCCGGTGCTTTTGATTTTGGGGAGCGCGATGTATTGCTATTCGGCATCGGCCTTAACCTGACCGCGGGCCTGGGAGCGGCAGCCTTTGCCTGGCTGGATGATAAGCTGGGGAGCCGCCTGACGATGCTGGTGTCGCTGGTCGGACTTGTGATATGTACATCCGCGGTTCTGCTTGTGTACATGGAATTGCTTTTCTGGCTCTTTGGACTGCTCCTGGGTATTTTTGTAGGGCCGGTGCAGGCAGCCAGCCGAACCTACATGGCACATGTGGCTCCCCCTGATTTGCAAAACCAGATGTTCGGGCTCATGGCTCTTTCCGGAAAAGTGACTGCCTTCATGGGGCCGCTGCTGGTCGGATGGCTGACCTTTTATACCGACAGTCAGCGAATAGGGATGAGCGTCATCGTTGTCCTGTTTGTCCTGGGGTTTATCCTCTTGTACCAGCTGCCGGATGCCAAAGAAGTACGAGAACAGTCTTTTTCGGCCGATTCATAAAAAAGTCTCCCTTTTAACAGATAAAGTGGTACCTTTGAGGGTTTTAACCGGATGAAATCATCCAGGAGAAATGATTCTCACTTAATATTAACTCAACACAAATATCATGAGTCGATTTGACGAACTAAAGAGCATTGTAAACGGAGTAGAAGAAGATATGACGAAATTTTACGAAAAAGGGAATAAAGCCGCCGGTACCCGTGCTCGTAAAGGATTGCAGCAGCTTCGAAAACTGTCGCAGGAAGTACGCCTTGAAATCCAGGACATTAAGAATAACGGTTAATCGCCTGTTGATTTCTTTTAAAAGCCACTGCAAAGTGGCTTTTTTTATTTATAGGTTTAGTGCGATAACGATTACTCTAATATATTCTTCATGCGCACATCTCCGAAGAACAAGCTTTCAGCATCAGCGGTAAAGGCGTGGCGTATTTCAACGCTGCTTTTCATGCTTTTTCTACTGTCAATCCCCCTTTTTCTGTGGATGTACCACTATTTTGGGGCCGGCACCTTGTCGGTCTGGGTGATTCTGGCACTCACCATCTCGCTGGTTATCATATCCGGATTGGTTGTGCTTTTTGTACCTGAGATTCGCTGGCGGCGCTGGTCGTATCAGATTGACGAGCACGAAATTGATTTGCAAAGCGGGATCCTGATCGTTACGCGAACCCTGGTCCCGGTCAAACGCGTGCAGCACGTAGATACAAGGCAGGGGCCTATTCTGCGCTCATACGGACTGGCGGATGTTACGATCTCAACAGCAGCCACCACCCATCGCATACCGGCTCTTGAAGAAGAAACAGCCGATGCCGTCCGTGATAGAATCTCTAAATTTGCCCGGTTAGCTAAAGAAGATGTCTGAACCGCAACGTCAACACCCGGTGGCGGCCATCACAAAGGCGCTGGATGTCATACGGGGCAACTTGATCACCATCCTGATTCTCCTCTTCCTCGGGGGTGGAGATGAAGATGTCTTTTTGTTGTACTGGATTGTAGGATTAATTGTATTCCTCTTTATATGGGGGGGCATCTCCTGGTACCGGTTTACGTACCAGGTATCCGAGGGAGAGCTGCGAATAGAACAGGGGGTGCTGATTCGGAAAAAACTGTATCTGACCTCCGATCGTATCCAGGTCATTGATATCAGTGCGGGAGTTGTGCAGCGATTGTTCGGGCTGGTAGCCGTCGAAATAAAAACGGCGGGAAGTTCCTCAAAAGCGGCCAAGATAAGTGCACTGACCCGCGAAGAGGCCGATCGGCTGAAGGATATGCTGCGTCGGGCGGGGGATGAATCGCGGGAGGCGGGAGCGGATGAGCATGCGGATCAACCCCGTGAAATCTATTCGCTCGGCCAGCGGGAACTGTTGATTGCCGCAACGACATCGGGACGCATGGGGGTGGCACTGTCGGTGGTCGGGGCGGCGTTTTCCCAGATCGACCAGCTGGTATCGGATGAGCAGTTATACCGGTTTATTGAAAACAACATCCCGCGGTCTACCTCGGCAACCCTTGTCGTATTGTCCATTATCACGATACTGGCCGTTTCATGGGGACTGTCTTTTTTGTCCACCCTTATTGCCTATTACGATTTTGAAGTGGAGATCCGGGAAAAGGAACTGCTTATCTCCCGGGGATTGCTGGAGCGCACCCAGCTTACCATTCCTTTCAACCGGATACAGGCGGTACAGGTAAAAGAGGAACTGATGCGACAGCCCTTCGGCTATGCCTCGCTGGTGATAGAAAGTGCCGGCTACGGCGAGGACAAGGGAAATTCGACAACCCTGTTTCCCCTGATAAAGCGAAACGCCCTGTATACCTTTTTGAAGGATGTGCTGCCCGAATATAACGTGGCGATAGAAGGGGAAAACAGACAACCGCCGTCCCGTGCCCTGCGTCGCTATTTGCTGCGGATGACCTGGTGGACGCTGCCGGTCATCTTGATTCTGTGGTCCATACTGCCCTACGGGATCTATGCATGGGGGCTGTTGATTCCGGCTTTACTGCTGGGCTACCAGCAGTACCGGGATGCAGGTATCCGCAGCGAGGATCATACGGTGATACTGAGTGCACGGCTCCTGAGCAAAACGACAGCCATTATCAAGAAATACCGCACGCAGGCCGCCGAGTTAAAAGAAAACCCTTTTCAGTCGCGACTGGAGCTGAAGGATTTTACTGTGTATGTAGCCAGCGGCAACCAGGGACGTTCCTTCGCGGTACGGGATCTGGACCGTGCGGATGCCGCAATCTACTGGGAGTGGATGAGGCAGGAGCCGTCGGGTCCTTCATCCGACGAAGAGTTGGAAAACGGCAAAGACGGTGCAGCTGCGATGCCTGTGCCGGAGGATTAATCCCCCTCAGCTATCTTCGTAGGAAAGTTCAATTTCAAAATGCAGCGTGCGTTTATCTTCAATGGCGATATCCGCTTCTGAATCGATGTTGGGGGTATCAAGGTTGCTGATTTGGCAGCTGCAGTCTTCCCCGATATAGTCACTCACGGCATCAGAAATTAGTGTTTCCAGCTGAAGAGAAGATAGCGTTTTTAACTTGTTGCTCATCGTGCGATTGGTTTGAATTTGGCGGTTGTTTGTCAGGGTGCTTCTGGTGAAGGATCTCACCCGAAAACGAGATAGTGATAAATTGCGAGTGTGCCGGCCCCGTAAATGATATGAAATCCCAGTACATAATAGGGCACCAGGGGCCCCCATGACTGACCCATGATACCGGGATCGGGAATGGCTTTGCCCTTTCCGATGGCCGGGTGAGTGTCAGCCAGAATGCCCATCATGGAACCGATAAAAATACCGTGTGCGAACCCCCAGAGTATGCCGGCCGGCCAGTTGGGCGTCACGGCCATCGCTGTGAGCAGGATGACGTAGAGAATGCCCCAGCCGGCCCCGATAAGAAGGTGCAGGGTTACGCCCACCGTATACACTTTCCTGCGGTTGTCAATATCCACAAACCGGGAGCCGATGAGATAGGGGATATCCAGATTCTGCCCGGCCAGCTTGACGACATAGATCAGAAGGGTTAGAATGACAGCGCCTATGAAACCTGAGAGTGCTGCTATGAGAAGATTTGCTTCCATCATATGCTCCCCTGTTGTTATGAACTTATTCTGGTTGTTCAACCTGAATCCTTATAACCAAGGTAATAGAAGAATTACTTTTTTGCTACCCGATCTTGTTACTACTGTTTGAAAACCGACCAGTGCACAGGTAATATGCGTCAGTCAGCCGCCGGCCTGCCGAATTGTTGAAGCGTATGGTAGTGGGATGCAATGGCGGCACCCAGGGTGGGATGATAATTGTAGGGAATGTCATACTTCTCTGCCATGGATCGCACGATGGAGCTTATGGCCGGGTAGTGGATGCTGCATACTTTGGGAAAAAGATGATGTTCAATCTGGTAGTTAAGTCCGCCGATGTACCAGCAGAGCAATTTGTTCTCGTGAGCGAAATCGGAGGTGGTTTCCAGCTGGTGAATCATCCACGTATTTTCAATATTACCCTCTTCGTTTTCCGTAGGGTGTTCGGTTCCCTCCACAACATGTGCCAGCTGAAAGACGACTCCCAGAATAATACCGGCCGTGAAATGGAGAATGAAGAATCCAATAGCGATCTGCCACCAGGTTACAGGAAGCAGCATATAGGGGAGCACGAGTATATAGCCATAATAGATCAGCTTCGTCAGAATAAGCGTGACCCACTCTGAGAGCGGATGTGATTTGTCTTCATAAGGACCCAGGCTGGACTGGAAAAAATATTTGTAGTCCTTGATAAAAACCCAGAATAGGGTGGCAAAACCGTAGGCTATGAAGGCCAGGATATGCTGAATTCTGTGAATGGGCTTGTGTTCTGCATTGGGCGAGAGCCGGATAAATTCAGCTACTTCCAGATCCTCATCATGCTCATAGATATTGGTATAGGTATGATGGATAATATTATGGGTGATTTTCCATATGTATCCGTTGGCTCCCAGCAGATCAAAGGTATAGCCCAGGAATTGATTGATGTACTTGTTGGAAGAATAGGCTCCGTGCAGGGCATCATGAGAGACAGAAAAGCCGATTCCGGCCATCCCGATTCCCATAACAAAGCAGAGAAAAGCCATCCCCCACAGCCCAAAACTATTGCTGATAATGAGTCCATAGGATCCAAAGTAAAGCGTGAGCAGGACTACGGTCTTCAGGACCATTCGATGGTCTGCATGCTTCGATATGTTGTTTTCCCTGAAGTAGCTGTTTACTTCATGTTTTAACTCCCGGGCGAAACCTTTTCTTTCCTTGCTTTTAAACGAGATCCTGGTTGGAGACATAATAGAAAATGAAGCTACGATTCGTCTTAAAATTGCAAGAAACCAAAATACTGAACCGAAAGAAAATAAATTCTCACAAAGAGCGGCGGTTTTTTATAATCACCCCAGCGCCACATCCAGGATCATCATGATGCTGAATCCCAGCATGGTACCCAGGGTAGCAATATCGGTATTTCCCCGAAGCTGCGACTCGGGGATGAGTTCCTCCACCACCACATAGATCATAGCTCCGGCTGCAAAGGCCAGGGCATAGGGCAGCAGCGGCTGTACCATCAAGACGGCCGCGGCCCCGATGACAGCGGAGATCGGTTCGACGATGCCCGACAGCTGCCCGTACCAGAAGCTCTTGCCGACGGAGAGCCCCTCCCGGCGAAGAGGCATGGAAACAGCCGTGCCCTCCGGAAAATTCTGAATGCCGATCCCGATGGCCAGCGTGATGGCGCCCATCACGGTGGCCCCGCCCGCTGCCTCAATGCCTGAGGCTGCGGCCCCGAAGAGGACTCCTATGGCAAGGCCTTCGGGGATGTTGTGCAGGGTGATGGCTAATACAAGGAGCGTGGCGCGTCGCCAGCTGGTTGGCATACCCTCGGCCTCCTCAACCGGCAGGCCAATGTGAAGGTGGGGGAGATAGGCATCGCAGATACGAAGGAAAATACCCCCGCACAGAAAGCCGACAACCGCCGGCAGCCATTCCACCACCCCCTGCGCGGCGGCCATGTCTATGGAGGGGACCAGCAGCGACCAGAAACTGGCGGCAATCATTACGCCGGCCGCAAAGCCCATCATGGCATCCAGCAGCTTGTAATTGATTGCCCGGGTGAAGAAAACAAGGGCCGCCCCAAGGGCGGTAAGCGTGTAGGTGAACAGCCCCCCGAACAGGCTTTGGGTTATCGGTCCCAATCCAAAAAAGAAATCCTTGAGCTCAGCTAATGGCATCATGTATAAAAAACTTGTTTGCATGTGGTTGCGTCACACATAGAATAAGAAATCTTGATCTAAATCAAAATATAAAATTAGTCAAGACTAAAAATAGAATATTGAATACATCGGGGAGCTGCCTGGCGCTTACAGGTACACGGTCCGGTCGCCTGTTCGTCTATACTCTGCTTTTGGTCAATCGGTTGTCTTCCAGTAGATAATACCGCCGGCCTGTTTGCCGACTTCAAGCACGGCCACGCGCTCCATCTGTTCCAGATCGATGACATCCACCGATCCTGCTTCGCCGCCGATCCCTTCAACAGAGACAAACGCATATCGGCTGTCAGGTGATATAGTCACCCCGTGCGGAATGGAGCGGCTGTTAGCAATTTTTGCGGCTTCCCTGCCGGTTTGCAGGTTCCACACGCCCGTGCTACCCTCTCCTTTATAGCTGACAACCATCCATTTTCCATTGGGGCTCACCTCCAGGTTATACGGACCCGAGCCGGTCTTGAAACGGCGGCGTACTGACCAGCTGTCCGTGTCAACCTCCACAACTTCGTTCGATTTGTTGTTGGCAACATAGACCAGCTTCGCGGCGGGGTGGGGGTCGGCCCAGGTAGGCTTGGCGGCCGGGGACTTCACCGGTGTTTCACTGGGGCCGGAGGGGGCGGTTCGGGATCGCGGCGGCGTCACAGAAAGACGGCGGCTGATTTTCATGGCTGCTGTATTTACTTCGATGAGCTCGTCTGTCATCATCGATACATGGTACTGGTGCCTGCCGTCACAGCTGATGCGTGAGCCGTGGGGCATGATGCCGGTCGTTATCTCCGCGACCACGGTCATGGCCCCGGGATCCACAACGGAAACCATGCTGGGTTCCATGTCGCCGTGGAGGTTAAAATTCACCACGTACAGCAGCCCGGTGGCAGCAGAGGCCTCCAGGCTGGCCGGGAACATTCCCAGTTCCGTGCGGGCGATGAACTCGTTGGTGCCGGTCCTAAACTTATACAGCCAGCCATAGGGGTTGCCATGGGCAATGGACAGGTACCAGTATTTCCCGTTGAGGCCTATGTTGATGCCGTGCGGCCCTTCATTCTCCGTGGGATACTGGCCCACGGTTATGACGTCGCGGACGGCCGTTTCGCGGGTCTGGGCATCGAAGGAAATCTGGTATACCTTGTCTTCCGATTCTGCGGCCACATACAGGTGATGGGTCTGCGCGGCGGCATGCTGGACGGCTGCAGCAATCCATAGGGAGGCAAACAGCAAAAAGTGTTTTATGCGGGGTATCATTGGAGAATCAACGGTTGGATTATGCTGACAATTAATCTTGAATTTCGAGGGCCCAGATCCCCGAATTCCAGTCGGAAACAAAAATATGCTCTTTATGCGGCTGTGGACCCCAGCTCATAGGGGCGTTGGGGATGCGGCCGTTGTGGTGGGTCGGCAGGAACCGGGCAATCTCTCGCCCCTGCTCGTAGAGGTTGCCCATCAGCTCACCGGAAATGTCGACAACGCGAAGTCCCGCATTGTAATAGGCGACATAAAGTTTATCGCCCTTGACCCAGAAATTATGCGTCCCTGCCTCCGGCACCTGGTAGCGTGCCACTTCCCGCGGGTTGTCCCATCCGCCTTCAAATTTTATAAAGTGAATCCACCCGGCGGGAACCGTCGGCTTGTCTTTGACGTAAAGTCCGTTGGGGAAGGCCTCATCACCGGCAACGACATAAAAATCTCCGGTGGATCGGCTCTTGAACGGAAAGGCGGCGTGATTCCATCCATTGGGGTAGGCGTAACTGCCCAGCTTGACCGGGTTGCTGAACGATCCGGCCCCGATATCATGGTGTTCCGGGGAATCGGCTGCCGGAGTGCTGCCCACATCAACTGCAACGACCCCGTCATCCCAGTTGGAGGAATAAGCAATACCGTTTTCAACCCATACATCATGAATGGCATGGCCCGGCGTATCGAGTTCAAAACGGCCCACTGTTTCGGGCTGCCGGGGGTTGCTGATATCGATAATATCGTACCGGCGACCGTTATTGACCGCAAAAACATGGTCTTCATAGATGAAGGCGTTGTGCACGCCGCCGGTGAGTCCGTCGGTGTACTCGGTGATGACTTCAACATTGTGGGGATCACGCACATCCAGGATAACAATACCGTTTTTACGGTCCGAGGCCCCCTCGCGCGTAATAACGCCGATACGTCCGTCGTCAGAAATTTTAACATCATTGACGGTGCGGGCATCAACGGTAACCGTATCGATGATCGTCATGCGGGAGGGGTTCGTGACGTCCCAGAAATAGGCTTCCCCATTGCCGCCCCAGGTGCCGGTTACGGCATAGTCCCTTCCGTCGATTCCCTCCCACACCCAGAGGTCGGAAGTATGCACCTCGTTCACCAGCCCGTGCCCGGCAATCCTGAGGTCTTTTTGAATGTTGCGGGCGTCAACACGGATGGTCTGCTCAGCCGCGACGTTCCCGGCCCGTGCCACGACGGTGTAAAGTCCGGCTTTGTTGGCCACAAAACGGCCGTCTTCTGCAATCTGCGCCCGGGCCCCTTCGGCCGGTTCGTTGCCCGGATGGGCCGTGAAGGAGAAGTCAATCGGTATGTCCTGGACAATATCCCCGGACGCCTTGCGCGGGCGGGCGATGAACCGGATGACATCCCCGGTGCGGGCATCGTTTGCATGGTGGGTCAGTTCGAGCATTGCGGTGGGATTGGGCCGAACCTCGACCTCCCAGCTGGCTGCCGCTTCTCCGGCCCGGGCAGTCAGGCGAACAGTGCCGGCTTTCAGGGCATACAACCGGCCCCAGTCATCCATGGATGCAATGGAGGAATCTGAGCTGACAAAAGTGACTTCCGAGGGATCCCGCCTGAAGCCTTTGGCATCCGTCACGACGAGGTCAATCGCATTCCTGGTGCCTTCATAGAGATGGCCGGGCGTGTCGGTGAAGGTAATATCGGTGATGGGGGGGCGCGTTACCTCAACCGGAATGGTAACGCTTAGCCGCTCCTCATTGGGAGCCGCTGCAACCGCGCGGAGCTGAAAGGTGCCCGGCTTAAGGGCCTTCACCAGGCCGTTGCTGCTGACGCTGACGCTCTCGCGGTTGTAGGAATAAAAGAGGACCGAATCACGGACCACGGCACCATCCCGGTCTTCGATATGGCCCGAAAGCTGCACCCTGTCGTCAATTTCGAGTGTTAGGGCTTCGGGCGTAACGACCAGTCTATAATCATCGGTTGCCTGGGCATGGGCCGCAGCAGCAGTTATCGTCAGCAGAGCCCCAAAGAGGCACAGGAAAAGAAGACGTTGAATGATATTCATGGGATATCCGGTTGTTTAAGAGTGAACGAAAGCAAGTAAGTAATATATGAGCAGGAAAAAGCGGCTGTCGCGATCTTTTACATAGTTCTGAATCGCTTTTTGTGGCAGGTAATGACTGTTAATTTAAACATCGAATGCTTACCTTCCTGCATTCTAAAACATGCACCCCGGAAGGGACATTCAATATACATTTTATACGCCTCACGCCGGTTGTTGACATAATATTCTGTAATCAAACTCAGCATACATGAGCATTAATTTTAATAAAGAGCGCTTTCTGCATCGCCACATTGGAACCAACCCTGATCAGATCAGGGAGATGCTTTCGGCCATAGGAGCCTCTTCACTGGATGAGTTAATGGACGAAACGGTTCCCGCCAATATTCGATTAACCAGGGAAGTGAAGCTTGAGGAGCCGATGAGTGAATACCGGTTCCTGGAAGAATTTCGTGAACTGGCGTCCCAAAACCAAGTTTTTGACTCCTATATCGGCATGGGGTACCACGAAACCCTGACGCCGAACGTCATTCTGCGCAACGTGCTGGAAAACCCCGGCTGGTATACCGCTTATACGCCCTACCAGGCGGAGATTGCACAGGGACGCCTCGAGGCGCTGATCAATTTCCAGACGATGGTTTCCGATCTGACCGGGCGGGAGCTGGCCAATGCCTCCCTGCTGGATGAGGGAACAGCGGCAGCAGAGGCGATGTCGATGTTTTATGCCATGCGCCGCGGTGGCAAAAGGAAAAAGGCTCATACCTTTTTTGTTTCGGACCTCTGCCATCCCCAGACGATCGAGGTGGTCAGGGGACGTGCCGAGCCGCTGGATATCGACGTTGTAGTGGGCGATCACCGCGAACTGGATCTCGCCGCGGACGACCTTTATGGCATCCTGCTGCAGTACCCGGGCACGGACGGATCGGTGGCGGATTACAGCAACTTCATCGAAGCGGCGCGGGAAGAGGGAAACCAGGTGGTTGTGGCCGCCGACCTGCTCAGCCTTACCGTATTGACCCCGCCCGGCGAAATGGGGGCTGATGCCGTGGTGGGTTCCGCCCAGCGATTTGGGGTGCCCATGGGATACGGCGGGCCTCATGCCGGCTATTTTGCAACGCGCGAGAAGTACAAGCGTAAAATTCCGGGACGAATTATTGGCGTGACCAAAGACAAGGAGGGCAACCCGGTGTACCGGATGGCGCTCCAGACGCGCGAACAGCATATCCGCCGGGAGAAAGCAACCTCCAATATATGCACCGCACAGGTCCTGCTGGCTGTCATTGCCGGTTTTTACGGGGTCTACCACGGTCCCGCAGGACTTCGCCGCATCGGGGAGCGCGTGCACGGCCTGGCCAAGGTCATGCATGCCGGGTTGAATAAACTGGATTTTACCGTTGAGAATGAGTTCTATTTTGACACGCTGAAGGTTTCCCTGGAAGGAGAGGAGCAGCAGGGGCAACTGAGGCAGGCCGCCCTGGATGCCGGCGTGAACCTGCGATATTTCGATGACGCCTCGGTGGGTATCGCCTTTGACGAAGCGAAGGATCTTGACCATGTGGATCAGTTGCTTTCACTGTTTGCCTCGATTACAGGTGACGCCGACAAGGGAGCGGTGGATGTGGATGCGCTGGCCGGGGAGGCGGTTATGGACTTTCCCGAAGCACTGCAGCGCACCTCAGACTACCTGGAACACCCGGTCTTCAACCTGTATCATACCGAGCACGAGATGCTTCGCTATATGAAGGAGCTTGAAAACAAGGACCTTTCGCTGGTGCACTCGATGATCTCCCTCGGTTCGTGCACGATGAAGCTGAACGCCACCTCGGAAATGATACCCCTGACCTGGCCCGAGTTTGGCAAAATTCATCCCTTCGTACCGGAAGAACAGGCGCAGGGCTATCATAGGCTGTTTAAAAAGCTCGAGGACCAGCTCAAGGCGATCACCGGTTTTGAGGCCGTCTCGCTGCAGCCCAACTCCGGGGCCCAGGGAGAGTTTGCCGGGCTGATGACCATCCGCGCCTATCACCGGCACAGGGGAGAACATCATCGCAACGTGACTATTGTACCGGATTCAGCCCACGGCACGAATCCCGCCAGTGCCGTTATGGCCGGGATGGAGGTGGTCGTTACAAAATGTGACGAGCATGGAAATATCGACCTCGAGGATCTCCGTGAGAAGACCGAAGAGCACAAGGACGACCTTGCCGCCCTGATGGTAACCTATCCCTCCACCCACGGCGTTTTCGAAGAAGACATCAAGGAGATCTGCCAGATCATTCATAATCACGGCGGGCTGGTCTACATGGACGGGGCCAATATGAACGCCCAGGTGGGCCTTACGAGCCCGGCCGAGATCGGGGCTGATGTCTGTCACCTGAACCTGCACAAAACCTTTTGTATCCCTCATGGCGGGGGCGGCCCCGGCATGGGTCCTATCGCTTCCACCAGGGAACTGGCGCCCTTTTTGCCGGGCAATCCCGTCGTCACGACCGGCGGCGACCATGCCATCAAGGCCATCTCCGCGGCGCCCTGGGGAAGTGCAAGCATCCTCAGCATCTCCTATGCCTATATCAAGATGATGGGGAATGAAGGACTCACCCGGGCTACGGAAATAGCCATTTTAAATGCCAATTATCTCAAGGATCGCCTCCAGGATCATTATCCCATCCTGTATACCGGGGCGAATGGCCGGGCCGCCCATGAGTTTATCGTAGACCTGCGGCCGTTCAAGCAATCGGCCAGCGTCGAGTCGGTGGATGTGGCGAAGCGACTGATGGACTACGGCTTTCATGCTCCGACGATGTCGTTCCCCGTTCCGGGCACGCTGATGATTGAACCCACGGAAAGTGAGTCGAAGCAGGAACTGGACCGTTTTTGTGAGGCCATGATTGCTATCCGCGAGGAGATACGCTCCATCGAGGAAGGGCAGGCCGACCCCGAAGATAACCCGCTAAAGAATGCTCCCCACACCATGCGTACGGTTATGGCAGAGCACTGGGAGCATCCCTACAGCCGTGAAGAGGCGGTATTTCCCCTTGATTATCTCCGGTTTGACAAGTTCTGGCCGGCCGTCAGCCGCGTTGATGATGCCTATGGTGACCGCAACCTGATGTGCAGCTGCGTGCCCGTGGACGCCTACAGCGAAGGGCAGGAGCCGGCTGCGGTCGAGTAGCGGCCGGATGGCAGGAACAGGATTCGGTGGTGCCCCGATAGTACAAGCGATCGTAATTTCAGTTACAGCTATATGTTGAATTGGAAAAAATACCAACAGAATATTAGCCGGGAGTTCCGGGACCTGGGCTTCGGCTCCCGGGTGGGAAGGGAAAGCAGGTATCGCCTGCTGAACAGGGACGGGAGTTTTAACGTCAGGAGGGAAGGACTTTCGTTCTGGGAGTCGATGACGCTGTACCAGGTCATGCTGCGTATTTCCTGGCCCAAATTTTTCCTTGTCACCCTGGGATCGTACCTGCTGGTGAACGGCCTTTTCGCCGCCGGTTACCTGCTCTTCGGACCCGATGCTATCGCGGGCACGCAGGTCACAGGCGTGGAGTCGCCTTTTCTCAATGCCTTCTTTTTCAGCGTGCAGGCCTTCACAACGGTGGGATTTGGTCAGCTTACGCCCATCGGGCTGGGCGCTAATATCCTGTTTACGATTGAGTCTTTTGTCGGCTTGCTGGGGTTTGCCCTGGTCACGGGCTTTATGTTTGCCCGGTTTTCCCGGCCGCACGCCAAGATAGCCTTCAGTGAAAAGGCGGTTGTGGCCCCCTACCAGGAGGGCAGGGCGCTGATGTTCCGGATAGCCAACAAGCGGCGGGGCCAGCTGATGGAATTGTCAGCCAAGGTCATCTTCTCGTTTATGGAAGACGGGCGCCGCGTGTACGAAGAGCTGCCCCTGGAACGAGACAGCGTCACCTTTTTTCCCCTGAACTGGACCATTGTTCATCCCATCACCGAGGGCAGTCCGCTGCGGGACAAAAAGCCCGGGACGCTGCGCAAGAAAGATGCTGAAATACTGATCCTGCTTACCGGCTATGCGGAGACCTTCTCACAGACGGTTCACACGCGCTCGTCGTACAAATATTCCGAAATAGCATGGGGCGCCCGCTTCTCGAATATTTTCAATGTGCGTGATGACGGCCGATTGAGCATCAATATGGAGCAGATCAGTGATTTTGAAGAGGTTGACCTGGATGGCGCCGGCTGAAAAGAGCTATTTATGCGTTATTGAACTCTCAATCTTAATGTCACTCAGCAGAGTGCGGTGAACCGGGCATTTCTGGGAAATATCCAGGATTCGATCCATCTGTTCTTCCGACAGCTCGCCTTCCACGATTACCTCTTTTTCGATAATATCAATTTTACTTTTCGGGTCTTCGCACTTCTCACAATCCTCGGCGTGCCGTTTGTTATGGCGCAGCTCCATGTATACGTCATCGACCGGCCATCCCTTGTGCTGAATATACATCCGGATGGTCATAACCGTGCACGAGCCCAGTGCCATCAGCAGGTAATCGTAGGGATCGGGTCCCTGGTCCCTGCCGCCCTCCACCTCGGTGGGTTCGTCGGCCATCAGTTCGTGGGGCCCGGCTGTCAGCGTGGTACTGTAGGTTTCTTCTTTGGGCAGGTGGACGTGTACAATCTTTTGCTTGTCTGAATCTTTAGCCATAACTGGATGTGATATGATTTTTATTGGTTACAGGGACCGGTAAAGCACTGCGCCGCATATATAGGTACCAAAAAAAACGTACCTGGTACCTCGCGGCTGTGAGTGGCACAGATGGGTGCCGGCCGGCGTCTTAGTCGGCAAAAATTTCAAGTCGGTATTTTTCTTCCAGTACTGACAGGTGGTGCTGTTCATGCCCCGCAATGATATGGACCAGGGCCCGAACGGAAACCTGTTTTCCGTCGGCGGTACCCATACCCCTGGTCTGCTCTTCGGTAAAGCTGTTGAACAGGCTGACGTTGGCATTGCGCTGGGCATCATATTCGGCCGACAGGCTCTGGAGGTTCCGCTGGTCAAAGCGGGCTTTTTCCACGTAGGCATCCTGGTCATAGCCCGGCAGCGACTGCTGCTCGCCGCGTGCAATCCTGAGCGCCCGGGCTGCCATGACGCGTTCGTTGTCAATGAGATGGCCAATCACCTCTTTTACACTCCATTTTCCTTCCGCATAGCGATACCCGGACTGCTCATAGTCCAGCTGCTGAATGAGGGTGAACACCTCCTGGCCCTGCTGGATAAGCATCTGAATTACATTTGGGGCCGTTACGAGACTGATGTACCGGTCGTAGAACTCATGGTATTCCGAAGGGGCGGGATGATTGTCCTCCCAGGTTAAAAATGACATGGGCTGTATCTAAGGTTTGGGTTCAGGGGTTGACAAAATGAGCATGATACAAATTTTAATGGTGAGTATCTTCACCAAATAACGAGCCGGGGACGGTCTTGCCCCGGCTTGCCCGCACGGGCCTGGAGCAGGAGGAGGCACGCTACTCTACTCGTTAACGGCGTGACTTTCGTAGGATGCCTCTGCCGATTGGGTGCCGTTCATGAAGGTGACCTGGTGATAGGGATAACGGACGCCATCGACGGTCTGCCAGTCGGAGTAATGATTTTCAATGGTCACCTGCTGGCCCTGCTGCGGGTTGAACTGCTGGTACCGCTGAATCCGGGGCAGCTTCGTCTCAGGGTCCAGCAGCAGCGTAACGGGGGTGCCGTCGACCTGCACGCTCACCTTCCGGTACGATTGGCCGTCGACCTCTTCGGTGCCCAGGAATTGCGGATTCAGTTCCTCATGGCTCATGGCAATAGCCATGAAACTCCGATTCAGCGTACTTTTGAGGCCATTGGCCATCTGCGGAGGCAGCGGCCGCTGCTGCCCGCCCATGGTCATCGTCCCGCTTCCCCCTTTATAGGAGAGCTGAACCTGCCCCATCGGAGCCTCGATCGTCTGCTCAATGGCGTCCGGGTAGTGAATGGTCATGGAGGTACCGATGGTCTGTCCGCCCTGAACCACCTCGCCCGTCACGGAGAGGCTGTTAAGCCCCGTACCGGGATGGATTACGGCCTCGGCCATCTCATTGAGCAGTTCGGCTCCTTTCTGCGGGTCGCCCTGTACCGTTTCGGTACTTTCGGTGCCGGGCCGGGGAATGCGGATATCGATTTCATTGACTGTGCCGTATTTCTGCAGCTGGTCCCCGATCTCCTCCCTGTTGCCGACCACCAGGATCTGAAGGTCATCCGGGTGCAGGTATTCCCGGGCCATCTGCTGCACATCTTTCACGGTTGTTGCGCGGACGCCCGCAATAAACTCATCAAAGGCGTCCTCGGCAAGGCCGCGGTACTCGTTGCTCATCCGGCGGTTCAGGATCTGCTCAAAGCTGGCATTGCGAAATACCAGGGAGTTCAGGAACTGGTCCTTGGTATTCTGCAGTTCCTGCTCCGTGATAGGTTCGTCCTGCAGGCGCCTGATTTCCCGGATGATGGCATCAATGGTTTCTGCCGTGGAGGCACTCTTGGTCTGTACCTGCACGTAAAACTGCCCCGGGTAGAAGGTGTTGCTCATGCCGTACTGTCCGCCGACCGAATAGGCCAGGCCCATATCCGTGCGGACCTTCTGGAAGAGCCGGCCGGAGAAGCCCCCGCTGAGCACGTTGTTCATCACCTGCACCTTCGGGTAGTCGGGGTTGTCGCGCATGCCCCCGATATGGCCCAGCAGCACGGTACTCTGGTTGACATCCGCCTTGTTGATGAAGTTGACGGAGCTGGTGTAGTCGTAGTCGACCTCGGGGAAGGGGAGGGTATTGGGCGTTCCCTCCGGTATCCGGCCGAAGGCCTGCACGAGCTTTTCTCTCATTGTACCGGCGTCAAAATCGCCCACCACGCCCACCAGCATATTCCGGCCGGTGAAGTTCTGCTTGTGGAAGCTGACCATATCGTCGCGGCTGACGCTATTGACCGTTTCATACTCCACCAGGCGGCCGTACTTGCTGTCGTCGCCGTAGATCAGCTTGTCGAACTCCCGGGCGGCGATGGGCCCGGCATTGTCGTTCCGGCGCGATATGCTGCTTTTCTGCTGGGTCTTGGCCAGCTCGATCTTGTCTTCCGGGAAAGCCGGGTTCATCAGCAGGTCGACCAGCACCGGCAGCAGCTCGTCGAAATCCTCTTTCAGTACGTTCATGCCGGCCGAGCCCGAGCTGAAGCCGATGCCCGTCTCTATGCGGGCCGCCCTGTTTTCAAGCAGTGCGTTGAGCGAGTCCGCCGGATGAGAGGGGGTGCCCCCGGAGCGTATCACCTGCCCCGTCATGGCGGCCAGCCCGGCTTTCTCGTTGGGCACCTGCACGCCGCCGGTCCGGATGGTCACGGAAAGGTCGATGAGGGGCAGTTCGTCGTCTTCCAGCAGGAAGAATGTGACGCCGTTGTCGGCGGTGAACGTTTGGATTTCCGGTTTCTGAAAGTCGTTGAGTTCGGGGTATTCGAGCTGGTCGTATCGTTTTTGCGCCTGCAGGGCCGAAGTAAGCAGCAGGATCAGCAGGCAGCACAGGCTGAGTTGCTTCATAAGTATCGTAGGCTTGAGGGTTGAAAGATGATGAAACCGGGGGTTGCTATTACTCATCGGCGTCCCCCGGCTCTCCCGTCTGCGTGACGATGGTACCCACCGTGCGGTTCTCCTTTGTCAGGTACTTCCGGGCCACCCGCTGGAGGTCGGCGAGGGTGACCTCCCGGAGCTCCTCGAGGTCCGTAAACACCTTGCGCCAGTCGCCCTGCTGCGACTCGGCGGAGGCCAGGGCCTGCGCCAGGCCCGAATTGGAATCCAGGCTGCGGATGAGCCCGGCCCGTGCATTGGTGCGGACGCGGTCGAGCTCTTCCTGGGTCAGCGCTCCTTCCTTCACCTTCTCAATCTCCTCCAGGATGGTGGCCTCCAGGGTGTCGACGCCCACGCCCTGGTTGGGCACCGCAAAGGTCAGGAACATGCTTTCGTACTTCTCGCCCGGGTAGCCGTTGAGCGCCTGTACGGCCAGGGCCTGTTTCTCCTCGTCCACCATCCGCTTGTAGAGCCGCGAGGTACGTCCCCCCGAGAGCACCGAGCCCAGCAGCTGCAGGGCTTTGGCGTCGGGATGGTCCTGCGCCACGGTGTGATAGCCCATCAGCAGGAAGGGCTGGGACTGCCCCTGTATGGTGAAGCGGCGCTCGCCCCGCTGTTCGGGCTCGCGGGTGTAGACCGGGGGCGGCTCCTCGGCCGCCGGGAGGTCTCCGAAATAGGTCTCGGCCAGGGTGCGGGCCTGGCCGGGGTCCACATCCCCGGCGATGGCAATGGTGATGTTGTTCGGCACATAGTAGGTGTTGTAGAAGCGGCGGGCGTCTTCCATGGTGGTGGCCGTGATATCGGAGTGCCAGCCGACCACCGGGCGCCCGTAGGGGTGGGCCGTGTAGGCCACCGCCAGGAACTCCTCGAGCAGGCGGCCGAAGGGCTGCGACTCGGTGCGCATTCTCCGCTCCTCGCGCACCACCTCTTTTTCCTTGTAGAACTCGCGGAAGACGGGGTTTTTGAAACGGTCCGACTCGAGGCTGAACCACAGCTCAATGCGGTTTTCCGGCAGGCTGTAGAAGTAGTTGGTCCGGTCGGCGCTGGTGGAGGCGTTCATCCCCGTGCCGCCGTTGCGGTCGATGATCTGCGAAAACTCGTTGTTGACCACATACTGCCCCGCCTGCTCCTGGAGCGCCTCGAAGTGCGACCAGAGCGTATCCATGCGGGCCGAGTCGGGGACCGGCTGGTAGCTCTCCTGCAGCCACTTTTGGTAGGTGGCGTCCAGTTCGGCGAGCACCTGCTGTTCCTTTTTCCAGTTGGTGGTGCCGATGTCGCGGGTGCCCTTGAACGCCATGTGTTCAAAGATATGGGCCATGCCGGTGTGGCCCACCGGCTCGTTGGCCCCGCCCACGTTCACGTAGGTGGCAAAACTGACGACCGGGGCCACCGGGCGTTCGATGATGATGAAGGTCAGACCGTTGTCGAGGGTGAATTCCGTTACGTTTTTCTCAAACTCTTCCAGCGACTGGGCCTGTGCGGGCTGCGCCGGGCTGGCGAGGGCCAGGCTCCACAGGACCGCGGCCGCTAACAAATGTTTCAGCTTCATAGTATTCCTGGTGATTGGGTTGCTGTTCTTGCTTACCCCAAACGTCATGGGATGTCTTTTTATGATGATATAACTTCCCCCAAAAATGTTTGATAACCAAACGGGGAATCCCCGGCTGCCGGGCTCCACGGGGGGCGCTTCGGGCTGCCCCGCCGGAGGGGTGCCTTTTCAGCCTTCCGCCGTCGACGGCCCGTCCCTGCGAAACAGGAGGTTCCAGAGGGTGAGGATCGCGGTACAGGCGCCGGCCACGATCCAGGGGTCGGGGGCAAGCAGCAGCCCGGGGATATCGAGGGCGCCGGTGTCCCAGAGCTGCAGGCCGCCCCAGTAGAGCAGGGTGCCGCCGAGGGCGCCCAGGAAGGTGACGACGATGCGCTTGACTGGTTGTTTCTTCATGATGGCGGTGGTTTGTTGGGATTGGCATGAGAGGATACGGCCATGTTGAAGGCTTAGATACCGATACATCTACGGTAGAAGAGCGGTGGAAGCTGCTACCCGGAAAGACCGGTTCTGTTGTTTATGGAGCGTTTTAAATATAATCGCTTAGGAGATGCTCTTGTACGGCATAATTAGGACTCTGAGATTCGTATTATGTCTATAATTAAGTTAACAGGTTATTTAATATAATTATATGCTGGTATTGCTAATAGATATAAAACTTCAAAAATTATTATAAAAGTTAATAACCAGTAAGATATCTCATATACTTTTTTATATAGGTTATTTTTTCGTTTGTACTTAACACCATAGAAAAGGCCTACTGTGATGATGAGTATGATTAGATATAAGTTGAAATGTTGAAGACTTGGGTTTAGTAAAATATCCATATCATCTAACATTTTTTAATTAGGTGAGCAAGCCAACCTTAAGTACTCACTTGCTCACCTAAGAACCGATTGTCATTTACATGGAGGTGGTGGGCAATTTAGTGAACATTGTTAATAATGCTTTGTAGCTAAATCTTAGAAAATTTTATGATGCCCTTTACTTCGGATTTTTGTGGTATGTTGAGACAATCTACATAAGTTGCCTTCTTTTCTGGGCTAGACAAATTAATGGTTAACTATTATCAGTAAACAAATAAATAGAGCAGAAATAGCTTTTAGCTTTCCATGATCGACTGATCGTTATTAGGAAACAGGATGTTCCAGAAGGAGAGGCCAATAGAACATACGCTGGCCACGATCCAGGGGGCAGGGGTAAAGAGCAGTTCCGGGATGTTGATAGTGCCGGTATCCCAGAACTGTATACTGCCCCAGTATAGCAGGGTGCCGCCAAGGGCGCCCATGAAGGTTAGGGCGATTTTTTAAAAGATGGAGCATCCATAAAGTTTTGATTAAGATTAAAGTTTAGTTTTTTGGAATCCCTGAACTTTTAGTACTGATATGGCGATAATTGCCATTATGATAGCTCCTATTTTAACAAGGTCGAAATAAGTCCCCCATCCAGGAATAACTGGTATCTCAAGGTTAAGGTAATTTACTTGGTAGTCTTTATGACCAGGCGTGAAAACGTGCATAAAGAGGTTAAAAGTCCAATGAATGCTGATCGAATAAAGTAGGGTACCCGACAGAAAATAGATAAGAGCAAAAAGGTACCCTCCTAAAAAAGCAAGTACAAACGACAGTGGTTCGGTATAATGAAAATGGAATAATGAAAAAATGAGAGAGGAAATTACTATTGCTACTTGAGTATTTTCGGCTTTTTGTAAGAGATACCTAAATATCAATCCACGATAGACCATTTCCTCTCCGATTGCAACAAAAAAATGACCGATAATCCCCAAGAAAAAGAAAGAATATAGACTGGATGAAAAATCACTTATGAATAGATGGTCACTGTAAAAATCTATTTTCACTAATCCACTTAAAATGGCAACTAGGTAAGTGACAGTCAGGCATAGAAAGGTTATAAGTGCAGTTTTAGAGAATATATAGATTCTTTCGCGCCAGTAAAGATCAGCTGAAGGCAAATAACCATTAAAATTATGGTAGATTTCTTTTATGGTTAGTAGAGTCGTAAGAAAGATGATTAAAAAACCAGTACGTTCAATGACTCTTCCAATAATAGTGATGGCGCTGAAGTTGTTAAAGTGTTGGGGAAGAAGAAAATTGAAGGGGAACAGCCAAATTCCCCCTATTATATAAATAAATAATAGCGCTAAAAATAATGAGGATAAAGTTGATTTTAATATTATGAATATGTTTGAATTATTCATGGAGGATAATATTAAATAAGGGATCAATTATAGATATTAGCGATTAAAAAATGATGACGACAAGAAACCTTGTCGTCATCAAAAAATTAAAATGGAATAGCTAATTAACCATCAATCAAATTAATGAGCTAGTAGCTGGCCACGAGCTCTTGCTCGATGTGAAGTTACGATAGATCCCCATATACTACCGAGGAAGTATCCTATTTCATCAGCAAGCGTTCCATCTTTCTTTCCTCCATTAATTTTTCTGATTTCAGTTTCAGTTAAGTTCTCTATATTGCATGTTTTCATAAGGTTTTTATAGCCCATAACAAAAACGTGTTTAGAATTATTGATAAAGTATTATTCTTTCAACTATGATCTTTATAGCCTTCCTTAAAGCTTTTGGTGAAAGTTTCGTGGTTGGCAATACAATCATAAATAGCTGCTCCAAGAAGCCCCCAGAATATTCTTCCACCATAAGTTTTTATTTGAGTTTCTGATTTAATCTCGATTAACCCCATTCTATCTAAATTATCCATATCAAATAGCCTTATATATTTAGTTATCATAATTTTTATGATGAAACCATTTCAATAATGATTTCTACTTCTAAATAAGGACCTGCTACTGAACAAATAAATACGGTCGTTCAGATTTTCTTAAAGTTCCACCACTAATTTCTTTTTGTTGTCTGTTGGAAATACTTTCAAAGCCTACGATAAACTTCCCCCTTTCTTCATAGACGTAGCTTTTTCGGTAGTGATCATATGTGATGGGACAGTCAAACTCTTCCTTTAGTTCACGTAAAAATTTATATAACCATCGCTCTGATATTCCCAGTTTCCGGGCCAGCTGTTCTGGTGGGCCTGTACTTTTTCTTTGTATCATTGCATCCAGTCGTCGTATCCGGTTTAAATAGGTATGTAAAGCCATAGCGTTCTCTTTTTAATTATTGGGATGATTTGAGTTCGGCTAAGGATGTTCCGTTGAGAATGGGGAACTGTTTTTGCCATAGTTGGTAGTACTCTTCTTCATTAGCCATCAATTCCTGATGAGTGCCTTCTTCTGCAATTTGGCCTTCACTCAATACGCATATTTTATCGGCATGAAAGACAGTACTCAGGCGATGTGCTATAAGTATGATTGTTTTATCTTTTTTCTTAAGCACTTGCAGGGCACGTTGCACGTGCTGTTCGGATGAGGAATCGAGTGAAGAAGTGGCTTCATCCAGTATGAGGATTTCAGGATCGGTATAGAGCGCACGGGCAATGGCTATTCGTTGTTTTTGTCCGCCTGACAGCGTAGCTCCGTTTTCTCCCAAGTAGGTCTCAAAGCCGTGAGGTAAATCTTCTATGAAGTCCAGAATGCCAAGGTCTTGACATATATTAATGATGTGCTGCATATCTGGTTCAAAGACACCCACAGCAATATTTTCAATCACATTTCCAGCAAAGAGATCAACTGTCTGGGGCACAACCGAGATTTGTTTGCGAAGACTGGCATTGGTCATGTAGTCCAGGTTCATATTGCCAATCAGTACCTTGCCGTCATCCAGTGGGTAGAGTTTTTGCAGAATATTAATGATGGTAGTTTTGCCGGAACCGCTTTCTCCTACAAAAGCTGTGACCCTGCCTTTGGGGATGGTGATGCTTAGATTATCAAAAACGGTTACCCTTGAACCATAACGAAATTTGACATTCTTAAAGACAATATCGCCAATCATGTGGTCTTGCAGTTCCACCTGTTTCCCTTCTTGTTCTTTTTCCAGGTCCATAATTTCGAAAAGTCGGTCACCGGCAATAATGGCATCCTGGATGGTCTTATTCATACCTATAAGCTTTTCTGCTGGTCCAGTAAAGTAACCTATTACCGAATAGAAAGACATCAGCTCTCCGGTAGTTATTACATTTACCATCACATAATAAGCACCCAGCCAGAGCAGAATAATGGTGAAAACCTTTGATATAAAGGCTGAGGCGTTGCTGGCAAATACGGAATTCAGCCCTGATCGGTAGATGGATTTGAGGAGCCGGACAAAACGGTTTTCTGTTTTGAGGTTAGCGAATTCTTCAAGTCCAAACTGCTTAATCGTTGATACGGAATTAAGGGATTCCACCAATTGTGATTCCAGATCCGCTGCATCTTCCATCACGTTGCGTTGCGTCTTTCTGTTGATTGTGTTGGTGATGGCATAGACGATCATGTACATGGGGATAATAGCCAGCATAACCAAACCCAATTTCCAGAAATAGGTGAACATCAGACCAAATGAAAAAAGAACGACAAATAGATTAACAGCCAGATTGATTGAAACATCATTGATGAACGTTCGGATTTTTACGGCGTCGTTGATCCGTGATATAATTTCTCCCACACGCATGGTATCAAAAAATTGCTGGGGTAATTTCAACAGATGCTTGTAGTATCCCAGGATGAGCCGGGCATCGATAAGCTGACCTGTTTTGAGGGTAAATATGGTTTTGGTAGTGCCTATGAAAATTTGCAGTACCAGCAGAATACACATCCCGATACCAAGCAGGTTTAACAAATTTTCATTTTGCTCTGGTAGTACATGGTCAACGATGAGCTGGACAAATATAGCTGTGGAAAGGCCAATAATTGTGAATACGGCTGCCCCGAAAAGAGCTTGTAGTAGAACTTTTCTGTGAGGTTTCAAAAGATACCACAGGCGGCTGGTAATAGATATTTTCTCATTGCCTTTCTGGAAATTACCATCCGGCATGAGGAGTACCAGGACCCCTGTCCATTGTTTCTTAAACTCCTCGTGTGGAATATTATGGAGCTTCCCGTCGCGTGGATCCATGACCACAATATGTTGGTCATTGGCCTCATAAAGGACTACATAGTGATACAGAACCTCTTTCAGCAGAATATGAGCAACAGCAGGAGTTGGGATTTTGAACAGGCTCTCAAAGTCGCCCTTGACTCCTTTGGCTGTAAAGCCCAATTGTTCAGCAGCTTCTATCATCCCCAGAACATTCGTTCCTTTTTTATCGGTTGAGGCATATTGACGGATGCGTGCAATTGGCATCTTAAGTTCATAATAGGCGGCTACGGATGCGAGACAAGCTGCCCCGCAGTCTGTGATATCATGTTGTTTAATCCCTATCTTCTGTTCTTTGAACCACATCATTGAAGACTATTTTGATATTCACATTTTTTGTGTTCTCAATAAATACAGGATTCAACAATAGGGTCAGATTTATTTATTAAAAGACCTGTTGTCCTCCCGTTTCGGGCTGTCCCAGTTGGGATTCAGCCAGTCGTCAACGTTGTCATAGAGGAGTTGAAAAAGGCTTCGATGGGTAATGTAAAATCGTGCCTGTATGGTCATTCCCTTTCTGAGATTTCCCCGATGACCGTTTTTAAGTTCAAGATATGTCTGGTCTAATACACTGCGTACAATAAAAACAGGTTGGTTATTGATTATGCTGATATCGTTGGATATTTCTTCAACCTTGCCAGTAATGGTACCCCAATGGTTGTAATCAAAAGCTGAAATCTTGAAACGGGCTTTCATTCCTTCTTTGATTAATCCGATACTTTTTGGTGATACATAACACTCAGCAATAAGTCGGGTATCTGGTGAAATTTCAGCTAGTTTCTGGTTCTGTGATACGAAGCTCCCTTCATATAAACCCTTGATATTCTGAACTGTGCCGGTTACCGGGGCTCTTATGATATATTGTTGCTGTTCTTTTTTTAGTTGTTCATTTTTTGTCTGAAGCTGCTCCAGTTCATCCTGATACATAATTTCTTCAGACTGCCACTTGTTCAGCTGCTGTTTGAAATGGAGCTGGAGCTTATTATGGGATGCTTGAAGCTTAAATTTTGCTCTTTCATATTGGGCCGGACTGAGCATTTCAAGCTCATATAGTTTTTGTTCTCGCTGATAGCTTTGGCTCACCTTTTGAATTTTATGAGTGGTACTTTGGACCCGATGCTGAAACTGCAGTAGTGAGTGCTGGTATTTAGGTGTGGCCAAGGCAATTGATTGCAGGGTGGAGGAGGAATCAATATTTATTAGTATGGAGAGATCTTGAAGATAGCTCTTAACTTTTTCCCGACGGCTGATATTATACTTTAATTTTTCCTGAAGTATGGGAGACGCTATTTCTGCAACCTGTTCACCTCTTGCTACAGATTGATTTTCATGGATGTACAGATGCTTTACTTTGCCGGTAACAGGAGAAGTAAGTTGATTCCGCTCGGTGACAGAGGTAATGATGCCCCCGCTATGAACGCTTACTTCAACAAACAGAAATGGCAATGCGGCAATTGCAGCCAAAATCAACAGGATGGTTGTGGAGTATATGACTTCAGTTTCAACAGTGTGTTTGCGAAAATTTTCTTCTGCTGAATTATCAATAATTTCTGATGGAAATATTTCCATAGACGTACCCCCGAAAATATTAAGCGAAACAAAATTAAATTCACATAGATACTCCTGAGGCTTTTTTTTGGAGTAACGAAATTCATTTAAATGCTATGTGAATAGCAAGCAGATGTATGTGATCTGGACTTGCTTCTATGGCTGCATTTGAAGGATACTAGTTAGTGCCGTCCCAATCGTTTTTTTGATGTAGGATTTCCCTCAATCCCCCTGACTTGATGAATGTCATTTGAAAAGCTTTATGAAGCCAAATCTCAGTTCAAAGCATATTGACCTCCTGTTTCGTAAAGAGTTTTTCCCCCAGAAGCAGGTTTATAATGAACTGTCTTCAACCAATGATGAAATGAGATTAAAGTAAATAGCTATTACTGGTCATTTTTGGTGAGTTTATCAATAGTTTCCCTGTTTTTCTGAAGGGATACCAGGGTGTGAATGGCATTTTTCTGCTGATAACAGAACTGCGCAAGTCGAAGCTTCCCGTTGAGGCGTAGTTTTTCGATAATGTTCTTGCGGTGATTATTGATGGTATGATAGCTCCGATTTCGATCAACCGCAATCTGTTTTGTTATCTTTCCTACTGCCACCTCATGCATAATTTGAAGCTCCGTTTTGGTAAGGTACTGAGCGAGGGTTTGCCCGAATAATGACTGCTGCCTCATCAGCCTCTCTTTGTGCAGCAGATCCAGCGCCATTTGGCTGAGGAAAAGCGATTCATCACTCAGTTTTTTAATTCCTGAATAAAGGTGCCGGATTGGGTCGTTTTTACAGACATAGCCCCTTTTCGGGCCCTCGAATTTAAAAAACCAAAATAGCTGCGCTAAGTTTCCCAGCAGTACAATACAGCGGTTCGATTTGCATAGCCAATCTACCTGGGATTCCTGCAGCTGGGGTAATAATGAAGTATCGATGATAAATAAAGAATCTGCAGAAAGGGAATGGGAAAAGGGGAGGGGTCCCTGGTATGGGCTTAAACTGACGTGATATCCTCTGGTTTGTAGAACAACCGATAACGCCCTGCCTTCCAGCAGGCTGGTATGCAGCAGTATGATCTTCATGGGGCCGTTCCCTCCATCCCGTTGGTTCTGTATCCCCGTCCCTACCGGGGGCGGCGGGCCCTGCTGTTATGACGGGGTTTCCGCCGATCTCAATGCTACTTAAGAAAAGTTTTCTTTTTTTTCAAAAAAGGGTATCAGATGTATTATATTCTGCGCTAACCAAGGAACGGCCATCTAAAGCCAACAAACAGGATAAATTGTCAGGATGTCGAACGAAGAAGCACATTGGATTGTACTGAAATTCGGGGGGACCAGCGTGTCCAGCCTGGAGAACTGGAAAAATATTGTGTCGGTTATCAAACAGCGCCGCGCGGAGGGCTACCGGGTCTGCATGGTGCACTCGGCCCTGAGCGGCATCTCCGACAAGCTGGAGGAGCTCATTGAACGGGCGCCGGAGAACGAGACGGGCGAGCTGGTGCAGGAGGTCAAGAACCGCCATTACGAGCTGGGGGAGGCCCTGGAGGTGCCGGTGGATGAGCTGCTGGCGGATGATTTCAGCGAGCTCGAACATATGGTGAAGGGCATGGAGCTGATCGGGGAGGCGAGCTACCGGGTTCAGGCCCGGCTGCTGGCCATGGGCGAGCTGATGGCGACCAAACTGGGCGCCGCCTATGTGCGCCGCGAGCTGGGTACGGGCGCCTGGATCGACGCCCGCGACTGCATCCGCACGGAAACCCTGAAGGATGTGAGCGAACGGTCGCTGATCCTGGCCGCGGTCAGTGCCACCGACGAGGACGCCTCGGTGCGCGAGCGGCTTGACGCGGCGGGCGACCTGGTGGTCACCCAGGGCTTTATCGGCAGTGACGAGAACGGCAAGACCGTGGTGCTGGGACGCGGGGGATCGGATGTGTCCGCCGCCTACTTCGCGGCCAAGATCGGCGCGGATCGGCTGGAGATCTGGACCGACGTGCCGGGCCTCTTCTCGGCCAACCCGCAGACGGTGCCGTCGGCGCGCCTGCTCAACCACCTGAGCTACAAGGAAGCCCAGGAGATCGCCACCAACGGGGCGGAGGTCCTGCACCCGCGCAGCATCCTGCCGGCACGCAAGCACCATATTCCCATCCACGTGCGCTGTACCCAGCGCCCGGAGCTGTCGGGGACGGTCATCTCGGACGAGTCGTCCGACGATGCGGCCCTCGTCAAGACGATAGCGGTGCGCAAGGATGTGGTGCTGATCAGCATGGAGTCGCTGGGGATGTGGCAGCAGGTGGGTTTCCTGGCGGAGGTCTTCGAGGTGTTCCGGCAGTACGGGCTGTCTATCGACCTGATCTCGACCTCCGAGTCGAACGTGACGGTATCGCTGGACCCGGGACTGAATTCGCACTTCCATGACGTCCGCAAGCTCTTCGTGGAAGAGTTGTCCGGGCTCTGCAGGGTGAAGGTGATCGAGTCGGTTTCTGCGGTGAGCCTGCTGGGGCGGCGCATACGCACCATCCTGCACCAGCTGGGCGGGGCCTTCGAGGTCTTCGAGGAGCAGAAGGTGTACCTGGTCAACCAGGCCGCCAACGACCTCAACTTCACCTTCGTGGTGGAGAACGAGCAGGCCGAGCGGCTGGTCCGCCAGCTGCACGACCATATCATCACCCAGTCGGGCAACCAGCAGTCGTTCGGGCTGACCTGGCCCGAGCTGATGGGCGAGCAGGAGAAGGATGTCCGTGATCAGCAGCCCTGGTGGAAGGAAAAGCAGGAGCAGCTGCTCGACCTGGTGGAACGCTCGGGCACCAGCTATGTGTACGACACCGACACGCTGAAGAAGTATGCCGCGATGATCGAGAGCATCGACCCGGTGGATTACCGACTGTATGCCATGAAGGCCAATGCGAACCCGGAGGTGCTGCGCACCTTCCGCGAGCTGGGCTTCGGCTTTGAATGCGTTTCCATCGGCGAGGTGCGCCGGGTGCTGGAGCTGTTCCCCGACATCGACCGCGGGGAGATCCTCTTCACCCCGAATTTTGCCCCCCGCACCGAATACGGAGAGGCCCTTGAGCTGGGCGTCAATCTGACGCTGGATAATATCTACCCGCTGCGGGAGTGGCCGGCGCTTTTCGAGGACGAGGAGCTCTTCCTGCGCATCGACCCGGGCCACGGCCACGGCCACCACAAGCACGTCAAGACCGGGGGCATGCACTCCAAGTTTGGCATCCCCCGCTTTGAGATCGAAGAGGTGGCGGAGCGGGTCGAAGAGCTGAACATCACCGTCAGGGGGCTGCACGCCCACATCGGCAGCGGCATCAAGGATCCCTACTCCTGGAAACGAACGGCCATCATCCTGCACGAAGTGGCCGAGGAGCTGGGCGGGGTGGACATCCTGGACCTGGGCGGCGGCTTCGGCATCCGGGAGAACGAGACGGAGGCCCACCTGGATGTACAGGAGGTGGCGTCCTCGCTCGAGCAGTTCCGGGAGGCCCACCCCGGCTACGAGCTCTGGGTGGAGCCGGGCCGGTTCCTGGTGGCGGTGGCCGGCGTGCTGCTGACGCGCGTCACCCAGCTGAAAGGGAAGGGGCAGGTCAAGTACGTGGGCGTGGATACGGGCATGAACTCCTTTATCCGCCCGGCCCTCTACGGGGCGCGGCATACCATCGTCAACCTCTCGCGGCTGGATGAGCCCAACAGCCAGTCCGTGAATATCGTGGGGCCCATCTGCGAGTCGGGCGACAAGCTGGGCATCGACCGCCTGTTCCCGCATGCCGGGGAGGGGGATGTGGTCCTGGTGGCCAATACCGGGGCCTACGGGCAGGTGATGAGCTCGAACTACAACCTGCGTCCCCCGGCCGGCGAGATCGTGATATAGGCAGCCGCGGTGCTCCTCGCACAGTTTTGTGCAGGCAGCTATCGCCGTTGCCGCCATTCGGCTCCTGGGCCCTCGCAGCAGCGTTGGAGGGGCCCGGGGCCCGCAATAATCGGGAATGGTATCCCGTTAATCATTTGTTATATTACAACAGATTCAGGAAGGAGGCTTCCTGGACACGTTCTTTCACATTTTGGGGGTGTAGCGGATTCGACGGGATGAGTAGAATCGCAGGCTGCATGCCGAGTTTGAGCGATGACACTCGTAAAAAACATCATGCATTAAATGTAGTTGACAACAACTATTCTTATAGCTTGGCTGCGTAACGCAGCTTAGCCGTTCTCACGGTCACTTGCCTGTCAGGGCCGTTGGGAGCGTCGATTATGACAGGATAGCACGGCTTCTTGCCTTCCGTCAGGGGCCGTGTAAACTCTATACGGAATAGTCTGCAGTTGTGTGTTACTGAGCGTTGCTGCAGGCGAAACCTAATTCGGTAACTAAGCATGTAGATGCTTGAACGATATGCCATTTCGGACCGGGGTTCGATTCCCCGCACCTCCACAATTTTACAGAGCCCGGCTCCCGCAAGCCGGGCTTTTTTTATTGGGGGATTCCTTCCAGTCGCGACGGTGTAAGATTCCCCACTTTTCAGAACACACAAAAAGAAGGGAATTCGGCTGGTCCAGGCAGTGTGTCGATGATTGGCTGATTATTATTGGGACCGTACTTGTAGCCACAGGAAATACCAGCTCTTTTGCGGATGCATGTCCGCCCACACACGCTGCATTCATCCTGTTTCAGTTGTAGAAGCCGCCCGGTGATGCCATGATCGCGAAAGTTATCCCGGACCTTCAGTCCCTGCTCCTCCCGGTTGAGGATAGAGATGCGTTGGGATTCGCTATATCGTGACCTCTACATGATTAAACGCAGAGGATTTGATCCACCTTCAACAGTCAACGTTCAGGGATGTTTACAGAGGGCGAAGAATGTTATTATAGGATCCCGTCTATGGGATAGTACCTCGAAGTGGTAAAAAAAATAAAGCCCCCCTGTCAAGATCTGTCACCCTTGCCTGTATCTTTAATGCTGAGACGTTCAAATAGAATGGGTTCGCAATTAAATCTGATAAAAACATAACATATACATCATGAGAAAGGACGAAATCGTATTAGTAATAGATAAATCGGGGTCAATGGCAGCCATTAAAGATGATGCTATTGGAGGGTTCAATTCTTTTATAGCTGAACAAAGGAAGTATGACAGGGATGCCAGTGTAACCTTTGCATTATTTGACGACCGTTACCAGCTGGTTTGTAACGGCAGGGATATCAGGGGCATGGAGGCTCTTACGGAGGAGACCTACCGGCCTTCCGGAATGACGGCGCTCTTGGATGCGGTGGGCAGAACAATTGATCGAGTGGGAGACAGGCTGGATTCGCTGCCTGAATCAGATAAGCCTGAGAATGTCATTGTCTTTATCCTGACTGACGGACGGGAAAACGCAAGTTCAGACTATAGCCGGGACAAGGTCAGGGAGATGATTGAGCACCAGGAATCAAAATATGGGTGGGAGTTTATTTACGGTGGTGCAAACCAAGATGCATTTTCAGAAGCAGGGGGGCTGGGTATTAAAGCGAGGAATACATTTGAATTTGAGGCTTCTGGTCAGGGCACCCGCAGGGCATTTGATGAATCGTCTGAATTCGTTGCAAGGTATCGTAATGACCTTCCTGAAAATGAGCCGAAGAAAAGAAAATAGATGCTTGGATTCTATTAGGTTACTTCAAATTAAGAAATGATGACCTCCCCAGGGGTTATCTTACTATCCAAATATCACCTGATGACATACTTTGTTGCACCTTCAATACCATCGGATATAACCAAGCAGATTAGAGCCAATTATGAAGTTACGGGGAAACCGCTTCTGGACCCGTTTTACCCAGAGAAGGTCAATCTGGTTTTGGAAGCCATAGAATGCGGAGACATATTCATCCTTGAAACGGTAAACAAGGGGAGTCCGCCGAAAATGAGCTGGAGGGCATTCAACGAGAAGTACGTGGGAGAAGATCCAGAATTCTTTATGAAGGATATGGGGCTGTTGCTGGAAGAGCTGGACAGCCCCGCGGATCCTGATATCGTTTTCGACCATTGGCTGAACAACCCTTCACCCTCCGCAACGCCGAGTGGAAAGGTGTATCACCTGCTTGAAAACCTTGATCTGGGGCCCGCCTCCGTAGTCCTGGATGACCTGGAGCTGGATCATTTGCTGGGTCATATCATATTTGTTGATGGTGAGCATCCCGGAAGTAACTGGAGAGGCGTTAAGATATCGTCGGCCAATGCTGTTTCAGCACTCCAGTGGAAGCTCACTCAGCTGGGAAAACAAATTAAAATAAGACTTTAGGCTTTCCCATTATTTGGGCCCCGTTTGGGCACTGCCGGGAAGAAACTATAGTGCTGGTGTGATGCCTGTGTCCCTGGGCCGCCCCCGCAGGCAGGATGCTATTTGAATTTCCCGTTCCTACTATACATATTCTTCCCTGCAAATTTATAGTACGTTGGCATAATCATATAATGGACCGTTATCGGTTTAGGTCCATGGTAACCATAAAGGATGGACGGGAGATCTATGATATTCAGGCATACCACAGGCTTTTGGGCACTTTTCATTCCACTGGCATTCCTCATCAGCAGCTGCGGGGGCGACGACAACCCGTCCGGTTCCGGTGGTCCGGCGGAGAACAGGACCGCTACGCTGGAGCTGGCGATAGAGACGACTGGAAGCGATGTTGACGAGGACGGTTATACGGTGGTTCTAAATGGGGGCAAGACGTTGAAAGCGGATACTGTTGATACGATAAGCGTGGATGTTGAGCCGGGAAGTCACGAGGTGGAAATCAGGGGAGTAAGCAGCAACTGCAGCGTGAAGGGCGACAACCCCCGGCAGTATTCGCTGTCCGAGGGGGTGACAAGGGTGTCCCGGACCATCGCATGTGCTGCGGTGGCCGATGATGCGATCATCTATGAGCGCAACTATGAATTGTACAGCATGCATACCAATGGCTCGAATCCCCGGCAAATAACCTACTCTGCCGCCGCTAAAATAGATCCCGCCGTATCGCCTGACGGCATGAAGATCGCCTATACGCATGTAAACTCCTCCTCGGGAGAACGGCAGATCCATGTGATGAATGCGGATGGAAGCGGCGATGCAGCAGTGACGGATATCGTTAACCAGGGAAATTACGGCCCGGCCTGGTCTCCAGACGGCGAACGCATCGCTTTTTCGGGGCTGGGCTCAAACGGCACCGACATCTACCTGGCCGATAAGGACGGGGCCAACCTCAGGCGCATCGACATGCCCGGCAGCCAGGTTGTGTGCGGATGGCTGCCCGGCGGCGACCGGCTGCTGTTGATGGATTTCAGGGAAGATCCGGAAATCTATACCATGAATGTGGACGGGACGGGGCTCGTCAGGCTGACGGACAATACCTATGCCGATGACGATGCCGCTTTATCCCATGACGGCAAGAAGGTGGCCTTCGCCAGGGAAGTGCAAAACAACTGGGATATCTACACCATGAATATTGACGGGACGGGCCTGAAGAGAATAACGATGGATTCCGATTTCGATGTTAAACCTACCTGGTCGCCGGATGATGCAGAGATTGTTTTCGTCAGCGACAGAAACGGCAGCAATGATATCTTCAAGATTAATGCTGACGGATCGGGAAGCTTGATGAACCTCACCAACACCGCAGCGATCGATGAAGACGACCCCCACTGGAGTCCGGTGAAGTAGAGGGGGGAGGGGGACGGTGCATTCGGATAACCCTGATCCGCCGGGAAGATTTGGAGCAGCAATAGTTCGGTAACAGATGAAGCCCCAGAACGGTTATCTCGACATCATCCTGAAGGGGAAAGGATGGTTGTGAGGGATACAGAACCCAATGATTAACTCAGAATGGCAGCAGGGGCCGGGCAGGGAACGTGAGGCGATGGCAACGCTTTTCAAGGTCTATAAGAGGTTCGCGGCAGCTGCGGGGCACGGCTTTTTGTTCTCATCCTTCTCTGTGGTTCTCATATGCGGTCGGTCGTTTCAAGCGATCGTCTCAGCAAAACATCAGGCTTCCCCGGCAATCCTTCCCCATCCCGGGAAGGCGGGGGTTCAGCCTTTGCTATTTTAATGGTATATTGGGGCTTAATTCGTATTAACAGCACAGGTGGATATGGGGCGCGAGCAACCGGCGGGGCTGAGGCACCGGATACATGAAATCATCTTTGAGGCCGACACCAGGGCCGGCAAGACCTTTGACCTGGTGCTGCTGGTCAGTATTGTCGCCAGCGTCGTGGTGGTGATGCTCGACAGCATCGCCTCGTTCCGGTCGGCCTACGGCGACTGGTTTTACGGCATCGAGTGGTTCTTTACCATCCTCTTTACCATCGAGTACGCCATGCGCATCTATTCGGTGCAGAAGGCCAGCGGCTATATCTTCAGCTTTTTCGGCCTGGTGGACCTGCTGTCCATTGTCCCCACCTATATCAGCATCCTGCTGCCCGGCAGCCAGTACTTCCTGGTGATACGTGTGCTGCGGGTGCTGCGCGTGTTCCGGGTGCTCAAGTTTACCCAGTACCTGATCGAGGTCGACCAGCTGCGCAGGGCGCTGGCCGCGTCGCGTCGAAAAATCACGGTGTTTATCTTTACGGTGGTATCCATCACCGTCATTGTGGGCGCCCTCATGTATGTGATCGAGGGGGCCGAGAACGGCTTCACCAGTATCCCCACGGGCATGTACTGGGCCATTGTGACCCTGACGACGGTGGGGTACGGCGACATCTCGCCGCAGACCCACCTGGGACAGATGCTCTCGGCGGTCATCATGATCCTGGGCTACGGCATTATTGCGGTGCCCACGGGCATTGTGACGGCCGAATTGACCCGGACGAAACCGCACAAGCACACCACGGAGGTCTGTCCCTACTGCTCGCGGGAGGGGCACGACGCCGATGCGGAATACTGCAAGTACTGCGGGGGACCGCTGAATCCCTGACCGCCCGGCGGTTTCACATCAATCATTTTATTTGTACCCTGTGGCAGAACCCATAACAAGACCGGATTGGCGATGAATTTAAGAATGATAGAGATGGTGGTGCCCCGGGAGACGGCCCGGGAGGCGCACGAGCAGCTGGAGGATAAGAATACGGTGGGCACCTGGACCTATAACCTGGAGGACGGTTCGGCCCTGCTGCGGATCTTGCTGGACGCCAACCAGACGGAGGGCATCTCGGATATGCTGAGCGATAACTACGGCAGGGAGGAAGGGTTTCGCATCATACTGTTTGCGGTGGAGGCCACCCTGCCGCTGCCCGAGGCGGAAGAGGAGGAGAAGGAAGCGGAAACGGGCGAGCAGCCCCCCGAAGAGGAGGAGCCGCAGGGCCCGGCCCGGGTGAGCCGGGAGGAGCTGTACACCGATGTGACGGCGGGGTCGGAACTGACCCCGGTATATCTGGCCATGGTGGTGCTGTCGACCCTGGTGGCCGGGGTGGGGCTGATCCTCGACGATGTGGCTACCATCATAGGGGCCATGGTTATCGCCCCGCTGCTGGCCCCCAATGTATCCCTGTCGCTGGCGGCCACGCTGGGGGATGTGGAGCTGGGCTGGCGGTCGTTTAAGGCCAATGCCGCGGGCTTGTCCGTATCATTTGTTACCGCCTTTTTGATGGGACTGTTGTTTACGGTTGATCCCGGGTCGGAAGAGATGATCAGCCGGACCATGGTGAACCTCAAACACATTATTATTGCCCTGGCTGCGGGAAGTGCGGGTGTGCTGGCGTTCACGCGGGGGGTGCCTGCGGCTATCGTGGGCGTGATGGTGGCTGTGGCCCTGCTGCCTCCGCTGGTGGGGGTGGGCCTGCTGCTGGGCGCGGGCTATATGCAGCTGGCGGTGGGAGCGGCGATCCTTACGTTTACCAACCTGATCTGTATCAACCTGGCGGGGGTGCTCACCTTTCTCGCCCAGGGGGTGCGTCCCCGCAGCTGGTGGGAGGAGAAGAAAGCCAAAAAAGCGTCCCGTACCGCCCTGATCGTATGGCTGGTGCTGCTGGCTATTTTTACCGCCATCATCTGGTACTGGGGACAGTTTGATGTGGAGGCCATGATCCCGTAGCAAGAGGCCCATGCCGTGCTTGGCGATACGCGCAGGGCCCTGTCCCCCAGTTATATCAGCTGGTTCAGGGAGGTGGGGCGGCGGAGCAGCCAGCCGGTGAGGCTTTTGCGGTGCTTTTGGGTGCACAGGACCTCGTGCTCCACGGTATCACTTCGGAACAGGAGCAGCCGGTTGCCGAGGGGCGGGATGAGCGTTTCGGCCCCGTCCTTTTCATACATTTTGAGCTCTCCGCCGTCGCCCGGCTGCCAGTCGTCGTTGAGGTAGAGGAGCACGGAGAGCACCCGGTTGTCCTGTCCCTGGAATTGGTCCAGGTGCTTCTTGTAGAAGGTGTCGGGCGGGTAGAGGGCAAAATGAAACTCGTAGTCGGAGATGCTCAGGAACAGTTGCTGCCTGATGTGGCGCACCAGCTCATCGAGAAGATAAAAGAGCTCGGCCAGCTCACCGTCGGTATCCCGGTCGAGCCAGTAGATGAAATCCCCGCGGACGGATGTTTCGACCTGCCGCTGCCGGGCAGTGCCGATGGCTGCGCGGGAGAATTCATGGTCGGCCCGGAGCCGGTCAAAATAACGGTGGATCTGCCGGTAGAGGGGGGCGCTGGTGAAATGATCGATATATACAAAATCGTTGTCGGCAAGCTGGTTCAGCCAGCGGCCCCAGTCGCTCTCGGTATGGGAGGTAAACGCTGATGATGGCATCGCCCGGTCCTCAGGTTACAGGTTAAACAAAGGAAGATAGGGAGATCCGGCCAATAGTACACCATCAACGGCTAAAAAAGACCGCCCCCATGGCGGCCCGGGCCTCTTCGTTCCGGCTTCCCCCTGGTTGCCCGGATGCCTATTGGTTCCGTTCTTCGGGTACGATGGAGATTTTATCGAGGGAGAGCCCGCTCATGATGGCGTCGTAGTTGGTCACATCCTTGGGGATGATGACATCATTTTTATCGCTGGCCAGCTTCGACAGCTGCTGGATATACTGCTCGGCCAGGCGCATCTGCATGGCTTCCTTTCCCTTGTCGTGGGAGAGGGCCCCGGCGATCTCCTCGATGGAGGTGGCGGTGGCTTCGGCGATGGATTCAATCTCCTGGGCCACCCCCTCGGCTTCGTTAATCTGCCGCTGCATTTCCCCTTCCGATTTGTTGATGATCTCTTTCTTTTCGCCTTCGGCATCGTTGATGGTCGACTGCATGATCCCTTCCGAGCGGGCGATGGTGGCGCGGCGTTCCCGTTCGGCGGTCATCTGCCGTTCCATGGCATTCTGGATGGTCTTGGGGGTGTAGATGTTCTTGATTTCATAGCGCAGCACCCGGATACCCCAGGCCTGCTCCATCTCGCTGAGTACCTGCACCACTTCCTTGTTGATGATGGCCCGGTCTTCAAAGGTGTCGTCCAGATCCATCTTGCCGATGATGGACCGCGTGGTGGTCTGAGCCAGCTGCACGGCGGCAAAACGGTAGTTGGTGACCCCGTAGCTGGCGTTGACCGGGTCAATGACGGCCAGGTAGATAACCCCGTCCACTTCCACTTTCACGTTGTCCCGGGTAAAACATTCCTGGGGCTCCACCTCGATGGTCTCCTCCCGCAGGTCCTGCTTGTACTTGACCTTGTCGAAGAAGGGGACCAGGGCATGAAAGCCGGGCCCGAGGGTCTTGTGGTAGTTGCCCAGCCGCTCGACGACGTAGGCCCGCTGGGTCGGCACCAGCTGAATGGACTGGATGAATTTGAAAAGAATGTAGACGCTTAAAAGTCCTAATACGGCTTGACTGATCAGTTCAATCATGATTAACCTCTCTGGGATTTGGAAGTTGAAGACGTGGCCCGGCTGTGGTCGCTTACCTTGTCGACGCCTTCAAAGAACGTCTTCAGGTTGGCCGTTTCCACGGGCAGCACGGAGACGTTGGAGCGGTCGATGATGTGGCCCAGCTGCCCGATAAACTGTTCGATAAGCTGGGTCTTGACCGCCAGGTCGCCGCCCGGCTTGGCAATGGCCTCGGAAATTCGCTTGATGCCCTTGGAGGTGGCTTTGGCAATGAGCTCAATTTCCCTCGCTTTGCCCTTGGCTTCATTAATGCGCTTCTGGCGCCGGGCTTCGGAAATGAGGATGGCCTCCTGGCGCTCTCCCTGCGATTCGTTGATCTTGAAATCACGCGTCCCCGTGGAGGTGGTGATTTCCGCGCGTTTGTCGCGCTCGGCTTCCATCTGCTTCTCGAGGGTGTTGATGAGGTTATCCGATGGACGAATATTGCGGATTTCGTACCGCAGCACCTTGATGCCCCACGGGTCGGAGGCCTTGTCGATCTCGCGGACAATATTTTCGTTCATCTGCTCCCGCTCGGAGAAGGTGTCGTCGAGGGTGATCTTGCCTATTTCGCTCCGCATGGTGGTCTGTGCCAGGTTGATGGCCGCCAGCTTGTAGTTGTGAATGCCGTAGCTGGCCTTGTAGGAGTCCATCACTTTGACGTAGACCAGTCCGTCCACTTCGACCTCGATATTGTCTTTGGTGATGCAGGTCTGGCTGGGTACGTCGATGACCTGCTCGCGCATCTCCTGGCGGTAGGCGGCACGGTCAACGAAGGGAATCAGGAAATGGAGGCCGGGTTTCAGGGTCTCAGTATACTTGCCAAGACGTTCCTGGATAACCTCTTCCCGCATCTCCACGATGATGAAGACTTTGGTGAAAATAAAAACACCGATGGCTATAATAATTAGTAGGGTCGTCCACATGATGTTGGATGTTGGTTGAAATGAACATATGAATGTGTTGCAGTCATGGTATTGGGTGGTACGGGAGCGTCTGCAACCATGCAGCTGCCCGGGGATGGCTGCCCCCGGCTGCCTTATTCTTCAAGCTCGTCGACGGGCTCCACGATCCAGGTGACATTGTCGCGATAGCGGATTTTGGCTTTGGAGCCGGCAGGAATTTCCCCTTCCAGCGTTTTGGCCTGCCAGGAGATGCCCTGGAAGCGTATGCGCCCCGAGTGATCTTCGGCGTTTACCGGTTCAATAACGTCCACAACCTGGTCCATCGCCTCCACATCCTCGTTGGCCAGTTTATAGCTGCTTTCGCCGCCCCAGTATTTCATCAGCAGCGGCCGCATCACCAGGATCAGCGCCACGGAGGTGAAAAGCCAGGTGATGACCGAGGCGGCAGGGTCTGCCAGGATCCCCAGCCAGCGCAACAGCCCCACGACCAGCCCGCTGAATCCCAGGAAAAAGGATACCCCGCCCGGGACCAGGGTTTCAAGAATCATCAGTGCAAATCCCCCGATAAAAAAAATTGTCGTCAGCGTTTCACCATCCATTGCGTACTCTTCTTCTTAAACTATGTATCCAAATAATAGATAAAATTCTGACCACTGCAAACTGGGAATATTTAATAAGCTTTCCGGCATAAAACCTTTGCCGGCAGGGCACTAGTCAGCTTTTCGGAGAAGGTTCTGCCAGGATAACAGCCCGAATGCAGGTCTGCGGGGGCAGGGCCGTCCGGCAGCTGGTTTCGCAAGGTCGGGCGGGTACAATTAAAATAGCCCGGCGACGAATATCGCCTTTCCGGGGAACAATTCCTGCAGAGGGGGTAGTATAACAGAGTGAACCGCAACAAGAATAAATAGACTATTATGAAGAAGTTATTACTGCTACCATTAGTTGCATTATTATTTACTCCTTTTGCAGCGCACGCACAAAGCAGCTCAGACGCTACGATCTCCAATACCCTCGGCGTTGGACCCCGCCTGGGATACTACCAGGCCGATGACGCCGATGAAGGGAGCTTCTACGGAGGCGCCCAGATCCGGGCCCGGCTGGGCAGAATCGTCGGTCTCGAGGGGGCCATCGACTACCGTACGTCCCAGGAATATGATCTGGGAAGCTATTCGGCCGACGTGCGGCAGATCCCGGTGACGGCTTCCGCTTTGCTGTACCTGCCGGTCAGCGAGCACTTTCAGCCTTATGGTGTTGCCGGGCTGGGAGCCTACTACGACATGGTGGATTTCAGTGAGGAGGCCGAGTCAATCCCCGGCGTGGAAGACGATCACAGCGTGGATTTCGGCTATCACCTGGGATTCGGCCTGGAACTGCCTTTTAACAGGAACACGGCCCTCAATGTTGACTACCGGTACATCTTCCTGGATCCGGGCAGCGACACCTTCGGAGACGTGGAAGATGCCGACTTCAGCGGTAATGTATTGTCAGCCGGTCTGATGTTCTATTTCTAACGGCATAAGTGCATGGCACACGAAGAGATCAGCAGGGGTCGCCGGCAACGGCGGCCCCTCTTTTTTTGAATGAAATACGGCAATTCTCACTTGTTTCTTTGCGTTAAGCTTTACAACTTCATAGGCATTTAAATTAGATCTAAATAATACGATTTACCTTTTAGCCTCATGTCTGAAATAAAGCTGCCGGAAGTTGAGCTGAATATCTATACGCCCCGGGAACCTGTTGAAGCAGTTATCGTTGAGAACCGCATCTGTACCAAGGAGAGCAGTCCCAATTTTGTCCGTCATGTGACCTTTGATATTTCCGGAACCGAGCTTGAGGGCCATGTGCAGGTGGGCCAGTCGATTGGTATTCTGCCGCCGGGTGAGGACGAAAACGGCCGGCCCCATAAACTGCGGCTGTATTCGGTATCGTCCCCGACGAAGGGGGAGGACGGGCAGGCGCACCTCGTTTCGACGACGGTCAAGCGGACCATTGAAGAGTTTGACAACAACGAGCTGTACCTGGGCGTCTGCTCGAACTACCTGGCCGACCTGCAGCCCGGCGACAAGGTGAAGATGACGGGGCCCAGCGGCCGCCGGTTTCTGCTCCCGGAAAATGCCACTGATTTCAACTATGTCATGTTCGCCACCGGGACGGGCATCGCCCCCTACCGCGGGATGATCAAGGAGATGATTGAGGCGGGTATCGAGAACGATATTGTCCTGGTCTTCGGCTGTCCCTACCGCACGGATCTGCTGTATGCGGATTACTTTGAGCCCCTGGCCGAGGAATACGACAACTTTCACTACCTGCCGCATATTTCCCGGGAAGCCCGCCGTGCAGACGGTACCAAGAAGTATGTGCAGACCTGCCTCTGGGATGCGGCTGAACTGATGGATCCGCTTCTGGAAAAGGAAAATACACTCTTGTATATCTGTGGATTGAAAGGGATGGAAGCGGGTATCTACCAGGCTCTGGGACAGAAAAAGCTGAATGAATACCTCGACATCCGGGAGCCCGCAGCCGGCAAGAAGCCGGAAGACTGGGATGAAAAGGACCTGAAGCGCTATGTGAAGCCTTCCCCGCGCACCTTCGTGGAAGTCTATTAGTATAGTGAGGCGGCAGGGGCAGCCGGTAATAGCCTTCCCCGGGCCTCAGGACGGGGGGGCTTCAAGATTGGTGATGCCGCCAGAGATAACGTACTTCATGGCATCGGCGGATTCCAGCTCCAGGGGCTGTACCTTGTCGACAGGCACAAAGAAGAGGTTGCCTGAGAAGTTGTAGGAGTGCGGACAGTACACGGCAACCTTGTCGCTCATCCCGAGGTCGGAGAGGTCTTCCTGCGTAATAAAGCCCATCCGCTGGACGGGGAGGTCCCCGAACTGCACGACGACTGGCTTGTCAAATCGTTTTTTGTCTCCGACAAAGGCTTCGGTGAGGTCTTTAAGGGCGGTGTAGATAATTTTAATGATGGGTACCCGTTTCAGCAGCCCTTCAAAGTAGGTTACGAGGGGACGGGTGAAGGTGAGGGAGAAGATATAGCCGATGATGGAAATGCCCAGAAATACGGTCACGATGCCCAGACCCGGAATATCCACGCTCAGCCACCGGAACAGCAGTTCGTTGAGCACATTGTTCGACCAGATGACGGCCGAGTAGATGATGTAGGCTGTAGCACCAAGGGGGAAAACCAGGAGCAGGCCGCGAAAAAAATTATTCAGTAAGGGACGCATAAGCTGTCGGATTGATTATGGGATGGTGTCAGAAGGAGCCGCCCGAAGGACCGCTCCCAAATTTGTAGGTTATGGAGATGAGTTCAACACTATTTTTTACTATTTTCAACGTCTGTAAAATTTGCAATTAAGTAAAAATTAATTTTCATGTCTCACAAGAGCTCTGCCCAGATACGCCAGGAATTTCTGGATTTCTTTAAATCAAAACAGCACCTGCCGGTTCCCAGTGCACCGGTTGCCCCCAAGGATGATCCTACGCTGCTGTTTACCAATGCGGGGATGAACCAGTTCAAGCCCATCTTCCTGGGCGAACAGTCCGGCTATAAAAAAGAGGGCGAGACCTGGCAGCGCGTTGTGGACAGCCAGCGGTGCATCCGGGTAAGCGGCAAGCATAACGACCTCGAGGAGGTGGGCCGCGATACCTATCACCACACGCTTTTTGAGATGCTGGGAAACTGGTCGTTCGGCGACTATTTCAAGCGGGAGGCCATTCGCTGGGCCTGGGAGCTGCTGGTGGATGAATGGGGGCTTGAGCCCGACCGGCTGTATGCAACGGTATTCGGCGGCGACGAGGACGACGGCCTGCCGGTGGACGAGGAGTCGATTGAGCTCTGGAAGTCGGAGACGGGCATTGAGGAAGATCACATCCTGAAATTTGGCAAGAAGGATAATTTCTGGGAGATGGGGGAGACCGGTCCCTGTGGGCCCTGCTCTGAGGTGCATGTTGATTTGCGGCCCGACGAAGAACGCTCCGGGAAGCCGGGGGCGGAGCTGGTCAATATGGATGACCCCAAGGTCATGGAGATCTGGAATCTGGTATTTATCCAGTTCAACCGCCAGGCCGACGGCTCGCTGGAGAAGCTGCCGGCCCAGCATGTGGACACAGGGATGGGCTTCGAGCGGATGTGTGCCGTGCTGCAGCAGAAGACATCCAATTACGACACCGATCTGTTTGAGCCGCTGCTGAATAAGATCGGGGATCTTGCGGGGGTCATCTATGGCAATGAAGAGCAGGTGGATATCGCCATGCGCGTCATTGCCGATCATATCCGGGCGGTGAGTTTCTCTATTGCCGACGGGGTATCGCCGGGCAACGACGGCCGGGGATACGTGGTACGCCGCATCCTGCGCCGGGCCATCCGCTACGGCTGGGACCGGCTGGAATTGAAAGAGCCTTTTTTCCACAAGCTGGTACCGGTGCTGGCCGAGCAGTTTTCCGAGGTCTTCCCGGTATTGATTCAGCAGCAGGAATATGTGGTTAATGTCATCCGTTCGGAAGAACAGAGTTTTCTGAATACCCTGGGACAGGGCATTGAGCTTTTTGAAGAGATGACCAGGGAGAGTGATCGGATTTCGGGGGCGGAAGCCTTTAAGCTGCACGATACGTATGGCTTTCCGATCGACCTGACGCAGCTGATGGCGCGGGAGCGGGGCGTCGAGGTAGACCAGGAAGGATTCCGGCAGCTGATGCAGAAGCAGAAGGACCGCGCCCGGGCCGCGGGTACGTTTACCGTCGACCAGTCCACGCAGGAAGAATGGATCACTGTCGTCGATACGGAGGATTTTGAGTTTACGGGCTATGACGAACTTATGTCTGAAGCCCGCATTAAAGCCCTTCGCCCGGCCGGGGACCAGAAGGCTCTCATCCTGGACCGGACGCCTTTCTATGCCGAGAGCGGGGGACAGGTGGCCGACACCGGCGTGATCAGCAACGGGGATGAGCATCTCCGCGTGTTGGATGTACAGCCGTCGCCCGATGGCCATGTGCATATTGTGGACAAGCTGCCCGAGAACCCGGAGGGAACCTGGGAGGCCATGGTTGACGGCGAGCGCCGCCGCGAGATTCGCAAGCACCACTCGGCCACGCACCTGGTCCACGCGGCGCTGAAGCAGGTGCTGGGAGACCATGTGGCACAGAAGGGCTCGCTGGTGGACGAGCATCACCTGCGGTTCGACTTTTCACACTTCGAGCAGATTACCCCTGATGAACTGGCACGGATTGAAGAGATCGTCAACGACAGGATCCAGGAGAACATCGTCCGCACCGAAGAGCGCGAGGTGCCTATAGAGGAGGCCCGGGAACGCGGGGCTACGATGCTTTTCGGAGAGAAATACGGCGACAGGGTGCGGGTCATTTCGTTTGATCCGGACTATTCGATGGAACTCTGCGGGGGCACCCATGTGGATGCAACGGGTGAAATTGGTTATTTCCGTTTTGTGGGCGAGTCGTCCGCGGCGGCCGGAGTGCGGCGTATCGAAGCGAAGGTAGGAAAAAGCGCCGACCATCTGCTGCGGTCGGAGCATGAGCTTATCGGGCAGATACGGCGGGAGATCGGACAGAGCGAGGATCTTGTGCATGATATCCGTCAGCTTAAAGAAGACCGGAAATCACTGGAGCGGGAGCTGGAGCAGCTGCAGCATCAGCAAAGCCTTTCACAGCTGAATGAATTGTTTGAACGGGCCACTGAACTGGAGGGGGATATCCGGCTGGTGAGGGGCGAAATTCCCCATGCCGATATGGACCTGCTGAAGCAGCTGGGATACGAGGCCCTGGAAAAAGCCGGGGAGTCAACGGTGACCATTCTTGGAGCGCGCGACGAGGAGGAAGGCAAAGTCTATGTTGCCGCTGCTGTTAGCCGGGATCTCATCAGTGAACGAAATTTGAAAGCCGGCGACCTGGTCGGCAGGATCGGCCAACTGCTCGGCGGCGGCGGGGGCGGGCAGCCCAACCTTGCCACGGCGGGGGGGCGGAAGCCGGAAAAACTCAATGAAGTGCTGGACCGGCTGCCGTCAATCATTACTGAAGTATTGAATCAAAGCTGAATCCTCTTTCTCCTTATATATTATATGGGCAAACGTTTTTTAACGTAAACAATCTGTAATATTCGAGAATTTTCAGTATATTTTGAAACTATAATTTCAAAATATTTAATATTAATAGTTGAAGCTACACTTGTTGGCATAATTAGTTACTATGGCTGATAAAAAGAACGAAGCGCAAGAAGAAATACAGTTTACTCCATCTGGAACGGGTATTCGCACCAACGGGCAGGTTGTACCAAGCACCGAGCTGCCATCGCCCACCAGGAAAAAACATAAATCACTTGGTCTTTCTGAAGATGATGTGGTTGATATGTTTGAACAGATGTACCTGCAGCGCCGTTTTGAAGAACGGGCCATGCAGATGTATCAGAAGGGGAAGTTCGGGGGGTTCCTTCACCTCTATATGGGGCAGGAAGCCATCTCCACCGGAACCGTGTACGCCCTGAATGACGATGATGATATTATCACGGCCTATCGCGATCATGGCTGGGGACTGGTGCGCGGCGTTTCGCCGAAAGCGGGCATGGCTGAACTCTACGGAAAAGTGACGGGCTGTTCGCGCGGGAAAGGAGGATCCATGCACTTTGCCAACGCGGAAGAACATTTTTGGGGCGGTCACGGCATCGTCGGTGGCAGCATCCCGCTGGGCGGAGGCATCGCTTTTGCCAACAAATATAAGCAGAACGGCCGGGTGACGGCATCCTTCATGGGTGATGGTGCTGTGGATCAGGGGGTGTTGCATGAGACCCTGAATATGAGCCAGAACTGGGGGCTTCCCTGCATTTTTGCCATTGAAAACAACGGCTATGCCATGGGAACGGCCGTGCACCGCCACTCGGTGGGCGAGCTGGTTGACCGGGCCAAGGGCTATGGCATGAAAAGCATGGTTCTCAACGGGATGGATGTATTCACCGTCTATGAAAAGATGAAAGAGGTAGCCGAGGACGTGCGTGAGAATTCCAACCCCTGGCTTGTTGAAATTCGAACCTACCGTTACCGGGGGCACTCCATGTCGGACCCCATGAAATACCGCACCAAGGAAGAGCTCCAGGAGTATGAGAAACTGGACCCGGTGGAGCGCATCAAGAATTACCTGCTCAATGAGGATATTATCGATGAGGACAAGATCGGTGAAATCGAGGATTCGGTGGAGGATACCGTCATGGAGGCCATTGATTTTGCCGAAGAGAGCGACTTCCCTGACAAGAGCGATCTGTACCGGGATGTCTTTGTAGAGGATGACTATCCGTTCCACACCTAATAGCGGTTTCCCGGCCGGCAGATCCGGCAACAGCAATTACAACAAGGTTAGATTTAATTTTAGCAATAATTTTGACATAGAAAAATGGCTGAACTACAATTCAGAGAAGCAATACGTGCTGCCATCGATGAGGAAATGGCACAGGATGAGAACATTTTTGTAATGGGCGAGGAGGTGGCCGAATACAACGGTGCCTACAAGGTAACCGAAGGCCTGCTCGATAAATACGGCCCCAAGCGAATGATTGATACCCCCATCGCCGAGCTTGGATTCGCTGGTATCGGGGTAGGGGCCGCCATGAATGGTCTGCGTCCCATTATTGAATTTATGACCTTCAACTTTGCTGTACTGGCCGCGGACCAGATTATCAACCACGCTTCCAAGATCCGGTATATGACCGGTGGACAAATTAAGATTCCTATTGTATTTCGGGGGCCGAATGCGTCTGCCGGACAGCTGAGTGCCACCCATTCGGTTGCCTACGACTCGATGTATGCCCACTTTCCGGGGATGAAGGTGATCTACACTTCCGAGCCGGAAGATGCCAAGGGGCTGCTGAAATCGGCCATTCGCGATGAAAACCCGGTACTTTTTATGGAGTCTGAGCAGATGTACGGACTGAAGGGAGAAGTAACCGACGAAGAGGATTTCACCATCCCGATAGGCAAAGCCAAGGTCAAGCGCGAAGGCAGTGATGTTACGGTGGTGGCTCACGGCAAGATGTATCACGTGGCAACCCAGGCGGCGAAGCAACTTGAAAAGGACGGGGTGGAGATGGAGATCATTGATCCGCGAACGGTCAAGCCCCTGGATATTGAGACGATCATAACCTCCATCAAAAAGACCAACCGCTGCGTTATTGTCGACGAAGCACATCCTTTTGGCGGTCTGGCGGCCGAAGTTGGTTATTTGATCCAGCGGGAGGCTTTTGATTATTTGGATGCACCGGTGCAGCGGGTTACCTTGCCGGATACCAGTGCGCCTTTTGCTAAAAATCTTTTTGACGAATGGTTGCCCAGTGCCAATGAGGTTATTGATGCTGTGAATACCGTCACCTATCGCAAGTAATCCAAACGTACAAATTTAACATACTTACTTATGGCAATTAAGGTTGAAATGCCCAAATTGAGCGATACCATGGAAGAAGGGGTTATCGCCAAGTGGAATGTAGAGGAAGGAGATTATGTGGAGTCCGGTGATATCATCGCCGAAGTAGAGACCGACAAGGCCACGATGGAGGTTGAGGTCTTCGACTCCGGAACCATTCTGAAGATACTTGCTGGTGAAGGGGATGCGGTACCGCTGGGCCAGGTCATGGCTGTCATCGGTGAAGAAGGGGAAGATATCAGTGAGATCCTGGCGGAAGCCGAATCGGGATCTGCTGAAGCCGAAGAACCGGCCGAGAAGGAAGAAGAGGCCGCTGGGCAGGAGAAAGAGCAGGAGGAAGATTATGATCCGGTTTTGGAAGATGTGGATAAAGAGACTGCCACTGCACCGGATTCCGACGGGCGGATCAAGGCGTCGCCGCTGGCCCGTAAGATGGCCGAGGAACAGGGGATTACCCTTTCCAATGTCAAGGGAAGTGGACCGCAGGGACGCATCGTAAAATCCGATATAGAAAGCTATGAGCCCGCAAAAGCACCGTCTGCGGCTGTGGTATCGCGCGAAGACAAGGAGATCCGCGTCTCCCAGATGCGCAAAACCATCGCTCGCCGGCTCTCCGAGAGCAAGTACAACAACCCGCATTACTACGAGACGGTTTCCGTGGATATGCAGCCAGTGTGGGATGCCCGAAAACAGATTAATGAGGTCAGTGATACCAAGATAAGCTTCAACGATATTGTGGTGAAAGCCAGTGCCGCTGCCCTGCGCAAGCACCCGGAGATAAACAGTTCCTGGTACGAAGATAAAATTGTGGAACACGGGGATGTGAATATTGCCGTGGCCGTAGCCGTTGATGAAGGACTCTTGACGCCGGTGATTGACAATACCGACCAGAAGGGATTGCAGCAGATAGGTATTGAGACGAGGGAGCTTGCCGAAAAAGCTCGTAACCGCAAGCTGCAGCCGGAGGAGATGGAAGGCAGCACCTTTACCATCAGTAACCTCGGCATGTTTGGCATCGATGAGTTTACAGCCATCATTAACCCGCCCAACGCCTGTATCCTGGCGGTTGGGGCTATCAAGGAGGTACCGGTGGTCGAAGACGGCGAGGTGGTGCCCGGAAAACGGATGAAGATGACGCTCTCGAGTGATCATCGTATAGTAGACGGCGCCATGGCGGCCAAGTTTTTAAATACGCTCAAGCAGATGCTTGAAAATCCGCTGGGCATGCTCCTGTAAACGGGCTGACCCGATTTCTAAAAAAGGTTCTGGATCGAAAGATTCAGAACCTTTTTTTATACATTTATATTCCTAATTCCGTTTGCAGCTTCCTATATTATCGCACTCACAGTGCGGATAAAATTATTAAATGGTTGATGTTATGAAAGGTATTATTCTGGCCGGTGGTACGGGCTCGCGCCTGTATCCTCTTACAAAAGTTACCAACAAGCACCTGCTGCCCGTTGGGGAACAGCCGATGATTTATCACCCGATTCGGAAGCTCACGGAGGTGGGCATTAGGGAGATCCTGATTGTGACCGGTACAGATCACATGGGGGATGTGGTTAACCTGCTGGGGTCGGGCAAGGACTTCGACTGCCGTTTCACCTACAAGGTGCAGGACGAGGCCGGGGGGATTGCCCAGGCGCTTGGACTGGCAGAAAATTTTGTGGGTGATGATACGATGACGGTGATCCTGGGTGATAATATCTTTCAGTCTTCCCTTCAGCAGGCCGTCGATCATTACCCGGGCAAAGGGGCCCAGATCCTGCTCAAGGAAGTGGACGATCCCCAGCGGTTTGGCGTGGCCCGGGTGGAGGGAAATAAGATTATAGGGATTGAAGAGAAGCCGGAACATCCGAAGAGCAACCTGGCGGTAACGGGCATCTACATGTACGATGCCCGGGTGTTTGATTACATCCGAACACTTGAGCCCTCGGATCGCGGGGAACTTGAAATCACGGATGTCAACAATCACTATATTGCGGCGGGACAGATGCACTTTTCGGTTATGGAAGGATGGTGGACCGATGCAGGCACGCAAAAATCCTACAAACGGGCCAATGAACTTGTAGACAGGCAGGAAGCATGATGATCATACTGTTGGGTGCGGGCGGACAACTGGGTCGGGAATGGCAGCACTTCCTTGAACGATCCGGGGAGGAGCAATATGACTTTATTCCCTATTCCTCGTCGGATCTGGATATCACCCGTTCCGATGAGCTGGCCGCAGAACTTGAAAAACGACAGGCCGATGTTGTTATCAACTGTGCAGCCTATACGAATGTGGACGGGGCGGAAAAGGAACGGGAACGGGCCCGCAAGGTCAATGCAGGCGCAGTCAGCCAGCTGGCCGAGCTAAGTACGGTACTGGGTTTCAAGCTCATTCACTATTCCACGGATTATGTATTTCCCGGCCGGGCGGAAGATCGATCGAAGTACCCGCAGGGATATGGCGAGGATCATCCCGCAGCGCCGGTCAATTTTTACGGGCAGACGAAGTGGGAAGGCGAGCAGGCCATACGGGCCAAAAGCAGTAATTTCCTCGTGCTCCGGGTTTCCTGGCTGTGCGGGGCCTATGGGGCTAATTTCATCAAGACGATGCTAAAGCTGGGACGGGAACGCAAAGCATTGCAGGTGGTCAATGATCAGTTGGGCAGTCCCACCTTCACATCCAGCGTCGTGCAGCACAGCTGGACCTTGTTGCAGGGGGGACATACGGGCACTTTCCACAGCACATCCGGGGGGCTGTTGACCTGGTATGACCTGGCTAAGTCGGTTTTTGAGGAAGAAGAAATGGAGGTGGAGGTAGAAGCGGTCTCCTCCGATGCCTTTCCCACGGCGGCCCGGCGGCCAAGATTTTCGAAACTGAATACGGGGAAGATAGCATCTCTACCGGGCTGCGAGATCATCGACTGGAAAGAGGGACTCCGGAGAATGCTTGAACAGCTGTGACAGCCGGGGGGCGTGCTCTGCAATTAAAAAAGGAAAATCCTATATTCACAATCAGGAAATTAACACCTTAAGCAACGTCACGAGACAGGACAGCATGAACATAACCCCCACCAATATTCCCGACGTACTTCTCCTGGAACCGAAGGTATACGAGGACGAACGCGGTTTTTTTCTGGAGACCTACCGGGAAGAGCATCTGCGCTCCCGGGGAATTGATGTACATTTTGTACAGGATAACTTGTCGAAGTCACAGAAGAATACGGTACGGGGGCTGCATTACCAGATTGACCAGCAGCAGGATAAACTGCTGATGGTCATGCAGGGCACGATCCTGGATGTGGCCGTGGACCTTCGCGCGGATTCTTCATCATTTGGGGAATACACGGCCGTGAAGTTGACGGGAGAGAACAAGCATCAGCTCTTTATCCCCAAGGGGTTTGCCCACGGTTTTTCCGTACTTTCTGAGGAGGCGCTGGTCTATTACAAGTGCAGTGCCTATTATTATCCGGAGGGTGAACGGGGCCTCAGATGGAATGACCCGGAGCTGGATATCGACTGGCAGGTGGAAGATCCCATTGTTTCGGAGAAGGATCAGCAGCAGCCATTATTAGACGAAATTTCCAAGGAAGATCTTTTTTATGGATAAGCGTATTATTGTTACAGGAGGGGCGGGATTTATAGGGTCTAATCTGTTGTGTTATCTGCATGAGAGGTATCCCGAAACTAATTTTTTGAATATCGACAAGCTGAGCTATGCCTCGGATCTCTCATACCTGGGAGCGATTAAGGATTCGAACCGTTACACCTTTAAAAAACTGGACATTGTTGACCGCAACGCAGTCAGGGATATCATCCAGACCTTCAAGCCCGACGGGGTCTTTCATCTGGCCGCTGAATCGCATGTGGACAACTCCATCAAAGGCCCCGAACCGTTCATCCAGTCGAATGTCGTGGGCACCTTTAACATGTTGGAAGAGTGCCGAAGGTTCTGGCAGCAGGATGAAAAGGTGCATCGGTTCCTGCACGTCTCCACCGATGAGGTATATGGTACACTGGGTGATGAGGGAGCGTTTTCAGAGGAGACGCCCTATGCTCCCAACTCACCGTACTCTGCGTCAAAAGCGGGCAGTGATTTCATCGTCCGTTCTTATTATCACACCTACGGGATGAATGTAGTGACCACCAATTGCTCCAATAACTTCGGTCCTCACCAGCACGATGAAAAATTGATACCAACGGTCATCCGGACGGCGTTGCAGGGCAAAGACATTCCGGTTTATGGCCGGGGAGAGAATGTTCGGGACTGGTTATATGTGCTGGATCACTGTGAGGCACTCGATCTCGCCTATCAGGAGGGCAGGGCGGGAGAAACCTACGTGATTGGCGGAAACAATGAGTGGAAAAACATTGATCTGGTGCGCAAGATCTGTGACATCCTGAACGAGGAATGTCCCGGCGACTCTGTCAGCGATTATAACGAGCTCATAACCTTTGTGACGGACCGCCCGGGGCACGATTTCCGCTATGCCATCGATGCTTCAAAAATCAAACGGGAGCTGGGCTGGTCTCCTTCCGCTGCTTTTGAGGATCATCTCCGGGAGACGATACGATGGTATATTAAACGGTACCAGAAGTAGAAGTCGGCCACCGGGCTGTATTCCAGTCCGTCCCTTGCGGTTGCTTACTTCTCCGGCATGTTGTTTCCGCGGGGGACAAATGCCTGGATGTCGGTAATCTCGCGACCCAGTATGAGGCCGTGGATATCGTAGGTGCCCTCGTAGGTATTGACGGATTCAAGATTCATGACATGGTGCATTACGCGGTAGTCGCCCGTGATGCCGTTAGCCCCGTGCATATCGCGGGCTGTGCGGGCAATGTCAAGAGCCCTGCCGCAATTGTTGCGTTTTGCCAGTGAAACCATGGAGTGATGATCGCGCCCTTCATCTTTAAGTTTACCCAGCCGCCAGGCCAGCAGCTGCATCTGCGTGATATCCGTCAGCATGTTGGCAAGCTTGGTCTGCGGAAGCTGGTTGGCGCCAATGGGATAGCCGAACTGTTTGCGGTCGAGTACGTATTGCCGGGCTTTCTGGTAGCAGAATTCTGCAGCACCGACAGTGCCCCAGGCTATCCCGTAGCGGGCACTGTTGAGACAGGCAAACGGGCCTTTGAGGCCGGTGACATCGGGGAATACATTTTTTTGGGGTACAAAGACATCCTCAAATACCAGTTCTCCGGTCTCTGATGCGCGAAGTGACATCTTGTGTTTTGTGGCAGGGGCGCTGAAGCCGTCCATTTCTTTTTCGACAATGAAACCGCGGATGACGCCTTCATCGCTTTTGTTCGCCTTCGCTTTGGCCCACACGATGGCTACATCCGCGATGGGGGAGTTGGTAATCCACATTTTGGCTCCATTGAGGATCCAGCCACCGTCGGTCTTCAGGGCTGTGGTCGTCATCGCCCCGGGGTCGGAACCGTGGTCAGGTTCGGTGAGTCCGAAGCATCCGATGAGCTCGCCTTTGGCCAGGCTGGGAAGAAAGCGTTCTTTTTGCTCTTCGGTCCCAAATTTGGAAATGGGTAACATCACCAGCGACGACTGCACCGACATGAATGAACGATAGCCCGAATCTACACGCTCTACTTCACGGGCAATGAGCCCGTACGCCGTCTGGCTGACGCCGCTCCCGCCATACTCCGGGTCGATAGCGGCTCCCAGAAGACCAAGTTCTCCCATCTCTTTGGCAATGGCGGGATCAAAATATTCTTCCTGGTTGCCTTTGAGCGCTCGCGGCTCCAGCTTGCTCTGGGCGTAGTCACGGGCTGTTTCCATGATCATGCGATCTTCTTCACCGAGCTCGGATTCGAACAGGAAAGGATCATTGATGTTGAAGCTATTTCGGGCCATAGGAATCTATTTTAGAAATGTCGGTTAATGTGCTGTAACGTTAATGATTGTAAAGACGGCTAACCGCTGCACAAGCGTTAAATGGTTAAGAGTCGCGCTCCCGCAGACCGCCGAATTTTTCGTCGGGCCTGGCAATAGAACAGCTTCACTTGCCGGAACCAAACTTAATTCCAGAATTCTTTTTTCAATTCACGAGCGATGATCATCCGCTGTATTTCGGAAGTCCCCTCGCCAATGGTCATCAGCTTGGCATCGCGCAAAAAGCGTTCTGCGTGATACTCCTTGATATAGCCGTAGCCCCCATGGATCTGCACCGCCTGGTCGGCAGCCCGCACGGCCAGTTCCGAGGCAAAAAGTTTGCCCTTGGATGCAGCTTGTGTATAGGGTTTGCCCTGATCCTTAAGCCAGGCTGCACGATGAACCAGAAACCGGGCGGCATCGATTTCAGTCGCCATGTCGGCCAGCTTCGTTTCAATAGCCTGGAAGTCGCCTATGGGGGATCCGAACTGGCTGCGTTCTCCGGCGTATTTTATCGATTCCTCCAGGGCGCCGCGGGCGATGCCTACAGAAAGTGCACCGATGCCTATGCGACCGCCGTCGAGTACTTTCATCGTATCGACAAAGCCTTTTCCCAATTCTCCCAGCAGGTTTGTTTCCGGTATTCTGACATCTTCAAAATAGACCTCGGTGGTATCGCTCGAATTCATGCCCAGCTTGTCCATCTTGTGACCGGGCTGCACGCCTTCCCGGCTGCTCTCGACGATAAAAGTGCTGATACCCCTGGTGCCTTGCCCGTGATCCGTTTTGGCCAGGACAACATAAATGTCAGCCACAGAACCCTGGGTGATAAAAATCTTTGAGCCATTCAAAACCCATTGGTTGCCGTCTTTGGTGGCTGTCGTTTTCAGTCCCGAGGCATCACTGCCCGATCCGGGCTCGGTCAGACACCAGGCGGCAAGCTGCTGCCCGCGGGCAAGGGGCACAAGATATTGTTTTTTCTGTTCATCGCTGCCGGCCAGGGCGATATGGCCCGATCCGAGGGAGGTATGAGAAGCAACCGTGAGGGCGAGAGAAGCGTCCCACCGGGCCAGCTCTTCAATGGCAAGGCAAAAGCTGATATGATCTACTCCGCTGCCGCCATATTCTTCAGGATGAATCATCCCCATGAACCCCTGTTCCGCCAGCTGTTCAATGAGATCGTGCGGGAACTCTTTTTTTGCGTCTCGCTCTTTGACCCCGGGGGCCACGTACCGCTGTGTGAAATCTCTTATGCTGTCACGGATCAGCTGCTGCTCTTCTGAAAGTTTAAAGTCCATATAACAGGTCGTTTGGTGATTGAAACCGGACTACTAAACGATAGGACTTATTTCGTCAAGAGTAAAATAATAAAAAACGGAAAAACTTCGGGGAAGGCGTATCTGAAGTCTTCTTCCCGAGAGACTGAAGAGCATGGCCAAAGAGGAGGATTATGCCCGGGGAATTATTTCCCGGGCATGGAGGCTACGGAAAGGAGGGAGAATTTCCAGCAGCCTGTTTTAAGGATTAATTGCCAAAAATTGTCCAGCTCCGGATCCCCTCCTCTGTCTGGGCAATGAGTTCGGTGTAGCCGTCTTCATCTATATCAGCGACAATAGGATACTGCATGCCGGTGGAGGGGATGATATGCATGCGCTCCCCGTCGGCCGACTGCCAGGCGTAGAGACGGGCATAATTTGCCAGGGTGAGGATGTCCTTTCGGTCATCGCGGTTTATGTCAGTGACGAGGGGCGTAAATGAGGGATCGGCCGGTTGACTCATATTCCGGTTCAGCAGCAGCTGTCCCTCAGTGCTGAACACGAAGAAGGAACCATTCGAATCCATGGTGATGATCTTGGTCCCTTCCTGGGCCTGTCCATTGCTTTGGACTGTCAGCGATTCAACAACAGGGCTTCCCACCAGCGATGCTCCCGAGACATAGATGGCTTCATGGTCGGTGCTCGAGGCAGGCGTAATATCCAGTGAGTCGGCAAACAGCTGTTCCGGGCCAATGGCGTAGAGATTTCCATCGGCGGCATTGCCCAGTATTTTGTCTTCAAACAGCGTGGGAGAGCCACTCAGGGGCGCATCTGTGAAGATCGGAAAACCTGCGTGGGAAGTTCCGTCGGATCGCCAGGCGTGGGTGGCATTTCCGGAGAAGGCTACCACGGTTTTGCTCCTTCGGAATTCGCCGACTGCCGGTTGGGCATTGACCGGTGTGTTGGTGGTTACCGGCCATCCATTGATGTTTTGTCCCCGTCCGCTCAGGGCGTGCAGTTCGCGGTTGGCGGTGGCCACCAGTGCATTGGGCAGCCCGTCTCCGTCTATATCACTGATTACAAGGGGTGAAGTGATGGTCTCAGGGAGTGTAAAAGGAAATTTGGGCAGCGCTTCTCCCTCTTCGTTCCACCCGTAAATTTTATTGCCTGCAGCCAGCAAGACGACGTTCTGCTCGGTGTCATACCAGTCGTATACAACCGGGGAACCCACGGGAGTGTCTTCGCCGGTTTCGGTTTCAAATACAACCGACCCGTCGGAGGCGAGCACACGGACACGTCCGGAGGTTGTAGCAAAGATAATTTCCTGGCGGTTGCTGCCTCCGATATCGGCCAGGGCCGGCGGTCCGGAGAGTTCTCCCTGCAGCGGCACTACCCAATTTTCCTCATAGGGATTGCTGCGTTCCCCGGCGCGGTGGGTATTAAGCTGGAACTGCAGGGCTTCATTCTCCTCATCCAGGGTGGTGTAGGCGGTCAGGAAATCGAATTTGGAAAGCAGGACATTGAAATAGCTCTCGGGATACAGGAAGGATTCAAGAAAAGACCCGAAGCCGCTGTTGGCTACAAAAAGACTGCTGATCTGCTCCGGCATATCGGCCTTGATATCCCGGAAGGTGCGCTCGTAATACATGGTTCTTTTCCGTTCATTATCCGACGCTACGATTTCAGCCAGTCCCTTTCGCTTGGAGATGGCAGCAACGTCGTCGGCAATGTTGAGATAGAAGCCCGAAAAGGTCGAAAGGGGACTCCCGATGAGACGAGCCAGAGCCCTGCTCTGGATGATATAGGTGCCTTCCTGCAGCACGGCGAGCTCTTGATTCACCAGCTTGTCCAACTCATTCCGAAAAGCGGAGGGGTTGGAGAGTTTACGCAGGAAAAGGTGCTCCCCCGTTGAGAGGAAACCCGATTCAGCATACAGCACCAGGGCGAATTCTTTGCCCAGGTGACCGGCAATGGCTGCATAGCGTTCCTGTTGGTCGATGAAGAGGGAATCAGTCCGGGTCGTATCGGAAAAGGCGTCGGGCAGTTCAGGGGAGGGAGTCTGGCGGAAAAGGCCAAAAGCCGCGGCACTGGACGATATGTAGCGGTCGAGCGTGATTGCGGCATTTCCCTGGGAAATGGCGGCTACAAGGTCGGTCTTCTCTTCGTCGTTAAGCGGAATGGCGCCTGAAAACTGGTATTCCCTGTTCTGGTCTTCACCTTGTTGGCTCAGGGACAATAAAGCAGGTTCGGTGCCTTTAAAGGCATCCTTAATCCTGGGGTGGTAAATGACTCTTGCCAGCTGCCGCACCGCCTGGTCCAGCGAAGGTGTGTTCATCATTATATGCCCCGGTTCCAGCAAAAGGTCGTCGATATGGGCCCGTGGAGCCTGGCCGGTATAGGCGCGGATGGTTTCTTCAACGCCAAGGCTTGACTCCGAAATAACCAGCATGTCAGCAAGTTGGGCAGCAAAAAGATTTCGATTCTGCAGGTGCAGTTTTTTAATTGCTATATCACCGAAAGAGTACTGGTTTTGTGCAAACTCCTGGTGGTACTGTTCAGTCAGCCGGTCCAGATATTCCGAGGGAGCCTGGGTAATCCAGACGGTTTCGAGTTTATTGGAAGCCCCGGGATACAGGATAATGCCATGGACGGGGGCGGAGGCCTCCGCCGTGGAGTCTATCTCGGAAAGCAGCTGTACTGCCGAAGAGGTTATGTCATCCAGAAAGGGAGCCTGGGAAGAGCTGAGAATGGAATTCAGGGTTGCCTGTTCTCCGGGAATAATGACAAAAGGGGCATCCTCGGGGATCGCTTGGGTCCAGGGTTCGTTGTCTACGGATGAACAGGACAGGAAGATCAGAATGCTTAACAGGAAAAACGTTGCGTATTTCAGGTTATTCATGAATGGGGGTTAGTTTCTCAAAATATTATTGACAATCACGAGTTGATAGTAAAACGATTGAAGAAATCATACCAAAAATACATAGCGCCTCAAAAGTAACAATTATTAGCATAAATGAAGGCGTCAATTTTATAGTCCGCCAATGATATTCTTTCTTACCAATTTGATAAAGTGAGGTTCCTCAAACCAAGGGCTGCGGGCAGATCGCGGATGCCGTCTACCGAAATGGGTATAGATAACGAAGTGAGATGCCCGGAATTTTGTGCCGCGACTAATTTAGTACCGGGGGGGCGATAAACTGGCATCAGAGCAGTGACCCCGGTTTTTAGCAGCGTTTATAAATCTGATCAGAAAGAACATAATGCATCTCCTTTTGATGCGTTATACATAAAGCAAAAAATGATGATCATACTGGTTTATTTGTGCAACTTTGCTTTATTTAAATATAACCGATTGATATCCAGCTGCGACTGCTGAGTCAATAAGTGAACATATGGTTGAGACTGATTTACATATTATCTACTGGTTCATATTGGGGACCTTTACACTCGCGGCCGTGTTTTTGGCTTCATCGACATTGCTGAATGTTGTGCGGTTACGGAACATCCGGCTTAGTTGGAAAACGGGAAAAATTAAAGGATACCCACTTTTTGCGACTCTTTTTCTGGCAGTAACACTGGCAGCCGGGAGTTTGGCTCTTTACCGGGGAACGACAACCGAGATGGTTGCCGCAGGACTTTACAGCTGGATGGGTTTCTGTTGGTTTACTACCAGTTTTTTTGCCAGCAAACGGTTTATCACCGACCATGGGATTGTCAAGAATGTCAATGAGCCCTCACAGACGGTGGCCTGGCATCAGATACGTGATTTTGTGGAGAAAGAAACAGACGAGCACATGCACTATATTTTCATTTACTCCGCTGATGCCTATGATGAAAATTCGGAATTAATCCGTCTGGAGCTGCAAGTGCCTCACAAACGCCGGCAGGCCTTCCAGAACCTGGTGGCCCATAAGCTGGGCCATCGCATACGGTGTTACGTAAAGGATGATGACACCATTAATGTTGAACAGTTCAAGTGATCAAGCAGCAACGCACACTTAATTTATAACGTATAGAACCCTAGTCATTTGTTTGAAGAGATACAAAATTCTGATATAGTCCAGGAGCGGGCCCTTTTAGTGGGAATCTACGGTCCGGAAACACCTCGTGTACAGGCCGAGGAGTACCTGGACGAACTTGAGATGCTTACCCGTACGGCCGGTGGTATAACCGTGGACAAGGTTCTCCAGAACCGAATGCATCCCGATCCGTCCACGTATATCGGCTCTGGAAAGTTGCGGGAACTGAAACGGCGAGTGAGCGATGAGGGAATAGATACCCTGATTTTTGATGATGATCTCACGCCCACGCAGATTCGCAATATTGAAAAGGCCACCAAGGCCAAGCTGTTGGACCGCAGTGGGCTGATTCTCGATATCTTTGCCTCCCGCGCGCAGACATCGGCAGCTAAAACCCAGGTGGAACTGGCACAGTTGCAGTACCTGCTGCCGCGGCTGACCCGGTTCTGGACGCACTTGTCCCGCCAGCAAGGGGGGATTGGCACGCGCGGACCCGGTGAAACTCAGATTGAGACGGACCGCCGGCTGATCGATAAGCGCATCTCCAACCTCAAGGATAAACTGGAGAAGCTTGACCGGCAGCGGCAGACCCAGCGCAAAGGCCGCTCTGACAATGTTCGGGTCTCCCTGGTTGGTTATACCAATGCCGGCAAGTCAACGCTCATGAATGCGTTGACTGACACTGAAGTGTTGGCTGAAGATCGTCTGTTTGCAACCCTCGATTCAACGGTCCGCCGCTGTGAGATAGCAAATTATGATGTCTTGCTTTCGGATACGGTTGGTTTTATCCGAAAACTCCCGCATGATCTGATTGAAAGTTTTAAATCGACGCTGGACGAAGTACGCGAGGCTGATATTCTGCTGCACGTTGTCGATGCTTCTTCCCTGATGATTCAGGATTATATTGATGTGGTTAATGAGACACTCGATGACATGAATATAACTGACGAGCAAAAGGTGCAGCTGGTGTTCAATAAGATCGATACCATCGATCCTCAGCGCATTCGTGAGCTGAAACAACAGTACCCGGATGCGGTCTTTATATCTGCTGAACGTGGCATTGGACTGCTGAAGCTGGAGGAAAAAATCCAGAACCTTATTGAGGAGGATTTTGTTACGAAGACGATGAGCATTCCCGTAGCGAAATATGAAGGGGTTGCCTTTTTACACCGCGAGGCCAATATTCTGAAGAAAGAATACGTCGGATCGGATGTTGAAGTGACCTTCAGTATTGCAAAGTCCGATTTAATGCGGCTGAAATCTCTGCTTGAGAATATTGATACAGCGGAATCAGTTGCCTAGGTAATCTGTTTATGGAGTAAACACTATAAAAAAGAACAGGCCAATGCTGGTAAAGAAAAAACTTATAACGTCAAAATTTAAGCCGCTGAACGGTACCGATACCATTCAGACGGTTAAAGAACGGATGGACCAGGAGGGCGTGCAGACGCTGCCGGTTATTGACAGCACTACCCATACCCTGATTGGCGAGGTTTCTTACCACGCATTGGAAACGGCTGAATCCGGAAATTCCGTCTCTGATATTGATCTCCAGGATCCGATCAAGCTGTACTGGGGCCAGCATGTGTTTGAAGCAGCCCGCTTGATGCTGCAGTACGAGCGGAAGCTGTTACCGGTGGTCGATGAGGATTGGAAACTGCTTGGGGTCATCGAGAAGGATGAGGTACTGAATGTATTGCCCCGGATGCTTAACATAACGGAACCGGGTTCTGTCATTACGGTTGTGCTCGATCGTATGGACTTCTCAATTACCGAAATTGTGAATATCATGGAGCGGGAGGGGGCTAAAATTCTGGGGCTGACGGTCGAAAAGTCCGAGGAATCTGCCCAGACTATTGAGCTCTCGTTTAAGATTGACCTTCAGGATGTAAGCCGTGTTGCAGCAGCCCTCCGCCGTTACGACTATGTGATTTCCACCAACTCGGAGAACGAAATCTTTAACCAGGATCTTGAAACCCGTGCTGATGAACTGCTCAAGTTCATCGATATGTAGGGGAAGATTGCCCGTCTTCTTTTGAAACAGATAGCCCCGAAAACGGTAAGAGTAAGGGGCGGCCACCGATTTCCGTCCCCCGGATGCAGTTACAGGAGCTGTTGATTCCTCTGCTTGTATACATACATCAGTAAAATCCCGCGGGACTAGCGTATCCCAGTTTATTATCTGGTGGCTTTCGCTTATTTTCACCCAGATAAATAGTATTGGAGCGATCAATGCCCATTGTATTGATGCATATGGAATTTTAACAGCCTAAAACTATAGCGGGAAGCCGGCTTATCATGATCATATCATTGCACATGCCCAAGTGTGGAGGCACCAGTTTTAAGGAGCTTCTGCAGCGCCATTATAAATTGCGGTTTTCCAAGGACTATGACTATCCCATCCACTGGACCCCTGAGCAGCGAGAGGAAGAAACCGAAAGGGCCCGGAAACGTATCAAAAGAAATTATGAACACTTTTACCGGTACCGGTTTGTAAAGTGCATCCACGGTCATTTTCTGCCGTACAAGTATGATCATCTCTATGGCAAAAAGAATACGGTGTTTATAACCTGGCTTCGTGATCCCATAGAGCGCATCATCTCCCATTATTATTTTTGGCTCCGCACCTACGAGACGGATACACCGAAGCCCCTGCACAGGAGAGTGGTGGAGGAGGACTGGACCCTTCGACAATTTGCCTTTTCTGAGGAATTGAGGAATATGTATTCCATGTTTCTGTGGAATTTTCCTGTTGAGCGCTTTGATTTTATCGGCCTAACCGAACATTATGAGCAGGATGTCCGCTATTTTGCAGATCGTTATCTGGGGAAAGATGAGATTGCTGTTCCCCAGAAAAACCGGAGTCCCCGCGAGTCCAAACCGGGCTTTGAAGATGAAGGATTGATCAGAGAGCTGAAATCATTTCATGCTCGTGATTACGAGTTGTACAACCATGCTCTTGAACTGCGAAACGGGCGAACTGTCGGGGCATCATAAATTTAAAGCTCCTGTCGCTGACCCCCTCTTTGTATACCGGTACATTGCCCATAGCAATATATCAAGGGTTGCAGTGGCACGAAGAATAATCTTTTCAGGCACCTTAAAAATCCGTATAATTTGTGCCTATAAACCGTTAACCCCCTAAATTTAGAAAGAGGAAAGACTGAGTAAGGAGAAAAAACATAGCGATTCCGAGCCGTCTGAGGACCCTCAGTCGGGTGACCAGCTTTCCGCTAAAGAATATCGTCTCATACCTATTGATGAGGAGCGCCGGGAGGGGGAAAATGCGGTCAACATGATCGAACTGTTCCGGCTGCTGCGCGATCAACGTTCCCTGATTGCCAGGATAACGGGCGGGTTTGTTTTTCTTGGGCTCCTTATTGCGTTATTCAGCCCGGTAGAGTATACCTCCGAGGCTCTGCTGATGCCAGAGATGAAGAGCAGTGAGAGCTCCGCCGGCGATCTGCTGGAAAGCTACGGCGGGATGCTGGGGCTGGGGAGCATGGGGGGGATGGATCTGTCGAAAGAGGGAACCATCGCCCCGGAGGTATATCCCAAAATTGTGAAAAGCCTGGGCTTTCAGCACAATCTGCTAAGTCAGGATATCTATTTTTCCGAGCATGATACTACGGTCAGCGGATATACCTATTTTGAAGAAGTTCGCACCCTGTCACTATTTGAATTTTTGATCGAGTATACCATCGGCCTGCCTCGGAAGTTCATCGGCCCCTCGTCTCCAGAGCAGCTCCCGGCCTGGCTTCGCAAGGAATTTGATGAGGATGCCGTCGTGGAGTTGACCAATGATGAGCTGGAGGTGATAAAGGAGATGCAGGAGCGCATCGCCATTGAATTGGAAAGTGAGACTGGGGTACTGACTGTGGAAGCGACCATGCCGGATCCCCTTGCCGCTGCACAGGTGAATCGCAAAATGATAAACATGCTCAAGCGGTTCATTAAATCTTACAGCACCCAGAAGGCTAAAGAAGATCTGGCTTTTGCCGAAACCCAGCACCGGCAGGCACAAGAGCGTCTCAAAGAAGTGCAGGATGAACTGGCCACCTTTCTGGATCAGAACGTAAATTTGGCTACAGCGAAATCGCGGGCCCGTGAACAGCGTCTGCAGGCTGAGTTCGATCTGGCCTATAACATGTACAACAGTGTTTCGCAGCAGCTGATGGAAGCGAAGATGAAAGTGCAGGAACAAACACCGGTCTTTAAGCCTTTACAGTCGGTGAATATACCCAGGGAGAAAAGTGAACCGCAGCGAATACTCATACTCTTGCTTTCGTTTTTTGCAGGGCTTGCTGTCTCCTTTCTTTACATCGCCGGTCGGAACATCTACCGGAATGTCAGTCATAAAATTTGATGGTTCCGCCCCGGCTTGCGTTTGTCAAATCTCAATGACACTGTTTCGAAATCATTCTTAACTGCCGGCTATAAATGAAGCTATCGTCCAGTTCTTCGACCGAGGGAAAGGGTATTCTGGCTCGGAATACGCTGGTTAATGTAATGGGACGCGGCATCCCCTTGCTTTTTGCAGTAATTGCGATACCGTTTGTCATTGACGGGCTGGGAACGGAGCGCTTTGGGGTGTTAACCATCGTCTGGATTGTCATAGGCTATTTCGGTCTGTTCGATATGGGACTGGGTCGGGCCACAACCAAGTTTGTGGCCGACGAGGAAGCGCGGGGCGGGGAGCAGCTGTCGCCCATTATCATTACCTCCATTCTGCTGCTGATAGCTTTTGGGGTTGTGGGCGGTATGCTTATTACGATTGCAACTCCATACCTGGTAGAGGATCTGCTTAACATCCCGCAGGGACTTACCGGGGAAACACAAAAAGCGTTTTATATTCTAAGCGCCTCGATTCCGCTGGTACTGGGCTCGGTCGGGGCGCGGGGTGTTCTGGAGGCACAGCAGCGCTTTACCCTGGTTAATGCGGTGAAAATACCCGCCAGCACCATTAATTATGTAGGACCGCTGCTGGTTCTTCCTTTCAGCAATCAGCTGCATCATGTCGTTTTGTTGCTGGCCCTCGGACGTGCAGTCTCCTTTGTTATCTACCTGTACTACAGCTGGCAGGGACAGGAGTATATAAGTCCGTCGGAATACCCTTTTGTTCGGTGGGCCAAAGAACTGCTGAGTTTTGGGGCGTGGCTTACGATCAGCAATTTTATCAGTCCCATTATGGTATATATGGATCGTTTTATACTGGGGGCGATCCTGACAATGAGCGCCGTGGCGTATTACACTACGCCCTATGAGATGGTGACTCGCCTGGGCATCATCTCAAGCGGGTTTATGGGAGTCATGTTTCCCGCTTTCAGTGTATACTCCCTGAAGGATGATGAGAAGCTGGTTGCGCTTCATCAAAAATCAATACGCTATCTTTTTCTGGCTATGGTGCCCATTGTGACCTTCTTGATTCTTACAGCCGAGCCGCTGCTGTATTACTGGCTGGGCAGCGAGTTTGCTGAAAACAGCACCCTGGTACTGCAAATACTGGCAGCCGGGGTTCTGATTAACTCCATAGCCATGGTCCCTTCGACAGCCATTCAGGCGGTGGGCCGCCCTGATATACGGGCCAAGCTGCATATGGTGGAACTGCCGATTTACCTTGCCCTTATCTGGTTTCTCGCCCGGTCTATCGGTGTGGTGGGTGTTGCTGTAGCCTGGGTACTGCGCGTAGCTATTGATGGTGCCATGCTGCTGTATTTTTGCAACCGGCTGATCCCGTTTATGAGACACAGCCGGAAGGTGCTGTTTCGACAGCTGCTTGGTTATGTCATCCTGTTCGGATTATTGCTTACTGGCTATTATTTTATCGTTGATCGGATCTTCCTACTGGCATTTGGCGGGATGTCTGCTGTTCTGAGTTTTTTCCTGCTATGGTCTTATACGCTCAGGGAGGAGGAGCGGAATCGTATTATGAATCTTTACCACGAACTGAAAGAGCATGTTCTTAGCCGGTGAGTCCCTTCAAGGTCTACTATAATAGTTGTTACAGGATGCGTTTATGGGCTTAACAGAAACACCAGAGGTTTTTATTATTTTAGTCAACTGGAACGGCTGGCGGGATACCATTGAATGCCTGCATTCATTGGAAAAGCTGGACTATAGCCGGTTTACTCCAATTGTTGTGGATAATGGCTCGACGGATGAGTCGGTGGAGATGATCAGCAGCCGGTTCCCGGATGTAACCCTTCTTGAAAGCAGCCAAAACAGGGGCTTTGCGGGGGGGAACAACCTGGGGATTAGGCATGCGCTTGAACGGGGAGCCGAATACCTGTGGCTGCTTAATAATGATACTGTCGTTGACCCCCGGGCTCTTGCACGCCTGGTGGACCACATGGAAGAAAATCCCGATATCGGTATCTGTGGATCCAGGCTCATCTTTTACAGCCAGCGAGATACTACCCAGGCGTGGGGTGGAGGGCGGTTTAACAAGTGGCTGGGAACCATTCGGAATATTGGGCAGAATAAACCGGCGGATTCCCTGCCGTCTGCACGAGTCATTGAACAGGAGATGGATTATGTGGTAGGGGCCTCCATGATGGTATCGCGGAAATTTATTGATACCGTAGGATTGCTGAGGGAAGATTATTTTCTGTATTATGAAGAAATAGACTGGGCTATGCGCGGCAGTGACAGCTTCAGCCTGGGCTTTGCGCCCGGAAGTATCGTCTATCACAAGGAGGGGGCCTCCACCGGTGGTGAACAATTGAAGCAGGCCAGCAGGAGCAAGGTTTCCGATTACTACCAGTTAAAAAACCGGCTTAAATTCACCTATCGATTTTTTCCCTTATATTTGCCCTGTGTTTATTTATCTCTTATCTATGCAGTGATAAACAGGATCAGAAGGGCTCAGTGGGATCGGATTCCAATGGTCATTAAACTGATGTTTACTTTTAATACTTAGCCGGGAACGACCAAAGGTTTGGAGCTTCAGAGAAAATTTGTATTGGGGCTGGCACTTGTATCGCTGTTCGGTACGGTAACAAATTTCGTGTATTTCAGTCCGCTATTGACGCTTTTGGTACCGCTGGCCCTCTTTGCCCTCAACAAGGATGAGATCCAGCGGCCGGTAGCCTGGCTGTACGCTTTTGTACTGCTTTTTCTGACGGGGGTATTGCTCTATCACCCGTTATCGCTTGTTGAGTTTGGCTTTTACCGGCGTGATGGGAATTTTGTCATTTCCTATGCACCATTGCTGATTTTGCCGCTATTCAGTTTCAAATTCAAGATCCAGCGATACTTTCGGCATTTTTATCTGTTTGTGGTTGCCCTCTACGGCCTCCTCTTCCTCTATCATCTGCTGACAGCCAATATTTTCGGAGGTCTCCGGGAAGTAGTCTTTGGGGGTCTGTTTTATGCTCAGAATGCAGTGGGAGGATTCTTATCCATTGTGGGGTCACTGGGTTTTGCCTACTGGTATCACAGGCGAGGAAAAAAAGAAGGATTCTACTTTCTGCTCCTCTTTGTCATCCTGCTGGCTACCTATTCCCGGGGGTCTATCCTGGGGTTGGTTCTGGGGATAGCCGGCTGGTACTGCACCGTTACCGACCGATTCAAAACCCTTGTTCTGCTGCTGCTTGTTCCGGTATTGTTTACCGTGGGGAGCCTCATGATCGGCTATCCTTTTTACCAGGGGCAGCTTGCTGTTTCAAATAATGTGGAAGTGGAGCTGGACGAGGAGATTGGGACAAAGAATGCCAACGTACTGATCCGGCTGTTTTATGCTTTTCCACGGGCGTACTATCTATTTCAGCAATCCCCGGTTTTGGGTACGGGCGTTGGTTCCTACGACGACCAGCCTTTCGACTTCAGGGAGATCGTGCCCTATGTGCAGTATAATGCGCAGCCCAACAAGGCTCATACCGATGCCCACGCTCACCATTCGTATCTGCAGCTTCTTGCTGAGCAGGGAATCGTAGGGTTATTGCTTTTTTTGACGTTCTGGGGCTCTCTTTTCCTGTACCTGAAGAATATCAGGGACCTGCCGGTGCTGCGCGACTACCTTTTAATTGCTTTCTTCACCATCACCTTTGCGTCCTTTACCGAACACCGTATTACAGCCCCGGCCATGATGCTGCCCTTTACTATCTCACTAGGCATGCTTTTTATGCACCAAGAGACGATTAAACGAGTAAAAATAAGAGAGCTATGACAGAGACTCCGGTTGTGATCAATGGACATTTCAGAAAACAGGATGTGACGGGAGTACAGCGTTATGCCCGCGAGGTTGTCCGGGGGTTTCGACAAAAAGCATACCCCCATCGCTATGTAGAACCACCGGCGTCCATCGCGTCCAACACACTGCGACAGCTATGGATGCAAACGGTCATGCCGCTGAAGATCAGGGGCGATGAACTGCTTTGGTCGCCAACTAATATCGGCCCGGTGTTCAATGAGAACCAGGTAATCACCCTGCATGATATCTCTGACCAGCTGTATCCCCAGTGGTTTGAAGATCGCTATACCCGTTGGCGGTCCCTTATTCTGCCGCCCTTGCTGAAACGGGTAAAGGGCATCATAACCGTATCGGAATACTCCAAAAGGACAATCAACGAACAGTTTCCGCAGACAAAAGGGAAGGTACAGGTGATCTATAACGGCGTGCGAACCGATCACTTCTACCCGAGGGAACAGGAAGAAACGGATGCGTTGCGCAAGGGGTTTAACCTTCAAAAGCCGTTTATACTTACCGTTGGATCCATCGATCCGCGAAAAAATATCGATGGCATCCTTGAGGCCTGGAACAGGCTTCCGGCGGACATAACTGAAGAAGTGGAGCTGGTGATTGCCGGGGGAAGCATCCATACCTTTTCTTTCGAGGTCGATAGGGATATTGCAGAGTCCGTTCGTTTTCTGGGTTACGTATCGGATGATGTATTACCGGGTCTCTATTCAGCTGCTGAACTTTTTGTTTACCCTTCACTGTTTGAAGGCTTCGGACTGCCGGTGCTTGAGGCCATGGCGTGCGGTACGCCGGTGGTTACTTCCAATACTTCTGCTCTCAAGGAGCTGGCGCAAGGGTATGCGTTGACGGTAAACCCCCGGAAACCGGAAGAAATAGCGGGAGCTATTGATCATATGATCGGCTCTGAAGAGCTGTGTGAGGACCTGGCACACAGAGGTCAGCAATATGCACAGGGTTTTCAGTGGAATGCGGCAGCTGATAAAACGTACGAATACCTGGTGCAGAAATATCGAGAGTAAGCGGGCGTCCGCAGAGAACTTCTGCTGCAGGGATGGGGCCGGTTTTGACCGGGTAGCCTGGCTGGAAGAGGGAGCCTACTGAGTAATGATCTTCTCGACCGTGAGGAGACGGTCAAAATTCCGGTCGGGGTCTTTAAAATAGACGAAGCCCCGGTAGGTCTGCCGCGGCGGCGATAGCCTTCGGATTGGTGCCAGGTCTTCAACCATCTGCCGGGTTGCGCGAATATATTTATACGTATACACCCCTTGCTTTATGAGGGCGGTTCCCTTCCAGAGGCCTGTTGAAGCGTCGTAGCGCATCGCATTGTCAGGAGAGATCATCCAATTGTTGAAATCGCCCACCACATAGAGATCATCATCGGGTGACACAGAATCCGCTGTTTCCAGGGAGAAATGTACCCGGGCATAGCGGGCGTTTCGATCAGTTGCTGTCGGGTCGGGAGTTGAAGCCGGATATGCCCGGCTGTCCAGGTATTGAAGGTCTTTTCGGAGAAGAAGGGCAGGAGGGTGCTCGTCCGGGCGGTATTCCATAATTTGTCTTCCATCCGCTTCAAAGGATCGAATATCGAGCAGCCGGCTGGCATAATTGGCGGGGAAAGCCTCATCCTGCATGAGATAGCCGGAAACCTGCCCGGGGGCGGAAGTGCTTGGGGCGCCGGCCGCGCGACTTCGTCCCCAGAACTGGTTTTGTACGTACTGGATGGACAGGTCAAACCGGGGGAATTCCACAAAGCCGGGGTACCGGTAGGTACTGAAGAGCTGGTGAAGAACCTGTCCGTCTGTGCGCTGGGCAAACAGGGTTTCTACCCTCATTTGAAGGTCCCCTTCCTTCTCAGTCACGAAAAAGGGCATGGAAAAGAGCAGGTTGTTTCCCTGGTGGTCATAAACCCTGAGCAGGTAGTTTCCGCTTGCGCTGGGAGCCATCCGTTCGTTGGGAAAGCGGTATTCCAGTCGGCGGTAGGGGGGATTCCGGCTAAAGCTTTGGTTGGATTCCTGGATATAGCTGTACGAAAAGCCGTCAAGGTAGGCAGAAGGTGAAAGGGGACTTGGATGCCAGCTGCGGCTGTAATGAACCATCTCGACGCGGAATTGACGGTTCTGTCGACTCAGATCATCAAAAGTGAGAATCAGCTGTTCGCTGGTATTCAGGAGCAGGATGGGTGGGGCGCCGGGGGAGCCCACGGGATGAAGGCGCACGCTCTGAATATCAGGGGGCGGGGGCTGCTGTTCGGCAAGAGAGAAAGGCTGCCGCAGGCCGGCTTCTGGCACCGCCTGTGGGGCCTCGGAGCTTGATTGGGGCACGGCGCAGCCTGCAAGGCCTCCCCAAATAAAGAAGAGCAGTAGCCTAAATAAAATAGGAGCCTTCGAATACAAAATGGGCCGGTCCTTCCAGTTCAAGGTTGGAGTAGGTAAGCGTCTGGGGATTGTATTTAAAGTAGATGCGCAGCACGCCTCCCTCGGTGATTACCTCATAGGGCTGCCTGGGCCGAGTCGGCTTCTCCAGGTGATGCCAGGCCAGGGCCGAAGCTATTGCACCTGTTCCGCAGGCGAGCGTAAGGTTTTCGACGCCGCGTTCATAGGTCTGCAGCCTGAGTTTGCTTTCATGGATTCCGCTGATAAAATTTACGTTGGTGCCCCTGGGCTGGAAGGCGGAATGGTAGCGAAGCGTTTCCCCGTCTTCGCGCAGATGATCTTTTTGCTGAAGGGTATCGCTGTCAACGGCGACAACAACATGCTCGGTACCGGTATTCAGTTCCCACATCTTCCGGTTGTTGACCATGATCTCATTTACAGATGTTTCCACGGGGAAGGAAATTCGCACCTCATGGTCACCGGTAACAATTGCCCGGTAGAGCCTGTCATGGACATTGAAGGTATGCTCCTCGCCAAAACCAAGGGTCCGGGCGAAGAGGGCAATACACCGGGCGCCGTTGCCGCACATGCCGGCATCACTTCCGTCGGGGTTGCGATAAAACATTGTATAGTCCGCCTCGTCCTGTTCGGCGCGGCACAGCGCCAGCAGGCCATCGGAGCCGACGCCGTATTTTCGGTCACAGAGTTTGGGGGTAAGCTCGATGAGCGTGTTCTGTGAAAACAGCTGTTTCGTGTTATTTACCACCACAAAATCATTGCCGGCACCCTGCATTTTGGTAAAGGGGATGGTTTGTCTGTTATCGTTTGTCATCATTCAGAAAAAGCAGGTAGATGGTTGTGGGGTTCGCTGGCTGGAATTGGCAGGTCCCGGTCACGCATGAGGTTGGAAAAACGGAAAGCCAGAACAGTAAAAATAATTTTTCCCTGCACATATTGATAGATCATCGGCTTACACCGGTTGACCTCTTCAATCATATCCTGCAGGCGCGCCTGGCCGAGGGTTTCACAAAAGTTGCGAATTACCTCCAGCTGGTCAGCGTTGGTAATGAGGCTCTTGTTTTGGGTGGCCCGGAAGACCAGCAGATCTCGCAAGAAGACTTCCAGCACATTCAGGATAGCAATCTGTCCTTCGATATTTTCCCTGCTTTGCCAGTCCTGAGCCATCGCCGAAATTTTTACGGCATCTTGTACATAAGCCGCCCGGAGGTAATCCACAATCTCTTTTCGGAGGCTCTTGAGCTGATCGACATCAAAAAACCGGGTCAGGGCGTAATTGCCGCCGGATACCCTTGCCAGGTAGGCGGCATCTTTTTCAGACAGCCCCTCGTAGGTGATCAGGGCTTGTTCTATTTCACGGGTCTTGAGGGCTGAAAGCTGGATATGCTGGCAGCGTGATAGGATGGTGGGAAGCAGTGCTTCCGTATGGCTGGTAGTAAGAAAAAAAATCAGGTCTTCGGAGGGTTCTTCCAGCAACTTCAGAAAGGCGTTTGCCGCTTCCTTGCGCATATGCTCAATGTCGGTTAGCATAATGATCGTTTTGCGTCCTTCATTGGGCTTTAGCCGTGCTGCTTTCCGGATGTGATCGCGAAAATAGTCGATGGGATAGAATGCCTGCAGGTTTTTGGAGCTGGCATCATCGGTCAGCGATGGACGCAGGCTGAAATCCACGACTTCGTACGGGTCGTCGCGCAGCATTTCGAGGCGGGGACGCAATTCCTTTTCAATATTCTTATTCCTGACGGCACTGCTGGGAACCGGCAAAAAAACGTGAATATCGGGATGGGTAAACCAGGATGATTTTTTTGAAAAGGCCTGCTCTCCGAGGCTGGTCAGGTTGTCCACGCCATTGATAAGTTCTGCAAAAGCCAGTGCGAAGGCTTTTTTTCCAATACCGGGCGATCCTGAAAACAGATAGGCATGACTGATACGTCCCGATTGCAGAATGCGTTTGATCTGTTTGCGGGCAAACGACTGGCCGACCAGTCGCTGGTCTCCAAAGTCAAAACTAAGATTGCTGTATGCTGTGGTGGTCATTCTTCCCAAATATAGTCAAAAAGTAAGATACCGGCTGTAATGGTGGTGCCAATATAACCTATAAGGGCCCAGAAATCATTCAGATAGTCCCCGGAAAGGCCCTTGATCAGCGCTGCTTCCGTCAGTTGCACTAAAATGAGTATCAGCGGAAACAGCAAGGGAATACTCAACACCGAGAAGATGGCTCCCTTGCGGTCGGCTTGCGATACAATGGCGCCAAGCATGGTGGCTACGCTTGCAAGGCCGGCTGTTCCAAGTATCAAAACTAACAAAAAAGCGCCGGGGTCGGCAATGGTTATTCCCAGCAAAAAAATGTAGGCCAGGAAGGTGGCGCCGTTCACGGACAAGGTAAACAGGTAGTTGAAGCACAGTTTGCCCAGGAAAACGTCGGGCGCACGGCTGTGGAGGCGCAGCAGATTGAACGTTCGCTTGTCCGTCTCCATCACAAAAGAGCGCGAGAGGCTGGAGAGGGCCGCAAAAAGAATGACAATCCAGACGAGGGCACTCTGGGCCGTGGAAGGCAGTTGGTCGGCATTCAGGGCGAATAGAATAAGCAGCAGTGAAGCCCCTACGAACGCCAGCACGGTATTCATGGCATAGCGCGAGCGCAGCTCGGTCTGCAGATCTTTGATCAATATGGCGGCAATTCCCTGTAAAAAATTCATCAGCAAAGTTTACAAAAAATGTAGTGAAGTAGTAAGTCGATCCTTCTCTGATCTCAAAATTTATTGTAGATTAGCTGGTTAATGGAGTTGTATCGGAAGCTAAACGATGAGTATATTTGGGCTGCATATGAAATAGATAAATTTAGTCATTTTTCGCATGAATATTTTCAGCTTGTTAGATACCCAAACTGTTTTGCCCAATCTGGAAGCCAGTACCAAAGCTGAAATATTGGACAAGATGGTGGCTTCACTGAAGGGAAAGGTATCGGACGAAGAAGCTGGGAAAATTTTGGAAGCGGTTATCGAGCGTGAAAATATTATGTCTACGGGGGTAGGGAAGGGATTGGCTATACCGCATGCCAAAACCTCGGTGATTGAGCAGACTTACGCTGCATTTGCGGTGCTCAGTGAACCTGTGGATTACAATGCTGTCGATGACAAGCCGGTCAACATGGTTTTTCTGCTGGTGGGACCGCAGTCGAGCAACAGCATGCATATTAAGATGCTGAGCCGTATTTCGCGGCTGATGAACGACAGTAATTTCCGTCAGCGGCTCCAGGCATGTACGACATCAGAAGAGATCATTGAACAATTCAGAAAAGAGGAGCAGCTTTCTTTCAGCGGATGATTGAATTCTAATTAATCATATTTCTATGTTTGTTAAACATACGATCTGCACAGCGTTGACTGTGTTAATAGTGCTCTTGAGCCTGCAAACGGGGGTCATGGCTCAGGATACTGCCTTTTCATCAGAAATTGTGAAAACAATTGAAAACAGCCGGGCTTTTGATGCCTTCTGGTCGGTGATTGTCCGTGATTCTACCGGTAAGATCCTGGAGGGATACAATTATAACAAAATTGTGCGGCCGGCTTCCAACTTCAAATTGCTGAGCTCGGCCATGGTACTGAATGAACTGGGGCCCGATTACCGGTATTCCACCAAGTTGTATGGGCTGGGCAGGCAGGAGGGCGACACCTGGGAAGGCGATATTATTGTACGTGGAAGCGGGGATCCTTCCATCAGTGGAAAATTCTACAACGAAGACCGTTTTTATGTATTTGAAAAATTCTACCAGGCCCTTGATTCCCTGGGCATCCGCAAAATTCGCGGTTCGCTGGTTGGCAACGATTCCTATTTTGACCAGCAGACCTACCCGGAAGGCTGGAGCTGGGAAGATCTCACCTTTTATTACGGTGTTGAAATCAATGCCCTTTCCTTTAACGAGAATGCCGTCGACCTGCGTGTCTATGCCCGGAATGATATCGGGGAGAAGCCGGATATCGAGTGGTTCCCCTTTGATACCGATTACGTGGATTTTGTCAATGAACAGGTCATTACGCCGTCCTATTCGGAATATGATGAGTCGTACCAGCGTATAATGGGCACCAACACCATACTGCTGGAGAGTACCCTGCCCAGGAATTATATTGAAAAGGAGTCGCTGTCGATTCTGGATGCGCCCCGCTTTTTTATAGATACATTTGAAAAGTATCTGGAACAGGGCAAGATCACCTTTTCGATGCCCATGATGGTGGAGAGTCACAATCGAAGTTGGGAGGGGTCGCGGTATACCGTCCTGGCAGAGCATCAGTCCGTTCCGCTTGGGAAGCTGCTGCAGGAAATGAATAAAGAAAGCAATAATTTCTATGCAGAGATGTTGCTTAAGACTGCTGCTGCCGAACACTACAACACACAGGGCAGCACCGAGCTGGGGCTAAGCCTGATCGAAACTTTTGCCATGGATATGGGTATTGATGTAGAGGACCTGGAGATGAACGACGGATCGGGCCTGGCATCTTCCACCCTGATTACCACCGAGGGACTGAGCAAATTGCTGGTCGAAATGCGTAACAATTCCCACTTTGCGGTCTATAAACAAAGCCTGGCGGTGGCGGGCCGTGACGGGACGCTCGAATATCGCTTTAAGAATTCGCCTGTCGAAGGTAAATTGTATGGAAAGACGGGTTATATTTCAGGAGTGCGTGCTTTGAGTGGATACCTGGAATCGGCATCGGGCCAGCCCCTGATAGTAAGTGTCGTGACCAACAATTATACCGAGCCCACTTCTTATATTGATGAGCTGCAGGAAGATATTGTACAGAAAATTTATTACAAATACTGAATTTAATGTCGAATAGGAAACTGACAATACTGGTAACGGATGATGAAGAAAGCATCCGCAATTCACTTCGCGATATACTCGAGTTTGAGGATTATCGCGTGCTGGAAGCAGAAAATGGGGAACAGGTCTTCGGGGTACTGGCTGAAGAGCCGGTAGATCTTATGCTCCTGGATATCAAAATGAAGGGCATCGATGGCATGGAGGTGCTCACCAGGCTCAAGGAGGAGCAGTATCAGTTTCCGGTTATCATGATTTCAGGGCACGGAAATATTGAGATTGCGGTGGAGGCGACCAAGAAGGGAGCCTTTGATTTTATCCAGAAACCCCCCGACCTGAACCGGCTGCTGGTGAGTGTGCGCAATGCCCTTGATCAGCACCGGCTGACCGAAGAAAACAAAACCATGCGCTCCCGGCTGCCCCAGGTACCTGAAATTATTGGTGAAAGCCGCGCCATCAAAAAGATCAAGGAAACCATCGACAAGGTGGCCCAGACAAATTCGAGGGTCATGGTAACCGGCGAGAATGGAACCGGCAAGGAGCTTGTAGCCCGGTGGATTCATGAGAAAAGCCAGCGCAGCAACGAGGCGTTTGTGGAGGTGAATTGCGCTGCTATTCCGGCCGACTTGCTCGAAAGTGAACTTTTCGGGCACGAGAAAGGTGCTTTTACCGGCGCCAGCAGCCAGCGTATTGGTAAGTTTGAACAAGCCGATGGTGGCACCCTCTTTTTGGATGAAGTGGGGGATATGAGTGCAAAAGCGCAGGCCAAGGTGCTGCGGGCCCTGCAGGAGAATGCCATCATCCGCGTGGGGGGAACCGAGAAGATTGCTGTGGATGTACGGGTGATTGCAGCTACCAACAAGGATCTGCTCGAAGAGATTGACAGCGGCGGGTTCCGCGAAGATCTGTATCATCGGCTGAATGTGATTCCTATTCATGTGCCCCCGCTGCGCGAGCGGCGCGAGGATATCCCGGCACTGGCCAAGCGATGGCTCGAGCATCTTGCCGAAAAGGATATCATGTTTTCCGGTATCTCCTTTACAGATGAGGCGCTCGAAGCATTAAAAAAACAGCAGTGGTCGGGCAATGTGAGGGAGCTGCAAAATGCGGTTGAACGGCTCGGCTTGCTGGCTGAAGACGCTACGATCCGGGAGCAGGATATCAATGAATTGACGCTCACAGGCACCCGCAAGCCGCAGGGAGCTGACAGCCTGCTTGACAGTTCCAGCACTTTTCAGGGTTTTAAAGAAGCCTCAGAACGATTATTTTTGCTGCGAAAATTGGATGAAAATGACTGGAACATCTCCCAGACAGCCGAAGCGATTGATATCCAGCGCAGCCACATGTACAACAAGATGAAAAAATATAACATTGAACGGTAGTGGTTTCACTTCATGCCGCTACCGGGTGCAGCCGAGCACGGTTACAGACGAATTGAAAACAGAGATCATATTTCTATATGTCCGCTAAAATTATTGATGGTAAGAAAGTAGCAGCAATAACGAGAGACGAGGTTCGCGAGGATGTTGAAGAGTGGGTAGAGGCCGGTCATCGCCCCCCTTTTTTACAGGTCATCCTGGTGGGCAACGACCCGGCTTCCAATGTATATGTTGGCGCCAAGACACGGGCCTGCAAAGAAGTGGGGATTGAAACCGATACCCGTCAGCTTCCGGATACGGTCTCGGCCAAGGAACTGAAGAAGACCATTCATCAGTATAATCAGGATGATGCCGTGGACGGAATCCTGGTGCAGCTTCCCCTGCCCTCGCATTTGTCGTCGCACGATGTGATCGAGGCGATTGATCATCGCAAAGATATTGACGGCTTTCATCCGATGAATGTCGGACGCCTGACGATCGGGCAGCCGAGCTTTCGTTCCTGTACGCCGGCAGGCATATTCGAACTGTTCAAATACTACAGCATCCCCACCAAGAGCAAACATGCCGTTGTGGTCGGCGCCAGCGACATTGTAGGACGCCCCATCGCTACCATGCTTTCAAAAGAAGAGGCGGGAGGAAAGGCTACCACCACCATCTGCCACAAGTACACCAAGGATCTGACTGCGCATACCATCTCGGCCGATATTCTGGTGGTTGCTGCGGGTCAGCCCAATTTGATCCGGGGAGAGATGGTTAAGGAAGGCGTTGTCGTTATCGATGTGGGCATCAACCGTGTGGCGGACGAAACCAGGGAAAAAGGGTATAGCCTGGTAGGTGACTGCCACTTTGAAAGCGTTAAAGAGAAGGCAAGCTGGATTACTCCGGTTCCCGGCGGCGTAGGTCCCATGACCGTGGCTATGCTGATGAAGAACACGCTGTTGGCCGCCAAGAAGTCTATCTATCCCGAGTCATAGGGCGTAATTACAAACACTGATCCGGCTTATCCGGATCAAGGTGACAGGTGTCGGACTGGAGGCTTTGACTCAGCTTGAGTTCCCGGTGCAGGGTTTCCAGAACGTCTTCGATTTCGCCCGGAGCGGTCCATACCTGATGTCCGTCGCTGAGAACCGGAAGATCCTTCCTTTTTATATGTTCCGGCAGGGGGTCGCCCTGATCAGCACACACGAGCCTGTGAGCTACAACCATTTCTTTCATCTTCCGTTCTATGCGTTCCGTAAAGGTATCTTGCGCAGCTCTATAGAATGTCAGCATGACGTACCTCCGATTATAAAGGGCTCAGTACCGATAACACCGGGCGCGGTGGCCGGGTTCCCTGTATCGGTTACAGGTATCGAGCAGCAAATGGCAAACCGAGGAATAAGGGCGTTTATGACAACCGGGAAATGAATATAAACAGGGGTGACATAACGCTGTCACTCATGCTGATTATGTTTGAATTGAAGATTAATTAAACAGAGAAATCAGTTATGAATGCAGCAGTCAATACACCGAAAAAACAAGCCGTAAATAACCTGGAGCCCGTTCTTTGCAGAGTCCTCAGAGAAGCTGAAGAAGAGCACCGGCAGTTGCAGCAGATGTTCGAGCTGATGGGGTGGGGCGACCTTCCGGATATGCTTAAAATGGAAATCAAGGAGGATGTATCCGCCATGGTGGATGAGTTGAAGGGGCATTACTCCAGCTGCGATCCCCATGTGGGCCGTCGCCGTCAGCGGGTGGTACACTGGGTAAACAGCTACAGTGATGGCATCTGTTCCCTGGATACAGCAGTCCAGGCGCTGCGGGTTCGAAGTTTGTAACGCTGCGAGTATAATAAAAGAGAGGGCCTCTTGGGCTGCAGCTGAGTGTGGTCGACCTCGTTTTAGCATTTTTTTCCAAATCTGTTAAGCAGGTCGTCCACATTTTTTTTATCTTTGCCCAAACCTGAATCCCAATAGTTGCAGACCCCTTCAATCATGCAAAACTCCTCTCCTTTTGATCGGATTACACGGCAAGGCTTAACTTATGATGATGTACTGTTGGTGCCGGCTTTTTCCCAGACTCTTCCCCGCGATGCAGACACGAGTATAGCCCTTACCGATGATGTCACGCTCAATGTGCCTGTCATCAGCGCCGCCATGGATACCGTTTCCGAGTATCGGCTGGCTATTGCACTGGCCCGCGAGGGGGGCATCGCCATGCTGCACAAAAACATGTCGATTGAAGACCAGGCGGATCAGGTTCGCATGGTCAAGCGCAGTGAAAGTGGGATGATTGTCGATCCGGTAACGTTGGGAAAAAAATCGACGGTGCGGAAAGCGCGTTCGCTGATGAAAAAGCACAAGATCGGGGGGATTCCCATTGTTGAAGAGGATAACACGCTGATCGGTATTGTGACCAACCGGGATCTACGGTTTGAACACTATGTGGACAAAAAGCTGAGTACCATCATGACCAGCGAAAACCTTATTACGGCCCGCGAGGGGACGACCCTGGAGGAAGCCGAAAAGCTTTTGCAAAAACACAAAGTGGAGAAGCTGCCCATCGTCGATGAAAATTCGAAACTCGTGGGGCTTATTACGTTCAAGGATATTGAAAAGAAAATGAACTTCCCCAATGCCTGCAAGGACGATATGGGTCGCCTGCGGGTGGGAGCCGCGGTTGGGGTTACGGCCGATACGCTGGATCGCGTGGAGGCGCTGGTTAAATCAGGAGTGGATATTATTACTATTGATACGGCTCACGGACATTCTGCCGGAGTGCTGGAGATGGTCAAGAAGGTGAAGAAGGCTTATCCCGATCTGAACCTGATCGCCGGGAATATCGCTACCAGAAATGCGGCCAAGGCCCTGGCCGATGCCGGTGCCGATGTATTGAAGGTAGGAGTGGGACCGGGATCCATATGTACCACAAGGGTTGTGACCGGTGTCGGTGTACCACAGCTCAGTGCTGTCATGGAAGTGGCTGATTTTGCCCGGGAAGCGGGAGTGGGGCTGATCGCCGACGGCGGCATCAAGCAGACGGGAGACATCCCCAAAGCCATCGCGGGTGGTGCTGATGCCGTGATGATGGGCTCTATGTTTGCCGGTGTGGATGAGAGCCCGGGTGAGACCATCATTTATGAATCTCGCAAATACAAATCGTATCGTGGTATGGGAAGCATCGGGGCCATGGAGAAGGGATCCAAGGACCGTTACTTCCAGGATGTGGAAGACAACATCAATAAGCTGGTGCCCGAGGGGATCGAGGGACGCGTGCCCTACAAGGGGTATCTCAGTGAAGTGGTGTATCAGATGGTCGGTGGACTCCGGGCCGCCATGGGCTATGCGGGAGCCGCTACGATCGATGACCTGCAGAAAGCGGAATTTGTACAAATTTCGGCGGCCGCCTACAAGGAAAGCCATCCGCATTCAGTGCAGATTACGAAAGAGTCGCCCAATTATTCCGTCAGCTAGTAAAATAAATGAGGCTGCTGCTCATTTTCGGGCATTGTATAATATGCCAAGACCGAGGAGCAGAAAAAAGAGATGGGGGATAAGAGCGGCCACAATGGGGGGGATATCTCCGGTACCCCCGAAAGGCTCGATGACTTTCATCATGGCCAGGTAGAGAAAACTGACGCCCAGCCCGGACGCAATGTAAAAGCCCTTCCCGCCTTTCCTGCGCACAGAGGCCAGCGAAAAGCCAACGATGATAACTACGATGACAGAAAAAGGATAGGCATATCGGCCATATAGCTGCACCTTGGGGGATTCCACATTACCAGCACCACTTCGTTCTATAGACTGGATATAATCGCGTGCCTTGGGGTAGGTAAGCTGGTAGATATCGGAGGTTGTGCGTGCCAGATCCCGCGGGTAAATATTGAGCGTAGTGTCCATGGAGTCGATATAAACATGCTGATAGCCCCGGGGGGTCATAATGCGTTTGTCAATATTTTCGAGTTTCCACAGCTGCTGTTCTTCGCTCCAGATCATCCGTTGAATATACATGGTCTGGGAAATGCTGTCGCCGGCAAAAGTCGTGGCGTCAATGCGGTGACCTATATTTTCTTCCGCATTGTAAAATCCGATTTTGAAAATTGTCTGGTCCGACTCTTGCCGAAACAGCTGATTCCCGTCCACTTTTTCCGATTTACCCTGCAGGTATTCCGACTCGAAGGCTATCCTCTTCTTATTGGCATCCGGGATCACAAAGCCATCCATATAGCTGGTGATGCCGGTTATGATAAAGCCGAAGATAAGGTAGGGCACAAGCAGGCGGTACAGACTGACCCCGGCTGCCTTCAGAGCGATAATTTCGAGTCGTTCGGTCATCTGTCCCGTCAGGTACAGGCAGGCGATAAAGACCGCAACGGGGATGATGAGCCGAATGATTTCAGGAATATAATTTAAATAATAGACTCCGAAAATTTCAGCAAAGGTAGCCCCCTTGTCCGTAAAATCTTCGCTGTTTTCAGAAAAGTCGAAAATAATGAATATGATGATGAGCATCAGCAGCATAAAAAGGGTGATCCCGAAAAGCCGGCTGATGATATATCGGTCAATCTTTTTAATCACTATTGCGCCAGAGGTTTGAGAATTTAAACGATGTCGATATTCGGATGACCAGGTATAGACCGATGAGTCCGAGGATGACATTGGAATACCACATGCCGGTGGCCGGACTTATGAACATCCGATCGGCCAATTTCTCTCCCTGGATGATGGAAATCCAGTAAAAGGTCAGGAATACAGCGCCTATGAGAGCGGCATACCCCAGATTCCCCCTCCTGGTGAACATTCCTATGGGAGCCCCCAGGAGAACAAAGATGATACAGGCCATGGGGATCGCAAACTTTTTATGGATCTCTACCATGTAGCGGGCAATCTTATTAATGCGCCATTCGGTATCAGTGGTCACTTCTTCCAGCAGCGACTGGTAGCTGCGCAGCTTCGCGAGGGTTATGTCGTGCAGGGTACGCTGCTGGGATTCAGAATCGAGACTGTTCAGAACGATATACTGGCTTGAGTACGACGGTGTGGCCAGAGAGTCGACCTGACTGCTGAACCGCCGGGCAGTGCTGGATTGCTCGGGAATTTTATCCGTGGTGGGGACGAAATAATTTGTATTGTCAAGAACCAGCTGCTTGTGGTCGGCGACTTCCCTGTTGAGGGAATCCACGAGGGCCTGCATCGCCTGGATATTCATAGTTCGGTCATTGCGCGAGCGATCCTGCGGGTTGGACCGGGAGAAGGAGAGATCCGAGAGGTCGAAGCTGATTCGGTACCGGTCGAAAGCCGTTTCTTCAAGCACGGTTATTTTCTTCCCGTCCTTCCGGCGGTCAAGGTAGCGCAGGATCGAGCCATCCTCGAGAAAGAGCGTCATCGTCTGTCCCTGGTTCTGGCTCTCAAGATGTCCCTTCTGGGCCTTAATAAAAGCTTCTTTCCGGTTATTATTGGGCTGCTGGTAAATCGTTACATCACGCAGGGAATCCGACTCGTTTGTCATATCCTTGACCAGGAAGGTATAGCCGTCAATACCGTCGTAGAACTCGCCCGGTTTAAGGTCAAAGCCGGGCTTTTTGAGACGGATATCAATAAACAGGGAACGGGCCCGCTGGTTGGCATCGGGCAGTACATCATTGGAAAACCAGACCAGGAAGACGGAAAGGAGAACCCCGACCACCAGCACCGGGTTTACCAGGTGGATGGGATTGACGCCCGCCGCTTTGAGGGCAGCCAGTTCGTTAAGCTCAGTGATCTTTCCGAAAGCCATCAGGCAGGATACCAGCACAGCCATGGGCACTGCCAGGACCACCATGGAAGCCAGGTTCGTAATTATCAGTTCGATAATGATACCCATGGGCAGTCCTTTGCCAACCAGCATGTCGATATACAGGATCAGAAACTGCATCAGCAGCAAGAACATCAGTGTGAAGAAACAAAACACAAAAGGCCCGACATGCCGCTTCAGGACATCAAGTTGTAGTTTATTGGGTAATAATCGCATAGGATGAATTCTATTGAACAAGCCTTAAATTACGCCTATACTCCATCTTTACAAAATAGGATGATGTCCCAATTCAGGTACGGTGGTTTCTACTTTCAGGAAAAAAGTTTAACATTTATCATTCGTATCAACGGACACTGTTACTCATAAATTGCTGAAAGGGGGCTGCGTATAGCATAGCGTTACAAGTTTTTTTGACGGTTCAACAGAAATATATTGAAAACTATACGTGAGGCTTAACGCAGAAATATTCTGTACAGCGCTGTTCCTTTTTTGCTTTGCAAGCATGCCTGCGGGCTTTTGCCAGGAGAGGGAAGCTGGCCCGCCGGTGATGCCGGCTGTTAAGGATACCCTGCCGCGTCTGTTCCCGCCCGCGCCCATTTCCTATCCTTTTGAGCAGCACCGGCCCCGCCTCTTCTATGTCCGGTTGCCTGAAGAGCAGATTTATATTCAGCGCGACTCCATGGGGACCTACCGAAGCCAGCGGCTGCTGTTTCAGATGCCGCTGGCTTCACCGCTGGTCATGGATTTCAGGGATTATGCCGAGCGGTACAAGCAGTATTCCATACAGCAGAACTGGGATATGCTGATTCGTGAGCGGGAGGCTGAAGCGTCAGAGGCCGGGCTGCTGGATTTCAGGGTCGACGTGCCGGGTGGGGAGGAATCGACGTTTACGACCATTTTCGGGAAACCGGAGGTGAACCTGCGCATCAACGGAACGGCCAACTTGAATGTGGGAGCCTCCATACAGAAAACCGAGAACCCCAGCATCCCGCCGGACCGGCAGCGACAAATTGATCCCACCTTCGAGCAGAGTCTGCAGCTGAACATTCAGGGTACCATCGGCGACAAGCTTTCCATCCAGACCGACTGGGATACTGAGCGGGCGTTCGATTTTATGAACCGCGTCAATATACGATATGAAGGATACGAAGATGAAATTCTGCAGCACCTGGAAATGGGGAATGTGTCGATGCAGACGGGTAACTCCCTCATCCGGGGCGGAAGCGCTCTCTTCGGAGTCAAGTCGATCGTGCAACTGGGATCACTCAAACTCACCTCGGTGCTCTCTCAGCAGGAAGGAGAGGAGCGAACAGAAACCATTACCGGTGGAGCCCAGGAGAAAGAGCTGGCTATCCGGCCGGTGGATTACGAGGATGACCGTCACTTTTTCATGGACTTTTATACCCGTCAGCAGTTTGAAGAGAATGTTTCCAATCCCCAGCAGCTCGGACAGGCCCTTCAGCTGACAGAAGTCAACGTATGGGCCCTCCGGGAAACCTCGCAGTCGGTGGAAGGGGAACGTCAGGCTATCGCCCTCAGCGACCTCGGCGTGGTACAAAATGCGGACAGCAGTTTCTCCGCTCCCAGTGAACAGGAAGACATCTTTTCGCAGGGGCTGCTGGATCAGTACAGGGATCCCTCCCTGGGCGTTTCCGCCGGCGATTTCGGGGTGGATCCCGCTTCCTTTGTAGAAGGCTATTTTATTCCCCTGCAGGAAGGGGTCGACTACGAACTCAATCGCTACCTGGGCTATATCTCGCTCAAACGTAACCTTGGCTCACGACAGGCACTAGCCATCTCTTTCAAGTATGTCAATCCACAGACCGGTCAAACCGTGAGTATCGGTGATGTGAGCCCCGGTGGGGGGAACCGTATCTACCTGAAGCTCATTCGTCCGCAAACGGTGACAACGACCAACCCCCTGTGGGACCTTATGATGAAAAATATCTATGCGATAGGGGCTTCCAACCTGACCCCCGACGGGCTTGAACTGGATGTGAAGTATACCGAACAGAATATTCCGAGCAGTTCCCTGCCCTCCCGCAGTTCCATCCTGTTGCAGGATCTGGGACTCGACCGGGTGGATCAGCAGGGAGCGCTAAACCCCGATAACAGGATTGACTTCAGCACCAGCGTTCTGGACCCCGGTACAGGCAGGATCCTCTTTCCCTATCTGCAGCCGTTCGGCAACCGTATTGAGGAGCTCCTGAGTGAAAGCGGGCTGTCTCCCCCGGAGATTGGATCCATAGCCTTTGAAGAACTGTATGCCGAACGCAAAGAGAATGCCAGCCAGAATTCCAAAAACAATTTCTATCTTATCGAAGGACAAGCCAAGGGCGCCCTGTCGGCCAGCTACAGCCTCGGCTACTCGCTGGTCGAGGGATCTGTCAGGGTCTTTGCCAACGGGCAGGAACTCCAGGAGGGCACCGACTATGCCGTGGATTACTCTATCGGGAGCATTACCATACTGAATGAGCGGTACCTGCAGCGTGGGCAGCAGATAAAGATTGAATATGAAAATAACCAGCTGGCCCAGATCGGGCAGAAAAATTTCACCGGCCTGCGTGCCGAGTATAATATCCTGGATAATTTTAACATCGGAACTACCTATTTCAAGCTGAAAGAGAAGCCCCTGCAGGATAAAATACGCATTGGGAATGAACCGGTCAGTAACGCGGTTCTCGGGCTGGATGCAAACGCTTATTTTGACCTCCCCTGGCTGACACGCCTCGTTGACCGTGTTCCTCTGCTGCAAACCAAGGAACCTTCGGCTATTCGGCTGAACGGGGAATTTGCACAGCTTCGACCGGGGGTCTCCCGGACTGCTGCCGTAAACGATGCCATCAGTGATAACCGGCTGTTCAGGGATGAGGAACGGGGACTTTCGTTCATTGACGATTTTGAAGGCTCGGAAATAGGTCTCAGTTTTATGAATCCATCGCAGTGGAACCTCGCTTCGGCCCCGGCCGCGGTGCCGGGCTATGAAGCTGACGAGGTCTACTTCACCGAAAACGCTCCGGCCAGCCCGTCAAACACGATTACGGACAAGATTGCGCGCTCCGACCTGCGCAGTACCTTTGCCTGGTATACCATTCCCCAGAATATCGAGGATATCCTGGAGGGAGTAGAGCGTACCCCTGAGTCACAGCGGGTAAAGGTTACGGACGTCTTCCCGAACAGGGATGTACTGACGGAAGAAAACTTCATTCGCACCCTGGATCTCTATTATGATCCCACCGAACGTGGGCCTTACAACTACAACAGGGATTTGCGGAATATTCTTCAGGACGAGCCAGAGCGAACCTGGGGGGGAATGACGACCACCCTTCCCGCGGGGCAGGAGGATCTCACCCAGAACAATATAGAATTTTTAGAATTCTGGGTGCAATCCGTATTACCGGGAGGGCGGGCCCCCACGGTACAGGACTTGGAGGATTATGAAGGGACCATCTATGTTGATGTGGGCGTGGTTTCCGAAGATGTGATTCCCAATTTTAAAACGAACACCGAGGATGGATTAGTCCGGCGGCCGAATGACTTGCAACAGGATAACATCAGCAATGATCCCCGTTCCTATATTCCTGTTCCACCGCCTCCCCCGGAGGGACAGTTCTCGAATGAGCGAAGGGCGCTGGAGGATGTGGGGCTCGACGGAGCGCCAAATACTGAAGGTATTGACAACAAGAATGAACAGACTCTCTTTGCCAACTTCCTGGACGCCATGAGCGGCACGTACGGGGAAGGAAGTTCTGCATTCGACGCCATTGAGGCAGATCCCTCCAATGATGACTATGTATTTTACGGCGAGCGTGAGCTCGACGGAAGGCCCCTGAACGAACGTTTCCATCGCATGTACGGCTATCACGACGGGAATACTCCGCCCAATACCGGCGACAAGCAGGCGGTGACCAACAGGCCGGATACCGAGGGCTTGATTACGCCCTCCATCGTTGAGCAGAACAATGCTTATTTTCAGTATGAGGTTGACTGGAACCCTGCAACTGTTGATGAGGCGGAGGTTGGAGCCGCGGGCGGATACATCGTAGATAAGATTGACGGGCCCAATCAGCACGAACGCTGGTACCAGGTACGGATTCCGCTTGAAGACTGGATTCGCAAGGTGGGGAATATCGAAAATTTCCAGAATGTGTCGTACATCAGGCTTTGGCTCTCGGGCTATGAAAAACCGTTTACCCTTCGGTTTGCTACCTTTGAACTGGTGGGGAGCCAGTGGCGCAACGCCGATAATGTTGATCAGGAGCAGGGACCGGTACAGGGAGAGCTGGATATCTCATCTGTAAATATTGAAGAGAATAGCCAGCGACGTCCAATACCCTATCGCCAGCCGGAGGGGGCCATTCGCGCGACGAACCGTGGGCGCCAGCGCCAGACCATTGCGAATGAGCAGTCCATCGCCATGGGTATTCAGAACCTGGGGCCCGGTGAGCTGAAGATGATGAAACGGGTGTACCCCGGCGGGCTTAACATGATTCATTATTCAAACGTGCGGATGTATGTGCACGGCGAGGGCTATGACCATCGGGGCGATGCCGAGCTGGTGGTTCGGTACGGGACCGATCTGACCAACAACTATTATGAATACCGACAGCCCATTTCGCCGTCGGACCCCGACTATCCCTACAGCCAGAAGCCGTCGAGTGAACTGAGCAGTGGAGTGCTGTACCGGGAGGCGGAGGAAGTCTGGCTGTATGAAGAAAACAGCATGAATATATTATTGCGGGCTTTCAATGAGCTCAAGCAGCTGCGTAACCAGCAGGAGGGTAATCCCTCGGACCGCTACGAGCGGGCTGATATTCTCACCGAGGCCCCTCCCGGGGCGGTGATTGCTATAAAGGGCAATCCGTCGCTGGACCGCGTCGGTGAAATAGGAATAGGCATCCAGAATCCCTTTAACCCTCAGAACCCGTCGGGAGGCGGGGTTCCTTTGCTGAACGGGCAGTTCTGGGTGAATGAACTGCGCGTGTCGGGCTTTGATAACCAGTCGGGATGGGCGGCAAATGCAAAGGCGGAGATACAGGTGGCGGATTTTGCCTCCGTCAACGCCAATTTAAATCGCGAGACGGATGGCTTCGGTGCCCTGAACTCCAGGCTGGGCCAGCGCAGGTTGTCGGACGTCCTTGCCTACGATGTAAACTCCACCGTTAACATGCATAAATTCCTGCCTGCCCGCTATGGCTGGAATATCCCAGTTACCTTTTCGACCAGGCAATCGAATTCCACGCCGCGTTATCTGCCAAACCAGGGCGATATCCGGTTGACAGACTTCAAGAATGCAGTGCAATCCCGATCTGAACTGACGGATATGCAGAAAGAGCGACTGATCAGCCAGCAGATCTTTGAGAGCCAGACTGCCGTGGAGAGTTATTCCGTGAACATGTCCAACGTCACAAAAACGCGGTCCCAGTCCAACCTGGCAAAATATACCCTGGATAATACGACGTTCAACTACGTGTATAATACGACCGATCGAAGAAATCCGCAATACAGCCGGCAGGACAACTGGAACTACAGCGGATCGCTCCGGTACAATATGAACTTCAGGAGCACCCGCCTGTTCAGACCTTTTGATTTTCTGGGCGAAGTACCGCTGCTACACCCGCTGGCGGGCATCAAGTTCGGTTATACGCCGGCTTCTGTCAATGCTTCCTTCGGCATCGACCGCGAATATACCGAGCAGCTGCGGCGGTCACTCACCGGACGACTTGAAAATACGCTGCAGCAGTCGCACAGCTTTACCTATGATACCGAATTCGGGCTTGGCTATAATCTTACGCCCTCTATCAAGACCACCTTTCAGACACGAACGGTGTTTGACCTTTCACGGGCCGGTGTGGATCATATGCCTTCGGTTACGGATTCGGCCCGGTATGTTTTGCGTCCCAGTTTTGACGTGCTGCAGGATCTGGTTTTTGACTCTTTATCTTCGCGCAGGAGCAATTACCAGGAAGCTTATACTGCCGGCTGGCAACCGAATTTTAACCGCATAAGCGCTATCGACTGGGCAAGCTACTCGGCCAATTACGGGGGCGGGTACCAGTGGCGGAATAGTCCTGCCGGCTCGGAGCTGGGGGCGAACCTCTCCAATAATCTGTCTCTGAATCAGTCAGTGGATTTTGATCTTCAGAACCTGCTGGAGCGGATGCCCTGGTACCGAAATCTGACCGGAGATGACCCCGGTTATCCCGCCCGTGATACCGGGAAGGCGGACACTTCCACAGCGGACCGTAACAGCGAGCTGCGGTCTGTCGCTGAGAAAGGACTGCAGGCCCTGCTCAGCATACAGTCGATCGATGTTACATTCAGTATTTCCAAAAGTTCTATGCAGAGCGGCTATGCCGGTAATTCGCAGCTATTCCATATGGTAAGCCCTTCAGATCGCGGGTTTTCGCCGCCCTTTTCGTATCGTACTGGTTTCAGCGACCGCATTGGGTTCTCGCGGCTGATTGACAACCCGGGCAACAGCAGTATTCAGCTGCCCTCCAACCGTAACCTGTCCGATGACCTCACGATCGGGGCTCAGTTCCGCCCATTTGAGAATCTCAGCATCGATTTCACCTGGAATACGCAGTGGAACAAAACCAATACCCAGTCGATAACACTGAATCCCGATGAAAGTTTTAACACCGTACGCACGGAAAGCGGGCGTATCAGTTCGAGTATTTGGGCATTCGGGGCCGGATACGGCACTTTTTTCCGTGAACAGCTGCAAACCGCCTTTGAGGACATCAACGCTCAAAGCAGGGTCATTTCCGATGAAACAGGTAACCGGGATGGGCAGTCGGTACTGGGCAAGCGTTCGCTGCAGGCCGACTTCCGCAAGGCGTACCTGGGTATAGGAAGCAAGGCGGTAGGGGATCGTAACTTTACGCCCTTTCCGCTTCCGGGATGGCGCCTGACCTGGTCGGGGCTGGAATCCTTTTTTCCTCTGATAGGCAACAGCATGACCCGTGCTTCGGTCACGCATACGTACACTGGTCTGTACCGCCTGGGCTGGGTATATAACGCCAACCGGGATCTGCTTCCCGATATTTCGCTGGGAAATTATACGATCCAAAACAGGCGACCGGAATATGAAGCCAACACCGTCAATATTGAACAACGATTCAGTCCTCTGCTGGGGTTGAATATCACTTGGGAATCCAATTTGCGTTCCAGCCTGCAGTATGAATACAGCAAGCTGGCCAGCCTGGCCCTCTCCAACTCCACGGTCATTGAACGGCTATCCCGCGGGCTACGCTTTACCTTTGCCTATACGTTGCGGGATTTCAAGATTCCTTTATTTTCCCGCATTGAGAACGCAGTAGACTTTACGATCAACGGAAGCTACATTGAGGATGAAGAGAAAAAATATGTGCTTGATTCCGATCTGGGCAATGCCCTGGAAGGAGGCACAGGTGATTTTGGACAGGACCTCGATCAGTATGACTTTTCGCGAAGCTTTACCGGGGGACAATCACGAATCAACGGATCAGCCGTGATAGGATACCAGTTTTCACAGACGATACAGGCTAATTTCGAGTATGCCTTCAGCCGTTTAATCCCCAAGTCGTCGAATATATATGCCCGTACGGACCATGACCTCCGGTTTAATGTTGTCGTATCTATTCGGTCGGACTGACAGCCCCCTTCAGCAGCGTGAGGTACAGGAATCCGCCCAATAGAAACAGCAGTAATCCCGCAGGCAGCCAGTCGCCGAAGCGCGCATAAAGCGTCTGGCTCCGGAGCACCGGCACCTCATAACGGAAGGCAGTGGTCTTGCCATAGTCCGTTTCCACTTTGACCGATCCATCGGGGGCGATGATGCCGGATATGCCGTTGTTGGCACTGCGTACAATCCAGCGATCGAATTCGATCGCGCGCAGCCGGGCATAGGCAAAATGTTGCGAGTGCCCGCTGGTATTGCCCCACCACCCGTCGTTGGTGATGATGGTGAGATAGCCTGCCTCCTGCTGTACAAAATTGCGGATCCAGCTTGGATAAACTGAGTCGTAACAGATCAGGGCCGGCGTTCTTGATTCACGGATGGAAAACTGGTTGGCCTGCTCTCCCTTGCCATACCCCTGTATGTGATGCCAGTTGACCCAGCCGAAGATATCTATGGCCTCCAGGAAGTGAACGAATGGGATCCGTTCTACGATGGGTACCAGGTTGTGCTTGCGGTAGACCTCCAGCGGCCGATCCGGTTGAAAACCAAGGGCGGCATTGAAGGGCAGGTAGGGCTGCTGATTGCTCCCCCCATAGGTGAGCTCGGGGGCCTGCCCGGAAGGATAGAATTTATAATAGGTTGAGCCCGTGATGAGGGTGGCTCCCCATTCTTTCACTTTCCGGGAGAGCAGCTGCCTGGTTGGACCGGACGTGCCGCCGAAGCTTTCACGGTTGGAGACGTCTGCCTGGATGGCATTTTCCGGCCAGACGATGAGCCGGGTGTCGTCGGTGTGCAGGGAATCGCTGAGTCTCAGCAGGTGATCGTTGGCACGGGCGGCTGAGGCATGACCGCCATAGGGATGGTAGGAATCAAAATTGGGTTGTACCACGACCACCTCGTGCGTCGTTGTGGCGTCGGGGGCCGGCGCAGTCCAGAGCATGGCCAGGGAGAGCAGGGGAAAGGCCGAAAACGCAATGCCGGAACCGGTGGCAAGCAGCCTGCTGCTATGTCGCATCGCCTGGTAAGCCAGGCCGGCAGTGAACAGTATCCAGAAAGAGATACCCCAGTACCCGGTGATGGAAATATACTGCACGAGTCCAGGTACGTTCGCCCAGGCATTGGCTGCCGTAAGCCAGGGCCAGGACAGGTCCCAGTGGTGGTGAAGGTATTCAAAACTTATCCAGCTGGCGGTCTGGAGGAGGGCCGTAAGCCACGGTGAGAGCCCGGACCGCTGGAATTTGTACTGCAGCATCACCGGCAGTGTCATAACCGCAGAATTTGCCAGAATAGCGGCCACACCGCCCGCCAGCGTTGCAAGCATCAGCCAGTAGGTGGCGATGAGGTTCCAGACAACAAAGCCGGGATACACCCAGAATGCCGCGTCCCGGGCAGAGGTCGACAGGTCAACAATTCGGAAGATGCATAAAAAGGCCGGGAAGATTAGCAAGGGAAGGGGAAAGGGCGGGTAGCTTAGCCCCAGCAGAAGTCCGGCGGCGAGGGTTAGTGTACCTTTGCTGTTCCAGAGGTATGTGAATGCCTGGTTCATTCGCTGTAGTCTTTTGGTGCGATGACAACGACAATTTCTCCTTTGATCTCGTCTCGCAGTTCAAAGCGGTCGTATACGGATTTCACAGAACCGCGAATGATCTCTTCAAACTTCTTAGTCAGTTCCCGGCAGACAGCAATCATGCGCTGATCGCCCATATAATTTCGGAGCTCTGTCAATAGTTTTATCAACCGGTGGGGACTCTCGTAGAGCACCACACTTCGTTCTTCTTCGATCAGCCTCTTGAGCTGTTTCTGGCGCCCTTTCCTGGGGGGGAGGAACCCTTCGAATACATATTTGTCGCAGGGCAGGCCGCTGGCCACCAGGGCCGTCGTGGCTGCATCGGGCCCCGGGATCACGGAAACCGAATGGCCGGCCTGGTGTGCGGCGCGAACCGCCAGAAAGCCGGGATCGGAAATGCCGGGCATGCCTGCATCCGAAATGAGGGCGACCTGCTGGCGGGCATCCAGAATATTTATCAGGTGGTTGACCTTTTGATGTTCGTTGTGCTGGTGAAAGGCAAAAGTGGGCGTGTTGATGCCCAGGTGGTTGAGCAGTACACCCGAGGTGCGAGTGTCTTCACAGGCGATATAGGAAACCGATTCCAGCACTTCAGCCGCTCGTTCTGAAATGTCTTTTAGATTTCCAATAGGGGTTGCAACAATGTAGAGGGTGCTCAAAACGAAAAATAAACTTGATTTGGAGGTCAGGGGGCGACTATCCTGCCGCCTGAATTAACGCGCGTATATATTAATAAATTATGATGGAGGTTGTTATGTTAAAATGATAAAAGATAAGGGAATTCGTCTTATCTTTTGACGTAATCTGAGCCGGCTGGCAGGAGAGAGGCACAGCACCGTCTGGCAGTGCCCGCAGGTCTGTGGGTGAAGTTTAGCTGCAAAAAGGCTATACTAAGCTGCCCCGACAGACAGGGTCAGTATAACCGTCAACCAACAGTGAACAGAGCATTAATTATGACAGATTTTAGTCCATCAGGCATTAATCACATAACCATTCGAGTAAATGACATTGAGCGTGCAGAAGAATTCTACGGCGATGTCCTGGGATTTGAGCTTGTCCGCAAGATGGGGAAAAGCATGGCGGTCTATCGCATAGGAAGCGAGGATACCCTGGTGCTGGTTGAAGCGGAGACAAGCTATGACCCCTCCTCGCGCGATTACCGGGTTGATCATTTCGGATTCTTCCTGGACTCACCCGAGCAGGTGGATGAAATGGCAGAATACCTGCGGGAGAAGGAAGTGACGGTGCTCAGTGGTCCAGCCAACCGAAAACGGGGTCGTTTTGTCTTTGCCTCCGATCCTGATGGCAATATGATTGAGTTTTTCTATGAAGAGGACGAAGATTAAGGGACCTATCAATATAATTCGTATTTTATAAAAATACTGACAGTCTGGATCGTTTTTTCCGCCGGAGCGGGGGGGCTGCGTAACTTTGTCAGCAGAAAACGAGGGCTGTTTGGATGGCATGTTATTTGCATATAACCATCCCGAAAGAATAAAATGGTGTTTAACAGATAGATTTATTACAAATGAGCGAATCAAAAGAACAAGAAATTAACGAACAGACCGCTGAAGAGCAGAAACAGCAAGCGGCGGAAGAGGTACACGAACAGGATAACGGCTACGAGGGACTGGAGGCCGAGGAGCTGCGGGAATTGCTGGTGGCCCGCGAGCAAAAGATTGAGGAATTGGAAAAGGAGCTTTCAGAAACCAAAAATATGCACCTGCGCAAGGCCGCGGAGCTGGAGAACTATCGCAAGCGGGTGCAGCGCGAGCGTGGCCAAATCTATGAAACCGCCAAGGCCAATGCACTGGAGGATTTTCTCGACGTCAATGACGACCTGCGGCGGACGCTCAAGGCGGCCGAAGACCTCGATGTCAACGATACATTCATGGATGGTGTTCTGATGGTAGCCAACAAGTTCGAGGAGATTCTTAAAAAGTACGATGTGGAGCGTATCGACGAAGTGGGTGTGCCGTTCAACGTGGATTACCACGATGCCATGATGCGCCATAAAGCTGAGGATGAGGAGGTCGGCAGTGACGTCGTTCTTGAAGTTGTAGAAAACGGATACCGCATGGGCGACCGGACCATCCGCCATGCCAAAGTAATTGTAAGTGAATAATTTGATTTAAGGTTAAGTACGTTTTTTCATGTCTAAGAAAGACTATTACGATATACTCGGAGTAAGTAAGGATGCGTCGGAATCCGAAATTAAGAAGGCTTACCGGAAACGGGCCATGAAATTTCACCCCGACCGCAATACGGACGATCCGGAAGCAGAACAGAAGTTCAAGGAAGCCTCGGAAGCCTATGAGGTATTGAGCGATTCCCAGAAGCGACAGCGATACGACCAGTTTGGTCACCAGGGGGTCAATGGAGGTTTCGGCGGCCGTGGAGGCGCCGGGTTCGAGGATATGGGCTTCGAGGATATCTTCAGCCGATTCAGTGATATCTTCGGTGGAGGCGACCCCTTCGGCGGGGGACAATCGCGCGGCCGCCGTTCGCCCGGTCAGCCGGGGTCGGATATGAAACTCCGTATTGAACTGAACCTGGAAGAGATCGCTTTTGGAACCGAGAAGAAGCTCAAGGTCAAGAAGCAGATCAAGTGCGATGCCTGCAACGGTATCGGTGCAGAGACCGAAGACGACTTTGAAACCTGCAGTACCTGCAATGGCATGGGACAAGTGCGGCAGGTGCGCAAAACCATGCTGGGACAGATGGTGAATGTCCAGCCGTGTCCCGAGTGCCGGGGCGAGGGCCGCATTATCAAGAAGAAGTGCTCTAAGTGCCATGGAGAAGGCCGATACCGGGGCGAGGAGACTGTCAAGGTGCGAGTGCCTTCCGGCGTCTCCGAAGGAAATTATATCACTATGCGCGGCAAGGGGAACGCCGGCAAGCGCGGGGGTGAAGCCGGAGATCTGGTTGTGCTTATCGAAGAAAAAGAGCATGAATATTTTGAGCGCGACGGCAACGATATCTATTATGACCTGGTGCTGAGTGTCCCCGATGCGATTCTGGGCACAGAAGTGAAGGTGCCTACGCTCAAAGGGCAGGCCAAGATCAAGATTGAAGAAGGCATACAGCCCGGGAAGCTATTGCGCATGAAGGAAAAAGGTATTCACGGGCTGAAGCGATCGGGCATCGGCGACCAGTATGTACGTGTGAATGTCTATATTCCGAAGAATCTCACATCAGAAGAGCGAAAGCATATTGAAGCCCTGAAGGAGAGCGATCATTTCGAGGCTTCCAATAAAGAAGACGACGGCAAGGGTTTCTTCTCCAAGATCAAGGACGTCTTTGCTTAATCCCGAAGACTTGATACTCTTAATTCATCCACTCGTCGAAGACCCTGGCAAACCGTTCGGGTGATTCCGGGTCCATGTTGAAATAGAGGGAGGGTTCGATGAGCTCCAGCTCCATGAGGGCGAAGGTGTTTTGTGCAGTACGCACCAGGTCAATGCGGGTGTACAGCGGATCCGGGTGAATGAGCTCGAGAATCTCCTGGCCCGTTGCCAGCAGTTTCTTTTCGGGCTCCACCAGCTGAAGCCGGCCGCCGTGTTCTTCCTGTACGCGAAAGTCATCCTTTTTCGGTGTCTTCAGAATGGTATGGCTGTAGCTGTCGCCAAAATAGAAGAGCGAGAATTCCCCTTCCGAGAGTATGTTCGGCATGAACGGCTGTACGATAAAGGGGCGATCGGCAAATATTGCTGTCAGTTTCTCAGCATAGTCGGCCTTGTCCTCCCTGGTCAGCCGGTACGTGTCATCCGCTCCTGCACTGATGGTGGGCTTGATGATGATCTCATCAGTTCCCAGCTCCTCAAAAAAAAGCTCCCATTCCTGCCGGTCGAATTTGGCTCGCCAGAGGCTCGGTACGATCTCAATGCCCTGCTGTTCGAGATCCCGGAGGTAGGTCTTGTCGATATTCCACTCCACCAGCTCCAGCTTGTTCTCAAGACGGGCGGATGAGCGGTTGATGTCCTCGAGGGTCTTGAAAAAGGCGTTCGGGTCTTGCTGGTAATCCCACGGGCTGCGGATGATGACTGCCTCAAACTGGTTCCAGTCGACCTGTTCGGCACGCCATGAAATTTCCCGCACCTGCCAACCCCGCCGGGCGAGCGGTTCATTTAAAAGGTGATCATAACATACAAAATCCTCAAGGCTGTCCATGGACAGGAACGCGCACTTCTTCATCAATCTTGCGATATGATTAAGTGATTACAGGTTATTCAGGGTAACTCCCTGAAATGAAAAGTAAATAACATTTATTCGCAAGAGAGTAAAGACCTTTCCGGCTTTCCGTCAGTGGGCCAGGGGGTCAGGGCGCATCTGGAACTTGTACACCTTGCTGGTTGTCCCTTTGCCGCCCTCCATGTGAAAAGGCGCCCGGGTGCTGACCGTCGCCCAGATCCCGCGTCCTTTCCAGCCGGCATCTGGATCGTCAATGCGGCCGTCCATCCACTTGGTGTAAAAGCCCATGGGATAGGGCACGCGCAGGACCACCCACTCACCGTCCTTCAGTACCAGCAGTCCCTCCGACTCATTGCCGGTATTGATGGGTATATTTTCGCCCAGGCCCAGTGTATTGAACTGGTCCACCCAGGTATAATAGCTGGATTCTGCGCTGCCGGAACCGTCTACGCCCTTAACCTGGGGCAGGGGTTCAGTATAGAAGGTCCAGCCCTCGGGGCAGTGCTGTCCTGTCGCTTGCGGGCCATTGAGCGGGCCCTTGCACTTCTCGCGGTCGAAGCTGGCCATATGTCCGCTTGCCAGGGCCACCCAGGCCACACCGTTGCGATCGATATCCATGCCGCGGGGGGAGAAGCCCTCAACCGGCTTGCCCTCCTCGTTGAGGGGGAGCTCATAAAGCTCCGCCAGGGCCGTCTCCGATGGATTGTCGCCGGGCACAAGTCTGACGATTGCCCCGGGATAGCCCAGCGAGGAGCCCCAGACTGAACCGTCCGGGGCCGGTGCTACGGCATACAGCCCGTTGGTGATGCGCTTGTCCATGGTGGAATCGACGGGCTCGCCGGGGTCTACGTACTCGTCGCGCCGGCCGTTCCCGTTGGTGTCGAGGATGATCGGCGTCCATCCCTGGGAGGCCTGTTCGTCACGGGTTTCGAGGAACTGCTCTGTATCCAGCCAGCCCACCACTTCACCGCCCCCGCTCGTCCACAGCGTGTTGTTCTCGTCTTCGGCGAACATCAGGTGGTGGGTGCTGAAACAGGTGCTGATAGTGGTATATTCGTCACTTTCCGGATCATAGACACCGAGATGCCGGTAAGCCCCATCGACGGGAAATACCCGGGCTGAGGGGTGGTCCGATCCTTCCCGGCAGAAGTCGGGATTGGCAGGGGGACGCACGGCGGCGGTAATCCATACGCGGCCTTCGCCGTCGATCATGGGATTGTGGACATTGGCCTTGCTGTCCCACAGCACCTCTTCTCCCCAGTAGGGCGAAGGCTTCAGTACCGAGGCTGCGGCGGCCGCCTCGGTCTCCGGGTTGCGTACGATCAGGGGTACCCGGCTGCTATCGTTTGATTCGGGGTTCAGCACGGGCAGGTAATCAGCGCTGAGTTCCAGGGCGCCGTAGAGGGGTCCATTGGCGTTGACGGTGGGATCTCGCCGGTCGGTGGACACCAGGTCGTGCAGGTACGCCTTCGGGTCGGCCCAGTCCCACTGCGTGATGACGACATTGCGTTCCAGGCCCTCAGGACGCGGCGGCTGCTCAGGTACGGCACCCTCGGCAATACGATCAGTCCAGTCGGCAAACATCTCGAGGGTGGCTTCACGCCCCAGCCGATGGATGCTGGAAATCATGGAGCCGCCGGCCTGCCCCGACTGCACCCGGCGTTCCCAGGCATCTTCGGTGGAGGCGAAGGTATCGGCCGCGAAAGACTCGTGAAATTCCCGTGTTCCCCGGCTGCCCAGCTGATGGCAGGCCATGCAGTTGCCCGACTTGATATTACGGACAAAGTCGGCCTGGGTTTTGAGGTTGGGAGAAAGGCCGTTGCCGTCGGGGCCGCTGCCCGGGAATTCCTCTTCACCGGGCATTTCGATGAGCGAAAACCAGTAGCCGGCCGGGTAGTACTGCGCCGCAGCCTGCTGGTCGGGTGCCTTTGTCGCTTCCAGGTTCAGCTGCCGCCCGGGCGTGGCCTCCTGTTTGGGTGAATCCACCAGCCCGTAGCCGCGCACCCAGACGTGGTAGTTGGCGTCGGGGAGATCGGGAATGAGGTAGCGCCCCTCCTCATTGGTGACTACAATCCGGGCAAAGCGGGTGGGCAGGTCATACGTCTCGGCGATGACCCAGACGCCCGCTTCCGGACCGTCCGGACCTGTCACCACGCCGCCCAGGTCATCGCTGTTTACCTGGATCGGTTTGGATTCGGCAGCGGGGTCGCAGGCAATCAGTCCCGTGAGCAACACCACTGCAGCAAGCACGGCTAATAACTGCTTCGGTAGCTGAAAGGCGTTTTCATTATGAGTTGGTGCATCGTCTGGGAATGAAAAAGAGGGATACGGTTGCATAACAGTTGGTTTTTTAGCTGTGGAGAATATGTGGCAAAATTGGCCGCCGGCCGCTGAAGGCTCCTGTTTTGGTTAATTGATGGCGAAGCAGTAGAACAGGCCATTGCCGCCGGTGCCCTGGAGGTCCTGCTGGCTGCATCCTGCGGAGCCATGAGCAGAATTCCACGAGGTTGGGTTCTCGCCCCCGCCCTCGCGATCATGGTGGCCCACCTGTGCGCTTCCCTCACCGCTGCTCGTCCAGTCGCTGCATGTTTTGTCCTCTTCACTGCCGAAGGCGGTGCCGTCCAGCTGTGAGCCGGTCAGGATGTCGTGCATGTTGGGGTCATCTCCCCGTCCGTTGACCATCTGGCCGTTTTCATCAAGGGCAGTCTCCTTGTTGAGGTTGTTGTCTCCGTGCAGGTGCTCAACGTCGCTGGCTATCTCCTCGCCGTTAGCGTTGTACCATGGACCCTGTCCGATACGGTCCCGGGCATCGATTGATTCGTCCCCCCCGGAGCCGTCGGTGCTGAGATAGGCATGCCAGGTGCGGTCACCGGCGCCTGCCTCTTCGGCAAGCATCTGGCAGTGTTGGTCGGCTCCCTCGAGCCCTCCGAGGTCGGCTCCGCTTCCTGGACCTTCACTGGTAATAAAAAAGCTCATGTGGCTGTCCGAAGACATCCATAGGCTTTGGGCTCCTGCCATGCATAACACGGCTAATGCTGTTACGGAAATGATGGTTTTGGTATTCATGACTGGTCCTCTTTCTTTTTGTTTTTGGAAATGCCTCCCATGGCGACACGGGTGAATCAATGAATCCGTAAGGAAAGGCTCTTAATCCCTGTTTATTTATTTTATCTCTATTTCTCTTGTCTATAATCCCTGTTGTACCGTTGCTTTTCACAAGCGAAGTGCTTAATGGGCCACAGTATCAAAAGGATACCATTTGTACCGGTCAGAGGCAAGCCAAGGGGGGCGGTAACATTATTTTGTTTCTCCGGATTACATGAACGGCCACATCCAGGGAGCAGTATCTCAATCTGTGTTGCAGTTTCAGTATAACAATGGTTGGTTACCGTATCACATCATCATCGGTTTCCCCGGTTCGGATTCGTACGGCTTTTTCTACGTTAGATACAAAAATTTTGCCGTCCCCGTAGTTACCGGTCTGTCCCTTTTCAACAATCACGGAGATAATTTCATCTACCCGGTAAGTAGGAACGACCGTTTCCAACTTAATGCGCTGGACCAGTTGGGCTGCTTCTTTTTCCTCGGCATGACCCCAGCCGCGCACCTCACTTAACGAAATGCCGGGGGCATCGTCCATGCTTTCAAGGGCGTCAATAACATAATCGATCATGTTTATTCGAATAAAAGCTTTGATCTCTTTCATAATAGTTAATAGTTGAATTGAGACCTGTCAGGTCTCAAAAACCTAACAGGTCTGTTATTTAAAAATTAAAGTTCGGCGTGTTTGACCGGTTCGGCAAACCAGGTGTAGATGGTTGGCAGCACCACCAGCGTAAGCAGGGTGGAGGTAAACAGTCCACCTACAACCACGGCTGCCAGCGGGCGCTGTACGTTGGAGCCGATATCATTAGCCAGCAGCAGGGGCAGCAGCCCTAGGCCGGTGGTTAGCGCAGTCATCAGTACAGGACGCAGGCGTAGCAAGGAAGCCTGTACGACCGACTGCTCGGTGGACATGCCTTCCTCCCGCAGCTGATTGATGTAGGATACAATCACCAGCCCGTTGAGCACGGCAATACCAAATATCGCGATAAAGCCCACCGCAGCCGGTACTGACAGGTACAGCCCGGATATCCAGAGAGCAAAAATACCCCCGATGGTGGCAAAGGGGATGTTCAGGAAGATGAGCACCGCATAGCGCCAGCTGCCAAAGGTGGAAAACAGCATGAAGAAGATCAGTCCCAGGGTAATGGGTACGACCACCATAAGGCGGTTCATGGCCCGCTGCTGGTTTTCAAACTGTCCGCCGTATTCGGTAAAGTAACCGGCAGGCAGATCTACTTGCTGTTCTACTTTTTGGCGGATTTCGTTCACGACGCTTCCCATATCTCTACCTCGAACATTAAGCTGCACGTAAGTTCTCCGACTCGCTTTATTACGAGATATTTGCTTGGGACCGGTAAAGACGTCCACATCCGCAATTTGGGAGAGCGGTACCAAGGAGGCCTTAGCAGTACGTACGGGCAACTCCCGAACCTGTTCAATGCGCTTGCGCTGGTTTTCCTGCAGGCGCACGAAGATATCGAAGCGGCGAATGCCCTCGAAGACCTGACCGGTTACCGAGCCTCCAATACCAGTTTCAACGGTATTCAGGAAGTCGTCAATGCTGATGCCCAGTCGCGCCAGCTGCTCGCGATCAGGTCGCACGAGGATTTGCGGTTTGCCGCCCTGTTGCTGGGCGCGGACATCCACAGCTCCTTCTACGCTTTTGGCAACCTCTGCAATCTCCTGCGCTTTTTGAGCCAGGGTATCCAGGTCATCCCCATAGAGACTGGCGACTACCTGGGCGCGAACGCCGCTCAGGAGCTCATCGGTACGCAGTTGAATCGGCTGCGAAAAGTTGGAAGCCACGCCCGGCAGATCTTCCTGCAGTTTTTGCGCCATGGCCGACTGCAGTTCTTCATAGCTACGTCCGGCTTCCCACTCATCAAGCGGCTTGAGGTTCACTACGTTAAATACCACGTTTACCGGCTCGGGGTCACCGCCCACTTCGGCACGTCCCACACGGGAAAAGATCCCTTGCACTTCGGGGAAGGTCTGCATCGACTCCTGAATACGCTTCGTGTATTCCTTGGTGGTGGGGAGGTTAGCGCCCGGAGGTAGCACAGAACGTACGGCAAACGTACCTTCCCGCAAGGTCGGCTGAAACTCGGTTCCCAGGAAGGGGAATACCGCCATACTTGCAGCAAACAGCACCAAGGCCCCACCAAAGACCATCTTGGGGAACTGGGTTGCTTTTTCAATCAGCGGTCGGCTGAATCCTTTCACCTTGCGGACCAACCACGGCTCTTTGTCCATCCCTTTATCCGGCAAGATAAAACTGGAAATGACCGGGATATAGGTCAGGGCCAGAAAGATGGCTCCGGCCAAGGCAAAGGTAATCGTATAGGCCAGCGGCTTAAACATTTTACCCTCGACGCCTTCCAGCGAAAAGAGTGGGATAAATACGATAATAATAATGCTGGTCGCAAAGATTACCGGACGGATGACTTCCCGAGCGGCCTCACCTACCACCCGCACCAGGGATACGTTCTCAGTATCCCGTTCTTCCAGCAAGCGGTAGGTGTTTTCCACGATCACGGTGGCACTGTCCCCGATCATACCAATACTGATCGCCAAGCCCCCCAGACTCATGAGATTCGCTGATATCCCCATCAGGTTCATACCAATGAAGGCGATGAGAAACGCAATGGGAACAGTCGAGATGATGATAAGCGTCGAGCGGACATCGCCCATAAAAAAGTAGAGGATGACCAGCACGAGAATAGCCCCGATATACAGGGCATTGCTTACCGTACCTACGGCTTTGCTGACGAGCTGCCCCTGCGAGTAGAAGGGTTTCATTACCATGCCGTCAGGCAGTGCTTTATTAATGGCATCGATCTTTTGATCCACCTGGGCCAGCAGGTCTTGCGTGTTCGTGCCAATGAGCTTGAGCACAAAGCCACCTACCGATTCCTCTCGGTCTTTAATAAGAGTACCTCGCTTAATCTCGGAACCGAATTCCACCGTGGCGACATCCTTGACGTAAATGGGCGTGCCACCAGAGTTCTTTACGATGATATTGCAGATGTCTTCTAAGCCCTGCTTGTCCGGTTTAATCCAGCCGTAGCCGCGGACGAGATATTCTTCACCGCCTCGCTCCAGAAAAGAAGCACCCACATTACGATTGTTGCTGTTGATGGCTTTTTCCAGATCTTCCAGCGTAAGCCCGCGTGATATCAGGGCGTTCATATCCGCATTGACCTGGAACTGGCGGACATCCCCACCGAGAGAAAGGACGCCAGTAACCCCGGGCACCGTTCGCAGTTGGGGCTTCACGATCCAGTCCTGGGCCGTACGAAGTTCCATCAGGGAGTGGTCGGCCGTATCGGTGTTGGTTACTTCGTACATCATGATGGTTCCGAGTCCTGTAGTAATGGGACCCAGTTGCGGTTGTCCCAGGCCATCAGGGATAGATTCCCTGGCTTTGGACAGCCGTTCCATAACCAGCCGACGGGCAAAATAGATGTCGGTGCCGTCCTCGAAGTATATATTTACGCGCGAAAGCCCGAAGATAGAGGTACTTTGCACGCGATCCAGCTTGGGCAGCCCATACATCGAGATTTCAATGGGGTAGCTGATCTGCGTCTCCACATCCACCGGTGACAGGCCCGGGCTGGAAGTAAACACCTGCACCATGGTGGGCGATACGTCTGGGAAGGAGTCGATGGGAACATCCTCGAAGGAGAAGTATCCATAGACGCCAACGGCCGCCACCAAAATGAGGATCGTCAAGCGGTTCTTTAATACGTTGTCTATTATCTGTTGAAGCATAAGTCAAAATTCTTTAGTCGTTGAATATCATTTAGATCAATTGTTATTCCCATATTGGGCGCATTCATCCTGAGCAATTGACTATAACAACTCTGTTAAATCAATCTCCCTAAATCCCACTTCTTCAAGAGAGACTTAAGTGCTTGAAGGGCCGGTTTATTTAGCCTTAGCGTTCCTCCTTGGAGAAGGAGGTCAGGTGATTGATAGAATCTAATTACAGTTGCATATGAATTTCTAGCAGTGCTCAGGAGTGTTATAGTAAGTACCTTAATGTCCGTGGGATGCGCTACGACCCTGAGCGGTAAGAGCCGACTTCAGATCAAAGGCTCCGGCAATAACGGCTTGTTGGCCGGGTTTCAGGCCCGAGGCAATTTCTACATAGCCCTCATTCTCACTGCCCAGCATCACTTCAACCGGCTTATAGCTGCCATCCTCTTTGCCGGGCACAAAGACCACCTGTTCATCCTCGATAGTCTGAACGGCGTCAATGGGAATCATCGCAACGTTGGGTTTTTTTCCAGTTGATATGCGAGCGGTACCGAACATTCCGGCTCGTAGCTTCCGGTTCGGGTTTTCAACAACCGCTCGAACCGGCATGGTGCGCGTCTTCTTTTCCAGGCTATAAGAGACCCAGTCTGTTTTTCCCTCAAAGGTTTCCCGGGGTATGCTTCGAACCGAAAGGCTTACGCTTTGTCCTTTCTCCAGATACCGGATATCCTGCTCGTAGGCATCAATCATTACCCACATTTTGGAGAGGTTGGCTACGTGGATGGGCGTCTCACTGGGACTAATGGTTTGTCCGGGCGAAATATCCCGCTCCTGGATTACCCCATTGAGGGGACTCGTCAGGTAGAAATGGGATAAGGGTTTATCGCTGCCTGCTTCGATATTTTGAACATCTTTTTTACTTAGACTATAAAGACGCAGCGATTCGGCTGCCGCATTATAAGCAGCCTTTGCTTCCTGGTAGTGGGCTTCGGCTTGCAATTTTTCGGCACGACTCGATATCTCCTGTTCGTAAAGAGATTTTTCGCGTTCATAATGTGCCTTTTCCGCTTTTAGCTCGGTTTTCAGCCGAATATATTCGGCTTTGGCTTTCCCCAAGCCCACGCTGCTCATGAGTGCAATCGGTTCGTCTATTCTGACCTGTTCTCCCAAGTCTTTTATCACTCTCACAACCTTGGCTTCGATACGGGGACCAACTTTTGCAATTTGATCCAGATCATATCCGACGCTGGCCGGACGTGAAATAGTCGAGGAGGCATTTCCTTCAGACAGCGTTTCCACCTTGATACCCAGGTTATTTTCTTGCTTCTCGGTCAGATGCACTTCACGGGCATGCTGTCCGGCTTCTTCATTGTGTTGTCCAGCTTCCTCGGTATGCTGCTCGGTTTCTTCGCTGTGTTGTGATTCGGGTTGATGCTGTTCGGTTTGCGTGTTGGCTTGGGAAGCTGATTCAGGTCCACAGCCTGTCAAAAAACTTCCTAATAGAAGTCCGGTAAGTGTTAAGATTGTTAGATTCTTCATGACTGGTGATTCCATATTCGTTCAAAAAATTAGTTTTCTGAAATTTCAGAGAGGGGCGTGCCGATGAGTCGTTCGACTTCGGCTACGGCCCGGTTGTATTCGGCCAGGGCCTGGATATAGCGGGTGCGCGTCGAAAACAGCGTACGCTGGGCATCCAGCACTTCCAGGTAATCAAACTTACCCTGCCGGTAACCGATTTGGGCCGCTTCAAAAGCCGTCTTGGCGCCGGGCAATACCTGCTCTTGCAGCTGATTGACTTCATGAGTAGCTGCATCGAGCTTATTGTATGCCGTTTGCAGGTCCTTGTAGGTTTGGGAAACGGCCGCTTCCCGTTGGGTTTTCACACGACTGAGCTCATACTTAGCTGCCTTGATATTCCCCTGATTGCGATCAAAGAACGGCAGCGGAATAGAAATGCCTACAATGGCGGCACTGGCGCCTACATCCTCCGCGCGTTTGTATCCGCCGCTCACGGTGAGGTCGGGAATGCCTTTTGCCTGTTCAAGATCAAGGGCCGATTCGCGCTGCTGCAATTCGGCAGCCCAACGCGCCACATCTGGATTTCGCTGGATATAGGTTTGCACCTTGGCGTACTCGGGGATGACCGAAGGCATACTCAGCTGACCTTTTAATTGCTTGAACTGGGGTTGATCGCTTCCCCAATAGGCAGCCAGCGAGCTACGAGCAGACGCCCATTGGTTGCGGGCATTTTCCAGATCAATTTTTGCGCGGGAAAGCTCAACCTGTGCTTTGGTCTGTGCCAGTTTGGAGACTTTACCGGCCTTCACCTGGGCAGAGATAGAGTTGTACAGGTTTTGCGCCACATCAACCAGCTCTTTTTGCTGCTGCCACTGGCGCTGAGCTTCCAGCGCTGATATATAAGCTTTGGTAACGCCGGTTAGCACGTCCAGCCGTTGGGCTTCATAGTCCCATCCAGCTAGTTCTTTGGTGGCACCGGCCAATCGCTTTCGCTTGAGACGATCAGCGCCCAGCAGGATTTTCTGTCCCAATTTGACGGTCACTTCTCTGGCGTCGTAGCCTTCAAAGGGACCCGTCCCGCCAAAGTTTTCCATTTCGCTGTTAAGCGTTGGATTCGGAAGCAGGGAAGCCTGAATGCGTTCGGCTTCCTTGACGCGCACCTGCCAGCCGTAGCTTTGCAGCCGGGGATTTTCGAGCAGGGCTTTGGACAGCGCATCCGAAAAGGTCAGTGTATCTGAAATAGTGACCCGGGATGCCGTATCCTGTTGAGATAGATTCTGATTTAGTGCGGGAGAGGCCTCATAGGTTTGTTCTCCCAGTGTGCTTTCTGAAGGTGGTTCGATAAGGGTTTCTTCTGTGGCGCAACCGGCAGCAAGCACGAGCATGCCGAGGGCCAGCAAGGTTCTGAATAATTTCATGTATTCCAGCCAATTTTTGCTGTTATAGAGGGGCAAGCAGAACCGGCAGGATATAACTGTTCCTTACCTGATTACATTACTTGCAAGTGAAATAGCGATATGGAAAGGGCTGGAACTACTTAGTTGTAGAGGATGCGAACAACCGTTTTGAGCGAAGCTGTAATCGTATCCTCAATCAAGGGAGGCGTGTAGGAGACAAATTGAAAGACCCGTGAAGGCGGGAGGTCTTCGACCCTGCTATTGAGAATGCCGTCAAGAAATTGGAGCATGTTCTCTTGGTCAAAACGAGTGGTTTGCTGCTCCTTGGAACAGATGACTGAGAGATTCACATCGTGGTGGCCGCCACTCGCGGAATCAAAGGTCGGCTCCGCGTGGTCGTGCTCCGTGTTGGCATGAAGCGTATCCTCCGAAGGGATGCTGAAAAGGGCGCCTGCCTCGGATTCAATGTTAATCTGGCCGTTATCTTCAAAACAGAGCACCAGGGCACTGGCAAAGCCATGGACGCTCAGGAAGTGAAGTCCGAAGAGCAACAGTAACAGCACCGTGAGCCGCTGGATGCCTTGCCGGTATGTGGATCGAAGATGCCGCATCGGGTTATTCCATTCGCAATTATAGACTTGGAATATAGGAAATGTAAGGATTAATGAAAATCAGGGAGTATTGGAGCTGAGACTAGATCAAGGTTGGGGGGAGCAGGCGGTTATCTATTCTGTGGGTTTTGTGTTCTAAAGGTTGAACGTTGTGACACAACTCCCCCCAATGGCCGGCCTAAGCGGGTGAGGGGTGGAAAGCTTGCTTCTGTATTTATCTATCAGCACAGTAATGCTCCCGGGGGATTGATGCTTGTGGGAACGGTCACATCCCAGGGAGCTGGGCCTTTCTGACCTGGATATTGAAGTGACAAGGATTTATGGTTCCAATGATGGGCTGGCCAGTAAAAAGGAAATATACCAGTTTGCTGTAAACCTTACAGCTAATACGCATTGTGTTAGAATTGCCGGTGGAAATTACCGTCAAATTTCCTATTACGGTTATCAAATAGGGGATGGACCGGCCGACATCCCGCGCAAAAGACAGCAGGAAATTATGGTTGATGCTATTATCAGGCAGTTGAACAGAGTTCATAGCAAATAAACAACGTCAAATACGGCCATGCTGCTGTTGGCGGGTTCCTTTTATTCCTTTTCGTAACCTCTTGCATGCTAGGATCGGTGGTTGGTTAGAGTAATCTAATTCAGAATCGATAGGTGCCCGATATCAGTGCGTAGTGCAGCCAAGCGAAGTTATAAACCGACTCGACGTCAGCACCGCCCTCAAGAGTTCGGTAACCGGCGCTCAGGCCCCCCCAGCGGTCATTGATTGCGTAATACAACTTGAGAGCAACATCAAACGCACGTCCCGGTCCACCGGCCAGCCCCTCAAAGTCAAACAACAGATGCCATTGTTTGGCGAATCGCCAGTCATTTCCGAGGTAAATAAGGGGTACAAACCCTACATCCGTTTTTTCACTGGTTGTACTTCCCTGTGTCAGCTTGATCTTTGCATCGCGGATTTTTGCTGTGAAGCCGACCGACAGTTTCAACCGCTCATTGTCCAGAAAGCGATAGCGGTAGCCAAGCCTCCAGGAATTGAACTTGTAGGTGGCATCAACCGGATCTCCGGGCAGATAGGATTCACCCGCGAAGTCCACTTGACTTGAAAATGAACCCGTTTTGGTATAAGCGAGTGGTGCAAGCAGGCTGCGCAAACTGTGTCGTTCGCTTATATTCCATGTAAGATACAGCCGTACGGCCGGACTGGGACCCTCTCCGGCAAGATCGACCAGCGAAAACCTCGTACCTGCCTCGGTATTTGGAATCTGTACATCATTACGGCTCTGCCATACCGGTCCTGACTCAAGATCAACTACAAATTTTGAAACGTCTTGCGCTAAAATAGCCGGTGCTGCCGTACATAATAGCACCATAAACACTAATGGCCGAATTAAGTTTTTTTTATGCCACATCCTGAACCTCCATCTAAGAATAAAGTAGTATGATTGGAGCATAATCCCCTCTGTATGTAAGAGACTTTTAATAAGTATATTATGCCGCTAAAATCTATTTAGTTCGGACATAGTAATTAATATAACAGTCGTAACACTCATCGGCTAATATCAGAGTATCACTCCCTTGAAATTGGACATGTTGATCAAAAAAGAAATTTGTGTTTCCGGTTTCATAGCAATCATAGTCTTGCCCCTCTTTTACTAAACGAATAGCTACCTGATTTCGCTAACGTATCTGCATGATAAAAGGAAAAGGTAAAATTAGATACCGATGGTTAATATCTGCTGAATCAGGGGTGATTGTTTGACCTGTAAATCCGCCAGCAGTACGAAACCACTGCCATTTACCTGCAATTTTAGATGAATTTGAGTCGCTACCTATAATTGAACAAGCATTTAAGATTGTAATAGTTATTATCAGAAAAATAAACTTAAGTTGCCGCATAGATCATTCCCTTTTTTCATAGATACACTCATAAAAATTGCATTGACTATTATGTTGATACAGGCGGCGGTATAACTACCTTGTACTCAGCCTGCATTCCTGACTGTTGAAGCTGAACCATGCATTTCGAATGCTTGGGGCCAGCAAGCTGGGACGAAAAAAAGTGTTGGGGAAGAACAAGATATTGTGATGGTTAAAGCTTTTCGGTCGGGGATAGCTTTTCCACATGAGTATTTATGCTCAATAGTATTTCCCGGCTCTTCCCCAAGCCCTTGCTTACACCTTATTTGAAATGATAAGCCCCATATGGATAAATGTCTGTTGAAGGTTAAAGGTTGTGAATTAAAGTCCCCCAACCAGCCGGCCTAAGCTGGTGAGGTGTGGAAAGGGAGCGGGAGCTGCGAAAAAGAAATAAATGGAGAAAGCAGTGACAAAAGCAGTAAGTGTTCCAGAGCAACTGATGTGTTGAAGCTATAGAAAAAACAACATCTGCATTTATTTCCGCAGCGAGCGGTCCCGGGCGCCGAAGCAGGTTCAGCCGGTGGTTTTTGTTCCACTTTTGGCCATCCAAAAGTGGTCTACATTTAAAAGGGGCTTATGAAGGTACGCGGAGCGTAGTGCGGGTACCAACGCAGAGCATTGGTACCAAGTAATATTTTCATTTAAATGCCACTCCTATCTCCGTTCAGTTGCGCCGCGGATGAACAGAGCGGACGCTCTGTGTCCCCATAAGGCAGGAAGTTATTTCGAGTTGAAAGCCCACGTTGTTACAGGTTATATGTTAAAGGTTATAGGTTGTGAATCAAGGTTCCCCCAACAGCCGGCCCAAGCGGATGAGGCGTGGAAATATATGGTCCATATTTTTTACTAAACCTGGATTATTCTGTAATAAAAGCGACAAAACCCACCGGAAGAATTTCTGTCTGACAAGGGGCGGGCGGCAAGTCTTGATCAGCGTTGATACAGTCATCAGCACCGAGGAGTTATCCCGAATAATCGGGTGAGCTTTTACGAGCCCTGATTTACTGGTTCCGGGGTTTCGTAGCGACAAGCCAAAGGGAAAGAAAATGCTGATCTGCTAAATTGAGGACAGGAAAGATGTCTGCAACGCCGCCAGCATAAAACAAGATTTTTAAAAATTGCAAAACGGCTACAAGACAGTCGTTATTTTCTTAGCTTTAGCGCAGTTACTTATTACATGTGATACTAACGTGTTGCGGGGAAGGAGAAGAAATCATCCTGTTTAAAAATGATTTGAATTGAATCATGAATCAACCACCTGTTTCTCTTCGCCAGAGCTTGTCCCGAAAACTATCGGGAGAGGAACGCCTTTATTAATGTTGGAGGCAGATGCAAAAGCCCCTCTAGGAGAAGAGAATCTAGGAAGATTGAACTTCAGATGCTGGAATTTTGCTTTCCGTTTTAACCACACAAGGCGTGAAATGAATATTCCCAAAACCAAATTACCCGATTATGAAGAAATTGTGTTCACTTTTACTTATTACCCTGTTAAGCATTACCGTCCAGGCACAGGACCAGAATGACAGGGATAAGGAGTGGGATGTCAACAATCCGGGCGGGCCCCACAAGGAAATAAATTTTAGCACCACCGAGGGCACCTGGATGAACCTGGATGTAAGTCCCGACGGCAGTCAGATCGTCTTCGACCTGCTGGGCGACATCTATATTATGCCGGCCGCGGGCGGGGAAGCCCGGGTGCTGCGCGAGAACCTGGCCTACGAGGTGCAGCCGCGTTTCAGTCCCGACGGCCGCCGGATCTCCTTCACGAGCGATGCCGGGGGTGGGGACAACATCTGGGTGATGAATGCCGACGGAACCGGTGCCCACCAGGTAACCGACGAAGAATTCCGACTATTAAATAATGCTGTTTGGGCACCCAGCGGAGATTACCTGATCGCACGCAAGCACTATACGTCCACGCGTTCGCTGGGAGCCGGGGAGCTCTGGATGTATCACCGGTCGGGTGGATCGGGCATTCAGCTGGTGGAGAAAGCCAATAAGCAGCAGGATTTGGGGCAGCCGTATGTGTCGCCAGACGGCCGGTACATCTACTACAGCCAGAGTGTCTATCCGGGAGGCTACTTCCAGTACAACAAGGATCCCAACAGCCAGATCTATGTTATCAACCGCTACGATCGCGAAACGGGAGAAATCAAACGCATCACGGGCGGACCCGGCGGCGCCATCAGTCCCACGCTCTCGCCAGACGGTACGAAGATGGCCTTTATCAGGCGGGTGCGAACCAAGAGCGTGCTTTACATCCGGGACCTGGAATCCGGCATCGAACGGCCTGTCTACGATGAGCTCAGCAAAGACCAGCAGGAGGCATGGGCGATCTTCGGGCCGTATACCAACCTTGACTGGACACCTGACAGCCGGCATCTGGTGTTCTGGTCCGAAGGGAAGATTCACAAGCTGAATGTGGTCTCCCGGGAAACGGAAGTGATTCCTTTTGAGGCGGAGATACAGCAGAAGATTTACAAGGCGCTGCGCTTCAGGCAGAATCCCGCACCCGACACCTTTACCGCCAGGGCGATCCGGCACGCGGTAACCGCCCCCGGAGGGGATTACATGGTATTCAACGCTGCGGGCTACCTTTGGAAGAAGGAGCTGCCCGGCGGGGAGGCGGAGCGCCTGACCGAAGAGCAGAATTTTGAATTTGAGCCGGCCTTCTCGCCTGACGGCAGCACCCTTGTCTACGTGAGCTGGAGCGATACCGAACTCGGGGCCATCAAGACACTGGATATGGAGCGTCCCGGGGCCGCGCCCCAGACGATCACGACCCGCAAGGGGATCTACCGCAATCCTTCCTATTCGCCGGATGGAAGTACGATTGTGTACCGGCGCGGGGACGGCAACAACCAGATGGGCTTTGCCTATACCACCCGGTCGGGCATCTACACCATGCCGGCTTCGGGTGGAGAGGGGGAGCGTCTGATTGACCATGGAACGAAGCCGCTGTTCAGTGCCGACGGCAGCCGTATTTTCTACTTGGGCGGCAGCTACCTGGACAATTCCTACGAGAGCGTGGACCGCTCCGGTAACGACAAGCGCGTGCACTTTACCTCCAAGTACGGAAACAACTTTGTACCCAGTCCTGATAACAAGTGGGTGGCTTTCAACCATCTGTTCAAAGTGTACATAGCGCCCATGCCCCGGGCGGGTACCGGCATCGATCTGAGTGCCAGTACGAAGGCCATTCCCGTGGCACAGGTGGCCGAGGATGCAGGCATCAACCTGCACTGGTCCGACGACGGGCGGAATCTGCACTGGACGCTGGGGCAGGAATATTTTTCCGTGGAACTGCAGGAGGCCTTCGATTTCCTGGCCGGTGAGGCGGATAAGGAGCTGCCCCTGGATGCCAAAAACGGCCTGGATATCGGCCTCGAGTTGACCCACGACAAGCCGGAGGGCACCATCGCGCTGACCAACGGGCGCATTATCACCGTGGACGGGGAGCGCGTCATAGAGAACGGCACCGTGGTGGTTCGTGAAAACCGCATTGAAGCCGTGGGTCCGGCGGACGAGGTTGATGTGCCTGCCGGTGCCAGGGTCATTGATGTGGAAGGCAAGACCGTGATGCCCGGAATTGTGGATGTGCATGCCCATATAGGCAACTTCCGGGAGGGATTGAGTCCCCAGCAGCAGTGGGAGTACTTTGCCAATCTTGCCTACGGGGTGACCACCGCACACGATCCCTCATCCAATACGGAGATGGTGTTTTCGCATTCCGAAGCCGTGAAGGCGGGGCACATGGTGGGGCCGCGCATCTTCTCCACAGGCCGTATTCTCTACGGGGCCGAGGGCGAGATCAAGGCTGTTATCAATGATTATGAGGACGCTCGGTCGGCCATAGAGCGCACCAAGGCGTTTGGCGCCTTCTCGGTGAAGAGCTACAACCAGCCGCGGCGCAACCAGCGCCAGCAGGTGATCAAGGCGGCACGCGAGTTGGAGGTGATGGTGATGCCGGAAGGGGGCTCCACCTTCACTCACAACGTGAGCATGATCATGGACGGGCATACGGGCATTGAGCATAACATCCCCATCTTCCCGGTATACAAGGATGTAAAGGAGCTGTGGAGCAACAGCGGCACGGGCTACACGCCTACGCTGGTAGTGAACTACGGCAGTGTTAGCGGGGAGTACTACTGGTATCAGAATACAAAGGTATGGGAAAAGGAACGACTGCTCACGTTCACCCCGCGCAGTATCGTGGATTCACGGTCGCGACATCGCAAAATGATTCCGCAGGAAGAGTATGAAAACGGACATATCCTGAGTGCTGCCACAGCCAAAAACCTGCTTCGGGAGGGTGTGAATGTGAATCTCGGGGCGCACGGGCAGCTGCAGGGGCTTGGGGCCCACTGGGAGCTGTGGATGATGCATCAGGGTGGCATGACGGAACTGGAGGCGCTGAAGGTGGCCACCATCAACGGTGCGCGGTACCTGGGCATGGATCACGCTCTCGGGTCGATCGAGGAGGGCAAACTGGCCGACTTGATCGTGATCGATGGTAATCCGCTGGAGGATATCCGGGTGACCGAACAGGTGACTCACACCATGATCAACGGAAGGCTGTATGACTCTGCCACGATGAATCAGGTGGCCCCGGTGCAGCAGGAGCGGCAGCCGTTCTGGTGGGAAGAGGAGGGATACCCGGCACAGTTCGAGTGGCACGCGCAGACCGACGGGCACAGCCTCATCCAGTGCAGCTGCGGCTATCAGCCGGCCTACCTGGCGGAGTAGGTCCGCGCGGCCGGGCCGTTGCAGCGGAAAAAGAAAGGAAAGGAGATAGTGCCAGCCTGGTGCCGCATTATTTTCTATGGGATGAAGTGACAGGGGGGGAGAAAGGCTGATCAGGAAGGGATGCCTGGCTCAGGGCCCGGTCCCTCCGGCTTACTTCTTTTTGGCTTTGGCCTTTCGCTTGTCCTTGATCTCTTCACGACGACTGCAGTTTTCAATATCCTCGCAGGCCCCGAAAAAATGCAGGGAATGGCCTGAAATATTGAAATCATGGATCTTCTCCATCATCGTCTTGATCTCCTGGATCCGCGGGTCACAGAATTCGATGACGGCCCCGCACTCTTTGCAGATGATGTGGTCGTGCTGCTGGTAGGCGTAGGCGCGTTCGTAGTAATACTGGTTTTCACCGAACTGCTGGCGCTGTACCAGACCGCACTCCACGAGCAGGTCCAGGGTATTGTAAACAGTGGCGCGGGATACGCGGGTGCCGGCGTTCTTCATGTTGAAGAAGATGTCGTCGGCATCAAAATGCCCGTCGGCACGATAGATTTCCCCGAGCACCATAAACCGTTCCGGTGTCTGCCGCTGGTTATGTTCCTTCAGGTAGGAGCTGAAAATCTCCTTTACCAGGTCAATAGTTTCTTCTTTTGCTGGATGAGCCATGTGAGTAAATTTTTCTTTTAATATAAGGAATTGGTGCTGCTTATAAAAAACGATCGTGGACCGGCGTTGGTACCTATACGGGCAAATGTGCTGAACTTTCCTTTCAGAATGTTATATTCGGTCTGTGTTCCCTATGCAGGAGAAGCAAAGAACACGCTAAATCGCAATGAAATGAATGGGAAGGTAGCTGCTTATGCCAACTGTTGTAGCCTTTGAGACGCTGACGGAACTATTTCTGAATCTGAAGAAGAAATACGAGGGGAGCGCCAAAACAGCCTTTGCCCGTAAACCGTCCACGGATGCCGATTATGAGACCATCACCTGGGGTGAGGTGGGCGACGATGTGAATGCCCTGGCCGCCTACCTGGTAAAGCATGGCATCGAAGCCGGCGACCGGGTGGCCATCCTCAGTGAGAACCGATATGAGTGGGCGGTCTTCGACCTGGCGCTTCAGCTGATCGGGGGCGTGAATGTATCGCTCTACACCTCTCTGCCAGCAGGACAGTGCAAGTATATCCTGCAGAATTCAGAGGCGAAGATGTTCTTTGTGTCTACCGGCATTCAGTTGAAGAAGGCGCGGGAGGTGTTTGGGGACTGTGAATACCTGCACCGGGTCATCGCTTTCGACAAACCCAATATTGAGAGCTACCTGGAAGATCCGCATGTGGTGATGTTTGATGAAGTTATGGCCGAGGGGCTGAAGGCCTACCCGGGGCAGCGTGAGGAGATCCACCGCCGGACAAAGGCTGTTGAGCCCGAAGACCTGGCAACCCTCATCTATACCTCCGGCACCACCGGAAAGCCGAAAGGGGCGATGCTGACCCACCGAAATATCGTCAGCAACATCAAGGCCGCTCATCAGCAGATAGAGATCAGTGAAGAGGACCGCTGTCTTTCCTTTTTGCCGCTCTGTCACTCTTTTGAACGGACTGCGGGTTACTATGCAATGCTGGCGGGCGGGGCGGAAATCTACTATGCCGAAAGCGTGGATACGGTGGCGAAGAATATGACCGAGGCACATCCCACCATCATCATGAGCGTGCCGCGCCTGTTTGAGAAGATCTACAACCTTGTTACCAAGAGCGTGGATGAGGGCTCAGCGGTAAAAAAGAAAATTTTCGAATGGGCACAGTCGGTGGGTGACCGCTATGCCAGCGGTGAACGGGGACTGGTGGCGATGCAGAAAAAGCTGGCAGACAGACTCGTCTTTGACAAGCTGAAAGAGCGGACAGGTGGACGCATCCGCTTCTTTGTATCGGGCGGGGCGGCGCTTCCGGCCGAGATTGGGAAATTTTTTATGGCGGCCGGCCTTCATATCATTGAAGGATATGGACTGACAGAGACCTCACCGGTGATATGCTGCAACACCTATGGCGACGAGCGGATGGGGACAGTTGGCAAGGTGCTGCCGGGCGTGACGGTGGCCATCCAGCGCCTGGAGGACAGCAGCATTGCTGCCGAAGTGAGCGGGGAAGATTACCCGACTGAGCTGGATTCCGAACAGGGCGAGATTTTGTGCAAGGGACCCAATGTGATGGAGGGCTACTGGAAGAATGACCAGGCCACCCGCGAGATGATCGATGAGGAGGGTTTTCTGCATACCGGCGATGTGGGGCGATTTGTAAAAGGCAACTTGCAGATCACGGATCGGATCAAGCATATGATTGTGAACGCCGGCGGAAAGAATATTTATCCGGGTCCTATCGAAGACCTGTTCAAGACCAGCAAGTGGATTGAACAGCTGGTGATGGTGGGGGAACGCCGGGCCTACATGGCAGCGCTCATTGTCCCGGATTTTGAAGCGCTGGAATCTTTTGCCCAAAAAGACGATATCGCCTACTCCTCCTTCGAGGAGCTGATCGGCAAAGAGGAAGTGCAGAAGATTTACCGCCAAGAGATCCGCAGTCACTCGCGCGAGCTGGCCTCCCACGAGAAGATCCGTGATTTTCGGCTGATACCCAATGAGTTTACGGTCGAGACGGGCGAACTGACGCCCACCCTGAAGGTCAAAAGGCGTATTGTGGAAGACAAGTACGGTTACCTGATCAACGATATTTATGACGACGGGGAATCGTAGGAGCCGGTGATAAAAAGAAATTTTGCATGCTGTATTCCACATTCTACTGGATTCATATCTGTTCCTATCTTTTGTGGCTCTTAGCCTTTGCGGGGAGCCTGTTTTTTGCTTCCCGGGTCAGGGGCGAGCGTGAGCCGTCGAGGAAGCGAACCTACATGAAACGGGAACGTCTGGCAACGAACCTGGGGGGGCATCTCGGGGCAATCGGCATCTTGATCTCCGGGAGTATGATGGCGGGTATGCCCGGCGGACCGCAATGGGGCTGGTTTAACATGCAGTTGTATCCCTGGCTGGCCATCAAGCAGTCATTTTTTGCCGTCATCCTGGTATTGATTGGCTTCTCCATCAGGCGAAACCGGGCCTTCAGAAAGGAATTAAACAGGGAGGAAACACAGCCGAGTGACAAAACAGCCCGGAAATGGAATGCAGCCTACCGGCTGTCGCTGCTGGTGTATATGCTGGTGCTGATTAATACCTTTCTGGGACTGGTCAAGCCATTTTAGGGACCCCAAATCAGGGACTTGCGTGAGTGGTCTTGGTCATGCGGCGGACTACCACGTCCAGCTGATCGACCAGGTAGTCGATGTCTTCGACCGTATTGTCCTTGCCCATGCTGATGCGGATGCTGGAGTTGGCGGTTTCGGTGTCGAGCCCGATGCCGTCGAGCACATGCGAGGGTTCTACAGCGCCGGAGGTACAGGCGGAGCCGTTGGAGACGCAGATGCCTTCCACATCCAGGTTTAGCAGCAACATCTCTCCGTCAAGACCTCCCTGGCTGCCGGTGAAGGCAAGGTTGACGATATGGGGTACGCCCTGTTCCGGGGAGCCGTTGATCCGGTAGCAATCGCCGAATTTCTCATCCAGATCCTCTATGAGCCGCTGCCGCAGCTTTTTAAAATGAGTGGTATGCTCTTCCATCGAATCGATGCACAGTTCCAGCGCCCTGGCGAGCCCCACGATGCCGGGTACATTTAATGTTCCACCCCGTCGGCGCCGCTCCTGGGAGCCACCGTGCATGGATGGAAGCCAGGGCGTGGCATGGCGCACATAGAGCACGCCGATCCCTTTGGGACCGTATATTTTGTGGCCGCTCATGCTAAGCAGGTCGATGCCGAGGTCATCCACGTCTACCGGCAGTTTGCCAATACTCTGTACGGTGTCGGAATGAAGGGGCACCTGATGGGCTTTGCATACTTCGGCAATCTCTTGCAGCGGGTTGATTATGCCGATTTCATTGTTGACATGCATCAGGGACACCAGGGCGGTATCGTCAGTAATGGCTTCGGCCACCTTTTTAGGCGTGATGACACCGCGCTTATCGGGTTCCACGTAGACCGGCTGAACCCCGCTGCGTTTGAGGGCTTCGGCCGTGTGGAGGACCGCATGATGTTCCAGGGGAGAGGTGACAATTTCGGTCTTGCCCGTAGCTCCGACCACCCCCTTGAGGGCGGCATTGTCGCTTTCGGTACCCCCGCTGGTAAAAATAATTTCGGCAGGCTCAGCCCCGATGAGTTCGGCAATGGTCTCGCGCGCCTCTTCGACCGCTACTTTGGTTTTGTTTCCACGCTGGTGGGCGGAATTGGCATTCCCATAGTGCTCGATAAAATATGGCTTCATCGCCTCCAGCACCCGCTCATCCAGGGGGGTTGTGGCAGCATGATCGAAATAAACGGCTTCCATGTCTTGTTCTTTTGTCATTAAAAATCATTGTAGAAATATATCCAAAAAAGGACAGAAAAACAGCCTCAACTCCGGGCTGTTTCGGGAGAGACCGTGCAGGCGGGGGATAAAAATGTATCCATTTTACATTGACCAATGTATATTACAACCGTATTTTGAGGCGAATTTTAATGCAACGGTATATAATTATGGACAAGATGACGCTGAAGGATGTAGATATTGAAGGTAAAACAGTGCTTATGCGCGTGGATTTCAACGTGCCGATAAAAGACGGGGCCATCGGCGACGATAACCGGATGGTGCAGGCCCTGCCCTCCATCAATTATGTGATTGAACAGGGAGGCAAGCTGGTGCTGATGAGTCACCTGGGGCGACCAGGCGGATCTGTCGACAAGTCGCTGAGTCTGCAGCCTGTAGCCGAACACCTGAAGACGCTGGTGGATGCCGACGTTAATTTTGCGGAAGATTGTATTGGAGACACCGCGGCTTTCGTGATCAGCGAGGCCGGGGAAGGGGACATCGTCCTGCTGGAGAATGTGCGTTTCCACGAGGGCGAGAAGGCCAATGATGAAGAATTCAGCAAGCAGCTTGCGGCCCACGGCGACCTGTTTTGCAATGATGCCTTTGGGAGCAGCCACCGGGCTCATTCTTCGGTGGCCGGCGTGACCCGCTACCTGCAGCCGGCTGTCTCGGGCTTCCTGCTGGAAAAAGAAATCAAGTATCTCGACGGTTCGGTCAACAACCCGGATCGCCCTTTTGTGGCTATACTGGGCGGGGCCAAGGTATCCGACAAGATCGGCGTTATTGAGAACCTGCTGGGCAAAGTGGATACTATTATCGTGGGCGGCGGTATGACTTACACTTTTTACAAAGCCAAAGGCTGGCCCATCGGCGACTCGCTGGTCGAGGATGGAAAAGTGGAGCTGGCGTCTGAGCTTATGCAGAAAGCGGACGAACAGGGTGTGAAATTCATGCTGCCCGTAGATTCCGTGGTAGCCAGGGCGTTTGAGAATGATGCCGAGCACAAGGTTGTAGACGAGGAAGGTATTGAAGACGGCTGGATGGCCCTCGACATTGGTCCGCAGTCGGCCATCTCTTTTGGCAACATTATCAAGAATGCCCGGACGGTTGTCTGGAACGGCCCCATGGGGGTTTTCGAGATGGAGAATTTTGCGGATGGTACCAATGCGGTAGCCGAGGCCCTGGCGGAGGCCACCCAGCTGGGAGCCACCACCATCATTGGGGGCGGCGACTCGGCGGCAGCCATCAAACAGGCCGGTCTGGAAGAACAAGTATCGCACGTATCGACCGGCGGCGGGGCCAGCCTGATGTTCCTGGAAGGCAAAGACCTGCCCGGTGTCGTTGCGCTGACAGACAAATAATCTGTTAAGAGCGTTCTTAGGTCAAATAGTGATGCATTTCAATCCCCGGTGCTCGGGCAGCGCCGGGGATTTTTTATTGGGGAGAGTTTTCCTGCTTCTGTAGCAGTCTGCTGTCAATGTCAGGGATAGAAAACGAGCGATACATCATGCAGAAGAGGCAGAGCAGCAGACTGTTGCAATCAGCATGGGAGATGGAGAACAGGCTGGATTGCGGCGCGCATAACGAAGGATTAGAAGGTGCATGACCCGGGTAGTCAGGCAAAATACAGGGAAAGTAAGACTGAGGACGGCGTCACGGCGGCTCCAAAGCCTTTCTGACGCTTTGCCGACTGCTGTGAAAATAGTTTAGAAAACGGGGAATTTTCAAGTAGCCATTCCGTCGAAGCTTAACGTATATATAAACGTAACATCAAAGATGCTTAACATTTTAACCTCATCTTGTATATCAAAATACTTGATGAGCTGACTACTAATGGTAAGTAACCAAATCGACGGGGATTATGAAAAAGGGATATAGAAAGAGTTATACAGGAGGAGTGTATAGTGGACAACAAGCGATCAACATGGGCCGTGTTTTAATTGTGATGCTGGTATTTTTCATGACAGAACACGCCCGGGCACAGCAGGCAGGACAGAACGTGACGGTGCAGGGTACGGTTACCGATGCCTCCAATGGGGACTCTCTCATTGGAGTGAATATCATGGTGGAGGGAACCACCATCGGCACCTCAACGAACGCTGATGGCGACTACGTCCTTGAATTGCCCTCATCGGATGCAATACTGGTGGTCTCTTATATAGGTTATGCCACCCGGGAGATAAGCGTTGATGGGAGGACGGTTATTGATATTCAGATGGAGCCCAGTTCCGAGGCACTGGACCAGGTGGTAGTAACAGCCCTGGGTATTTCAAGGGAGCAGCAGTCGCTGGGATACGCCGTGGAGGAAGTGAGCGGTGATGAGCTGAACCAGGTGACCCAGGAAAATGTTCTCAATTCCCTTTCCGGAAAGATGTCGGGTGTGAGCATTAATGCTACCGGTGGTACGGCAAGCTCTTCGGTGAGTATGGTTATCCGGGGAGCAACATCATTGACCGGCGACGATCAGCCCCTGTTCGTCATTGACGGGGTCCCGGTTAGCAATTCGCTGTCGGGCAATTCAAACCAGTTTGGTGACCGCAACGTGGTGGACTACGGGAATGCCATTTCCGATTTAAATGCTTCGGACATCGAAAGTGTTTCCGTTTTGAAAGGGGCCAGTGCTGCGGCATTATATGGGTCGCGGGCGGGCAACGGTGTTGTCCTGATTACTACCAAATCGGGTGACCGCAACCAGGATATGCTGGTTTCAATAAGTACAAGTACGGTTTTTGACAGGCCCTACGAATATTTAAAAATGCACAACACTTTTGCTACAGGCGTGACACCCTTTACCGAGGCCCAGTGGCAGGAGCTGACCGGAGGACCGCTGATCATTGATGAAGGGAGTGCGGCACGGCTCGGCCCACAGCTGGATATCGGGCAAAAGGCGGTACAGTGGAACAGTCCGATGGATGAAAACGGGGATCCCGTCCCTACATCACTGGTTTCACATCCCGATAATATTGAGAACTTTGTACAGACGGGTATCACGAATACCAATAACATGGCTATCAGCGGGGGTACGGATAACAGCGCTTTCCGGGTTTCCTACACAAATATGAACAACAGGGGCATCATTCCCGGCTCCGATTTGTTTCGCAATTCCCTGAATGTGAATGGCACTTACTTTGTCAGTCCAAGCTTGAGCTTTAATACGAATGTGAATGTCGGACGGACGAATTCCAATAACATCCCGGCAAACAACCGGGGCACCAATCCGCTGCAGGCGGCCTATGAGGTTTCTTCGCACATCAATATTCTGGATTACAAAGATTACTGGGTAGAAGGCCAGGAGGGTATCCAGCAGGTTGCAGTACCGGATCACAACAATCCCTATTTTATGGCCCATGAGGTGAATAATGCCTTCATCCGGGACCGGGTATTTGGCCGTGCCGGGGCCGACTGGAAAATTTCTCCCACCGTATCTGTGACTGCCAGCTATTCGCTGGATCGATTCAATGAGCAGCGAGAAACAGAAATTCCCTACAGCTATACGCGCAATCCACAGGGTACGTACGGAATCCAGAAGATAAACCGGACCGAGCACAATACCTCCGTCTCTCTGGATTATAATCAGGATTTTACGAATTTTTCCCTGAGGGCATCCGCGGGCGGCAATTACCTGTATCGCTATAATTCCAGTACGTCGAACTCATCAAGCAGTGGCGGCTTGACGATTCCCGGGCTGTACAATCTGTCAAATATCGCTCCCGAAGATCTGGACTATGGAAGCAGCTGGAGCCAGAAGGCCATATACAGCGCCTATGGCCTGGCGAGTCTGGGATACAAGAATATGCTGTATGTGGATGTAACGGCCCGAAACGACTGGTCGAGTACGCTGCCAGTTGATAACAGGTCGTACTTTTATCCCTCTGTATCCACGAGTGCAATACTGAGCAATATGTTCAATATGGGAGGCCAGGTGGATATGATAAAGCTGCGTGCCGGCTGGGCCCAGGTTGGGAATGATACGGATCCCTACCGGCTGGAGCAGACATTGTACAATGCGGGCGCCTGGGGCGATGTGACCCGGCTGGGAACGCCCGGTACGCTCCTGACCCCGGATCTGAAGCCCGAAATAATCACCTCCGTTGAAGTAGGTACCGAATGGGTCTTGTTTGGCGACCGGTTCCGTTTTGAGGGAACCTACTATGAAACAGACAATGAAAATCAGATCCTGCCCCTGAGTCTTCCGCAGTCCTCGGGCTATGGAAGCAAGCTCATCAATGCAGGGCTGGTGTCGAGCAGGGGCGTAGAGCTATCGGTTGGGTCAACTGTGCTATCCAGCCGGGATTCCCGCTTCGATGTCGACCTGAACTATACCTATAACCGGGCCCGTATCGAGGAGCTGGCGGAAGGAATCGATTATTACAAGTTCTGGACCGATGCCAAGGGCGGGGCTTTTTCCTGGGTTGGTGAAGACATAGGAAATATCTATGACCGTGAGCTGGTGACAGTGGAGGATCCCAACTCGCCCTATTACGGGTGGCCGGTGCTGGATGAGTCGGGGAGCTGGCAGAGCCGGAGCGGCGTCAATGACCTGGTCAAGATCGGGAACTTCAATCCCGATTTTACGATCGGCCTGCAGACCTCTTTTTCCTACCAAAATTTCACCTTCTCGGCGAATGTCGACTGGCGCCAGGGGGGAGAGTTTGTGTCTCAGACCTATCGCTACCAGGAGTCTGACTGGTCAACCCAGCGGCAGCTGGATGAAATTATTAATCCCGATGACATTAGCGGGGATATGGCGGAGTATCTTAAAAATAACGCCGGTGCAATCATTGTGGGTCAAACGCCGAGAGTGGGCGGGCCGACGCCTGAGATGGGAGGCTATGAATTTAACTATGAGGGCATACCGGTGGGCAGCGGCACATTTAATCCCGGTGTCATTGCCGAGTACGACGAAGAGGGGAACCTGATCGGATATACCGAAAATTTAGGAGGTCCGGGGACGCGGTATATTCCCATGGCTGATAACTATCCCTGGGACTTTACCAAAACGGCCATGTTTGATGCATCGTTTGTGAAGCTCAGAGAGGTATCCATGACCTATCGGCTGCCTCAAAACTGGACGGAGCGCCTGAATATCGGGATGAATGACATGGCGCTGACCCTCTACAGTCGTAATATCATCTTGTGGACCAAAGCGAAAATTGGAATAGACCCGGAACGGGCGTTCCAGCCGGAAGGCAATGGCTTCTTTAAACAGGGTATTGAACGATATAACGTCATGCCCTTTGTGTTGCCTGTCGGAGTTAAACTATCAGCAAATTTCTAAGTCTACGGAATCATGAAATATTTCAATAACATACTATTTGTTGTTCTGGCATTAGTTCTCGGTTTATCGGTACCATCCTGCAAGGACCTGACGGAACTCAATGAAAATCCAAATGGGGTTCCCGAGGGGAAGGCCAATGCGGATTTGATCCTGTCCACGGTATTGACAGATGCGGCTGCAACCTATACGCACCTGGGCTACCAGGATGCGGCGGGGGTTATGCAACACACCCAGAAAGACGCCTGGTTCAGCGGTCACAATAATTATGACTGGGGCCCCAGGGACTGGGGGAACTACTACAGTATGCTGAGGAACAATCAAACGGTGTACGAAAAAGCTGTGGAAAATGAGATGGCTTTCCACCAGGGGGTTTCCCTTGTGATGAAATCCTTTATCTACGCCCAGATTACCGACTTGTGGGGAGATGCTCCCTACTCCGATGCCTTGAAGGGCAATTTGGGGGGAGCGGAGAATATCAGTCCCACCTACGATACCCAGAAAGCCATCTACCAGGGGATCATTGCAGACCTGAAAGAGGCCGATCAGCTACTCTCAAAAGGTAAGAATTCATACCCGGAAATATTTGCCGAGACCGAGAAGGCCGACATAATATACAACGGTGATCCGGCTAAATGGCAAAAGTTTGCCAACTCGCTTCTGCTGCGATACCTGATGCGGGTTTCTGAGAAGATGGATGTGCAATCGGAGTTTGTAAATATTGTTCAAAGCCAGCCCATATTTGAGAGCAATGAGGATCATGCCCTGATGAATTTTCCGGGTTCCAATGAACGGTCGGCCTGGCCCAATAACACCGTATTTGACGGGACCGACGGGAGTAACTTCCGGCGTATCCGACCTGCTGAAACATTAGTGGAAGCGCTGCGTGAGCGTAATGATCCGCGCATGGGGGTCTGGTTTGCCAATGTCGAAGTCCCTACCAGGATAAGCGATGAATATCCGCATAACGAAATAGTAGATGGAGTTCGTTATCTGCATGCTGACCAGGTAGATGAAAGCCAGGTCAATACCAATCCGGACTATGTCGGTGTGCCCACCCAGATGACGACTCCCTCTGGTTATAATTTAAATCCCACACCGGGCCAGACGTCCAATAACCGGTTTGTCTCCTATCTACATGACCGGTACCGCAATGCCAGCGGGCCTTTGCTCAATGCCAGGTTGATGACCTATGCCGAGTTAAATTTTATCCTTGCTGAAGCTGCTCACAAAGGATGGCTCGCTGATGCCGAGGGCTACTATAATGCCGGGGTGCGGGCTTCATTGGAGGAATGGGGCGTGGGCGAACATGCCGAAACCTATTTAAGCCGGGTCAATGTGACGTATGATGGTACCCTGGAGCGTATTATGAGACAGAAGTGGATTGCCAGCTGGACCGCCGCCCAGGAGGCCTGGTTTGATTACAGGCGAACCGGATTGCCAGCCATGGAAACGGGCCCGGCCGCTCCAAGAGAAGGCCTGCCGCTGAGATTTCAGTACGGCAGTAATGAGCTGAACTTCAATCCCCAAAACGTTAACGAGGCGATAGAGCGGCTGGTATCAACAGCGTTTTCCCAGGGAGAAGTCAACAGCCAGTGGGATAAAACATGGATACTGGCTGGTACGGACGAACCCTATTAATTGCAGCAGATGCGTACTGGCCATCAGGTGGAAGGCGACTGGGTTTCCGGTATCACTCTTATGAACTGAATAGTAAAAGTTATTGGAATGTGATCGAGTTGGGTACAGCATCAACGTATATCATAGACAACCTAAACAAGATTAATGTTTACAAACAGTACGTAATGAATAGAATCGGTTGGTTGATTGCACTCGTTTTCCTGGCAACAAATATGCAATGCGGGGAGAGCAGAAAGAAGACCCGCACAGCGGAAGAGGTTGTCCCGGCTAATGCACTGCGGGCTTACCTGGATAATTCGGATGCGTCGTTCAGCTGGGAGCTGGAGCATACGTCTGAACATAATGGGAATATGATTTATCAGATTGAGCTGATATCACAAACATGGAGAGACTTCATCTGGAAACACTCCCTTAGTATTGTGGTCCCCCGGGAGATTGCAGCGGATGATGCCCTGCTCTTTATTTCGGGAGGGAGCAACAGCGGCACGAGTCTTCATCCCGTTATGGATGATGAGACGTTGCAGGCTGTTGATGCAATAGCCCGGGAAAACAAGGCCATTACGGCTTTAATTAAACAAGTGCCTAATCAGCCGCTTTTTGAGGGTAGGACAGAGGATGAAATTATCTCCTATACGTTGCACAATTATAAAAAGGATGGGGATCTCAGCTGGCCGCTTCTTTTTCCAATGGTCAAGAGTGTGGTTAAAGCGATGGATGCAGTACAGGATTTCGCAGAGAGCCAGGTGGGGCGGCCAGTCAATGATTTTTTGCTGACCGGTTATTCCAAGCGCGGGTGGACTACGTGGTTGACGGGAGCCAGTGATGAACGGGTAAAAGCTATTGCTCCGAGTGTAATAGATGTGCTGAACATGCCATTGAATGTGGACTACCAGGTACAGACGTGGGGCGATTACAGTATTGAAATTCAGGATTATGTACGTCTTGGCATTGCCCAGGATATAAATTCTCCGTCCGGAAAAGAGCTGGTTACCATGATTGACCCTTTCTCGTACCGGGAGGCATTGGATATGCCCAAATTAATTTTTATAGGGACAAATGATCCGTATTGGCTGGTTGATGCGGTTAAGAATTATTTCGATCAGCTTCCGGGTGAGAACTATATCTTCTATACCCCGAATGCCGGCCACGGCCTGAGGGATGGGGAGGAAGCCACACCGGTGCTCAGTGAGTTCTTTGGCGATATGATCGATGATTCGGCCTATCCGGTATTTACGTATGAATATGACAGGGATGAAGAAGGGCTGCGCATTTCAATATCCTCGGAGCAGCCGGTGAAACAGATTGAACAATGGGTTGCTCATTCTACAGACCGTGATTTCAGAGATGACCAGTGGACTATGGTACCGGCTTCTCCTGACGAAACGGGCAGGTTTTCGACCACTGTTGCCCACCCTGAGAAGGGTTTCCTGGCAATCTACTGGAATGTGGTCTATGAGGGAGATGTCCGCTCGCGATACCCATTGAGTACCCGGACGTTTGTCGCTGGTAAAGATTCCGTATACCTGGATAAGATGGAATAGATTACAAGGTAAGTTAAGTGTCCATACAGCAACCAATAGTAGGGATTAATACCTGAAAGTCGAGAGAATGAGACAAGCTATCTGAAGAGTATCGGCATGACCGCCGGTTCTCTTTTTACAATGGTGATAACAGAAGCGATTGCTGGCTGATTTGAATGTTATTCAGCCAGCAGGGCTTTTTTTATAAATTGTGTTTCAGGTATGGAGGGACAAAATAGCTGGAAAATAACGGTGCATGATGCGGGTGATATTAAATGAAATATGGCTAATTAAAAAAATGACGTATGACTATGTCACGATGGACTCTGGTAATTCTGTTGTTAAGTACTAATATTCTGTATGCCCAATCTTTTGCGGATCAGAGCTTTCGGCAGCCCGTATCCATAAAATACCCTGTGGAGAGTACAGGGGCGGGCCTGCAGATGCAGAAGATGGTCGTTGATAGAAATGACAATGTCCTGGCCCTCACGAATCAGGGACTGTACATTATCATTGAGGATGAGCTGGTCCCCGACCAACGGTATCGCCCGCTGGCCGACCGGAAGCCGGTTGATATAACCCTTCAGAGCGAGACGGGTATTCTGTATTACCTGTATGAGGATCACTACCTGTCGAATGCCTATGCCGGCAAGCCCTATGGGACCTTTGAGAGCCGAAAATACAGCCGCATAGCTGTTAACAGGAGCGGGGCGGTCTTGCTGTCCGGAGAAAACTATTGCACGATTGTGGGGGATAACCAGCAGTATACGCATATGCTGGAGGAGCCGGTTCGCGGAATAAAAAGCCATGGGAATGATTTCTTCTTGTTGACGGAAACCGGCATCTACAGGCTCCGGGGGGATGAGATCAAACAGGTGGTTGATGATCCGGCTATCACAGCATGGACCTTCGGTGATGATAAGCTGTTTATTGCCAATCAGGAAGGGTATTACGCCTTGTCAACTGGAAACTGGAAAGAAGCAGAAGGGCTGCGGACAGCACTTCCCGTCATCCCGGCCACTTCCCTGACTTATCACAATGGAAAACTGTGGGGCGGTTCGGCTATGGGAATGTATTCCACCCGGGACTTTGAAGACTACCGGTATTACGCCTCGCGCAGGTGGCTGCAGGATGACCTGGTAGTGGATGTGACCCTGGATTCTGAGGGAAATGCGTACGCCTTGACAGAGAAGGGGATCTCAGAAGTGCATTTTAGGTCAATGACGTTGAAAGACAAAGCCGATCATTTTTATGAACGAATTCGGAAAAGACATTTGAGATATGGACTGATCGGCGAGGTGAGGATGCGTGAGCCGGGCGATTATTCCACAATGGAGATGACAGACACTGATAATGACGGGCTGTGGACTTCGTTCTACCTGGGGAGCGAGGTTTTCCGATATGCTGTTACCGGGGATCCGGAAGCCCGGCGGAATGCCCTGGAATCCTTTGAAGCTTTCGAGCGGTTGATCTCGATAAATCCACTGGATGGTTTTCCGGCGAGAACCTTTGAACGGAAGGGGTTTCGCCTGTCGGGAGGTCCGGATGACTGGCGTCCCGGTGTCGACGGGGAGTGGGAATGGAAGGGGACCACCAGCAGTGATGAGTTTGTGGCCTATATCTGGGTGGCCGGTATCATGAATCAACTGCTTGACCTGGACCGGGAGGAAAAAAGACGGGTCGCCCGGTTTATCGACCAGATTATGACGCACATCATTGATAATGATTATTATTTCGTGGACATCCACGGCGAGCCTACATTATGGGGGCGGTGGAATCCGGAATACATCAACTGGTACCCGGAGACCATTGTAGACCGTAAACTGGGCAGTACCACCATAACAGCAGGACTTCAGCTGGCTTATACGCTTACCGGAAAGGAGCGCTATAAAAGGGAGATGTACCGTTTGTTCAATGACCACGGTTACCTGGATAACATCAAAATACCACTCGAAAAGATTGGTTCAACGCCGGGATATATCTACAAAGGCCATAATATGGGAGAGGGAGGGTGGAACCACTCCGACGATGAGATGGCATTTCTGACTTACTGGGTACTGTACCATTATGCATTGAATGATGAGCTCAAGCAAGCCTATGGTAAAGTGATTGCCGATCACTGGGCTATAGAAAAACCGGAGCGGAATGCCTTGTGGAATTTAATTACCCGTGGAACGGCTGGCAATATTGATCTTGAATCAGTAAAATGGCACCTCAGAGAATTTCAGCTTGATATGGTACGATGGGACATTAAGAACGCTCATCGGAAGGATCTGGAGTACCTTGAACCCAACTTCCGGGCTCAAACGACCAAAGAATTGTTACCCCCGGGAGAAAGGGAGACCGCCAGGCATAATGCTAATCCATTTAAACTGGACGCCGGCCACGGTGGTCTGCGGTCACTGGCAGGGGACGAATATCTGTTACCGTACTGGCTGGGCAGGTATTTAAATATAATTGTTCCAACATCAGACAAAAAGTAACCTATGGCAGACAAACCACTATCAAAACGGTTGATCTCCCTGGATTTTTTCCGTGGACTGACTATCATCGGGATGATCATTGTTAATACGCCGGGAGCGTACCAGTATACCTTTGCGCCCCTGAAACATGCGGAATGGAACGGGGCAACACCTACGGATTATGTGTTTCCCTTCTTTATTTTCATTGTAGGGGTTTCTATTGTCCTGGCCTATACCAAGTATCTTTCGAAGGGACGGGAGCGGGGAGCGATGGTTCCTAAAATCATCAAACGGTCGCTTATTATTTTTGGGCTGGGCCTCTTTCTGAATGTATTTCCCGAATTTGATTTTGCCAATATCCGCATTCCCGGGGTCCTGCAGCGTATTGCCATCGTTTTCTTTGCCTGTGCGCTCCTGTTCTTGTATACCTCCAGAAGAACGCAGTGGTGGCTTGGCGGCGCGCTGCTGGTAGGATACTGGCTGATGATTGTCCTGATCCCCCATCCGGGAGAAGGTCTTTCGCTGGCCGAGCCGGGCAAAAATATTGCGGCATGGATCGACAGTACCTTCATCCCGGGAAGGTTGTATCAGGGAACCTGGGATCCGGAGGGTATCCTTAGCACGCTGCCGGCCATCGCTACGGGCATGACAGGAATGATTGCCGGATACCTGATTGTAAGTGATCGAACACGCGAACAGAAGGTGGTGGGGCTGATGGTGGGAGGCTTTGTGGCCTTTGTCCTTGGCAATGTGTGGAACTGGTTTTTCCCCATCAACAAACACCTGTGGACCAGCTCTTATGTGCTCCATACCTCCGGGCTGGCGTCTATGGTGCTGGGAGCTTGTTATTACTGGATCGATGTACTGGGAAAATCCAATGGCACTTTTGCCGGTGTGGTTTTTGGGACGAATGCCATAACGGCTTATGTTATTTCCGGGATCCTTCCCATCGTCACCCATTCGGACTGGCTGGGGGATGAAAGCCTGCGGTCGTTGTTCATGAACGGAGGCGTTTCAGCAGGGATCAATCCATTTGTCGTTTCCCTGCTGTGGGCGCTGTTCTTTTGCTTCCTTTGCTATATTCCGGTCTATTTCTTGTACAAGAATAAGATTTTCATAAAAGTATGAACCGCAATGATTTGTCATTTGCCCTGTTCAGGCGCCAGGGTGGTTGCAGGGCGGGATACCACTGCAGGGGATATTTGCAGCATAAAATTACCAATATAAATAAGTGATCTTTTAACAGATGTATTATTTGAGTGGAATAGCTTTACTGGTTTTTGCAGCAGCCGGGCCGGTTTACGCCCAGTCGGAAACCTATGCCGAACGCCTGGGCTACCCTGAAGATGCAAAAGTATTGATTTTACATGTGGATGACGCGGGTATGTCGTGGGGTTCCAACAAGGGAACCAGGGCCGCTGTTGAACAGGGCGTGGCCAATTCGTTCAGTATCATGATGCCCTGCGCCTGGGTGCCCGGCATAGCCGATTATGTCAAGGCAAATCCCCGGCTGGATGCGGGCCTACACCTTACGCTCACCTCCGAGTGGGATGATTACCGCTGGGGTCCCCTGATGGGAAAACCTTCAGTTCCGGGGCTGGTCGACAGGGAGGGATGTTTCTGGGGGTCGGTAGAGGAGGTGGTCAAACATGCCTCAGCTGATGAGGTTGAAGCGGAAATAAGGGCGCAGGTTGAGCGGGCACTGACCATGGGATTTCGTCCCACCCACCTTGACTCGCACATGGGAACACTGTTTGCGGATGAAGACTTCCTGGAGCGCTATATCAATGTGGGAGCGGACTACGATATTCCTGTCATGTTTCCTGGCGGACATATTTCCTTTTTGAGTGAGCAGTATCGCCGGGAGGCCATTCAAAATCTGAAGAGACAGGGAAAATGGGAAGAGGGGATGGAGGTACCAACTCCGGAGCTGGTAGAACGTGCCCCCGAAGTTGGGCAAAGGATCTGGTCGCTTGGGCTTCCGGTACTGGACGATCTTCACAATGTTAGTTATGGCTGGGAATTCCCGGGTGGTGAGGATCCCAGTGATAAAGAGCTCCAGCAGTTTTATACGCAGAAGTATATCGATACCATCGGCCGGCTGAAGCCCGGCCTGACAATGGTCATCATGCACTGTACCGACCCGTCGGAAATATTTGGCAGCATCTCCACGTCGGGGCTGCGGCGAAAGGGCGACTTGCTGGCGATGACGGATCCCAGACTGAAGGAATACCTGGAGGAGGAAGATATCATCTTAACGACCTGGCGGGAAGTGATGGAACGGCGGCGGCAAGTCGACGAGTAGGGGAAGTACGATGTACAGGCGCAATTCGAAGATATTTTAATCAGGATTGACAGCATATTGAGACCCGTGGGGGGATACTAGGCTGTGAGTAACTATATATTTAATAAAAAAGAGGATTATGATTGGAAATATAAATGATGGATACAAGCGCTGGGACTGTTGCAGGTATATGGTAACAGTCGGTTTTATGCTGCTGTCGGCCTCACTGGCCCTCTCCGGCTGCCGGTCATCGGAGCCGAAGGACAAGGAACCGCTGCCGGTCAAGGATTTTGTATTTGAACAGAGCGATCAGTTTGCACAGGCGCATGCGTCAACCATTGCCAGAGCCGAGGATGGGGTGTTTGTGGTCGCCTGGTTTGGCGGTACGCACGAGAAACATGATGACGTGGGGATTTGGATTTCCAGGGGCATGCCCGGGAATTGGTCGCCTCCCCGGGAATTGGCGAAAGTACGGGAGGATCCCCACTGGAATCCCGTGCTGTTCAGTGCTCCGGACGGGGATATGATGCTTTTTTTTAAAGTGGGAGAGGAAATCCCGGATTGGGAGACCTGGGTGACGAGCTCACCCAACGGGGGAGCGACCTGGAGTGAGCCCCGGGAGCTGGTCCCCGGAGACCGGGGCGGACGGGGTCCTGTAAAGAATAAGCCGATTGTGTTATCCAATGGCGACTGGTTGGCACCGGCCTCGCATGAAGACGAACGCTGGAAGGTTTTTGTAGACCGCAGTAGGGACGGCGGGCAGAGCTGGAAGGCGAGCGACTATGTGCCCATCGACACCAGCAGGTTCGAGGGCAAGGGAGCCATACAGCCCACCCTCTGGGAGTCGGAGCCGGGGAAGGTCCATATGCTGGTTCGAACGTCCGACGGGGTCATAGGAAGGAGCGATTCCGATGACTACGGGAAGACGTGGTCCCCGCTCTACAAGACATCCCTGCCCAATCCCAACAGTGGCATTGATCTGGCCCGGCTTGCGGATGGGACCCTGATCCTGGCCTATAACCCGGATGATGAAAACTGGGGGGCTCGGGCACCGCTCAGGCTGGCCCTTTCTGAAGACAATGGAAAGACCTGGGATTACACCTATGATGTTGAGACGGGAACCGACGAAGATGAGTTTTCCTACCCTTCTATTATTTCCTGGGGCGATACAGCAGCGGTGGTCTATACCTGGCAGCGAGAAAGGGTGGCCTTCTGGTCGGGTACGGCAAGGCAGCTGAGAAAACTGGCAACTGAGGACTGATGGGAAATGGTGTTTCAGCTGAGAAATAATCTTCTGGCGACAGCTATTGTCATGCTGACTATGGGCACGGCCTGGGCCATCCGGGGCAGTTTTGGCCATGAATACGGGGCTGCCTGGGCAGGTGCTGTTGGGGTTCTTTCCCTGTTGGTGGTTTCCGGGCGGGAAGACTGGTTGAGGAACTGGCCGGCGATAACGGCAATGGGCGCTATTGGCTGGGGAATGACGGGTATGATTAGCTACGGTCAAGTAGTAGGGTACGGCAAAAGTACGGATTTTCTCAACGTTTCGTACGGGTTGCTGAGCCTGTTTTTAATCGGCGGCTTGTTTGGATTCCTGGGCGGTGGACTAACCGGAGTGATGCTGGAGAGATCCAGGACCAGGAAACCTGATTGGGCGGCGTTGGTCACCCAGATGGTGGCCGGGGGATACATCCTCTGGGGATATCTCATTTACCAGCTGGAATGGTATATGACACCCCCTCGCTCAGAATTATGGGCCGCCTGCTTGGGAGCGGCACTGGCCCTGGGATGGTTTATGAAGCGGCACAATTTAAAAAATGCCTGGTATCTAGCTTTATCGACGATGCTGGGTGCGGGGTTTGGATTTGCTTTCGGGAATTTTGTTCAGGTGCTGGGAAATACGACTGGCATTGCATTCAACTGGTGGAATGTGATGGAATACGCTATTGGCTTTTTTGGGGGGCTCGGAATGGCGTACGGCCTATTTCACCGAAGCTGGCCCACCATGGCATTGCTATCAAAAAAAACTCACTACTGGGCGGGGGCTTTTGTGTTTCTGTTGGTGCCCCTGGTAACCATCACAAGTTCTTTCTCATATGATAAAATTAGTGGGCTGGGGGAGCAACTATCCATAGCCAACCCGATGCAATTCTATGTTGATCAATGGCTGATGGTTACAGGCATCAGCTTGGCGGCAGTTGGGACAATTGCGGTTCAGTTTAGAACATTACGGGCCGGTACAGACATCCGGAAAAAGGTTCTAATGGCCTTTTTTACAACCTGGATCTGGTATAAGCTTTTACAGCTTATTCTTGCGGGCACGCTGTATGAGTATCATTTCTCATCCGATGATTTTGCTATTCTTAATATTGTAACAGTGGCGGTAGGGTGGACCTTTCTAAAAGGCAATGTCCCCGTCCATCATGCTGTTGGAAATCGTACCTTTAACGCGAAACTGATCCGGATATCTGTCGGCATTGTGTTGTTACTGCTGGCTTTATCTGGTATCGCAATGAATATACATGGTGAACTACCCGGAGAACAGCAGCGATTTGATGTGAAAACCGAGACTGTAAAATGAAGGGAGGATTGTCGTGCACCAGCAGTATCGCTATGACGTTATAATACTTTTTGCAGCTTTTTCCGGTTCTGAACTTCGGCGGTATTCCTGTCGAATTGATTTAGTTCAGTGAATTCGGGCAGTGTTTCCGGTGTGATGGTATGCTGCAACTCTCTGTAGAAATAAGCTCTTGATAACAGGATATAATACGTGATTATAGTCAGAACATAATGAGGAAAAAAGAAGGGTATGTCGATTCAGATTGCAGCTATGCATTCAGTAAGGTAAACCAGGGATGGCTGCTGCTGTTGATGTTCTCGATTATGCTCTCCTGCAAGGGCACATCGGCCCTGGAGAGCAGGCAGGCGGGGAATAAGGAGAAGAAAAAATCCGGAACCCTGCGTATCGGAATACTGCCCGATACGCAGGGACACGGGGCTTCCGTTTCCATCTATCCGATGGAGGCGGTCTTGGACAAACTGCAGGCGCTGGGGGCAGATATTGTTATCCCGGTCGGTGATCTAACAAACAAAGGGACCGCATTTGAATTTCAGCAGTGGACGGCCATTGCCGAAAAATACCGGGATGCGGGCATGGCGTTTCTCCCGCTGATGGGAAACCATGAAACCAGTTTCGCCTATACGGTTGAGTGGGTCAATTATATGAAAGACTATATTCCGCAGGATGCAGTTCATATGGGGGGCGCGCAGTATCAGAACTATTATATAGTCAGAGAAAATGTACTGATTGTAATACTAAGGTATTATAATCTGCCTGTCGCCTTCCAGTGGGTAAAAGAGGTCGTGAATGAACATAAGGAAGAAGTCGATCACATTGTTATTGCAAGTCATGACGGACTCATTGGCGCTAAGTATGGAGAGACCAGGGAGATGATTGTTGAAGGGACAAAGGGAGATAATCTATTGCTGAACCAGTGGGATGAAATAAGGTCTTTTTTTTCCAAGCATGATGTGATCTGGGTACAGGGCCATGAGCATATGTACCAGCGCTCTGTCATATCAGCCCCGATTTACAGGGATCCGGTTTCCTGGAGCACTTCCGACCGGAATTACCGATTACCTCAATACACCCAGATTATTGCAGGAAATGCCTCCTACAAGGGATATGAATTCCGGTATGGTGAACGAGAAAAAGTACAGGCGATTATTCAACAGAAGATGAATACCCGTAAAAATGGTTCTGAGGCATTTGATGTCAATGCGGCCCTACTGTCATTTAATGAGAAGCAGGTTGATTTTGAGGCTTATTACGCATCGCATACCGTTGCAGATAATGAGGAAGGAAAGAAAGAGCTTGAGAACCCGGACTGGATACTGATGGATCGGTTTGAGAGAACGAAAGATCGCTGCGAACGCATTGTATACCCAAATTCTATACCGACAGCCACCCGTCCCGTTTTATCCCATGACATGTTCTACCGGACAAATGAGTGTATTGCCCCCGATGAATCCGCCGTCAAAATTCTGGCCGGAATCAATAATACGTTTAATCGAGTGGAAAGTACGTCACAGATATTAAGCCTGGAGGAGGGATTCAGCCGTGCGGAAAACCAGATGGATCTGATGCGGCTGGCCTACCAATATCTGTTTCAGGCTCATGAACCCTGGACTCCAAATCTCAATAGCGACAAAAGGCTTGTTCTCTCAGATAATCGACAACAGGTTAACGTTCCGGCGACTACCATTGATTTGAAAGAGCATCTAACTCTTAGCTGGATGTCAGGAACAGATGAAACCCTATCCGATATATTGGTGGTCAGTGGAACCCAGATTCAAACCGGCGTGTACAGCAGTGCCTATGGGATGGAGAAAGATCTTGAGAAAGATGGAGGGATAAAAAGAAGTCAGCCCGACGGTTCTGCTAAAGAGCCCCACCCATTGCCGGAATCAGCGACCAAAAGCTGGGAGATCTCATCGGCGGAGTCCGACACCTATGTTCTGGAGTTTACGAAAGAATTGGAGAGTAAATACGACGTCACTATAGGCTACTATGAAGGTGGCCACTGGAAGCCGTTCTCCCCTCAAGAGTGTGTGATAAATAACCGTTATGAATCCAAAATGGTAACACAGTTATTACAGAAACGCAGTGAAAGCTGCAGGGAGGAGCCTGTGGTCGGTTATGACAGCAACAGCAGCAGCTGGTGGGTGATGTTACATTCGGATATCAAGGTAGCCCTCATACCCAGATAATGTGTTTGGAGTTGTTATCTGCAGGGCATTATGCAGTAGCCAACACATTTTTTGTCCTCTTTCGGTACCTGCCGGGCGTTGTTCCTTTTATCTCCTTGAACTGCGTATTGAAATGTGCCAGGGTATTATAACCACTTTCATAGCATATTTCAGTTACCGTTTTATTGGTGACATTGAGTAATTTACATGCATATCCAATGCGTACTTCTTTCAAAAAACTAAAAAGGGTTTTACCGGTTTTGTTTTTAAAATATCTGCACAGGGCTCCCGGGGTTATATTTACCAAATCAGCTACTTCTTCCAGTGTAATATCCTGTTGAAAATTTACGAAGATGTATTCGTATATCTTATTAATCTTCTTAAAATCGGATTGATGCGACTGTTGAATGTATCCTGGTGTCGACAAATAACTGTATTCCTTGAATTCAAGAAGGAGCCGGAAGATTTCCAACAGCCCAACCAGGCTTTTAAGGCCATCCGATTCAAGCATCATTTCCAACTGCTTTCGCACATCGGTAATGTGAGTGCCTTTGAAATGCAGCCCCTGGGGTGAATCCCTCAATAGTTCCAATACGGGTTTGAGTTCAGGCGTATTTATGAAGTCCGATCCCAGAAAATCTTCCTGGAAATGAATGACAATACATCTGGGTGACTCCTTGGAATAGGTTCCTTTCACTTCCCAGCAATGGGGAAGATCCGGTCCCATCAATACCAGGTCACCAGCCTGAAAACTTGAGATATTGTCCCCGACATATCGTCGTCCCCATCCATGTGTAATAAAATTCAGTTCATAATTGCCATGCGAATGAATTTTGGATGTATGTGCACCCAGCTCATGTTCGCTAACGAGAAAGGAATGCTTGTCAGGAACCATTATTTTTTCGACAAAAAAATCCATATGCGACCCCGAAGTTTTAATGTTGGGATTTTACTGGTCGATATTCAATGTACCATCACGCCGTTGTGTTGGATGACCATCTTACAAGTGATAATGCGAATTAGGTGTAGCCCCGGAATAAATAGTCAAGTGTGAATATACTTTAGTTTTAGGGTAATATTTATAAGTTTATCCCTTTAATATGTTTGATATTTAAAATAAAGTTAACAATTAAGCAAATTAATTAAATTATTACCGGAGAGAATGATTGCAAAATAGTGGCATGATAGTGACAGGCCTGGTTCTGGGTGATTTTTTTACTTTTCCGGGTGGAATGGGATTGGCGGTAGTCCCAGGGGATCAGCAAAATGTGTAAGGAGGGGATAGCATCCCGATTTCAAGTGGTTGGACACGGCACGGATAGTGAAAATACTTTATGTATGGGATAATTTTCACATGGCTTTTGTCTGTACTGATTGAGTAATTGGGTACTGAAATTCGTGGTTTCCCAGTGATGGCTGCCTGTCGCATTCACCAGGAAAAGTTGGGAAATGGAATCTTGGGGTATTACATTTCGATTTAATATGTCAAATATTGATGTCATTATATTTTTCGGTTACCTGATTGGCATTACCATTTTTGGGAGTTCCTTTTACCGCCGGAATAAAACCTCGTCGGCCTTTACGACCGGCAGCAATTCAATTCCGGGATGGGTTATAGGTATGTCGATCTTTGCTACTTTCGTAAGCAGTATCAGTTATCTGGCGCTTCCCGGTCAGGCTTTCATGTCAAACTGGAATGCTTTTGTTTTCAGCCTTTCTATTCCTTTTGCGATAATAGTCGCGGTAAAATTTTTTGTTCCTCATTACCGAAAAATTAACAGTCCCTCTGCCTATACCTATTTGGAAGACAGGTTTGGTTCCTGGGCCAGGATTTATGTATCAACCTGTTATCTGCTTACACAGCTGATGCGTATTGGCATTATTTTATATCTGCTGGCGTTGGCCATCCATGCCGTATTTGGCTGGAGTATTGCAGCTATCATCATCGTGACGGGAATTACCGTTATTATTTACTCTGTTTTAGGAGGTATACAGGCAGTCGTATGGACGGATGCAATCCAGGGAATAATATTAATTGCCGGGGCGCTGTTTTGTACGGGCTATATTTTATTTGACCTTCCGGGAGGTCCCGGCCAGCTGTTTGCCGTTGCATCCTCGGAAAACAAGTTCAGTCTCGGAAGTTTTAATTTAAATATGGTTGAGTCAACATTCTGGGTTGTTTTTATATATGGAATTTTTATAAACCTGCAGAACTATGGTATAGATCAGAACTATGTTCAGCGGTATGTGGCTGCCCGGTCGGAAAAAGAGGCTAAACGGTCAGCATTGTACGGAGGATTGTTGTATATACCGGTTTCCATGCTGTTTTTATTCATAGGAACGGCCCTTTTTGTGTTTTATAACAGTGCTGCTGCGGGACTTCCTGCTGAACTTATGGAAGCTGCTCAAAGTGACCGCGTGTTTCCCTACTTTATTGTACAGGAGCTGCCTGTCGGAATTACCGGTCTTCTCATTGCTTCAATTTTTGCTGCAGGCATGAGTACTATCTCCACCAGTTTGAATAGCTCGGCTACCGTATTTTTGACGGACTACTATGAGCGTTATTTTAAAAAGAGTGCTACGGAAAAGGAATCCATGTCTTTTTTATATATAGCAACCTTTTCAATCGGGTTAACGGGAATTGGCATAGGGTTATCCCTTATGAATGTAACAAGTGCCCTGGATGCCTGGTGGAAATTATCGTCTATTTTCAGCGGCGGCATGCTCGGGGTATTTTTGCTCGGAATTTTTACAAATGCAGGAAGTTCAACAGGGGCAGTGCTGGGCGTGCTGAGCGGCATAGTTGTGATTGCGTGGCTGAGTCTTACCAAGCTTTTTCAGCTTGAAGAAACCCTGGTTTACCAGATCCACTCCTATATGACCATAGTTCTGGGTACCACCGCAATTTTCCTGGTTGGATTCCTCATTTCACTTCTCAACAAGAGTTCAGAATCAAAGAAATCAGAAAATGTCACTTAATAATTTGAAACCACTTCCTCAGGGATTGTGGCCTGTAATGATTACCCCATTCAATGAGGACCTGACGATTGATCACGAGGCCCTGGATATTCTTACAGACTTTTATATAAGCGCTGGTTCTTCAGGCCTTTTTGTTAATTGCCTGTCAAGCGAAATGTATTACCTGACGCCTGAGGAACGATTACATTTGACGGAGCGGGTTTTAGACCGGGTGGCCGGCAGGGTTCCCGTTGTTTCTACGGGAACATTCGGAGGCGATATCGGGGAGCAGATTGAGTTCATAAAGAAAATGGCTGCCAAAGGGGTGACAGCAGTAATACTTGTTACGAGCATATTGGCCAGGGAAGATGAAGGGGATCACAAGCTGCTGGCAAGGCTGGAAAAAATTTCCAGTGCCACCGGTGAAATCCGGCTGGGAATCTACGAGTGTCCGTCCCCTTACAAACGACTTTTAACACCGGAAATAATGGAGTGGCTGGTTGATTCAGGACGGTTTTTTTATCATAAGGACACCTCCTGTAATATCGATGACATCAGGGAAAAACTTTCTTATACCTGCGATTCGAGGCTGAATTTTTACAATGCAAACACACCGACAGCACTTGAATCGCTGCAGCTGGGTGGCGATGGACTTTCACCGATATCAGCAAATTTTTATCCCGAATTATATTCCTACCTGTGTGAATTTTTCAGTGATGATGAAAAAAGGGGGAAAATTAATTATTTACAGCGAATGCTTACGCTCCTGGATGGGATTACCCGGAATAAGTACCCCCTGATGGCTAAAGCTTTTTTACGAAAACGGGGGTTACCGTTAACACTAAAACTCAGGGCATCCCAGGAGCATTTGACGAATGAGGAGGAAAGAATCATGGATAGTCTTTTTATTTCCGCAAAGGAAATTCGTGAGGAGCTGGGAATCGACCGGCCGGAATTTATAGCAGATATAAAAAGCTAGAAAAACCATTTTTGGGGAATTGCCGCAGCATACAGCCGGGTAGATGTTGGGGCCGGATAAGTTCACGATAAACCGTAACAAAGAAGGGAGCTTTATTATGAGCAACAGGAAGATATATAGACGGGCAGTGCCGCAAGAGGAGCCGCGAACAATCGGCATGGCACCAAAGGTTGGTATCCGGCCTGTCATTGACGGGAGGCGACAGGGAGTGAGGGAATCGCTGGAGGCTCAAACAATGGATATGGCCCGCCGAGCAGCATCGTTTATTTCTTCGAATGTACGGCATACCCACGGTGCTCCTGTGGAGTGTGTGGTGGCAGATAGCTGTATCGGAGGGGTTGCGGAGGCAGCAGAAGCAGCTGAAATGTTCGAGCGAGAGGGTGTCGGACTGTCGCTAACGGTCACGCCATGCTGGTGCTATGGCGCTGAGACGATGGATATGCATCCCTGGTATCCAAAAGCTATCTGGGGATTGAATTTTAGTGACCGTCCCGGTGCAGTATACCTGGCAGCAACCAAAGCTGCCCACGACCAAAAAGGGCTGCCGGTATTTACAATATACGGGGCCGGGGTACAGGATATTGAGGATTACAAAATTACAGATGACGTAGGGGAGATGATCCTTCGATTTGTCAATGCGGGTCTGGCTGTAGCAACCATTCGGAACAAGTCATACCTTTCAATCGGGTCGGTCTCGATGGGTATTGCAGGATCGATGATCCAGGAAGATTTTTTTGAGGATTATTTTGGTATGCGCTGTGAAGCAGTAGATATGTCTGAGATTACGAGGCGTATGGAAGAAAAAATATATGATGAGAAGGAATTCCACAACGCTTTGCAATGGGTGGAGACCTATTGCACGGAAGGAGAGGATGTTAATCCCGAAAGCAAACAGCTTGGCCGGGAGGAAAAGGATCAGAATTGGGAGACGGTAGTGAAAATGACGTTTATAATGCGTGATTTAATGACCGGTAATCCACGGCTTGATGATATCGGTTACGGGGAGGAGGCTCTGGGACGCAATGCCATAGCGGCAGGGTTTCAGGGACAACGACAGTGGACCGATTATTTTCCCAATGGTGATTTTTCCGAGGCTGTTCTCAATTCCTCTTTTGACTGGAATGGAATACGCGAGCCCTATATTATCGCGACTGAAAATGATACGCTGAATGCCGCCTGTATGCTGCTGGGCCACCAGATAACGAACAGTGCCCAGATTTTTGGCGATATTCGTACCTACTGGAGTGCCGAATCGGTGAAGAGGGTCACCGGCTACGAGTTAACAGGCAAAGCTGCCGACGGGATTATTCATTTTCTGAATTCAGGATCGGCGGCACTGGATGGGACCGGTCGGCAGACCAGAAACAATCAACCTGTGATGAAGCCTTTTTGGGAGATAGAAGAAGAGGAGGCCAAGGCCTGTCTTGAGGCGACGCGATGGTGCCCGGCCAACCTTGAATATTTCCGGGGAGGTGGGTTCTCTTCTCAGTTTCTGACCCGGGGAAATATGCCGGTGACGATGACTCGCATTAACATGATCAAGGGCCTGGGACCTGTTCTGCAAATTGCTGAAGGATTCACGGTAAATATTCCAGGTGAAGTGCATCAGATATTAAATCGTCGTACTGATCCTACCTGGCCGACCACCTGGTTTGCTCCCCGATTGACAGGCAGGGATGTATTCAGGGATGTCTATTCCGTCATGGACAACTGGGGATCGAACCACGGGGTACTGAGCTACGGCCATATTGGAGATAAATTTGTGACACTGGCTTCGATGTTGCGTATCCCGGTTGCGATGCATAATATTCCCCGGGAGCGAATTTTTCGTCCCAGCGCCTGGGGGGCTTTTGGAACCAAAGATCTGGAGGCCGCCGACTTCAGGGCGTGCCAAAACTACGGGCCGCTTTACGGCAAAAATGGTTGACCCGGGAGGGGATCTCGATCTACATCATATCAGGTTACTAACGTTAAATATGCAGAGGATGAGTGTGAGGGAGCATCTTTTCAATCAATATTTCTTAATAGCAGGATGTCTTGTATTCATTCTCCTGTTTGCTGCCAATGTGGTCGCCCAGCAGGTCACTGCGCGCTGGCAGGACACAAAGCACGTGGAGCCCCTAATAGAGGTTAATCCACCGGCAGTGCCGACTGTCCGAAAGCCATTGGCTATTGTCGGGGGCCGGCTGATAGACGGTCGCGGTGGAGAGCCGGTCGAGGATGCCGTGGTTGTGGTGGAAGGAAACAGAATTGTCGCTGCCGGACCGCGTGAGGAGGTTGACATCCCGGCTCATGCTGATCGCCTTGATGCCACAGGCAAGACCCTGATGCCGGGATTGATCGACGCCCACCTGCATTCGGTGATGAACAACGACTGGATTCACAACTATCTTCGTCATGGCGTCACTACGATGCGCGACCCCGGGCACCCCTTTCGCTTCTACCAGTCGCTGCATTTTGCGAAGCGTCCGCTGCCCCGGGTATTCTTGACCGGGGGGCATCTCGATGGCTTTCCCCCGGTCTGGAGTCAGCAGGCGATTGTCGTCAGAGATGCCGCCCATGCCCGCCGGGCTGTCTATGATCAATTCGAAAAAGGAGCTACCGGTATCAAGCTGTACTTTCGGCTTCCACTGGAATACTACGAGACTATTACGAATGCGGCCTCGGGAGTGGGCATTCCAGTGATGGCCCACCTGGAACTGGTGGATGCTGATGATGCCATTCGGGCAGGTATTGACGGAATCGAACATGTGACCTCCTTTGGTACGGCTCTGGCTGATCCGGAGGATGTACAGAGGTTTAAAGCAGCGGTGCGTGCCGATTACAGTGCCCGGCGCGAGGAGCGGTTCAGGTTGTGGTCGAAAATTGATATGGAATCAGAACGGCTGCGGGAGGTTATTGATCTGGCGGTTGCACATGATATTTTTTTCACGCCCACGCTGGGTGTCTATGAGCGTCAAAAGGGGGATGAAGGGGTGGAAGAGTTCCACTTGACAGGATACCGGAATATGGTCCGCTTTGTTGAGCAGGCCTACAAGTCCGGGATGAAAATTTCAATAGGTTCGCATGCGCGGATCCCACATGCTGAGGCCGGGCTGGATTATCAGCACGAAATGGAATTGCTGGTTAAAGCTGGAATGAAGCCGATGGATGTGCTCGTGAGCAGTACGACGGGGAATGCCCGGTATTTTCGAACCGGGCAGCGGCTGGGCAGTATTGAAGCCGGTAAACTGGCCGATCTTATCATGGTCGATGGAAACCCGGTTGAAGATATCGCGGTGATGAAGAAGATCGACCGCGTAATGCTCAATGGAAAATGGATACAGGACGATGAACGCTGATGATTTCAGCCAACAGGTAAGAACCAATATGGTTCCATTTTCGTGAAATTAATTTGACTTCCCTTTTTATTTTTATAGGTTGGTAACGGGCTTTTCAAAATGGGATGGAGATTAGGGATTTTTATTACCCTTCGATTAAAGGCCTTTGGGAACAGCATACTGTTTTCGAGATAGGGGATAGTTTTCAGTATCAAGCCTATGGCATCAAAACATAACGAAACGGGAAATACAGGCGACAGGAGTACAGCATGGAAGCACTTCATCCAGGGGGATGAAGGTAGTTTCAAGCGGGTGTTCCACTGCTATTATACGTCGATGTACGGCTATGGGTTAAAGTTGTGCAACCGTCCCGAACTGGTGAAGGATTGTATACAGGAATTATTCAGAACGCTATGGGAACGGCGGGATAAACTTGGGCACGTAGAGTCGCCCAATGTATATCTCTTCGTATCCCTGCGGCGAATGATCCTGAAAAGATTAAAAAGATGCAGGAAAAGAAACTGTGAGATGGAGGAACTGGATGAACACATTTCCATCCAGTTTGACAAGGAGGAGCTGATAATCAGAGATGAAGTAAAATTTCATCAACAGAGGGAGCTTCAGCATGCCCTGAACCAGTTATCCAACCGTCAAAAAGAAGTGATTTACCTGCATTACTACAATGGGATGAGCTACGCTGAAATTGAACAGATACTATCCATCAACCGCCAGTCGGTCCGCAATCACATGTACCGTGCGATGCAAACCCTGCGAAGCCTGTTGGATACGGAAATCATGAGGCTGGTTATCTCCCTGTTTATCTCCTTTCTTTTGTTTTTATGATGGCTGGGTTGCCATGCTGGTCCCGTGCCCTTCCTATGCAGTATCCTTGCAATTCTACAGGAAAATATCCTCCTGCATGAGCGGTGGTCTGTAGAGCCGATGCAATAAAATTTCGATTTTTTCATAAAAAAATGAGTACGCTGAAGGTTTTCGTGACTCTCCTCTGCCGAAGTAACCGTAAAATATCTTTTAAATCGTGCAGAAAGAGCATTATACCGTTCCAGAACTTATACAAAATCAATCCTTTCGGCGGATGGTGAAAGGGACTGCAGGCCCGGGGGAAATAAGACGCTGGAACCAGTGGATGGAAGCCACCGATCAAAATAGGGCAATAGCCAAAGAGGCTATTGCCGAGATTGCAGGCTTTGGATTTGATGATCCCGGGGAGGTGGATGTGCAGGCGGAATGGATACGGCTGCATGGGTCCACTGTTGGGAAAAAGGGGGGGGCATTTCGTTCTGTGCGCAGCAGGACTTCTTCAGTGTCATGGATCTTGCGGGTAGCATCGATATTGATTGTAGGAGGAATGATCGGCTTTGGTCTCTTTTTTTACGGTCAGGATGATTCATCTTCCACCCGGGTTGAGCAGATTACACAGGAACGAACGGTCAGGACGGATCAGGGGGAACACAAGACGATTAAATTTTCAAATGGCTCAAGAATTATTGTGAACAGTAATTCGGCATTGACCTATCGGTTGGGCCTGCTTCACAACCAGACGATTGAGGTTGTGCTTGAAGGGGAGGCCTATTTTGATGCGGAGAGTGATTCTTCACGAAAAGAGCCCATGTTTGCCATTCATACCCCGGACGGGGATATACGGGATATTGGTACCGAATTTCTGGTAACCGTTAGTGAGGATTATTCGAGGGTGGTACTGCAGGAAGGAGAAGTGCAAATCAATCCGGGGGGGAAGGGAAATGATGAACCTGCCGTTGCTCTCAAAAAAGGAGAAATGCTGGCGTTTGATGAGTCAGAGGTCATAAGCAGAAAGACGGTCAACGCTACTTTCTATACATCCTGGGCAACGGGATTCATGCAGTTTGACGAGACAACCATCCAGGAGTTTGCTCAGTATGTTGAACAACGATTTAGGGTACAGGTACAGCTCACAGATCCCCGGCTGACCGATATCAAAATAGACGGAGGGGTTTATTTCAGATCCCTGGAGGAACTGGTTCGATCGGTTTCGGAAGTAGCCCTCATACCGGTCTACCAGTCAGCAGATCGCGAAACTGTCTATATAGGGGATAACTTTTAACCATTACCAACCAACATTAACAGAGAACACTTCTTAATAGAAAATGGGATGAAATCATGAAATATGTTAAACGGTGTTTTTTTAAAGTAATATTACCAGTTCTTTGCTTATTCCTGATGAGCAGTTTCAGTCAAGCTCAGACCCTGGGTTCGCTGCATTTGACTCCTGTCCATACCAATGGATTTACGATTGAAGGGGGGATGAATCTGGGGCAGGCACTGAAGGAAATGGAACGGCAATACAATGTGGTATTTCTATATCGCACGGATACCATGAGTGGTAAGAAGATTGGCAGTACCAAAATATTATCCAGCAATGTTGAAAAGGCACTCAATAAGCTGCTGGAAGGCCAAGGACTCCAGTACAAGTATTTGAATCCCAAGACCTATGGAATCTATGAGGTGCAGGAAGAGGTAAATCGGGAAGATATCCTGCCTGTCCAGGAGCAGGTGGCAGGCACGGTGACAGATGTCGAATCTGGGGAGACGCTGCCGGGGGTAAATATCCTGGTGAAGGGAACGTCAAGAGGTGCTTCTACGGATAGCAACGGAGATTATCAATTGACGGTGCCTTCACTACAGGATACCCTGGTATTTACGTACATCGGTTATCAGCGTCAGGAGGTGCCTATCGGTGGACGAACAGAGCTTGATGTTGCCCTGCAGCCGCAGGCCATTGCAGGAGAGGAGTTGGTAGTGGTGGGATATGGGACTATGAGGAAAACCGATCTTGCAGGAGCTGTGTCCACTGTCAATGAAGAAGAATTTGAGCGGGTGCCAACCACAAATCCGCTGATGTCGCTGCAGGGACGGTCTGCCGGTTTGCGTATTGTATCAAATTCCGGGCTGCCCGGGGCCTCGGCAAGTATCCGCGTCCGTGGGGAGCAGTCAATAAGGGGGAGCAATTCTCCCATATTTGTGGTGGACGGAAATATCACCAATAACATTGATCATATAAATCATCAGGATATTGAGTCGGTCTCGGTGCTGAAAGATGCATCAGCCGTAGCGATCTACGGTTCAAGAGGGGCTAATGGTGTTATACTGGTTAATACAAAGCGGGGTTCGAATGACGCCCAGCCTGCGATTACTTTTCACACCTACGGGGCTGTACAGGAGGAGAGCAACCTAAAACTGGATTTGCTGAATGCGGACGAATTTCTAGAGATCTACACAGAAGCTTATACCAATATGGGGGTATCGACCCCATGGGACCAGGAAGATCTGGCACAGTATCAAGGGGTCAATTCTGACTGGTATGGTGAAATGCTAAGTCCCGGATACCTATCAAACTCAAATTTATCTGTTTCCGGCGGTTCCGACAAGTCAACCTATTTTGTCTCGACAAACTATACCAACCACCAAGGGATGGTCATGGGAACCGACTATGATGAAATCAACCTGCGGCTAAATACTGATCACCAGATTAGAGACTGGCTTACTTTTGGCAATTCTCTAAATCTTTTTTCATCCAAGCGCAATCGCCTGAATGGGTAGTATACCGGAGCTATTCAGAAAGTTCCGATCACCCGGATCTATGAAGAAGATGGCAGTTACGGGAGGATCCGAAATACGCAGCTTGAGCATATGCACCAGAGCCCCCTTTTTCTTTCCGAGAACATCAACAAGCGCAATGAAAAGGGCGTCATGGGTAATCTTTATTTGACCATTGATATTTTACAGGGACTGGAGTTTACAGCACGGAGCAGTGCCCGGTGGACCAACAATTATACGTCGCTGTTTACCAATGGGGTTGATCAATCCCTGGGATGGGAAGGAAGCAATGTCAATGAGCTAAGGAAGATAAACGGGGAAAGTCTTTATTGGCAAACGGACTTTTTACTTAATTACGAGGGATCATTGGGGGAAGACCATTATCTCACTGGTGTTCTTGGGTATTCACGCGAGGAACAGACATTTGAGAGCCTGAGTGGTTACGGAAATGGAACCCCCAGTAATGCCATACGATACCTCAATGCAGCTGACCCGACCTCTTTGCGTACGGATAATGACTTTTCCGACTGGGCCTTCACCGGTATGTTTGGTCGTCTGGGCTACACATTCAAGGAAAAGTATATTCTGAATGCCACCGTCAGGAGAGACGGCACTTCCCGACTGGCTGAAAATTATCGCTATGGGGTATTTCCATCGGTATCTGCTGCCTGGAGGGTAAGCAGAGAGAACTTCATGCAAGATGTTGACTGGCTTAGCGAACTTAAACTGCGCGCGAGCTGGGGTACGGTTGGCAATGTACTGAGCATCGGTACCTATGGAACCAAAACCAGCCTGAATAATCGCAATTATATTCTAGGTCAGCCACAGGAACCAGCCCTTGGGTATACTCTGACAAGCGCAATAAATACGGATTTGAAATGGGAAACTACCGAAAAGAAGAACATCGGTCTGGATATCGAAATGCTGCAAAACAGGATATATCTGATAACGGACTTCTTTATAGAAGACACCTATGACCTGCTGTTCCGGCAGCCGATTCCCATGTCTACGGGACTATCCGGTAGTCCCTATATCAATGCGGGAAAAATACGCAATACCGGTGTTGAACTGGAACTCGGCTACAGGCAGACCGTGGATGACTGGCAATACAGCTTCAATGTGAATATGTCTCATTTTAAGAATGAGGTGCTGGACCTGGAAGGGCGCGATCTCCGCACGGAGGGTATTGTAGAGGGACATACGCTGAAGTCGCATTTTGGCTATGTATCCAATGGTATCATAAGGACACAGGAAGAGCTGGAGAATTATCCTCATTACCCCGGTAAAGAGATAGGAGATATTTGGCTCAAAGATATCAACGGTTATGATGAGGAGGGTAATTTGACCGGAGAACCGGATGGGACCGTGAATGCAGCGGATCGGGCTCTGCTGGGCAACGATTTGCCCAATATCCAGTATGGTGCCACAGGAACCCTGGGCTACAGGCAGTTGACCCTTCAGGTTCAGTTGCAGGGATTGCAGGGACTGAGCAGGGATATTCGCGGTGGAACGAATCTGGGCGCCCTGCACTATTTTACCCAGTGGGCCAAGAATCATGACCGTCTGATTTTGGATCGCTACCACCCGGAGAAAAATCCTGACGGGAAGTATCCAAGGGTTACGGCAAACGATGCGGGCAGCAACCTGCTGTTTTCGGATTTCTGGCTTTCCGATGCATCCTATCTCCGGATAAGCAATGTGAATCTGAGTTACGATTTCACCAGCAACTTTGTTGAAAAAATTGGGGTTGGTAATCTTGGGGCATATGTCAGTGTGCAAAACCTCTATACATTCACCGATTTTTACGGTCCCGAGGTTGACTCGAATGCGGATGTCCTGACGGGTGTGCCTCAGCCACGGACGTGGACACTGGGTCTGAAAGTAGGTTTCTAAAAGGGATAAGTTTTTAATTAAAAATTCTATAAAAATGAAGAATTTCAGAAACTATTGTTTGTACACAGTATTATTTTTAGGAGGAGTTCTACTTGTTTCGGCTTGCGATCTTATGAGTGAAGAGGAATTCCTAGACCGGTATCCTAAAGATGAACCGGCCCCCAATATCTTTTTTGTCGATGAATCTTCGGCCAAGGCAGCGGTAGCAGCTGCTTACCAGCCATGGACCCGGAGTTCATCCATGTATCAGCGGGATCTTGTGATTATGTTCGACGGTATGAGCGATGACGGGCACTGGAGACCATCACGGGGTGCCTCCATCCAGCAGTCGGAGTGGAATATCACTCCCGAGCACGGGACGATCAGAAACTACTGGCGGTATGCCTACCAAAGTGTTAACGCAGCCAATTACGCTATTGAAAAGATCCCGACTCTGCTTGAGAAGGGAATGACCCAGGAAGAGCTGGATCCCTATATTGCCGAGGCACATTTTGTGCGCGGTTTCTCTTATCTGTTTCTGGTTAATTTCTTTGGGGAAGTACCGCTAATAGAATCTCCGCTCTCCTCGATGGCAGAATTTGAACAGCCCAAGTCTTCTACGGATCAGATTTACGAGAGGATTATTAACGATTTCACCCTTGCCAGGGAAAAACTGCCGGAAGAATGGCCAACTTCGTATACCGGAAGTGCAACAAAAGCAACGGCAGCGGCTTACCTTGCCAAGACACAGCTTTACAGGGAAGACTTTACTGCTGCTGAGACCGCCGCACGCAGTGCGATTGAAATTGCGGAAAATACGGGATACCACCTGGTAGACGACTATATGTCTATATTTGATATCAACAATGAAGCGAACCCGGAACTGTTGTTCTATATTCCCTACATCGAAGCTGACGACTATGGTGCTAATTATATGGTGCAGCGGCTGTCGCGTGATCTTCCCCCGGAATTATCTCATATCTGGGGCGTTTCAGGCTGGGGATATCACCTCCCCCAACGCGACTTGTACGAGGCCTATGAAGAAGGCGACCCGCGACGGGAGTATACCATCTTTTCTACAGGAGACGCCTTTGGGGTCTACAATGCCGGGGAACCCTTAACGTATACCCACGAGAGATACAACGATTCCGGAGAACTCGTAACCTATGACTCTACATATACAGCGGGGGATACGGTGGCATACGATTATCGATGGTCGCCGACTGGAATGAATGTTAGGAAGGATATCTACAATATCGGGCATCTCCCCAACGAGCGATGGGCCGGGAAAGACGTTCCCCTGATGCGAATGGCGGATCTATATCTTATTCTGGCGGAAGCGCTGGCTGAACAGGGCAATAATGAAGCTCTGGTTTGGGTGAATAAAGTGCGGGCCCGACCCTCGGTCGACATGCCTCCCAAAACGGCGGCTGATGGATCACTGGTTGAGCTTGTCAGGCACGAACGCCGGGTTGAGCTTGCCCTGGAAGGACAACGACTGTGGGATCTAGTCAGGTGGGGGGAAATGAAGAATATTTTTGGTGACGGCACCCGGGTGAAAAGGCATTTTTACTCCGATTATCTGCCCCTGGATCACAGTGACAGGTTTGATAATCCAAACCTGGACAATTATCCGGGTGATCTTGTCTTATTTCCAATACCTCAAAATGAACTGGATCAGAATTCAGAAATTAATGAGCAGAATCCGGGATACTAGTATGGAAGTTATGAATGTTTGATCACGCTCGGGAAAAGTTTTGATCAGCAAGGTTTAGAAATCGACAACGGGTATCACACGCAGGCTGTGATATCCAAAAAAGGACCCCCTATGTCCGCCATATTTCCATATAATTGGACGGCAGTAATACTCCTGTGGATAACGGCACTCCTGGGTATGGCATGTGGGGCTGAGCATCGGGCCGCATCCACTCTTGATCTGAAGGAAATCGAATATGACCGGGTATCTCAGGCTGCCGATCGTTATCTGGGGACTGCTGTGGTGACGGTTACGGATACTGTCTCACCGCGCAGTGCGGGCGGCCCCCACGACTATTATTCTGAAGGCGACTATTGGTGGCCCGATCCTGAAAACCCGGGCGGTCCCTATATTCGACGCGACGGCCGGAGCAACCCGGATAATTTTCTGGCCCACAGGCAGGCAATGCGAAGATTAAGCAAAATAGTGCCAACACTGGTGTCCGCTTTCAAACTTACGGGAAAAGAGAGATACGCTGATGAAGCGATCAGGCACCTGCATGCCTGGTTTATTGATGAAAAGACCATGATGAATCCCAACCTGCAGTATTCACAGGCCATCATGGGGAGAAATGAGGGGCGGAGTATCGGTATTATCGATACCATACATTTGGTGGAGGTGGCCCAGGCTGTCAGGGTATTGAACAGCATGGGATATCTCTCAGGAGAGAACCAATCGGCTCTGCTGGGTTGGTTTTCAGCCTATCTGGATTGGTTAACGACCAGTAAATTCGGCATTGAAGAAAAAATGCATGGTAACAATCACAGTACAGCCTGGGCACTACAGGCCAGTGCTTTTGCACGGTTGGTGGGAAATCAGGAAATATTGGAAGCGTGCCGCTCTCTGTACAAAGGTACGCTGCTTCCAGAACAGGTGGCAGAAGACGGGAGCTTTCCCAGGGAATTGGACCGGACCAAACCCTATGGGTATTCGCTGTTTAACCTGGATGTCATGACCTCCCTGGTACATATAATTTCCGATGACAATCATGATCTTTGGACGTACCAGACCGAAGATGGTAAATCCATTGGAAAAGTTCTCGAGTTCATGTATCCCTATATCGAGGATAAGAGTGAATGGCCGTACAGGGAGGATGTCATGTACTACGATCAGTGGCCGGTCAGACATCCTGCTCTTTTATTTGGCGGTCTTGCCTTGGATCGCCCCCGTTATATTGCACTATGGAATTCTCTTAATCCTGATCCCGAATTCCCTGAAATTGTTCGAAATTTTCCCATCCGCCAGCCCATTCTATGGATCGAGCAGCACTGAAATGCCCTCCTCCTTTGTTATCATAGCCGGTATCCAAGACGTTTCGTCCTGAATGAAGATAGATACCAACCCCGATCTGGTACAGCTGGAAGGATGGTAGGGAGTCTGCGGACCGGCCCTGTGAGATGCAGCGATGAAGCCCGGGGAAAGTTGTCTTGTTTTCCTTTGGTTTGCCGGAGATATTTTTTGTTTATAAGAAAAGTTATTATTAAATAAAAAGAGGCAAAACAAAAGCATTCAGGTTTTTTTGTGTTGTGATATGAGTATTTTTTCTTTTGTGAATGTTTGTACTTTTGTTATCCGGTAATAATAGCACCGAAAAAACAGGCTAAGGGAAATCACAAATAAAAGTATGATTATGATAAAGGGTTGGTGGCTAAACGCTGTAAGCAAACTTCGTGGTTCTTTAACACTGGGGATGTTATTTCTCTTGATGTCTGGCTGTTTGGTACCGGCAGCCATGGCACAGCAGTTTGACCTGCTGCTTGACAACGGACACGTTATTGATCCCAAAAATGGCATCGACGGACGCATGGACGTGGCCATTGCCGGTGACAGTATTGCGAGAGTCAGCGAAGATATCCCCGCCTCCTCAGCCGGACGTGTTGTGGATGTCAGTGGGCTCTATGTCACGCCCGGGATCATCGACATGCATGCCCACGTTTTTCACGGTACCAATGCACAGTCCTATATCGCGGATGCCTATGTCAGCCTGCCTCCCGATGGCTTCACCTTTCGTGCAGGGGTTACCACGGTCGTTGATGCGGGTTCGGCCGGCTGGAAAAACTTCCGGACCTTCAAAGAGCAGACCATTGACCGGGCCAAGACCCGCGTGCTGGCTTTTTTGAATATTGTGGGAGTTGGTATGCTCGGGCGCTACGAGGAGCAGAACGTAGCGGATATGAATCCCAAAATGACGACCCTCATGATCAGGGAGCTGTTTCCGGATCTCATCGTCGGCATCAAGTCGGCCCACTACTGGGGAGATTTCACCCAGGTCGAAAAGGCGGTGGAGGCGGGGCGGCAGGCCGATGTACCGGTGATGGTTGATTTTGGTGAGCACGATCCCCCCTTGTCGCTGGAAACGCTGCTTATGGACAAGCTCCGTCCGGGAGATATCTTTACCCATACCTATTCCTACACCAGGGGACGTGAGGCCGTTGTGGATGAAAATTTTAAGGTGAAGCCATATATCTTCGATGCCCAGGACAGGGGGATTGTTTTTGATGTCGGGCACGGGGGCGGAAGCCTGATCTGGCACCAGGTTATTCCCTCCATGGAACAGGGGTTCTATCCGGATGTGATCAGCAGTGACCTGCATACCTCCAGCATGAACGGAGGGATGAAAAATATGGCTAACCTGATGTCAAAATTTTTGAATATGGATATGCCCCTGGAGGAGGTGATTCTGCGCTCCACCTGGACGCCGGCACAGGTTATCGGACGTGAAGACCTGGGGCATCTCAGCGAGGGCGGAGTGGCGGATGTAGCGGTATTTAACGTGAAAGAAGGCGAGTTCGGCTTCCTCGATGCCCGGGGACGCACCATGAAAGGAAACGAGAAACTTGAGGCGGAATTAACAATTCGCGACGGACGTATCGTCTGGGATCTTAATGGTCGTGCGGTCCCCCTGTGGGATGAAGAACCCAGACGGTATTAATAAATGCAATAGACAGCTATGACGATGGTATCCTGTTGGTCGGAGATGCGTAATATTTTGTTTAAAGTGACCTATGATGCAGCAAAGGCGGCGCTGCCGGCAATATTGGTATGCTTGTTGCCCGTGTGTGCCGGGGCCCAGTCGTACGATCTGCTGCTCAAGGGGGGGCATGTGATTGATCCGAAAAATGGAATCGACCAGTCGATGGACCTTGGGATCAAGGGAAAGACCATTGCCCGAGTTGCCCGCGATATACCACCCGGGGAGGCTTTGAAAGTAATCGATGTCAGCGGGCTTTATGTGGTTCCGGGACTTATTGATCCTCATGCACATGTGTTTTTTGGCAGTGATCCTGAAAAGGGGTTCAACGGCGGAGCCTCCAGCGTGTCGCCGGACGCTTTTTCGTTTCGTTCGGGGATTACAACAATCGTAGATGCCGGGGATGCAGGATGGCGTAATTTCCCGGACTTCAGAAAACAGGTCATTGAGCAGTCCGACACACGGGTGTTGGCCTTTATAAATATTTTTGGTCACGGGTTGACATCCGGTTCCGGTATTTATAAGATGGATGATATAGACATCGATAGCACACTGTCAATGGTTCGGCGGTATCCTGATGACATTGTAGGTGTGCGTATCGGTCATTTTCTGGGGAAAAGCTGGGTCCCGTTTGAGGCGGCGTTGAAGTCGGCTCAGCAGAGCAATCGTCCGTTGCTGCTGGAATGTCATACCCCTGAGTTGTCTCTGGATGAACTGCTGGAACGCATGCGTCCCGGTGATATTTTTACACATGCCTTCGGGGCGGTGAATGACCGGCTATCCATTCTTGATGAGGAGGACAAGATTCAGTCGTATGTACTCGAGGCCAGGGAACAGGGTATTGTTTTTGATGTGGGGCACGGCGGGGGAAGTTTCCATTACAGCCTTGCTGTTCCCGCTTCAGAGCAGGGACTCTTTCCCGATACTTTTGGTACGGATCTGCACCGTTATAGTATGAACGGGGGGATGAAGGATATGCTCAACATCATGTCTACCTATTTAACCCTCGGCCAGCGTTTGAAAGAGGTGATTGCAGGAGGAAGCTGGAAGGCTGCTAAGGCTATCCAGCGCAGCGATCTGGGCCATCTGGATGAGGGCGGAGTTGCTGATATAGCCGTGTTGAAGGTAGAGAAGGGAAATTTCGGCTATGTAGATTCCGGAGGAAACAGGATTGACGGAAACAAAAAGCTTAATGCGGAATTAACCATTCGCGAAGGTGAAATTGTGTGGGACCAGAATGGGTTGTCTGCCAAGAGGTGGCAAGAAAATCAGTAAACAGATTTATTAACATATCAACGATTAATCAAAAGTAGTTATGCCAAGTAGAAAAGAAGTGTTGAAAATGCTTTCTGTGCTTCCACTGGGAGCTGCAGCAGGCAGTCGGTTAGCAAAAGGAGAAGGTATGAAGGGTGATGGGTCAATACTCTCGGCGAGTGGCCTGTCGACCCGAGCAATGGGAGACGAAGCTTTTCGCAGAATTGGGGTGGAGCCGGTGATCAATTGCCGGGGCACCTTTACTATCATAGGAGGTTCGCTCGAACGCCCCCAGGTGCGGGAGGCGATGGAGGCGGCTTCTCAGAGCTATGTTCAGTATGATGAACTGGCGGAAGGCATTGGTGAACGGCTGGGAGAGCTGACCGGAGCTGAATGGGGCATGGTGTCGGCCGGATGTGCTGCTGCTATGAAGCATGCGACGGCAGCCTGCGTAACCGGCGGCAATCCTGAAAAATTAATTCGGATACCTGATCTTACCGGTTTTAACAAGACCGAGGTTATTATTCCCCGCCACTCGCGTAACGCCTATGATCATGCGGTGCGCAATATTGGCGTAGATGTGATTACGGTAGACTCGGAAGAGGAATTCAAGCTTGCACTTAGTTCCCGTACCGCTATGATCTACTTGCTGGCAGGCCGTACGGGGCCTCTCGGACTTAAGAATGTTGCTAAGATCGCCGCTGATTATGAGGTGCCGGTATTGGTGGATGCCGCAGCAGAGGATCTTACGGTTCCCAATGCCCATCTCCGGGACGGGGCTACCATGGTATGCTACAGTGGCGGAAAGGCGTTGCGGGGGCCTCAGTGCGCCGGTCTTCTGCTGGGCCCCAAAAACCTGATGCAGGCCGCCTGGCAGGCCAGTTCTCCCCACCATGGTCCCGGCCGCGATAATAAGGTGGGACGCGAAGAGATGATGGGTATGTTGGCTGCCGTTGAAGCCTGGGTAAAGATTGATCACACGAAAGAATGGGAGACCTGGCTGTCGTGGCTTGATACCATAGAAAACCGGGTTTCTGACATCAGTGGAATTAATACCCTCATTGAGGAACCAACGATACCCGGGATGTCTCATCCGGGAGAAACTGCACCCATATCCAACCACAGTCCTCGTCTTGAAATACACTGGGATCCTGATCGCTTTCACATAGGCGGGCAGGAGCTGGCAGAAAAGATGGCTCGTACAAAGCCCCGCATTGTAGTGGGCAGTGGAAACGACAGCGATTCGGGTTCGACCTATATATCCATTACTGCGTGGATGATGCAGCCGGATGATGCCGAGGTCGTTGCTGATCGCATTCATGAGCTGCTGTCTCAAAAGCGGTCTCCCAAATCAACAGAGAAGGAGTCCCCTGCGGCAACCTTGACAGGGCGCTGGAAAGTGGATATGCAATATTATGCCGGAACGAGTGAACATGTTTTTTACATTGAACAGCAGGATGAAAACTGGGTTGAAGGGGCTCACCAGGGCGACTTTTCTGTGCGCGATATAGCAGGCACGATTGAGGGAAATACGGTGAAACTCTTGAGTACCGAGCGGCGTCCCGGCGATCGTGTGATGAACATTTTTACCGGTACTGTATCAAGGGACGGCAATAAGATCTCGGGTGAGGTTTTCCTGGGTGAATACCTGACAGCCAAATTTGAGGCTAAGCGCCAGGAAAAGTCGAACGACCGAGAACCAATTATGGTGCCTCAAGGTCCGCCACTGGCAACCTGAGAGGGCCCCAGCGAAAAGGGTCATCTCAGGGGAAGGGCAGGGGGCGTTGAAAATTTCAGTGAAATCGGTTTTATAGTTACTTCTCTGCCTATTTTTGATTTTATTTAATTTCTACGCCCTCTCAACAGGGCGTCAGAAGTTTCTTTTTTAAATAATCATTATACAACAGTAGATAACTTTATGGAATTTACAGACGATAAACGATCACGACGTTCAATCATCAAATCCTTGTTTGCCGGCGCGGCCGCCAGCATAGCCGGAATGTTCGGGGTG